>JAFLDO010000056.1 GCA_017302455.1 Accumulibacter sp.
AAAACCGCCTCTACTTGCCTTCTACGTGGCCTTATTGTGCCGCGATTGCTCTGGCCTCATTGCGCCGCGAGTCCAGTGGCCTCATTACGCCGCCACCGAAATGGCCTTATAGCGGCGCGAACTAACACAGGATCACGTGCAGATTTCTGATTGCACCCGGCAGTCAGGCTGTTGAGCGTCAGCGGATAGGCGTCGGGGGTCGTCTTCTCTTTCTCGATCAGTACGCCGAGGATGCGTGCTTCGAGGAAACTGAGAGTCGCTTGGTTGTCCGCCATCGGTAGTTGGGCTCCAGTGGATTACTTGGCGCAGGGGTCGGAGTACGACACTCAGGCGAGTCGCTGACCATGCTCCCGCGAGTCGAGAAAGCCGACACGGGGCCATTTCTCGCTGGTCACCTCCAGGTTGTAGCGAGTGCTGGCCAGGTAGACGGCATTGCCGTCGACATCCTTCGCCATTCGGTAAAGTTGCTCACGCTCGAAGTTGCGGCGCGTCGTCTCGTCGGGAAAAGTCAGCCAGCGGGCCGTGTAGATGTCGGCCGACTCGAAGATGGCATCGACCTTGTACTCGGTCTGCAGGCGCTGGGCGACGACTTCGAATTGCAGATTGCCGACGGCGCCGAGCAACAGCGCGCCGCTGGCAAGGTTCTCGAAGACCTGGATCGCGCCCTCTTCGCCGAGTTCCTGGAGCCCCTTCAGCAATTGCTTGCTCTTCAATGGGTCGCGCAGCCGGGCCACGCGGAAGAGTTCGGGCGAGAAATAGGGAATGCCCTTGAAACCCAGGTCTTCGCCCTCGCTCAAGGTGTCGCCGATGTGCAGGTTGCCGTGGTTGTGGATACCAATGATGTCGCCGGCGACGGCGTCCTCCATCAGCAGGCGCTCGTTGGCCATGAAGGTCAGCACGTTGGCCAGCTTCATGTCGCGATCGAGGCGAAGGTGCCTGACCTTCATCCCCGGCGTGTACCGTCCCGAACAGACGCGGAAGAAGGCGATGCGGTCACGGTGCTTGGGATCCATGTTGGCCTGGATCTTGAACACGAAACCCGAGAACGTCGCCTCGCCGGGCTGCACCATGCGGGCACCGCCGTCGCGCTCCTGCGGTGGTGGAGCCCAGTCGAGCAGCGCCTGGAGAATCTCCTGAACACCGAAGTTATTGATCGCCGAGCCGAAGAACACGGGCGATTGGCTACCGGCAAGAAAGCCGACCAGATCGAAGGGGCTGCTCGCGCTCTGAATGAGGTCGACGTCTTCGCGCAGCTTGCCGACCTCACCGGGAAACTGGGCATCGAGCAACGGATTGTCCAGTCCCTGGAGTTGCTCCGACTCACCGCGCCGCTCCTCGCCGGCAGCGAAGTGCAGCAGCCGGTCGTTCAGCAGGTGGTAGACGCCGCGAAACGTCTTCCCCATCCCGATCGGCCAGGTAATCGGCGCACATTCGATGCCGAGTACCGACTCGATCTCCTCCAGGAGGTCGAAGGGCTCGCGCACCTCCCGGTCGAACTTGTTGACGAAGGTAATGATTGGCGTGTTGCGCATTCGGCAGACGTTGAGCAGCTTGATGGTCTGCGCTTCGACGCCTTTGGCGGCGTCGATGACCATCACGGCTGCATCGACAGCGGTCAGGACGCGGTAGGTATCTTCCGAGAAATCCTCGTGGCCCGGGGTATCGAGGAGATTGATCGTGTGTTCCTGGTAGTCGAACTGCATGACGGAACTGGTTACGGAAATGCCGCGCTGCTTTTCCACTTCCATCCAGTCGGAGGTGGCGTGGCGGGCACTCTTGCGTCCCTTGACGGTGCCGGCGAGCTGGATGGCGCCACCGAACAGCAGCAGCTTTTCGGTGAGAGTCGTCTTGCCCGCATCGGGGTGGGAAATTATGGCAAAGGTTCGCCGCCGTGCGATGTCACGCAGAATCTCGGGCGGAAAGTGGAGATTGCTCTGGGTGGTGCTCATCAGGAAACTTTCGCCGGCAGGAAAAGAAAAGCCGCCGGCCGGGAAGATGCAAGCTGACCCGCTGGCGGTACGCAGCACGAACTATAGCAAGACTCGGGCCGAGCTGGAACCGCGGCGCCTGCCGCGCGGATTGAGCAAAGTCGCGCGTGATCGCGGTTCGCCCGCGCGCCGGCCGCGTCGGCGAATGTTCAGACGCGGCAGCGCTTTGTCAGATAAGGTGACGGCTCGCAAGTTCGTCCTTCAGCCACGCGTAACAGATGGGCGCCGCGACCAGACCGGCGAGGCCGAAGCAGCCTTCCATGACCAGCATCGCGGTCAGCAGTTCCCAGGCGCTCGCCCTGATCTGGGCGCCGACAATACGCGCGTTGAGGAAATACTCGAGTTTGTGAATCACGACGAGAAAGGCAAGCGAGGAGATTGCGACCCCCGGCGAATGCGCCAGACTGACGACGAAGATGACGCTGTTGGAGATCAGGTTGCCGACCACTGGCAGTAGTCCAGCCAGGAAAGTGACGACGATCATGGTCTTGGTGAGCGGCAGATGGACGCCGAACAGGGGCAGCAATACACCCAGATAGAGCGCGGTAAACAAGGTGTTCAGTGCCGAGATGCGCACTTGCGCGAAGACCACGCGCCGAAACGCCTCACCCAGACGAAAGATTCGTTCGGCGAGAGCCAGTGCCAGCGGCCCACTCGTGCCGGAGGCAGCACCTTCGCGCAGCGACACCATGCCGCCGATGACCATGCCGATCAGCACGTGGGCGAGCATGTGCCCCGTCTCCTTGCCAATCAGTTGCAGTTCGGCGGCATGCTCGCGCAGCCAGTGGCTGGCGCGCTCGCGTAGTGCCTCAACGTCCCGTGGCAGCAAATCGGCCAACCAAGCGGGCAAGGTCGAGCGTGAGGTCTCGATGATCTCAGCCATCTTGGCCAGCAGGGCGGCGAAACTACCGCCCTCGCTGCCCATGAAAGCCAAGACCCCGAGCACGGCCCCCGTCACGGCACCGACCACGACCAGCACCACCAGGCCGACGGCCAGACCCCTGGCGCGGGCGTTCGAGAGATGGCGCGAAAACAGTGGTGCCAGAACATGGACCAGTTCATAGACCAGCAGTCCCGCAATCAGGGCCGGCAGCAGGTGAATGCTGATCACCGTGACCATCGCTGCCACGGCCAGGATCCAGGCGGCGTAGTCTTGTGGGCCGGCCGGCCGGAGCGCGTTCAGGCGAGCCATCCTGGCGGCGGCTCATCGGTCAAGCGGGAGCCCGAGGTGAGCTCTTGACCCGTGGTCCCCAACCAGGCCAGCACGCCTTGACCGGCGGCGCGGCCGCTGGCCAGACACGCGGTGAGCAGGTAGCCGCCGGTGGGTGCCTCCCAGTCGAGCATTTCGCCGGCGCAAAAGATGCCGGGAAGACTGCTGAGCATCAGCCGCTCGTCGAGTGCCTCGAAGCATACGCCACCGGCACTGCTGATCGCCTCGTCGAGCGGCCGCGGGGCGAGAAGGCGCAGCGGCAGGCACTTGATGGCCGCCCCCAGGCGCTGAGGATCGACCATAGTCTCTGCCGAAAGGCATTCATGCAGTAGTCCGAGCTTGACGCCCTTGAGCCGCAGGCGGCTTTGCAGATGGCTCGCCAGCGAGCGCGCGCCACGCGGACGCGCCAGTTCCCTGATGACCCGCTCCTGGTCGTAGCCAGGCAGCAGATCGAGGTGCAGCGTCGCCGACCCACGCGCTTCGATCTCGTCGCGCAAAAGCGCCGAGAGAGCGTAGATGCCGCTGCCTTCCACGCCGGTTGCGGTGAGCACGAACTCGCCAAGCCGCTGGTGCCGAGCCCCGGTCCGGTCGAGGAAAGAGAGCACCACCGGCTTGACCGGCTGACCGGCAAAGCGTTCGCGAAGGTGCTGACTCCAGCCAACATCGAAACCGCAGTTTGCCGGACGCAGCGGGGCGAGCGCTACTCCGGCCTCGGCGAGGAAGGCGCACCAGCGTCCGTCCGAGCCGAGTCTGGCCCAACTTCCACCACCGACCGCCAATACCACCGCGTTCGCCTGGCAGCGCCGTTCGCCGTTCGGAGTGAGGAAGAACAAAGCAGTGCGTTCGCCGGTGCTGCGCGTCCAGCCGTGCCAGCGGTGGCGAACGTGAAACCGCACGCCGTTTGTGCGCAGGCGCTGCTGCCAGGCACGCAGCAGCGGTGCCGCCTTCATGCCGGCAGGGAAGACGCGTCCGGAACTGCCGACGAAGCTGTCGACCCCAAGGCCGCACATCCAGTCGCGTACGGCAGTGGGCCCGAAGGCGGCGAGCAAAGGTTTGAGGCGGTCCTCGCGGCCGCCATAGCGGCTGCAGAAGGCGGCGTCTGGCTCCGAGTGCGTAATGTTGAGGCCGCCCTTGCCGGCCATCAGAAACTTGCGGCCGACTGAGGGCATGGCATCGTAGAGATCAACGCCGACCCCGTGGCGGCTGATGGTCTCGGCTGCCATCAGGCCGGCCGGTCCGCCACCAATGACCGCGACCCGTTGTGCCGACGTCGTGCAGTCAACGCTCAAGCGACCACCAAGCGCGTCGGATCACTCAGGCGATTGCGTAGCCAGGTCAGCCCGAGGGCCGGGAGGGCGGCATCCAGTCGCTCCGGTTGCGCGGTGGCGAGTAGCCTCAGCTGGCCCCGACCCCGAGCCGATGCTCCGGCAAGCCGGACGCACTGGCGGGCGACCGCGTCGGCGACATCGACCAGCGACGCCCTCTGGGCGACGATCGGTTCGAGCGTCGGGCAAAGGAAGGCATAGTGGGTACAGCCGAGGACGATCTGGTCGACGCCGGCGGCGAGCAGCGGGGCGAGATGCTGGCGCGCTTCCTCGACAAAATCGGGATCCTCGAGGCGCAGGCTCTCCACTCGCGTGGCCCACCCCGGGCAGGGCTCCACGTCGACCCGTACCGATCCGGCATGTTGCCGGATAAGCTGCGCCAGGCGTTGGCTGCGCGCCGTCGAGGCCGTGGCGAGCACGGCGATCCGGCCGCTGCGTGACGCGGCCGCGGCCGGTTTGACGCCGGGTTCGACGCCGACCACGGGCAGCATGGGGAAGCTTTCACGAAACGCAGCGACGGCGGCGGCGGTCGCAGTGTTGCAGGCGACGACAATGACGCCGCAACCCTGGTCGACCAGGTGACGGCCGATACGCAGGACGCGGCTGCGGATGAACGCATCGTCCTTGTCGCCATAGGGAACGTGGGCGGTATCGGCGAGGTACACCAGGTCGGCTCGCGGTAGCGCGCGGGCGATGGCCGCCAACACCGAGAGCCCGCCGAGTCCGCTGTCGAAAACACCGATCATCCGCTAGCGTACAGCGCTAGCGGGCGGCAATCACCGCGACTTCCAGCAAGAAGTCGTGATGGGCCAGCTTCGCTTCGACGCAAATCCGGGCCGGAGCGGTGCCACGCGGAACCCAACGGTCCCAGACGGCGTTCACGGCGATGGCATCGTCGATATCGCGCAGGTAAATCGTTACCATGAGCAGCCGCGTCTTGTCGCTGCCGGCCTGCTCGAGGAGCTTCTCGACTCCGGCGAGGACTTCGCGTGTCTGCGTGGCGACATTGGCGTCAAGCGTTTGCGGCGTCTCGACGAGATAGATCGTGTTGCCATACGCACAAATGTCGGAATACCGTTGTGTCGTGCCGTGCCGCTCTATCGCCATGGGCTTTCTCCAGGAAAGGCGAAGCCGGCATACGGCCGGCTTGCTGTCCGTTAGGTAGGGGTATTCAGGCTACAGCGACCGGGATCTTGCCGATCCTGGCCTGCCATTCCTTGGGTCCGGTGTTGTGCACCGACGTGCCGGCCGAATCCACCGCAACCGTGACCGGCATGTCCTTGACGTCGAACTCGTAGATCGCTTCCATGCCGAGATCCGCAAAACCGACCACCTTTGCGGTCTTGATCGCCTTGGCCACCAGATAAGCGGCACCGCCGACGGCCATCAGGTAGGCCGACCGGTGCTTGCGTATCGCCTCGATCGCGGTCGGGCCGCGTTCCGCTTTGCCGACCATCGAGATCAGTCCGGTCTGGGCAAGCATCATTTCGGTGAACTTGTCCATGCGTGTGGCCGTCGTCGGACCTGCCGGGCCGACCGCTTCGTCGCGAACGGGGTCAACCGGCCCGACGTAGTAGATGACGCGGTTGGTGAAATCGACGGGCAGTTTCTCGCCTCTGGCGAGCATTTCCTGGATGCGCTGGTGGGCTGCATCGCGGCCGGTCAGCATCCTGCCGTTGAGCAGCAACGTCTGGCCGGGCTTCCAGGCAGCGACTTCGGCGGGTGTCAGCGCGTCGAGATTCACCCGCGTCGAGGTCTCTGTGTCGGGTGCCCAGTTGACCCTGGGCCACTCGGCAAGATCGGGTGGGGTCAGGACGGCTGGCCCGGAACCGTCGAGATGGAAGTGTGCGTGGCGAGTTGCGGCACAGTTCGGGATCATCGCCACTGGCAGGCTCGCGGCATGCGTCGGGTAGTCGAGGATCTTGACGTCGAGTACGGTAGTCAGACCACCGAGGCCCTGGGCACCGATGCCCAGCGCGTTGACCTTCTCGTAGAGCTCGAGGCGCAGTTCCTCAACGCGGTTGGCCGCGCCACGGGCGATGAGTTCGTGGATGTCGACCGGCGCCATCAATGATTCCTTGGCCAGCAGCATCGCCTTCTCCGGCGTGCCGCCAATGCCGATGCCGAGGATGCCCGGCGGACACCAGCCCGCTCCCATCGTCGGCACCGTCTTCAGCACCCAGTCGACGATCGAGTCGGAGGGGTTGAGCGCGTAAAACTTCGACTTGTTCTCCGAGCCCCCGCCCTTGGCCGCGCAGATGACTTCGACGTGGTGGCCGGGAACGATCTCGTAGTGGACGACCGCCGGCGTGTTGTCGCGCGAGTTCTTGCGCGCGCCGGCCGGGTCGAGAAGTACCGACGCGCGCAACTTGTTGTCGGGATTGTTGTAGGCCCGACGAACGCCCTCGTTGCACATTTCCTGCACCGACAGCGCGGCGTCCCAGTGCACGTCCATGCCGACCTTGAGGAAGATCACGGCGATGCCCGTATCCTGGCAGATGGGGCGGTGACCTTCCGCGCACATGCGGCTGTTGGTGAGAATCTGGGCGATCGCGTCGCGCGCTGCCGGGCTTTGCTCCCGCTCGTAGGCCGCGCCAAGCGCCTTGATGTAGTCGAGCGGGTGATAGTAGCTGATGTACTGGAACGCGTCGGCGACGCTCTGAATGAAGTCTTCCTGCTTGATAGTGGTCATTTCAGGCTCTCTTTGGTGGGTAGCGCGGGAAGCCCCGCTGCGGGTGTTCCGTCGTTCCGTCAGTGCTGCGCTCCGTGCTGCGACCTGCTCAGCGCGAGCGTCTGGGTCATTACTCGATCGACCCAGACCATGGACAGCGCGGAGAGGAGAAATACCGCATGGATGACGACCTGCCACTTGATCGTGTGCTCGTTCATGTTGCCGGCGTTGATGAAGGTTTTCAGGAGGTGGATCGACGAAATGCCGATGATGGCCGTCGACAGCTTGATCTTGAGCACGCCGGCATTGACGTGCGACAGCCATTCCGGCTGGTCGGGATGGCCTTCGAGGTCGAGTCGGGAGACAAAGGTCTCATAGCCGCCGATGATGACCATGATCAGCAGGTTGGCGATCATTACCACGTCGATCAGGCCGAGGACGACAAGCATGACCTCCGTCTCGCTGATGCGCGTGCTACTGAAAAACAGGTTGTGAATGAGGTGCCACAACTCGCTCATGAACAGATACACGTAGGCGCCCTGGGCGATGATCAGGCCGAGATAGAGTGGCGCCTGCAGCCAGCGGCTCCAGAAGATGAACATCTCGAGCTTGTCGACGGTGGGTTTCATTGATGCCATTTTGCTTCGGCTTCGTGGGTTCCTGGACGCTGAATTCTAGCATCAATGAAGGCCGGCTTTCGCTTGTGCCCACGCGCTGTGGCGTAAGTGGTGTGTAAGATTGGCGGCGTTTAATCGGCGGCAGTTGACGCGACACGGAGCGGCACTCTGGGGTATTGTCTAGCCGCCGCGCGGCGAGGTCGCCAACACTTGCTCACTTTCGCTGTCTGCCGCATTCGACGTCTTGAATCCTCTAACAAAATACTGCACAGGAGATCGAACATGTCACTGAACGAGGCCGTAACTTTCATTGAGCCATCCGCCGAGTTTGTCAAACAGGCAACGATTTCCGGCATGGATGCCTACAAGGCCTTGTGTGCCGAGGCAGCCAAGGACTACACGGGCTACTGGGCACGGCTGGCGCGTGAACACGTGTCGTGGAAGCAGCCGTTCACCCAGGTGCTTGACGAGTCCAATGCCCCGTTTTTCAAGTGGTTTGCCGACGGTACTCTGAACGCTTCCTACAACTGCCTCGACCGCAACATCGAGGCGGGTCTCGGCGACAAGGTGGCGATCGTCTTCGAAGCCGATGACGGCGCCGTCACCAGGGTCACCTACAAGGAATTGCTGTCCCGCGTCAGCCAGTTCGCCAACGGCCTGCGTGCGCGCGGTATCAAGAAAGGGGACCGGGTCGTCATCTACATGTCGATGGGTGTCGAGGGAATTGTCGCGATGCAGGCCTGTGCGCGCATCGGCGCCATTCACTCGGTGGTCTTCGGTGGTTTCTCCGCGCAGTCGGTGCGCGACCGGATCAACGACGCCGGTGCCGTCGCGGTGATCACCGCCGACGAGCAGTGCCGGGGTGGCAAGAAGATCCCGCTCAAGCCGGCCGTCGACGAAGGTATCGCCCTCGGTGGTTGCGAGTCGATCAAGGATGTCATCGTCCTCCAGCGCACCGGCGGCGCCTGCAACATGGTCGCCGGCCGTGACATCTGGTGGCACGACGTGATCGCCGGCCAGTCCGATGTCTGCGAGCCGGAATGGGTGGAAGCCGAGCACCCGCTTTTTCTGCTCTACACCTCGGGTTCGACGGGCAAGCCGAAGGGCGTGCAGCACTCGACCGGTGGCTACCTGCTGCATGCGATCGTGACGATGAAGTGGACCTTCGACCTGAAGCCCAACGATCTCTTCTGGTGCACGGCGGACATCGGCTGGGTGACCGGTCACACCTACATCACCTATGGGCCACTCGCCTGCGGCGGTACCGAGATCGTTTTCGAAGGCATCCCGACCTATCCCGATGCCGGTCGTTTCTGGAAGATGATCCAGGACCACAAGGTCAATATCTTTTACACGGCGCCGACCGCGATCCGCTCGCTGGTCAAGGCGGCCGATACCAATCAGGCGGTTGCGCCCACGCAGTACGACCTGTCGTCTCTGCGCCTGCTCGGGACGGTTGGCGAGCCGATCAATCCGGCCGCCTGGCAGTGGTACTACGATAGCGTCGGCGGCGGCCGTTGCCCAATCGTCGATACCTTCTGGCAGACCGAAACCGGCGGCCACATGATTACCCCACTGCCGGGCGTCACACCGCTGGTGCCGGGCTCCTGCACCCTGCCTTTCCCCGGTATCCAGGCTGCCGTCGTCGATGAAACCGGCACCGAGCTCGACTGGGGCAAGGGTGGCCTGCTCGTTGTCAAGAGGCCGTGGCCGGCGATGATTCGCAACATCTGGGGCGATCCCGAGCGGTTCAAGAAGTCCTACTATCCTGACGACTTCAATGGCAAGCTGTACCTTGCCGGCGACGGTTCGATACGCGATGTCAATACGGGCTATTTCACGATTACCGGGCGTATCGACGATGTGCTCAACGTCTCCGGGCATCGGATGGGAACGATGGAAATCGAGTCCGCACTGGTTTCACACCCGATGGTCGCGGAAGCGGCGGTGGTTGGCCGGCCGGATGATCTGACCGGCGAGGCGATCTGTGCCTTTGTCGTGCTGAAAGGGCCGCGGCCAACCGGCGAGGCAGCGAAGAAGATGATCAAGGAATTGCAGGATCATGTTGGCCGTGAGATCGGGCCGATTGCCAAACCCAAGGATCTGCGCTTCGGTGAGAACCTGCCGAAGACACGATCCGGCAAAATCATGCGCCGTCTGCTGCGTTCTCTGGCCAAGGGGGAAACCGTCGCGCAGGATGTGTCGACGCTCGAGAATCCGGCCATTCTCGAACAACTGCGCGGCTGATGTGGTGGCCGGCGGTGGTCCGCGTTGTTCTGCAACGCGCGACTGCCCGGCCGGTTCGTTGTCGGTAACGTGACCAGCAGGCCTGGCTCTGCCGCTCGACGGCAGAGCCAGGCAATCCGTAACAACTCCAAGAGGGTGAGCAGGAGTCGCCTGCCAGGCCGGCGTGTGCCGGCCTGTTCGTTTGCCCCGTTCGAGGAGCAGGGATGAGTAACAGTGCGACGGAGATGCTGGTCTCTGCAACGATCACCTTCCTGAGGGGCTACCCGCCTTTTGATCGCATGGAAGCGGAGGCGCTGCGCTTCCTCGTCGAGCACGTCAAGCTCGCGCACTATCCGAAGGGGGCGAGGATTCTGGCGAGTGAGATGGGTGTGGCGCGGACCCTGCACATCGTCCAGCGCGGCAAGGTGCGGGCCAAGCCCGGTGGCGGCGCCGGCAATGCCGAGCACTCGGCGGTCACTCTGGGTCCGGGCCAGTGCTTTTCGATTGGTGCGCTGATGGCCCAGCAGCCTTCGTCCACAGCCTACGTGGCGCGCGAGGATGTCTTCTGCTACGAGTTGCCGGCCGACGAGTTCTTCAGCCTGACGCAGCGGAGCACTGTTTTCAACCTCTTCTGCACGCAGTACATCGCCGGCCTGCTCGACCAGTCGCAGCAGCAGTTGCAGCTTCAGTTCGCCCAACGGGCGACCGAACAGAAAACGATGAATTCGCCGCTCAGCGCGATCGTCAAGCGCGAACCGGTGGCGGTGGCGCCGGAAACGTCGATTCGCCAGGTGGTCGAGTTGATGGCGAGCCGGCATCTCGGGTCGATGGTTGTCGTCGATTCCGCCCAGCAGCCGATCGGCATCTTCACGCTGTCGGATGTTCTCAAGCGTATCGTGCTGCCGGGGGTGTCTCTTGAGCAAACGATCGCCTCCGTGATGTCGCCCGCACCGCTTACCCTGCCGCTTGCTGCGAACGCCCACGATGCGGCACTGACCATGGCCATGCACGCTGTCCGGCATGTGCTGGCGGTCGACGAAGGAGGGCGCCTGAAGGGCGTGGTTTCCGAGCGCGACCTGTTCAAGCTCCAGGGTGGCGGCCTCCGGCAAATCCGCCACTCGATCGATTCGGCCGGGAGTATCGAGGTGCTGCGGCACGCCCGCGAGGATGTCCGCCAGTTGTCGCTGACCATGCTCACCGAGGGCGTCGGCGGCCAGGAGATCACCCAGTTCATCTCCACGCTGAACGATACGGTGACGCGTCGGATCATCGAGCTAAATCTCGATCGCCACGACCTCTACGGGATCGATTGGGCGTGGTTGTCCTTTGGATCGGAGGGGCGTGACGAGCAGACCTTCACCACCGATCAGGATAACGGCATCGTCTATCTTCTGACCGACCTCATGGATCGCGAGCAGACGCAATTGCGTTTTCTCGAGTTTGCCCGCGACGTCAACGACGATCTGGACAAGTGCGGCTTCCCCTTGTGCAAGGGCAACATCATGGCCAGCAATCCTGACCTCTGCCTGACGCTCGAGGAATGGGAGGAGCGCTTTGCGCGCTGGGTGCGCACCCCGGAACCGCAGGCGCTCCTGAACGCGACAATCTTCTTCGACTTTCGTCCGCTCTACGGCAGGTTCAACCTGGCACACCGCTTGCGGCTGTCGCTGTTCAGACAGACCCAGGGCAATCCGCTCTTCCTGCGCATGCTGGCGCAGAACGCACTCGGTGTGGCACCGCCTCTCGGCAGGATCCGGGACTTCGTCACCGGCGCCGATCCTGAGCATCCGGGCACTATCGACGTCAAGAAGTACGGTGTCCGCCTGTTTACGGACGCTGCACGCGTTTTCGCCCTGGCGCGTCAGGTCGAGGCGACCAATACGGTCAGTCGCCTCAAGAGGGCGGGCGCCTTGATGAACATTGCCAGGGATGATCTTGCGGCGAGCATCGAAGGTTTCAACTTCCTGCAACTCCTGCGCTTGCGGCACCAGCACTTTGAGCAGGAGCATGGACGGGCGGGCGACAATCTCATCAGGCCGGATGAACTGAACGAGATCGAGCGGCGCATTCTCAAGGAAGCCTTCCGGCAGGCGCGCAAACTGCAGGCGCGCCTGAAACTCGATTATCAGCTGTGATCATGGCCTGGTACTCGCGACTTTTCACCGCTCAGGAAGGACGCAAGCCTGGCTTGACCACGAGCCAGCAGCAGTCGATCGATGCCTGGCATGAGTTGCCTGCTGCCGACCTGCGGCGTTCCCACTACCGAACTCGCTACGTGGTGGTGGATGTCGAAACGACCGTGATCGGGGGGGACGCCGATCGCCTGGTGTCGCTTGGCGCGCTGGCGGTCGTTGATGGTCTGATCGACTTCAAGGATGTCTTTCAGGCGTGTCTGGCGAACGAGTCGGCGGACGGCGAGGCTGCATCTGACGGTCGGCCGCAAATCGAAACCGCTCGCATTGCTGCGGTCGATGCGATGCTCGCATTCCTGCGCTTCGCCGGCAAGGCGCCACTGATTTCTTTCCACGCTTCGTTCGCTGCGCAGCAGGTCGATCGCGCGATGGGCGAATGCCTCGGCGTCGCGTTGCGGCAGCCGTGGATCGATCTGGCCTGGGTGATGTCCGATCTCTTTCGTGATGTCGGCGATGACAGTCAGGGAGGTCTCGACGGCTGGCTCGCCCATTTCGACATCGAGAGCATCAAGCGCCACGACGTGGTATCGGACGCCTACGCGACGGCCAAGCTGTTGCAAATCACGATTGCCCGGGCGGCGCGCAAGGGTTTCGATAGCCCAAGCAGTCTTCTCGACCTTGAGAAGGCACGTCGTCATCTGCACCAGAGCGGCTAGACCTGCGACGAGCGATGGCCGACTACACCGTCCCGCTGCGTCGCTATTACGGTTCCTACACCGCTGGCTTCTTTGTCGTCATCGTCGCGCTGGCCGTACTTGAACGCTACGGGATGCCGCCGCGCTGGATCGGCTATTCCTTTCTTTTCCTGACCATATTCCTGTACGCCACGATTGGCGTACTGGCGCGGACGGCGAGCGTTTCCGAATACTACGTTGCCGGTCGGCGCGTCCCGGCCGTCTTCAATGGCATGGCTACCGGCGCCGACTGGATGAGTTCTGCGTCGTTCATGGGGCTCGCCGGGACGCTATATTTGTCGGGCTATCAGGGGCTCGCCTACGTGATGGGCTGGACCGGCGGCTATGTCCTGGTGGCCCTGTTACTGGCCCCCTATCTGCGTCGCTTTGGGCAATACACCATCCCGGACTTTCTTGCTGCCCGCTATGGCGGGAACCGGGCGCGTCTGGTCGGAGTCTTTGCGACAGTCCTGGCATCCTTCGTCTACGTGGTGGCGCAGATCTATGGCGTTGGCCTGATCACCAGCCGCTTTGTCGGCCTGCAGTTCGAGATCGGTGTTTTCGTTGGCCTGGCCGGCATACTGGTGTGCTCATTCCTTGGCGGCATGCGGGCCGTCACCTGGACACAGGTCGCCCAGTACACGATCCTGATCGTTGCCTACCTCGTGCCGGTCACCATTCTGTCGTACCAGGTCACCGGCGTTCCGGTGCCACAACTGACCTACGGCATGGTCCTGCAGAAGGTCCAGTCTCTTGAGGAAAAACTCTTCGATGAGCCTGCCGAAGTCGAAGCGCGCCGCCTTTTTCGCGAACGCGCCGATGGCTACCATGAGCGGATCCTGACGTTGCCGGCGTCGCTCGAAGAAGAACGACAACGTCTATCCGAGCGAATCAACGAACTGAAGACGGATAACGCTCAGATGCGTGAGGTGGTGGCCATCGAGCGCCAGCGCCGGGAGTTGCCCACGACCAGCGAAGCCGCCCGGGATTACTGGGAGAGCCTGATGCGACAGGCGGCACAGCGCGGGGCAGAACCCGAGCACCATGTCACCGCTTACCCGGGAGAGGGGGGCGCGGTGAACGATACTGCACGCCTCAATTTCCTTACCCTGGTCTTCTGTCTGATGGTCGGTACCGCCGCGCTGCCGCACGTTCTGATGCGCTACTACACGACTCCCAGCGTGCGCGAGGCACGCAACTCGGTTTTCTGGTCGTTGCTTTTCATTCTGGTGCTCTATCTCACCGCACCGGCGTACGCGGTCTTTGCCAAGTACGAGATCTACTCGACCCTTGTCGGCTCCTCGATGGCGCAGTTGCCCGTCTGGGTGAATGCATGGGGCAAGATCGGGCTGGTGTCGATCGAGGACGTCAACGGCGACGGCATTCTCCAGCTCGCTGAACTGTCGCTCAACCCGGATGTGATTCTCCTGGCGACACCCGAAATCGCGGGTTTGCCGTACGTGATTTCGGGGTTGGTTGCGGCGGGCGCTCTTGCCGCCGCCCTGTCCACCGCCGATGGGCTTTTGCTGACGATTGCCAGCGCATTGTCGCACGACGTCTACTACAAGGTATTCCGCCCGAACGCGACAACACAATGGCGGTTGGTGGTCTCGAAGTCGCTCCTTCTGGTAGTTGCCGTGCTGGCGGCGACCGTCGCGTCGCAGAAGCCGGCGACCATTCTGTTCATGGTCGCCTGGGCCTTCTCTCTGGCGGGTTCGGCGTTCTTCCCGGCACTCATACTGGGCATCTTCTGGAAAAGAGCCAATCCGACGGGGGCGGTCAGCGGCATGGTGATCGGCCTTCTGGTCACCATCTACTATATGGTGCGCGTCCAGTTCGATACCATCCCGTGGCTGGGAATTAACGGAATCGGCATGGAGCCCTGGCTCGGCATCCAGTCGACCTCTGCCGGTGTGTGGGGTGTCGCTGCCGGCTTTGTGACCATCATTGTCGTCAGCCTGTGCGGCAAGCCACCCAGCAAGGAAACACAGGACTTTGTTGAAAGTGTGCGTTACCCAGAGTTCGAACGCCCATGAGGGATGTTGCCATGAAGCAGAGGCGAGTCCAGGGCGCCAAGAGACGCGGCAAGGCCAGCTTTGGCGTCCATGGAATGGTGGAGCACATCCGTCAGGACGACGTTGGATGTTGCGCGCAGGGTAAGCACCTTTCGGTGATGCAGGCTGGCTGAATGCGACTCGCGCAAAAGCATCGTGATTACTGGCTGCGCAACCTGAAGCTGACGGCGGCCCTCTTGACGATCTGGTTCGTCGTCACCTTTGTCGTCAGCTACTTTGCCCGCGATCTTGGCGCCTTTACCGTCCTCGGCTTTCCCCTGGGTTTCTACATGGGCGCCCAGGGGGCACCGCTGATCTATGTGCTGATCATCTGGTGGTATGCACGCTACATGAACCACCTCGATCGTGAGTACGGTGTGAGCGAGGTGGATGGCGACGAGTGACGGTCTCAGGGCAGTTGTCGGCTGGCGTGTTGGCCGCGTCGCCGCTGCGGCCAACCGGGACTCGGCCGATCGTTACTACGATGATACCGCTTCACGCACAGCCGCCGCCAGCCTCTCGGCGGCTCTCAAGACCACGCTGGCGTCCTGGCCCTCGACCATTACGCGCAGCAGCGGTTCCGTTCCCGAGGCACGCAAGAGGACTCGACCGCAGCCATTCAGGTCGCTTTCGACTTCGCGCTGCACTGAGCTGATCAAGGGGTGCTCTTGCCAGGGGAAACCCTTGCTCAGGGCCACGTTGATCAACTTTTGCGGGTAGAGCTTCAAATCGCCAAGCAGTCGCTGCAGGTCGCCGCCCTCTTCGCGCAGAGCCGACAGCACCTGCAGGGCAGAGACGATGCCATCACCGGTGGTGTGCCTGTCGAGGCAGAGAATGTGACCGGAGTTCTCTCCGCCATACAGCCAGCCCTTCTGCTGCAGCATGTCCATCACGTAGCGGTCGCCGACGGCGGTGCGGACAAAGGGCACCTTGAACGCTGCCAGCGCATGTTCGAGGGCAAGGTTGGTCATCAATGTGCCGACGACACCGGCGACCGTGCCCTGGCGAAGACGGCTGCGGATGACGGCAAACAGCAGTTGGTCGCCGTCGTAGAGATTGCCTGCCGCGTCGACCATCATCACGCGGTCGGCGTCGCCGTCAAGCGCGATGCCGATGTCCGCACCCTGGGCGAGGACGGCTTCGCGCAGCGCCGCCGGTGCCGTCGCGCCGACCTCCTGGTTGATGTTCAGGCCGTTGGGATCGGCGCCGATGGTGGTCACTTCGGCGCCCAGTTCATGAAAGACATGCGGTGCGATGTGGTAAGCCGCGCCATTGGCACAGTCGACGACGATCTTCAACCCCCGCAAGTCATGCTCGAACGGAAAGGTGCCCTTGCAGAACTCGATGTAGCGACCGTCGGCGTCGTCGATCCGTCGCGCGCGTCCGAGACCGGCCGAAGGAACGCAGCTCAACGGTTCGTCCAGTGCCGCCTCTATCTCGGATTCGAGTTCGTCCGGCAGTTTGGTGCCGCGCGCCGAGAAGAACTTTATCCCGTTATCGTAGTATGGGTTGTGTGACGCGGAGATGACGATGCCCGCCTGCAAGCGCAGGGCACGGGTCAGATAGGCGATTGCCGGCGTTGGCATGGGTCCGACCAGACAGACATCGACGCCGGCTGCCGAGAATCCCGCCTCGAGGGCAGCTTCGAGCATGTAGCCTGAAATCCGGGTGTCCTTGCCGATCAGGACCGCCGGACGCTCACTTCCCTTGGCGTGATGGCGCCCGCTTTCGCGGGCGGCGAGCACCCGCCCCGTCGCATGGCCGAGACGCATAACGAAATCCGGCGTAATCGGGATTTCCCCGACACGCCCGCGCACGCCATCCGTACCAAAATACTTTCTCGTCACGATCTTTCTCTCCCCTGAGTCGCAGAGCAATGGCCGTCTGCCTGATGCTCGTTATTCTACGCAAACGCCGGGCATGGGGTTGAGAACAAACGCACGTGTCGTCAATCGGGGTCCAGGGCGGCCCGCACCGCCAGAGCATCGCGCGTCTCCTCGACGTCGTGAACGCGTACGATGTTTGCACCCCGCTGCACGGCCAGCACGGCGGCGGCGACACTGGCCGCGAGTCGACGGTCGACCGGACGCGAGGTGATGGCGCCAAGCATCGACTTGCGAGAGATGCCTGCCAGCAGAGGCAGGCCGGCAATCGACAACTGAGCGAAGTGGCGCAGGAGTTCCAGATTATGTTCCAGCGTCTTGCCAAAACCGAAACCGGGGTCGAGTATCAGACGATCTTTGGCGATTCCTGCTGCTCCAGCGACCGCCACACGGGATTCCAGGAAGGCTCGCACCGTGCTCACGACGCTGGTATATGCCGGTCCGTCCTGCATGCCAAGCGGGTCGCCTTGCATGTGCATCAGGCAGATCGCGCAGTCGCTGCGGGCGACCGCATCGAGCGCGCCAGGCATGCGCAGCGCGTAGATGTCGTTGATCATGGAGGCGCCGTGCGCCAATGCTTCGCGCATGACTTCAGGTTTGTAGGTGTCAACCGAAATCGGGATCCCGCAATCGCCAAGAGCCTCCAGGACCGGCATCAGGCGTCGTCGCTCCTCTTCGAGCGACGTCGGGGCGGCACCTGGGCGCGAAGACTCCGCGCCGATGTCCAGCAAATCGGCGCCTGCGTCAATTTGCTGGCGAGCCTGCCCGACAGCCCGATCAAGGTTGCCTGCCAGACCGTCGCCGGAGAAGGAGTCCGGGGTCAGATTGACAATGCCCATGACCAGTGGGCGGGTCAAGGGAAGCTCGAAAGCGCCGCAGCGCAGAATCGCCATGCAAGTCTTGTTGGCCGTTCACTGTCGCCGCGGCCGTGCGCTTCCTTCAGGCAGGAGCCGTGGCGCTCGGTGCGGCGTCGGGGGCGTTGTTGTCCGGCCTGCTCGAGGACCTGCTCTGCGGTTGCTTCGGTGGCCGCGGCGGCTTGCCGGCCATGATGTCGTCAATCTGATCGCTGTCTATGGTTTCGAGCTCGAGCAACGCCGTAGCCATGGCCTCGACCCGGCTACGGTTCTCTTCGAGGAGCCTGCGTGCCAGCGCATACTGCTCGTCGATGATTCGGCGAATCTCCGCGTCGACCTTCTCCATGGTCGCTTCGGACATGTTCTTGTGTGTGGTCACCGAACGACCAAGAAAGACCTCGCCTTCATTCTCGCCGTAGACCATCGGACCCAGTGCATCGGACATGCCATAGCGAGTGACCATGTCGCGGGCCATTTGCGTTGCCCGCTCGAAGTCGTTCGACGCCCCGGTGGTCATCTGGTTCATGAACAGTTCTTCCGCGATACGACCACCAAAAAGAACGGCTATCCGGCTCATCAGGTACACCCGGTCGTACGCGTAACGATCCTCTTCCGGCAACTGCATGGTCAGGCCTAGTGCCCGCCCGCGTGGGATGATCGTCACCTTGTGAACCGGATCGGATTTCGGCATCAGTTTGGCGACCACCGCATGACCGGATTCGTGGTAGGCCGTGTTGCGTCGCTCGTCTTCGTTCATGACCATGCTGCGTCGCTCGGCACCCATCATGATCTTGTCTTTGGCCTTCTCGAAGTCCTCCATGTCAACCAGGCGCTTGTTGCCGCGTGCGGCAAAGAGAGCGGCCTCATTGACCAGATTCGCAAGGTCGGCGCCGGAAAAACCGGGCGTACCGCGAGCGATGATGTCAGCCTTGACGTCGGGCGACAGCGGCACCTTGCGCATGTGGACGACGAGAATCTGCTCGCGACCGCGGATGTCTGGGAGTGGCACGACGACCTGGCGGTCGAAGCGCCCCGGACGCATCAGCGCCGGATCGAGGACGTCGGGACGGTTGGTGGCGGCGATCACGATGACTCCGACACTGCCTTCGAAGCCATCCATCTCAACCAGCATCTGGTTCAGTGTCTGCTCACGCTCGTCGTTTCCGCCGCCAAGACCAGCCCCACGCTGGCGGCCCACCGCATCGAGTTCGTCAATGAAGATGATGCACGGAGCGTGTTTCTTCGCGTTCTCGAACATGTCGCGAACACGGGCCGCGCCCACACCGACGAACATTTCCACGAAATCCGAACCGGAGATGGAAAAGAAAGGCACCTTGGCCTCGCCGGCGATTGCCTTGGCGAGCAGCGTCTTGCCGGTACCCGGGTTGCCGACGAGTAGCACGCCTTTCGGGATCCGGCCACCGAGCTTCTGGAATTTCGAGGGATCGCGCAGAAAATCGACGAGTTCGGACACTTCTTCCTTCGCCTCGTCGCAGCCCGCAACGTCGGCAAAGGTGATGGTGTTTGTCGATTCGTCGAGCAAACGCGCTTTGCTCTTGCCGAACGAGAAGGCGCCACCGCGGCCGCCGCCCTGCATCTGGCGCATGAAGAAGACCCAGACGCCGATCAGCAGCAGCATCGGGAACCAGCTGACGAAGATGCTCATCAGGAACGACTGCTCTTCTTCGGGCTTGGCTTCGATCTTGACGCCGTGCTTCAGCAGATCAGAGACCATCCACAGATCCGGCGGCGCGTAGCTGGTGAGCTTGCGGCCGTCGGTGGTCGTTGCTTTCAGCACGCGGCCCTCGATCACCACTTTGGCGATTGTTCCCTTGCCCACCTCCTCAATGAACTGCGAGTACTCCATTGACGACTGGGCTACCTGGCGCGTATTGAACTGGTTGAAAACCGTCATCAGCACGAGGCCGATTACCAGCCATATTGCCAGATTCTTGAACATGTTATTCAATGCTTCACCTCTTCTGCGTAGCCGGCGTCGGGACGTCTCCGGAAGCTTGACCATCTACCACGAAAACAGCATTCTAAACCGATTCAGGTGCGCTGAAGCAATCATGATCTCGGCACGCGGATCAGGTCTTCAGTGTCTTGCCCAGCAAGTAAATTTCCGGACTGCGGTCACGCGACGCATCCGGCTTGCGTGAGGCAACGCTCTTGAACGCTTTTCGCATCGCCGCGAGAAAATCGTCGAAACCATGCCCCTGGAAGACTTTGACCAGAAAAGCCCCTTCTGGTTTCAGCCACTTGCAAGCAAACTCCAGACCGAGTTCCGCCAGATGCATGCCCCGGGCCTGATCGCAAACCGCGATACCCGAGATATTGGGCGACATATCGGAAAGCACAAGCCCCACCTTCTTGCCGGCGAGTATGGTTTCCAAGCGACCGATGACGTCCGGTTCGCGGAAGTCGCCTTGTAGAAAGGTGACGTCTCGCAGGGGCTCCATCTCCAGCAGGTCCACCGCGATGACACGACCTCCGCCCTGCAGCCGCCTGGCCGCCACCTGCGACCAGCCGCCCGGGCTGGCGCCGAGGTCAACGATCACATCGCCCGAGCGCAGCAGATGATCCGTGTCGTCGATTGCCATCAGCTTGTACGCGGCACGCGAGCGGTAGCCTTCTGCGCGGGCGCGCTGTACGTAGGCGTCGCTGACATGTTCGCGCAACCACCTGTTGCTCGATGCGCTTCGATTCATTGGCCGAAACCCGCTAGAATGCGTTCCTCAAGAAAAAGGTGCCCAGCATGCTCACTCTCAGTTCCACCGAGCGCCGCAGTTTGCGCGCGCGCGCGCATTCGCTGCATCCGGTTGTGGCGATCAGCGACAAGGGCCTCTCCGAATCGGTCGTCAGGGAGATCAACGCCAGTCTGATCAGTCACGAGCTGATCAAGGTGCGCGTCCATAACGCTGACCGGCAAGTGCGCGAAGCGTTTCTCAACATGCTGTGTGAGCGCCTGCAGGCGGCGCCCGTACAGCATATCGGTAAACTGCTCGTGCTCTGGCGCCCGCAGCCCGCTGAACAGGTGCGCACTGTCCGACGCCATGCCGCACGCGCCGCGCCGCGCCTCAGCAAGCGTAGTTTCCAGGGGTCTGTGGAACGCTGAAGGATCGCGCAGCCGCTTCCCCGGGCTGACCAGGGCGTGCTTGCCTACTTGCTGCCTCGCCGGGAACTGAGCACGAGCAGCAATCCGAGCACGCTCTGAACGAGGTAGAGGATGCTCGACACGCCGTGCCATGTCGCGAAGCGATTACGCAATACACTTTCCATGACTTCCCGTGGTAGCGCGTCTGCCTTCAGTTGGGCGAGCAGCGGCTGGACGCCGAAGAGGCTGACTGCGCCGAGCACCAGCATCAACACCACCAGCCAGAACGTCCAGCGGCGCAGGGCGGCCATACCTGCGCGCAGGAGCATGTAGAGCAACAGGTACGCCGCGCAGCCCAGCCCAAGCCAGCCGATCAATTCGAACAGCTTGCCGGCGAGCCCGCCCGCCAACTGGCGGTCGGCGCTCAGCGCGGCGAACAGCGTCGGCGCCACCAGGTAGCCGATCGTCCACAAGCCCCCGACCCACAGCGTCAGCACTACGTCGTACAGGGCGTCGGTAAGGCGTCGCATCGCGAGGCCTACTCGTAGCGCACGTTGAGGACTTCGTATTCGCGAACACCGCCGGGCGCCTGGACCTCGGCGATATCGCCGGCAAATTTGCCGATCAGCGCCCGCGCGATTGGCGAATTGATCGAAATCTTGCCCGCCTTGATGTCGGCCTCATCTTCGCCGACGATCTGGTAACTCACGCGAGAGCCGGATTCCTGATCCTCGAGTTCGAGTGTCGCTCCGAAAACGCAACGGCCATCGGCGTCGAGCAGTTTCGGGTCGATGATCTGGGCATTGGCCAGCTTGCTCTCGACCTCCTTGATGCGTCCCTCGACAAAGCCCTGCCTTTCCTTGGCCGCATCGTACTCGGCGTTTTCGGAGAGGTCGCCATGGGAGCGTGCCTCGGCAATCGCCGCGATCGCGCGCGGGCGCTCGACAGTCTTCAGATGATGCAGTTCGGCTCGGAGTTTTTCCGCGCCATGGACGGTAAGGGGTATCTTGCTCATATCATTCGCGGCCAGCGGCACGCCATCGAAACCCCGGAAAGGGCCGCCGATGCGCGTCGGGGAGGTTAATCAGCTCAGTTGTGCGTGCAAGTCCTGTAGCGGGTAAACGACCAGCTCGCCGCGATTCCTGATCCCGGCTGTGGCGGCTTCGGCACCCCAGATCGTCGTGTAGATCGTCACACGTGCCGCCAGACCGGATGTCCGGATCGAGCGCGAATCGCTGATTGCCTTGCGCTTCTCGTCCACGGTGTTGATGATCAGGACAATCTCGTGGTTCTTGATCATGTCGACCACGTGCGGGCGGCCTTCGGTCACTTTGTTCACCGCCGTGACGGTAATGCCCGCGGCGGCGATCGCCGCGGCCGTGCCACGTGTTGCCAGAATAGTGAAGCCGCTCGCTCGCAGATCCCTGGCAATAGCCACCGCCTTCGGCTTGTCGGATTCCTTGACGCTGATGAACACCTGTCCGGCAGTCGGCAAGCGCACGCTGGCTGCCATCTGGCTCTTGACGAAGGCTTCGGAAAAGCTCAGTCCGATGCCCATGACCTCGCCGGTTGACTTCATTTCGGGGCCCAGGATCGTATCGACGCCGCGAAACTTGACGAACGGGAAGACCGCTTCCTTGACCGAAAAATAGTGCGGAATGACTTCCCTGGAAAGGCCCTGGCTGGCCAGCGACTTGCCGACCATGCAGCGGGCCGCAATCTTTGCCAGTTGCAACCCGGTTGCCTTGGAGACAAAGGGTACCGTCCGCGAAGCACGGGGATTCACCTCGAGAACGAAAACGACGCCGCTCTGGATCGCGAACTGCACGTTCATCAGACCACAGACCTTCAGTCCCCTGGCCATCAGTCGCGTTTGCCGGCGCAGTTCGTCCTGCAACTCGGCCGACAGCGAATAGGGAGGCAGCGAACAGGCCGAATCACCGGAGTGAACGCCGGCCTGTTCGATGTGCTCCATGACTCCGCCGATGAGCACTTCCTCGCCATCCGACAGGGCATCCACGTCCACTTCGATGGCGTCGTTCAGAAAACGGTCGAGCAGGACCGGGGAATCGTTGGATACCTTGACCGCTTCGCGCATGTAGCGTTCGAGGTCACGCGGGTCATGGACGATCTCCATGGCACGACCGCCGAGTACGTACGACGGGCGAACGACCAGCGGGTAGCCGATTTCGGCGGCCAGCCGCAAGGCTTCCGGTTCGGTGCGTGCGGTGCGGTTGGCCGGCTGCCTGAGGCCCAGTTGCTGCAGGAGCTTCTGGAAGCGCTCGCGGTCCTCGGCAGCGTCGATCCTGTCCGGGCTGGTGCCGATGATCGGTACGCCGTTGGCTTCGAGGTCGCGCGCGAGTTTGAGCGGCGTCTGGCCGCCATACTGGACGATCACACCCACAGGTTTTTCGACGGCGACGATTTCCAGCACATCCTCGAGCGTCAGCGGCTCGAAGTAGAGGCGATCCGAGGTGTCGTAATCGGTCGACACGGTCTCGGGATTGCAGTTGACCATGATCGTCTCGTAGCCGTCTTCGCGCATCGCCAGCGCCGCATGCACGCAGCAGTAGTCGAATTCGATTCCCTGGCCAATCCGGTTCGGGCCGCCACCGAGGACCATGATCTTCTGGCGGTTGCTCGGGTTCGCTTCGCACTCTTCCTCGTAGGTCGAGTACATGTACGCGGTGTCCGTCGCAAACTCGGCGGCACAGGTGTCGACGCGCTTGTAGACCGGACGCACTCCCAGCTCGTGACGGCGTTCGCGCACCGCCGTCTGCGTTGTCCGCAGCAGCGTCGCCAGGCGCTTGTCGGAGAAGCCGGCACGCTTCAGGTGCCAGATTTCGTCGCGCGACAGGGAAGCGAGCGGCCGGCTACGGATTCGTTCGGCTTTCGTGTAGAGGTCTTCGATTTGAGCCAGGAACCACGGGTCGATCGCCGTCAGTCGCTGGATCTCGTCGAGGTGCATACCAATGCGGAAGGCGTCGGCGATGTACCAGAGTCGTTCCGGGCGCGCTTCGCTGAGCGCCATCTCGATTTCCTCGCGGTCGACACTGCGTTCGTCGAAGCCATCGACGCCCACTTCCAGGCCGCGCAGCGCCTTTTGCAGCGATTCCTGAAACGTACGCCCGATGGCCATGACTTCGCCGACGGATTTCATCTGCGTCGTCAGGCGCGAGTCGGCCTCCGGGAATTTCTCGAAGGCAAACCGGGGCACCTTGGTGACCACGTAGTCGATCGACGGCTCGAACGAGGCCGGCGTCTTGCCGCCGGTAATATCGTTGGCGAGTTCGTCCAGCGTATAGCCGACCGCCAGTTTGGCGGCCACCTTGGCAATCGGGAAACCGGTTGCCTTCGAGGCCAGCGCCGATGAGCGCGAGACGCGCGGATTCATCTCGATGACGATCATGCGCCCGTCGCTTGGGCAGATCGCAAACTGCACGTTCGAACCCCCGGTGTCGACGCCGATCTCACGCAACACCGCTACCGAGGCGTCGCGCATGATCTGGTATTCCTTGTCAGTCAGCGTCTGGGCCGGCGCGACGGTAATCGAATCGCCGGTATGGACGCCCATCGGGTCGAGGTTCTCGATTGAGCAGACGATGATGCAGTTGTCGTTCCTGTCGCGCACCACCTCCATCTCGAACTCCTTCCAGCCGATCAACGACTCCTCGATGAGCAGTTCACGGGTTGGACTGGCCTCGAGGCCGCGCTTGCAGATGTCGACAAACTCTTCCTGGTTGTAGGCAATGCCGCCACCCGAACCGCCCATCGTGAAGGAGGGACGAATGATCGCCGGATAGCCAATCATCGCCTGCACCTGCAGGGCTTCCTCCATCGAGTGCGCGGCGGCCGAGCGCGCCGACGCCAGACCGATGCCGGTCATCGCCGTCTTGAACTTCTCGCGGTCTTCGGCCTTGTCGATGGCCTGTCGGGTGGCGCCAATCATCTCGACGCCGAATTTTTCCAGCACTCCGTGGCGGGCCAGATCGAGGGCGCAGTTGAGTGCCGTCTGTCCACCCATGGTCGGCAGCAGTGCGTCAGGACGTTCGCGGGCGATGATCTTCTCGACGACTTTCCAGGTAATCGGTTCGATGTACGTTACGTCGGCCATTTCCGGATCGGTCATGATCGTCGCCGGGTTGGAGTTCACCAGGATCACCCGGTAGCCTTCCTCCAGCAGCGCCTTGCAGGCCTGCGCACCGGAGTAGTCGAACTCGCAGGCCTGGCCGATGACGATCGGGCCGGCACCGATGATGAGAATGCTCTTGATGTCTGTGCGCTTAGGCATGTTGCGCCTTCGTATCGTGCATCATCGTCACAAACCGATCGAACAGGTAGGCGATGTCGTGCGGTCCGGGGCTGGCTTCCGGGTGGCCCTGGAACGAAAAGGCCGGCAAGTCGCTGCGCGCAATGCCTTGCAGGGAGCCGTCGAACAGCGAGGCATGCGTCGCCAGCAGGTTGCCGGGCAGACTATCACTATCCACGGCAAAGCCGTGATTCTGGCTGGTGATCAGCACCTGGCCGGTCCGCAGGTCCTTGACCGGGTGGTTGGCTCCGTGGTGTCCGAATTTCATCTTCAGTGTCCGGGCACTGGAAGCCAGGGCCAGGAGTTGATGGCCGAGGCAGATGCCGAAGGTGGGGAGGCCGGCGGCGAGCAGTTCCCGGATCGCCGTGATGGCGTAGTCGCAGGGTTCGGGGTCGCCGGGGCCGTTGGACAGGAAGACGCCATCAGGCCGCCGGTCGAGCACCTCGGCTGCCGAGGTCTGTGCCGGTACGACCGTCAGCCTGCAGCCGCGGGCGGCAAGCATGCGCAGGATGTTGTGCTTGACGCCGAAGTCGTAGGCGACGACGTGCCATTGCGCCACAGGCACCGGGCGATAGCCGGTGAGGCTCCACTTGCCGGCGGACCACTCGTAGGGTGTGGCGGTGCTGACGACCTTGGCCAGATCCATCCCGGCAAGACCGGGGAAGGCGCGAGCCTCGGCGACAGCCCGCGTTTCATCGACTTCGCCGGCCATGAGACAACCCGCCTGCGCGCCTTTTTCACGCAGGATGCGGGTGAGCTTGCGTGTATCGATGCCGGCGATCGCGACAATGCCGTGCTTCTGCAGATAGCCTCCCAACGTTTCCTGCAAGCGCCAGCTCTCGGCGCGAATCGGCAGATCACGAATGACGAGTCCGGCGGCATGGTTGCCCCGCGACTCGAAGTCATCGGCGTTGCAACCGACGTTGCCGATGTGGGGATAGGTGAGGGTGACGATCTGGCGGCAGTAGGAGGGGTCGGTAAGTATCTCCTGGTAGCCGGTCATCGCCGTATTGAAAACGACCTCGCCGCTCGTGCTGCCTGCCGCCCCGATGGCCTGGCCACGAAAAATCGTGCCATCGGCGAGGGCGAGGATCGCAGGCGGGAGAGTGGGTAACAAGGACACGCAAGACTCCTGTTGGTACTGCTGATGAATGCGTTGCCGGTCCGGGCTTCAGATACGCAAAAGCGGGACGGGCGTACGGCCCTCCCGCTCGGATACTCGCAAGCCGCAGGATTATACCGGAGCGCACCCCGCTTTTGGGCAATTCCACGCTGCGCATCGACTTCGGGAAGAGGTCGATGGCGTCATCGCCAGCCGCTACCAGGCGTTCCAGACCCCTTGTTGCCGGCGCGCAAAGCGCTCGATCTCGGGCTTCAGGCGATCCATTTCCGTGGTCAGCGAGTCGACAATCCGGGTGCAGCGTGTCCAGTCAACCGTATGCGCGGACTCCTTGGCGGCGCTTTCGAGTTCGACCGCCATGCCGCGCGCCTTCTCGGCGTGAAAAATGGCCAGCAGGCTCTTCAGCGTATGGGCGGCCAGCGAAAGCTGTGCACCCTGCCGGCCGTTGAGGCTCGATCTGATCTGGGTCAGGTGGTGATTCCACTCATCGAGCAGCATCTGGGCCATGGTCAGCAACAGATCACGGTCGCCGAGGTCACGCGCTGCCGCTGCCAGATCGAGCGAGGTGGCTGTGAGCGTGATGCCGCTCGGAGGCGGCGCTCCCAGGTCAGCGCTGTCTGCTGGCGCCAGGCAGCGATCCATTGCCGCATACAGGTCCTGCGGCCTGATCGGCTTGGCCAGGTAATCGTTCATTCCCGCCTGCAGGCAGCGGTCTCGATCCCCTTCCATGGCGTTGGCTGTCATGGCAATGATGCGCACCGGCCGGATCTCGTCAGCCATCACCCAACTGCGCCTCATTTCGCGCGCCCGAATCGATTCCGTCGCTTCGATACCGCCCATGACCGGCATCTGCATGTCCATCAGAATCACATCGAAACGCTTCTGCTCGAACTGCTCGATCGCTTCGGCACCATTATTGGCCAGCGTCACCCGGTACGCACGCTTCTCGAGCAGACGCCGGGCCAGTTCCTGATTGACCGGATTGTCTTCGACCAGCAGGACCTCGATGGCGCGCGCGCGACTGTCCACCGGATCTGCAGGGAAGTCGAACGACGCGAGAAATGGCGTCGCATCGTCGGCGGTTCCCGACACGAGTCTCAGGGCTTCCAGCAGATCGTCGGCGGCGATCGGCTTGACGAGATGGGTGCCAACACCGAGCGCCCGCAGGCGGCCCAGGTCCTGGCGCTGCTGTTCGGTGGTCAGCAGAACGATCAGTTTTTCCGGACAACCGCCTCCCTGCCACGATGTGGCCAGCGCCAGCCCTCCGGGCGGCGGCACCAGCGCGTCGATCAGCACGAAGTCGAAGGCGGCACCGCCGGCCCGCGAGTGGTCGATGATCTTCACGGCCTGCGCTGGATCCTCGACCACCGATGGTTCGATCCCATACTTCTGCAACGTTGCAGCGAGTTGCGCCGCGACGATGGGATGCTGTTCGAGCAGCAAAGCGCGCTGACCGGCGAACGACCGGCTAGTGGGTGCAGCGACGGCTGTCGGCTCGGCCGCAAAACGGCTGGTAAAGTGGAAACACGAACTCTGGCCCTCGACACTCTCGACCCCTAGTAGTTCGTTCCGTTAAAACATATACATATTAGGCTATGGCGAGATCGAACTTCTTCCAACGAAAGACGACTGGGGCCGCGTTCATCTCGTCGACCCCTTGGCGGATGCGTGTCTTGAGTTCGTCTAGAGAACTGACGCGGATATGTCGCAAGAA
>JAFLDO010000057.1 GCA_017302455.1 Accumulibacter sp.
CCAGCTCGCCGGCTCGGACAGCGCGGCATTCGGTGGCGATCTGGCCTACCAGTACGGCAGAAGCGGCAGCCTGGCGGGTATCGGCGTGACGCCGGCGATCGGCATTCTCGCCGATCCGGCATTCGGCAGTGCAGCGCAGGCATTGACACCGCTCGCTGGGCTGCAGTCTGGCGCGCAGCGGCTCGCGTGATGATCATCGCCACCGCGCAGCCGCTCAGGCTCGACGCTTCCACCTCCCCCTGATCGCGTCACCGCCATGCCGACCCCGTTCACCCGGAAACCGCCCAACCCCGACGCGCTCGACTTCTCGCCGCCCTTGCTGCGCCTCACCGACTCGCCCCCGAACCCGCTCGGTCGCCAGGTGTTGTGGACCTTGCTGGCCCTGCTGGCGGCGCTGCTGGGCTGGGGCCTGATCGGCGAACTCGACATCGTCGCCGTCGCCGACGGCAAACTGATCCCGCAAAGCTACCTGAAGATCGTCCAGCCGGCTGAATCCGGGATCGTCAAGGAAATCCTGGTCAGTGAAGGCCAGTCCGTCGCGGCGGGGCAGGTGCTGATGCGCATGGATACTCTGATAAGCGACGCGGACTTCAACGCACTGACCACCGACCACCTGCGGAAGCGTGCGACGCTGGCGCGCATCGACGCCGAGCTGGCGAACCGGCCGTATGCCCCGCCCCGCGGCGATGCCCCCGAACTCGCCCGTGAAATGGCCGCCCAGTACCATGCCAATCGTGCCGCTCTCGCGGCCGCGCTCGCCGAAGAGGAAAGCCATCTGCTCAAGGCTCGCCACGACCTGGCATCGGCCCAGCAGATTCGCCGCAAACTGGCCGACACGCTGCCGCACTACCGCGCGCAGGACGAAGCCTTCGAGGGACTCGCCCGCGACGGCTTTGCCGGTGCGCTGCTGGCCAGCGACAAGAAGCGGGAACGCATCGAGAAGGAGCAGGAACTCAAGACACAGGATCACCTGATCGAGTCTGCCCGGGCCGCCATCTCCCAGTCCGAGCGCAAGCTCGCGCAGATCGCCAGCGAGTATCGGCGCCAGCTGCACAGCGAGCGCAACGAAATCCAGGGGCACACCGACAGGCTGGCGCAGGAACTTGCCAAGCAAAGCCACCGCCAGACGTTGCTCGAACTGAAGGCCAGCCAGGAGAGCGTCGTCAAGGACCTGGCGACGCACAGCCCGGGCACCGTGGTTCAGCCGGGCACGGTCCTGCTGACGCTGGTGCCGAAGGACGACATCCTGCGCGCGGAAGTGTGGGTGTCGAACGAAGACATCGGTTTCGTTCGCCAGAGACAGCCGGTCAAGCTCAAGTTCGCCGCCTTCCCGTTCCAGAAGTACGGCATGGTCGAGGGAACGGTCGAACACATCGGCGCCGACTCGGCGGACGGCCCGGGCAGCGGCGCATCGGAAGCGGGCAGGAATGACTCGCCAGCCAGGAGCCGGCCGTTGGTCTACAAGGCGCTGGTTGCGCTCAAGCAGCCGCATCTGGAGATCGACGGCCAGCGTTTCGCGCTCAGCGCCGGCATGCAGACCCATGCCGAGATCCTCCTGGGTCGGCGCACGGTGGCCGAATATTTGCTCTCACCGGTGCGCAAGGCCTGGCATGAGGCGGCCAGGGAACGCTGAGTCCGTGCCCTGGTGGACGCTTTCGGCGTGGCGCGCACGTTCCGGAAGAAGCAGCAAGCGTCCAGCGGATGCCCAAGAGCGGCGACCGCCGATGGCTT
This sequence comes from Accumulibacter sp., assembly GCA_017302455.1. Lineage (GTDB taxonomy): Bacteria > Pseudomonadota > Gammaproteobacteria > Burkholderiales > Rhodocyclaceae > Accumulibacter > Accumulibacter phosphatis. Next base: position 1,732 of record JAFLDO010000057.1, read on the forward strand.
TCCAGCGGCCAGGAGACTAGACTCAGGGGTTTATCGAGGAACGCGTCTTGAAGCGCTCGCACGCCAACCTGCTGCTGCTCGTCGTCGCCGTGATCTGGGGCTCGGCCTTTGTCGCCCAGGTCGTGGGCATGACGGGTGTCGAACCACTGACGTTCACCGGCATTCGCTTTCTGCTCGGAGCGGCGATCGTCTGCCCTTTCGCGTGGCGTGAATGGAGGGCGCTGTCTGCGCACGGCGCGCAGCCGCTGCCTGGTGACGCCCTCAGCGTCGCCACCCTGGGCGTGCTGCTGATGCTCGGCGCCGCTTTCCAGCAGATCGGCATGACCAGCACGACCGTGACCAACGCCGGCTTCCTGACCGCCCTCTACGTGCCGCTGGTGCCGCTCCTTGCCTGGCTGATCCTGCGCACGCGGCCACATTGGTCGGTCTGGCCGACATCGATCGGCTGCCTGGGCGGCACCTGGCTGCTGTCCGGCGCGCAGGCGCTCGATCCCGTCGTCGGCGATGCCTGGGTGATCGCCAGCAGCCTTTTCTGGGCCCTGCACGTGCTGCTGGTCGGACGCATCGCCGAGCGCATGGCGGCGCCTTTCGTGGTCGCCTGCGGGCAGTTCCTGGTCTGCGGACTGATCAGCCTGCTCTGGGCCGGACTCAATGAAACGATCACGCTTGCCGGAATTCGCCAGGCGTCACTGGCCATCGCCTACGCTGGTGTCGTTTCGGTGGGCATCGGCTTTACCGCGCAGGTGATCGGACAGCGCTATGCCCAGCCCGCCGATGCTGCGATCATCCTGTCCGCCGAAACCGTGTTCGCTGCCCTCTTCGGCTTCCTGCTCATGGGCGATCGCCTGAACGCCAGCGGCATCGCCGGCTGCGCGCTGATTCTGGTCTGCATCATCGCCGTTCAGCTTGCACCCTTGACGATGGCCGGCAGGCGCTCGGCCAGCAGATCAGATACGGCGGAAGCCGGCCGTTGACCTGGCCGGCGGGAAACTGCCGGATCGACGCTCAATAGCCATGCCGCACTTGGGACAGGAAGGCCTTGGCACGGTCGTGTTCCGGGTTTGAGAAGAAACGCTCGGGAGTCGTGTCTTCGAGAATGACGCCTTCGTCGAAAAAGATGATCCGGTCGGCAACTTCCCGGGCAAACCCCATCTCATGCGTGACGACGAGCATCGTGATACCGCTATAGGCCAGTTCGCGCATCACCGCCAGGACTTCGTTGACCATTTCCGGGTCGAGTGCCGAGGTCGGCTCATCGAACAGCAGGACCTTGGGGTCCATCGCCAGGGCGCGCGCGATCGCCACCCGTTGCTGCTGGCCGCCCGAGAGTTGCACCGGGTATTTCGCCGCCTGACTCTTCAGCCCAACCCTCTCGAGCAGGTTCATCGCCTTGGTCTCGGCATCCACCCTGCTCATCTTGCGGACGCGCATCGGCGCCAGCGAGACATTGCGCAGAATGGTCAGATGCGAAAACAGGTTGAAACTCTGGAACACCATCCCAACCTCGCGGCGGATGGCATCCAGGTTCTTGAGATTGTCGTTCAGCACGATGCCGTCGATGACGATCTCGCCCGAGTCATGGGCTTCCAGGCGATTCAGGGTACGCAGGAAGGTCGATTTCCCGGAACCCGACGGCCCGACGATCGCCGTCACCTGCCCCTCGTAGAAGGTTGCCGAGACGTCCTTCAGCGCATGAAAAGTGCCAAAGCGCTTGTCAACCCGGCGCGCCGCGATGATCGGCCGGAGTTCGCTGTTCATCTCGCGACTCCTGTCAACGCTTCTGACCGACGTCGAGCTGAGACTCGAGCGCCGCCGTCAGCGTCGTGAAGGCGGTGGTCAGGATCAGGTAAATAGCCGCCACCGTGATGAAAACGGGGATGGGCTGATAGCTTTCGGCCTGCACCCGGTAGCCGACCATCGTCAGCTCGACAACGCTGATCGCGTAGGCGAGCGACGAGTCCTTGACCAGCGAGGCCAGATTGTTGGCCAGCGCCGGCAGGGCGACGCGCATGCTTTGCGGCAGAACGATGTCCATGAACGTCTGCATCGGCGTCAGGCCGAGGGCGCGCGCGGCTTCCACCTGGCCGTGCGGAACCGCGAGAATTCCCGCGCGCACGCATTCGGTGTTGTAGGCCCCGACATTCAGCGAAAGAGCGATCGCCGCACAGGCAAAATCCGAGAGTTCGACACCCTCGGGCATGAGCAGCGGAAAAGCCAGCCAGACAAACAGAATCTGCAGCAACAAGGGGGTGCCGCGAATCAGCCAGACGTAGCTATCGCAGAGCCAGCGCAGCGGCCAGAACCGCGACAGCTTGCCGAGCCCGGCCAGGACGCCGATGACCACGCCGACGGAGCCGGCGATCAGTGTCAGCCCGACGGTGATTCTCGCCCCGTCGGCGAACTGCTCGGCGGCCGGTCCGATCGGCGCCGGTGCCGCCGCGAGCGGCACCGCCATCCCCCAAAGAAAGACGAGCAGGCCGACCATCGCGGCGAACATCGCCCACCCCGGGTGTTGCCTGGTCCAGTCCATGTGGCAGGATCAGCGTCAGGAACGGCAGGAAACGTCTTCCTTGAAGTACTTCTCCGACAGCGCCTTGTAGGTACCGTCCTTCATCACCTCGGCCAGCGCCTGATTCAGCTTGTCGGCGAGCTCCTTGTTGTTCTTGCGCAGGATCATCGAGACGCGCTCGACGAAGACCAGCTCACCGCCAGTGATGCCGGCATCCGGGTTCTTGTCGAGAGTCGCCTTGACCGTGAACTTGTCGGAAATCCACGCATCAACCTTGTTGGCACGCAACGCGGCGAAAGCCTCCGGGTCGCCCTTGTAGGTCTTGATGGTCTTGATTCCCTTGACCTTCTTGGCCGCATCCGCGTAGCTGGTGGCCAACTGGACGCCGACCGTCTTGCCGTTGAGCGCCACGACGGTCAACGGCCCGTCCTTGTGAGCGGCGATCTGACCACCGGTGCAGTAATGAGGATTGGCGAAATCGACCGACTTGGCGCGCTCCTCCGTATAGCCATGCGAGGCAATGGCGAAATCGAAGCGATCCTGCTTGAGCGCCGCAATCTGCCCATCAAAGGGAACCACGCGCCACTCCAGCTTCAAGCCGAGCTTCTTGGCAATGGCTTCGGCGAGATCGACCTCAAAACCGGTCAGCTTGGGGCCGTCATAGTAATTGAAAGGCTGAAACCCGCCTTCGGTTGCGGCGACAAGGGTACCGGACTGCTTGATCGCGTTCCACTCGCGGGCCTCTGACGGACCGGCAATCATCAGCGAAAGAGGAATGACCGCACTCAACAACCTGGCTAGAAATCGCATGACAACTCCTGTTGATAAAGATCAGACGTGGCAGACGTGGGGTCGCCGTGGCGCCACGAATTCGCGTGCACGCGGGCGAGAGGGCAAAGACGGCGCACAGAGTACAACAAACCGCCACCCAGGGGAGCAAGAAAAACGACTGCAGAATGGCACGGACTCGCCGAGATGCCGATCGAGAGCTGATTTAATGAGTTGTCACAGGGTTCCCGGCGTTGCCGGTGGCACCCCGGCGTGAGCGCCGCCAGCGTCCCAGCAAACCGGCTGGCGCTGGCCAGTCGATCTACTGCGGGCGTTCGACCGCTGATGCGACGGCGAGAAGGCCAGCCTGGCGACGTTCCGTGCGGCGAACCAAATCCTGTCCGCCGAGGCTGCTCCTGTCGCGTTGCGAGTAGCCGGCGAAGCGCAGAACACGCCGCACGTATTGCTGCGTTTCGGGGTAAGGGGGAATTCCGGCGTAACGGTCGACAGTTCCTTCGCCCGAGTTATAGGCCGCGGCAATCAGCCGCCAATCGCCGGCAAAGCGCTTGCTCAACCACTTCAGATAGGCCAGCGCACCGCGGACATTGTGCTCGGGATCGAAAGGCCGGGTCACCCCGAAGCGCTCCTGAGTTGCCGGAATCAGTTGCATCACGCCCTGCGCGTTCTGTGGAGAGACCGCTCCGGGATCGAGATTCGACTCCACCATCGCGATGGCCAGTGCGAGGCGTGAATCGATGCCGTGCTGACGCGCCATATGCCGGATCAAGAGGGCAATCTTCTGCTTTGCCGGCGACTGTCGCGCCAGGTAGCCGTCGAGGTCGAAATGATCGACCGCCGCGCCGTCAACGTCAGCACCACACTCCTCGCCGAGGATCGCGTTGGCGACCTGTGGATCATAGTACCTGAGCGCCTCGTGGTTGCCGAGACGGGCAGCCAGCGCGAGATAGGCGTTCGCCAAGGCCGGATTGCGCAGCGCTCGCGGAGCCGTCGCAAGCACGCGTCCTACGCGAAAGAATCCCTCCGGACTGCCCATCGTGCCGGCGTCACAGTAAAGCGCAACCGCCAGCAGGAGATTCTTCCTGATACCTATCCCCAACTCGGCCGCACGCCCCTGTTCCAGAGCCGCGGCTACACGCGGCGCCTCGATGTAGCTATCGGCTCGCGCCGCCTGGCCAGCCAGACCCATCGCCAGAGCAACCAACATCAGAGCGGTACGCACCATCTTCCTGCCTTGGATCCCTGTCGTCACTTTGCGGCTCGCTGGTCACGCCCGCTTCGACCGACGGCGGGTTGGCCGCGCCAGCGTGTCGCGCCGCCCGCAAGGGTCGCCCGAGAATGGCGACAGGAACGTGAATTAATTCACACTTTCGACGATTCTCCGGCTCCGGGATGGCTTTCCCGACAGGCCGAGGAAAGGCCGGCAGCGAATACTAGACCGTCGGGTACCCGGCCTCCTCGATGATCTGGCGAATGTCGCCCTCGGAAACCATCGTCGTGTGCTCGATGCTGGCTTCGCCGGTCTCCAGCGAAACCTCGACGTAGCCGATGCAGGGCAGATCCTGGATCGCATTCATGACGCTACGCAGGCAATCGTCGGATCGCATTCCGGTGATCATGAGAGTGGTGATAGGCATGATTTCCTCCTCGCCTCATTGTTCGTGTAATCGGTATAGCGGCTTGCGAAGACGCCACTGCCCGGCACGCGCCGCGCGAGCCCATCGGCGCGTCGCGCCAGCAAGGCTCACGGCGTCCGCAGCATGCGCGCCGGAACGACTCCCCGCTTGCCGTTCTCCAGGCTGACATCGTAGTCAAACCGTGGTCCGCCCGGGCCATTGCTGTGCTGAACCCGGTTCACGCGCGCACGCACCCAGTCGCTCCCGTAGCGGGCGAGAACCACCTGGCCGACCGCAAACTCACTCTTCGACGAACTCTGACTCGCGTTGGCAGCAGCGCCCGCCGTCGTGACAGGCGCTGGCGACGCCGGCGCGCCTCTGGCAGACGCGGGGCAGAGGACTTCCCACTGCTGCGAAATCGCCAGTCCACCACTGGCGTTGTCGCGTCCGACGATCTTGCCGGAAGCATCGCGCCACCTGCTGCGGCCGCCGCCGATGTCGCTCTGGTCCCACACGCCAGCGAAACTGTAGCTCCTGCCGTCGATCGGCATGATTCGCCCGGCCGGGCAGTCGGCAGTCGCCCGATAGACCTTGTTCAGATCCTCGGCGGCAAGCTGCTGCTTGACACAACTCCTGTCGCCGGGCTGCCAGTTCGCGCACCAGGCTTCGACCTCGGCACGCGTGATCCTGGCCTCGGCGACGGCCTGCGCCGTGCCGATCCCGGACTTGGAAAAGATCGTCGGGCTGATGCACTTGCTGCACACCGCAAGCCACTCGTTCGCCGCAGCGGCCGCGGGCGCCGCCCCGAGGGTCACCAGAGCCACAAGGAAGGCCCCGACAACCGGGACCGGGTAAGAAATCGTCTCGCGCATTCATCACCTCCAGCACGCATGGGAGAATCGTGGACCGGCAGGCCAGAGTCGGCAGCCGCGCCGTTCCGGCTCCGGGAAGTGCCGCAAACGGAAATTGGACACGACCAGCCACGAAGAGTTGTGCGTATCCGCGGCGCAATGCACCACCGATCCAGCCCCGAACCCCTGCCCTGCGAGCCACACGATGGCGCAAGGGACCGCCCACCCGGTCTTTACCGATCTTTTCGGCCTGCAGCCGTCTGGGCACATTCTGCCATGCTCTGCCGGATGCCGCGCTGCTCAAAGGCCGAAGGCCCGGCGCGCGAGGCGAGCCGGCAAGGCCGAGGCTGGCGGCCTCGGCAACATGATGTCCGAAAACGGCGAGCAAAGCTCGCCGGGCGGCGCATAATCCGTCCCATGCTTACCGACGCCGCTTCCCTCTATGCCGCGCTGCTGGCCCACGATCATCGTTTCGACGGCCGCTTCTACGTCGGCGTGACGTCAACCGGAGTGTACTGCCGGCCGGTCTGCCGGGTACGCACACCGCGAGCGGAGAACTGCCGATTCTTCGGCAACGCGGCGGCAGCCGAGGCGGCCGGCTTCCGGCCTTGCCTGCGCTGTCGCCCCGAGCTGGCACCGGGACAGGGGGCAATCGACGCCTCGACGCGCCTTGCCTGGGCGGCGGCGCAGCGGATCGAGGCCGGACAACTGGCCGAGTTCGGACTGAACGGGTTGGCCGACCGCCTTGGGGTCAGCGACCGCCACCTCCGACGGGTCTTCGCGGAGGCCTTCGGCGTGACACCGGTCGCCTACACGCAGACGCAGCGTCTGCTGCTCGCCAAACGCCTGCTCACCGACACCACCCTGCCGGTGACCGAGGTGGCCATGGCCGCCGGCTTTGGCAGCCTACGTCGCTTCAATGCCCTCTTCCAGAGCCGCTACGGCCTCTCACCCAGCGGCCTGCGTCAGGCAAACCCGTCGTCGGCCGCTGGGGATGGCTTGCGCTTCGAGCTCGCTTTCCGCCCGCCCTTCGATTGGCCCCGCCTGCTGGCATTCCTCGCCGGGCGCTGTGTCGCGGGTGTCGAGGAAGTCGCTTCAGGGTGTTACCGGCGCAGCGTCTGCTGCCGATCGGTCGGCGTCGTGCATACCGGCTGGCTTTCGATCAGCCTGGGCAACCGGCATCCGGCCATCGCGGTCAGCGTGTCGCCAAGCCTGGTGCGCGTGCTGCCGATGGTGCTCGCCGGCGCGCGACGACTGTGCGACCTTGACTGCGAGCCGCAGGCAGTGGCCCAGGCGCTCGGCCCGCTGGCCGCCGGCGCACCTGGACTGCGCGTGCCCGGCGCTTTCGACGGTTTCGAGATGGCGGTACGTGCGGTGCTCGGCCAGCAGGTCACCGTCAAGGCGGCACATACGCTCGCCGGACGCCTGGCCGCAGCCTTTGGCGAGTCGATCGAGACGCCGTTTGCGGCGATCGGCCGCTTGTTCCCGACCGCGGAGCGCCTCGCTCAGGTCGCCAGTGAAGAGATCTGCTCGCTGGGAATCGTCCGCCAGCGGGCGATAGCCGTTCTCGCACTGGCCAAGGCGGTGGCCAGTGGGCGGCTCGATCTCGGACCTGCCGCCGACGTACCGGCGACGCTGGCGCAACTCGAAGCCTTGCCCGGCATCGGCCGCTGGACGGCGCAGTACGTCGCCTTGCGCGCCCTTGGCTGGCCGGACGCCTGGCCGAGCGGCGACAGGGCGCTGATCACCTCGCTCGGTGCTGCCAGCGCGGCCGACGCCGACGCCACCGCCGACGCCTGGCGGCCATGGCGCAGCTACGCCACACTGCACCTGTGGCGACGTCTTTCAGAAAGCACGGCAAAACAAGGAGAGCACGCATGAGCACGATCTGGCGGCAACACGCAACACCCCTTGGTCCGATGGTCCTGGCGGCGGCACCCGAGGGTCTGCTCGGTGCCTGGTTCGTGGATCAGGCGTACTTCGCCGGCGTCGCCGCCGGCTGGTACGAGGAGGCGGCGAATTCCCTGCTGAGCGAGGCGGCGGCGCAACTCGACGCCTGGTTCGCCGGCCGGCAGTGCCGCTTCGACCTGCCACTGGCGCCGCGCGGCACGCCCTTCCAGCGCGCCGTGTGGGAACAGATCGCGGGCATCGGCCACGGCCAGACGCGCGCCTACGGAACAGTCGCCGCCGCTCTCGGCAAGTCGGGTGCCGCGCGTGCCGTCGGCGCAGCGACCGGCCGCAATCCGCTGTCGATCATCGTGCCTTGCCACCGCCTGCTTGGCCACCGCGGCGCGCTCGCCGGCTACGCCGGCGGGCTGCACCGCAAGCGTGCCTTGCTGGCCTTCGAGGCGGGAAACGCGCCTCTGGCGCTGGCCGGCTGACCGCGTGAGCAAGCGTCGATTCACCCGAACGCCGCACAGCCCCGCCGGGCGGAGCACAGGAAGGCAAAATCGTGCGCGCGCGTGACCTCACCGATCTGATCCTGCTGGCCGCACTCTGGGGCGGCTCGTTCCTGTTCATGCGCTACGCGGCGCCGGCCTTCGGCCCGGTGCCGCTGATCTGGTTGCGGGTCGCGGTGGCCGCGCTTTGCCTCGCACCCTTGCTGATCCTGCGCGGGCAACAAGGGGTGCTGCGCCAGCACGCCACCGGCATCGCACTGATGGGTGTGTTCAGCTCGGCGCTTCCCTTCGTGCTGATCGCCTGGGCCATGCTGTCGATCACGGCGGGACTGGCATCCATCCTCAATGCCACGGTGCCGATCTTCACGGCGTTGATCGGCGCCCTGTGGCTGGGCGAGAGGCTCGGCGCCTGGCGAACCTCGGGGCTGGCCGTGGGTCTCGGCGGCGTGCTGCTGCTCGCCGCCGACAAGGCGGACTTCAAGCCCGGCGGCAGCGGCTGGGCGATCGCTGCGATGCTCCTCGCCACGCTGTCCTATGGCTTCGCGGCCAACCTCGCGAGACGCCGGCTCACCGGCGTTCCCGCACTCGTTAACGCCGCCGGCTCGCAAATCGTCTCCGCCATCGTCCTGTTGCCCTTTGCCGTATGGTCCTGGCCACCCACGACGCCAGGCTGGATGGCCTGGTCGGCGGCCGTCGTCCTCGGCGTCGGCTGCACGGCGCTGGCCTTCCTGCTCTTCTTCCGCCTGATTGCCAACGTCGGCGCTTCGCGAGCGGTGACGGTGACCTTCCTGATCCCCCTGTTCGGCGTGCTGTGGGGCAACCTGTTCCTCGGCGAAACGCTCAACGCCGGGATGCTCGTCGGCGGCTCGGTGGTGGTCCTGGGAACCGCGCTGGCTACCGGCGTACTCCATCTGCCCGTGCGCGCCTGACCGGCCAGCGCTCGCCGGCCTCACGCGCGCGCCCGCTTACCGGAACACGCCCAGTGGCTGCATGGCGCCAATCGCCGCGCTCGCCGCGGCGTCGGCAGTCGCCGGGCTGAGGCCGGGGCCATGAATCTTGCCCACGCAGACGACGGCAGGGTCCTTCAGGCGTACCAGTTGCGCTTGCACCGTCGCGTCGGTGATCGTCGGTGAGCTGCCGTTCATCGCCTGCGTCGACTGCGGCTCCATCATGTTCACCTGGCTTTGCCGGATCGTCGGACTGTAGAGCCGATCTGCATCCTGGTGCGTGACCAGCACCAGGATCGCGCCATCGGCCCCCGACGCGAGCAGCGACTGCAGCAAGGCATCGCTCGACAGATCGTTCGCATTCGGCACCACCACGTAGCTCGGCCGCGCCTCCGAGCCGCTGACCTGCTTCACCTGGGCGACGAAGGCGTCTTCGACGGCGCGGCGCGTGCGCGGATCAAGCTCGGTGGCAACAACCACCAGCCGCCTGAAAGGCGTGCCGCCGAACTGCGGATTCACCCACATGCCGGAATCTCCCAGCACATAGGGTGGCGCGAGGATCTGTCCCGCGTCCGGGCCACCAGCAACCACGGTGACGCAGTTGCTCCCCTGGTAGGAATCGATGTCGGCAGCGCATTCCGTGAGCAGCGCATTGCCTCCCGATCCCGCGCAAGCGCCGAGGGCGAGGGCAAGCACCAGCGCGCAGTGCAGACCGTGGTACTGCGGGGCGGCACATTTCATCTCTTGTCTCTCCGCGAATTGGCGACACGCGGACAGGCCACGCGTCCGGTGCGCGGGCGGTCCCGCCACACCACTGTCGCTGACGCATGACCAGGCCGTGCCTGTCAATGGAGTATCGGCGGCCCCGCCGTCCCTGTCAAACAAGCGCAGCCATCGTCAGGATCCCGCACCTGCCGCCGGCGAGCCCGGGCGACAAGCTGCGGCCTGCGCCGCCAGCGACAACGGCACCGGTTGCGGCAGCGAAGCGGTGGCGCGCCTGCGGCGGCCGTGCATCAGCGTCCAGGCAAGCACCGTCAACAGCTGATCGCGCAGCCGCACCCAGACCGGCACCTTCGCGCCGCAGATCAGCGGTGGCCAGTCGATTGCGGAGCGGCGGCTCATCGGATTCCCCGGTCAGGACTGTTCCAGGCGCCGCGTGCCTGCTTCGAGCGCATCAGCGCCAGCGGCAGACCGACCACGGCAGTGAGGGTCTGCAGTAGCCAGCACAGCGCCTTGGCTTCGAAAGCCACCTGCCAGCCGGCGAGCTGAATCCGCCAGGTGACTTCGACATCATCGGTGAGCGCTGCCGGCGACCACCAACCAGCAGCGGCCAAAGCCCGCTTGCGAAACGCGCAAACGACCCCGGAGACGGTGAACACCCTGCCATAAACCGTCTGTGCGCGCTTGATCAGACCGACGATCGACGAGAATTCGCCTACCTGCAGACGACCGAGCAGCGCCGCGCGCTTACGGATGCGCGGGTTGCCGGTGAGCGCGCCGAGCAGGTCGCCGACGAGAAAGCGGCGCGCAGGGGCCACCGCCAGCGCTCCAGGGTCGTCAGCGCGCGCTCGGCCAGCGCATCGCCGGGAAATGCCGGCAGCCGAACGCCGGCGAATTTGACGAAACGCGCCAGGTCGGCCAGCAACGCGCTCTGCGCCCGCCACCCCATCACCCTTTCGCTGTCGGCCACGCCACTGGCTCGGCAAGCGACAAGTGCTCGAACGCGCCGATCATGGCCTCTTGCGCGCGAGCAGATCGTCCGGCAGGCGGAACTGTATCGCCGAGGCACGGGGTGGTCAATCGCACCGCACGCGTCGGCGACTCACCGCCAGCCTTGGCACCACAAGTCTCGCGGGAACCCGCATGCGCGCCAAACGCCGTGGTGGCGTCGTACAGCGCAGGAGCGATCTTCGGTCGCGTGGGAAAACCCGGCAGCGCAAAACCTCATCGTGTTAGCATCGTTGATTCCCGACCGTCCAGGTCGGGAATCAACGCCTGCACGAGAGGGGTAGCGCGAGGATCGCGCCGGGAGGCTTCGTTTGATCGTAACAGTCTGGATGGAGGGCCTGCGCTGTGGAACTATCGATCCGATTCAAGAATGACAAGCTGGTTGGTGATTTCTGGGGAGGGCTTGCGGCGATGCTGGTCGCCCTGCCGTCGGCGATCGCTTTCGGCGTTACGATCTACGCCTCAATCGGCCCCGCTTATGCGGGTCTCGGCGCGCTCGCCGGCATTCTCGGGGCAACCGCTCTGGGACTGGTGGCACCGAGTCTCGGCGGTACCAATCGTCTGATCACCGCACCCTGTGCACCGGCAGCCGCCGTGCTCTCGGCGTTTGCCATCGAACTGGTGCAGCATGACGTCGACCCGATGTTCATCGTCCTGATGCTGACCGCGCTCGGCCTGGTTGCCGGGTTGATCCAGTTGCTGCTCGGCTTCATGGGGATCGGCAGCCTGATCAAGTACATCCCGTTTCCGGTGGTCAGCGGCTACCTTACCGGGGTCGGCCTGATCATCATCGGTAGCCAGATCCCGAAATTGCTCGGTGCTTTCGGCGGTCAGTCCTTGTGGCGGACGCTCATCTCGCCGGAAACCTGGCAGTGGCAGAGCGCACTGATCGGCGTCGTTACCGCGTCCGTCATGCTGGGCGCACCGCTGCTCACGCGTGCCGTACCGGCGGCCATACTCGGCCTGCTGGCGGGAGTGCTTACCTATTTCGGACTCGCTCACTTCGTGGACCCGTCGATGCTGGTCCTCGAAGGCAACAAGTTGATCATCGGTCCACTCGGGGGTTCCGCGTCGAGCATGTTCGAGGCGATCACCGGCCGTTGGCGGGACATCGGTGAACTCAAGCTCAGCCAGATCGGCAGCCTGATGGGAACGGCGCTCACCCTTGCCGTGCTGCTGTCGATCGACACGCTCAAGACGGCCGTCGTTCTCGACGCGCTGACGCGCAGTCGCCACGATTCGAACCGCGAGCTGGTGGCGCAGGGTCTCGGCAACGTCGCCTCGGCCTGCGCCGGCGGTATGCCGGGTGCAGGCCAGATGGGAGCGACGCTCGTCAATCTGGCGAGTGGCGGCCAGACCCGTGTCTCCGGCGTCGTCGAAGGCGTGCTGTCGCTGATCGCCTTCCTTGCCCTCGGCGCCTTCATCGCCTGGATTCCGGTGGCTGCCCTGGCCGGCATCCTGATCGTCGTCGGCATCCGGATGATCGACAGCCACAGTCTGCATCTGCTGCAGTCGCAATGGACGATGCTGGACTTTGCCGTGATCGTCGTGGTGGTCGGCGTGGCGCTCGGCTACAGCCTGATCGCCGCCTCGGCGGTGGGTATCGCGCTGGCCATGCTCCTGTTCATTCGCGAGCAGTTGGGCAGCACGATCATTCGCAACAAGGTCGATGGCGGCAACCGGTTCTCGAAACGGATTCGCCTCGGCCACGAGATGGATCTCCTCGAGCGACGCGGCGACCGCACGGTCATCGTCGAACTACAGGGCAGCCTGTTCTTCGGCACCAAGGACCAGCTGTACAGCAGCCTCGAACCTGAACTGGGCAAACGCACCTACATCGTTCTCGACATGCGCCGCGTGCAGTCGGTCGACGTCACGGCGGTGCACTTGTTGACCCAGATCAGGGACTCGCTGATCGAACGTGGCGCCTTCCTGATCTTCAGCGACCTCACCCATACCCTGCCCAACGGCCGGAACATCGCCGATCTCTTCGACCAGATGGGCTTGACCACCACGACCGACCACGTGAAGGTCTTTCCGGTGCTCGACGACGCCGTCGAATGGGTGGAAGACCAGCTGCTGGGCGACAATCTGCTCCAGGCAGCCGAGCTTCCGCCACTCGAAATCTACGAACTGGAAGTCTTCAGCGACGCCAAGGAGGAGGCGCTGATCGCGCTGGTCGAGTGTCTCCAGCGGCGCTCGGTGGCCAAGGACGACCGAGTGTTCTCCTCGGGAGACCCGGCGGATCAGCTCTACCTGATCCGCAAGGGTGCCGTCCGTATCACGGTACCGGTTCCCGGCAAGGATATCAGCCGTCACCGTCTGACTTACGGGCGTGGCGACTTTTTCGGCGGCCTGTCCTTCATTTCCCGGGCGTCGCATTTCAGCAGCGATGCCACGGCAGTAGAAGATACCGAGCTCTACGTGTTGCGGCGGGAAGACTTCGAGATGCTTCGCGAGCAGCACAGGCGGCTCGCCTTCCACCTGATCGAGGCCCTGGCGCGCGTGCTGGCGATGCGCTTGAGCTACGCGGACAAGGAACTCCTGGCCATGCAGGATTAGTGGAAGGTCGACCGTTCGCTGGAATTGCCACCGTGGCCCGGGCACGGCGGTGCATTCCGCCGCCTTCCCGGGGCAGCTAGCCGCCAGCCGGCAGGCTGCCGTCTCCTGGCCAGGCAGCGGATTGCTCTCGCATCCCGGTGGTCCCGCGAGCGGCGCTCGACGCGTCGTCCCGGCGCTCGGGAACGGGCGCCGTCAAGGGAATGTCGATCGTGAAGCGTGTGCCGCGGCCGGGAGTACTGTCGGCGGCAAGCGTCCCGCCCAGCACACTGACGACGATGTTGTGCGCAATATGCAGGCCGAGGCCCGTTCCGCCACGCCCCATGCGCGTGGTCACGAAGGGGTCGAAGATGCGTGGCAGGAGAGACGTCGCGATACCCTTGCCGTTGTCGGCGACTTCGACGACGACGCGACCTCGCACGCTGTTGTCGGCCGAGATGGCCACCTCAGCCTTCTGGTCGTCCGCAAAGGCATGCACGACGGCATTGTCGATGAGATTGGTGATGACCTGCCCCAAGGGGCCAGGGTAGCTGTCGAGAACGATGCCGGCGGCAATCGACACTTTCACCGTAACGGCGCGGTGCTTGAGGACCGGTTGCAGCGTCAGCAGGATCTCGCGGGCGACTTCGCCAAGATCGAACGGGCGGCGTTGCGAGCTGGCTTGATCGACCGCGACCTGCTTGAAACTGGTGACGAGATCGGCAGCTCGTCCAAGGTTGCGCACGGCGATGTCGGTCCCGGTGTCGACCGCCGCCAGCAGACGGTCGAGATCCGAGCGGCGCACTCCCGCGCGCGTCTGCTCCTCGAAATCCGTCAGTCTGGCGCGCATGGTGGTGACCGCCATCACGCCATTGCCGATCGGGGTGTTGAGTTCATGGGCGATACCGGCGACCAGCGAGCCGAGCGAGGCGAGCTTCTCCGTACGTACCAGTTCGTCACGCGCGAGCTGCAGTTGTTCGACGGTGGCCGCAAGCTCGGCGTTGGCAAAGCGCAGTTCTTCCGTGCGCTGGCGCACCCGCTCCTCGAGTTCGGCGTTGAGGGTACGGACTTCGTCCTCGATTCGGCGGATGTGGGTGATGTCCTTGGCGACCCAGATCGTTTGCGGCCGGTTGCCGATCACGAGGGTCCGGGCGCTGATGGCGGCGAGGACGATGCTACCGTCGCGACGCTTCAGCCAGCCCTCGACTTCCCCATAGCCCTCCGCCTGCAGCAGGTCGTAGAGACTCCGCCGCACGCTGAGGTCACACCAGAGACCGAGGTCGAGCCCGTTTCTCCCCAGCAACTGTTCACGTTGATAGCCCAGCAACTGCAGGAGTGCATCGTTGACGCGGACGAAACTGAAATTACTTGCCGGCTCCAGCAGGCCGATGCCGACTGGTGACGCGTCGAAGATAACTCCGAGCGCCCGCTCTCGGTCGCGCACGGCCTCGGCCATCCGTTCGAGGTCGGCCGACAGTTGATTGAGCTCGATGGTCCTGCTGCGCGGCCACGGACCAAGCGTCGTCCCGGCAGCGATCCACCGGGCACGTTCGGTGATACTGCTGATCGGGCGCGCCAGATAGGTCGCCCAGAGCGGAGACAGGACGAGCCCGAAGACGATGGAACTGACCAGCGCGGCCACACCGAACTCGATGGTCGCGGCAATCTGCGGGTTCTTCAGCCCGCTCGGGCTGCGTACGACGAAGTACCAGTCGAGCAGGCGCGAGTGGGCGACTGCGGCGTCGAATACCTCGCCTTCGAAGCTGACCTGCCCGATGCCACCGGCGCTGTCGCCGAGGCTGGCAAGCAACGGCTGATTGGCGAGATTGGCGACGCCGACCCGCGCCGAGTCCTCATCGTCGGCGAGGATCTCGCCGCGCTGGTCGATCACCCAGACGCGCGCATGCCGCTTGCCGCCGGCGATGCGTAGCGACTTGAGCACCTGGGCGAGTGGCATTTCGCCGACGATGACGCTGTCGCCCGACGGCACGCCGACGGCGACGCTGATCACCCCGGAAATCGGCGAATGGTGTTTGTCGCTCCACACCGGTGCACCGGTCTCTCGGACACGCTGAACGAGGAAATGGCGCGACAGATCGTTGCCGAGCAGTTCGGCGCGACGGCCGACGCCAACACGCGAATTGACGGCGGCGCGCAGAACCGTGCCATCGGCGGACACCTGGTAGATCGCCTGGAAAGCGCTGGTGTCCGCGACGGCGTGTTCGATAACCGCCTGCAGTCCGCTGTACGGCACCAGAGCAAGCGTGGACGCTATCAGCTCGATCTGCGTCTGCAGGGCAGCGAGGAGCGCTTCGGTACCCTGCGCAAGGTCGGCGCTTTCCGTCTGCAAAAGCTTGCGGGTTTCCAGATCGATCTGCGGTGCTCTGACCAGGAAGAGGACAGACCCGACGGCGACGAAACTGACCGAGAAGATCGCCGTCAATACCCATGCCAGAGACGTTCGCAGTCGCCAGGCTTTCGGCGCAGTCATTTGTCGCGCACGAAACGACCGTCGCGAACGACCATGAAGTGGGCCGTACGTTGCGCATCGCCATTGGCGTCGAAGAGGACCTCCTGCTGCAGGCCCTGGTAGGGGCCGAACTTGAGCACCGCATCCTTTACTGTCATGTCGTTCGGGCGACGCGCGAGCGCGCCCATGACCACGCTGGCGGCGTCGTGACCCAGGACGCTGGCGAACACCGGGGGCTTGCCGAAGCGCTTCGCATACGCATCGCGGAAGGCCACATAGCGTGGCGAGGTATCGTCCTGGTCGTAGTTCTGAACGAGCATCAGACCTTCCACGGAACGTCCTCCGAGTTCGATCAGTTGCGACGTCGCAGCCCACTCGGCGGCGATCATCGGGATCCCGGGGCGGAACTTGTAGGCCTGCTGGGCAAGGCGTGGGACATCGACCGAGTTACCGATGAGCAGGAGGCCGTCGGGTTGTGGCGCGAGCAGGCGGTCGACAAGGTCGCGATAGTTCTCGGCAGCTGAGTCGAAATAGTGGCTGGCGCTGATGGTCCCACCGAGCGACTCGAAGACAACGCGAAACTCGGCCAGCCAACTGTCGGCAAAGACCCGGTTGTTCTCATTCACGGCGACACTGAGACGGCGCAGGCCCTTGGCGTGGTAGTGCCGCGCATAGTTGCTGCCGTTGTCGCGAGTGGTCCAGTTGATGCGAACGAGCAGATCGTCCTTTCCGTAGAACTGAGTGGCCGTCGCGCTCGGCGATACGAGCAGTATCCCGGCGTTCTCGGTGACCGACTGCACGGGGGGCACCATGCCACTGGTCATCGGCCCAATGATCACGTCCACACCGGCAGCAACCAGATCTTCCGCGGCCTTTTGTGCGGATGAGGCGTCGGCGCCGGTGTCTCGAATCAGGACATCGACGCGCCGACCCTTGAGCAGTTTGCTATCGCGGGCGCTCTCGATGGACATCAGCACGCCGTTGCGACCGGCCTCGGCAAGATCCGATGAGCGCCCGGTCAGTTCCGCGAGGAAGCCGACGCGCAATGGCGGCTGCTCATCGCAGCCGGCGAGTGCCAGGGCACCCGCGCACAACAGACCGACAAGCGCCCAGCATCGACTCATCCGGCGGCACACCCGCCAGCGGCGAGCCAGGCGACGAAATCGGCCTCGACCATCGGTCGTGCGAAGTGGTAACCCTGCGCTTCGTGGCAACCGAGCGCGCGGACGGCAAGTGCGACGGATTCATTTTCTACGCCTTCGGCGATGACGCGCAGACCCAGTTCGCGACCGAGGGCGATGATGGTCCGGGGGATGCGCGCCGCGCCTTGGCCACGCTCGAGCCCCTGGACGAAACTGCGGTCGATCTTGAGGCGATCGGCGGGCAGGCGCTCGAGATAGGAGAGCGACGAGTAGCCCGTCCCGAAGTCGTCGATGGCAACCGTGATGCCGCTATCGCGCAAGGGCGCGAGCGTTTCGATGGCCGCCGCCAGGCCGCCGACGGCAACCGATTCGGTGATCTCGAGTTCGACGGCGTCGGCCGGCGTCGCTGTCTCGCCGAGGATCTGCAAGACGCTGTCGGCGAAATCGGGACGACGCAATTCGATCGGCGAGACATTGACCGCCATGCGCAGATTCGGCGCGCCTGCCGCACGCAAACGATGCAGAGCCAACATCGCTTCGCGCAGGAGCCAATGGCCGATGTCGATGATCAGACCTGATTGTTCGGCCAGCGGAATGAAGCGGTCCGGGGGAATCATCGTGCCGTCAGGCAAGCGCCAGCGCAACAGTGCTTCGGCGCCGATCACCCGGCTGGTAGCGAGATCGATCTGCGGCTGGTACACGAGATGCAGGCGATGGCCTTCGAAGGCGCGGCGAAGGTCGTCGAGAAGACGGGCGCGCGAACGAACTTCGTTGGCGAGATCGGCCGTATAGGTGACGATCTGGGCAAGTCCGGCGGCCTTTGCGCGCTTGAGCGCCAGGTAGGCGTCCTGGACGTATTCCGCGCCGGGGCGAAAGCCGGCGTTCAGGAAGACGATTCCGGCGGAAGCGGACACGGACTGCCGGATCCCCATCAGCGAGAACGGTTCGGCGAAGCAGAGACCGATTGCCTCGGCAGTGACTACCTCACGCTGCCCGACCACAGCAAAGGCATCGCCGGAAAGACGTGCGATGTAGGCCACCGGACCAAAAAACTCGCGCAGACGCGCACCAGTCATCTTCAGTACCAGGTCGCCGTAGTGTTGTCCGAGGATGTCGTTGACGGTGGCGAATTGATCGACATCGACGACCGCCAGGACGCCGTCACCGTTCGGAGCGATCTGGGCTCGCTGATTCAGTTCGACGATCAGTGCGTTACGATTGGGCAAACCAAGCTGACGGTCGAAGAAGGCGTCCCGCCGCAACTCCGCGACGAGGTCGACGTTCTTTGCACACAGGGCAATGTTGCTGCAGAAGACCTCGATCAGATGCTGGTCGAGCGGCGGTATGGGACGGGCGGCGTCGATGAAGGCGGCAAAACCCTCCTGCTCGGACTTCGCGAAGTAGAGTGTCGCGCTGTGGCGTCCGATACTGCTGACCCGACTCTCCAGGGCAGCGGTCAGAGCAGCAACGATGCGCAAGTCGTCGATCTCTTTCAGCCGGTGGTGGATGAGCGAACGGAAGCTTCCAGCTGCAGCAATCACCTGATAATCATTGGGTCCGGCATCGCCGGCGCGGGTCTCGGCAACGGCGCAGACCAAGCCTTCCGGCGGTACTCTGACGAGCGCCGCGATCTGCGTGATCAAGCCTTCAGCGAAAGCCTGCACGCCATGCTTGGCATTGAGCTGGTTGCTCGCCGCGACGATCATTTCCAGGCCCCGCCTGTTGGCCTCGAGACGCTGCAACTGATCGTAGGAGCGGATGGCCATGGTCAGACTGGTGAACAGCTTGCTTTCGCTCAGTTCGGCCTTGGTCTTGTAGTCGTTGATGTCGTAACGGGAGATCGTCTCGGCCTCCGGAGCATGGCCCGGTTGCCCCGTGCGCAGGATAATGCGCGTATTCGCCAACGCCTCATCGCTGCGGATGGTCTCGACCAGACGAAGGCCCGCGTCATCGCTTTCCATGACCACATCGAGCAAGACGACGGCGATGTCGGGCTGCGCGCGCAGCACGGCCAGCGCCTCGGCACCCGAGTGCGCGTGCAGCAATGCCAGAGGTCGGTCGAGGATGGTCATCGTCGCCAGCGCAAAGCCCGTCACCTCGTGCACACCGTCGTCGTCGTCGGCGACGAGAACGAGCCAAGGTCTCCGGCCGTCGGGATCTTCGCCACGCGGCTGCCCATCCTCGATGAACAGAATGTGATCGTCGCTTACAGACATCTTCTACCTCACCTACCACAGTGGATTTGTCCGCGTCCGTCGGCGCGAGCGAAGCGGACCCGATCGCTCGAGCCTGGGGCCTGCAAGGGCAAACACCCACTTTGCAAGTATAGGCTAAAACCAATCAGACCCTGACAGCCTGATGCGGGAGTGATGGAGTACGCGGGTCTGCCGGCGAAAGAAGGGAAGCGCGAAGCGGCCAGACGCCGCACGCGTGCGCTAACGTGCCGAGCTTTGCTCCGGCACCTGGTCGATCCTGAGCATCGCCACCAGTGCCAGCAGACCCAGAGCAACGGCGAACCAAAGGGTTGTCAGGCGGATGATCACGGTAGCCGCCAGCGCCAATGGCTGAGTTGACCCGATCAGGATCAACAGCCCGACCATGGTCGCTTCAACGCCTCCCAAGCCACCTGGCAAGAAGCTGATGGCGCCGACGAGCATTGCAAACGCATAGATGAAGACGGCAGCCTGCCAGCCTATGGGCGCTTCCATCCACTGCAGGACAAGATAGAAGGCATAGGCCTCGGCGCCCCAGGCAGCGATTGAAAGCACCAGTCCGAGCAAGAGATGGCGGCCGTGCAAACACGTCTGAACGTGTCCGAAGACCCCGCCGACAGCTTCCAGCCCCGCATGAAAGCGGCCTGGAACAAGCCGCGTAACCCACACGCCCACGCGGGCACGCCAAGTGGGAAGACGCAGGACCAGGAGCACCGTCAGGACGACGAGGCCCAGGCCAACCAGCACGGGGCGCGCCGAGTCGAAGGCCCAGAAGCCGATGGAAGCGAGGATGAGCACGCCGAGCAGGTCGGACAGCCTCTCTGCGAGAAAGGCCCCCAGGCTGCTCCGGTAACTCATTCCGCGGCTACTCAGGAACAGGCTGCGCACGGCTTCGCCGGCCTTCCCGGGAACGATCGTCAGACCGAATCCGGCCAGGTAGATCACCAGGCTCTCCCCACTCGGGATGCCGCACCCCAAAAGCCGCAGGAAGTATTGCCAGCGCACGAACCGCAACAGGTAATTGACCAGCGACAACACCAGGGCGATCGCCACGCCGCCGGCGCCCACCAATCCAAAGGCATGCGAGACCTCATGCCAGCCCCCCGATACCGACACGCCGAGATAGGCCAGGCCGCTCAGCACGGAGGTCCAGACCAGCCAGTGCTGATTGCGGCCGGACAGGAAAGTGGACAGTTTTGAATTCATGGTTGTCAAGAAATCAGCATCAGCGTCGCGGCAAGCCAGCACGCCACGGCGCCCCCCAACCAGGCATCGCGCACGATGTCGTGGGCGGTATCCGTCCCTTTGTGTTGATGATGCAGCAGGTAGATGTAGCGAAACACACCGAAGATAACGAAAGGAACCGTATAGATCAGGTTGGCCGTGTGATGGACGCGAATGGTGTCCGGACTCATGGTGTACAGGCTGTAACTCATGATGACGCCCGACGCGGTGATGCCGATCATCTTGTCCAGCAGCACCGGGCTGTAGTGCTCGAGAACGCGACGATGTGCAGAGTGTCCATCACCGAGCGTCAGCACTTCGGCTCGGCGCTTGGAAAACCCCAGAAAGAGGGTGATCATCACGCCACAGAGCACCAGCCATTGCGATGGCGGAATGCCCACACCCACCGTCCCCACCAGGATTCGCAGCATGAAGCCAGTGGCGATGATGAACACATCGATCAGGACCACATGCTTGAGATGCACCGAGTAGGCGATGTTCAGCACGCCATAGCCGAAAAGCATCGCCAGGGCCGCGGGCGACACCCACCAACCGAGACCGAGGCCAAGCGCCATGAGCACTATCCCGAGCGCCGCCGCCGCCGTCACACTGACCCGCCCCGCAGCCAGCGGCCGGTTCCGCTTGGTGGGATGCGCGGCATCGGCAGCGCGATCCAGGATGTCGTTGAGGGTGTAGACGCTGCTCGAAACCAGGCTGAAGCCAAGCGCCGCGCCAATGACCTTCAGGACGAGGTCCGAATCGCCCCATAGATGTCCAAAGATCAGGCCGGTAAACACGAAGGAGTTCTTCACCCATTGATGCGGGCGCATCAGCTTGATCAGGTCCAGCAGCTTTTTCAATTTCGTTCACCTTTCGGCATGGTGCGGTAATACGGATGGTCCGCCATCGCCAGCATTTCCCGGTCACCCCGGCTATCGCCGTAGGCATGAATGATTGCCTCCCTGGCCCCCAGCCACGCACGCAGTCGGCTGGCCTTCTGTTCGCCGTAGCAATTCCCGCCGTCCAACCGGCCCGACACCAGTCCATTGTCGTCACTGGCCAGTTGCGAACCGATCACGTGGTCGAAACCAACCGACTTCGCCCACGGTTCCAGGTAGTGGACCAAGGAGGCACTCACCAGAACGCAGACATGCTCTTGCCGCTTGTGCCAGAGGAAGCGGGCGTAGGCATCGTCCAGCAGCATGGCGGGCACGCGCTCTCGGGCGAAGCGTGTGCCGATGGCCTCGATGTCCGCCAGTGGGCGCTGGTGAAGGAAGGTGCGCAACAGCTTTTCCTTGGCCGCGTCATTACGCATCAGGCGGGCCGCGTAAGCGAGCAGGGCCGGTGAAGCCCTGGTCATCTTGATGGCGAAATTGACCGGCCCTGCGGCGTAGAGGAGAAACGGCAGGAGGCTGTCTCGCCGGGTGAGTGTGCCATCGAAGTCGAAGGCGGCAACGGTAATCTTCCCGGTATCCATTCAGAGTTTCAGTCGCTTGAAGAGCTTCTCTGGAATGTGGCGAATGATCAACATGATGTAGCGCCAGAACCAGGGAACATAGACGACGTCGCGTCGCGCCAGGACGGCGCGAACAATGCGCTCGCCGACGTAAGCCGGGCTGGCAACGAGGAACATCCCGGGAAGTCCGTAGGTCATCGGCGTATCGACAAACCCCGGCTTCACATCGACCACGGTCACCCCAGAAGTGAAGAGGCGGTTGCGCAGTCCTTGCAGATAGATGCTGAAACCGCCTTTGGCGGCCCCATAGACATAATTGCTTTGCCTGCCCCGGTCACCCGCCACGGAGGAAATGCCGACGATGAATCCCGCTCGCCGTTCCTCCAGGTAATCCGCACATAGAGCGAGAATCGCCGCGGGACCGACGAAATTGGTCAGCAACACGCGCTGCAGTTGTGGTTGATGGCGTGACGACGGAGAATCGCCAAGGTAGCCCACGGCAACCACCACGCCGTCGATCCCGCCGGGGAGGGACTGTACCTCGGAGAAGAATACGCCGTGCGTCTCCAGACGGTCGACATCGAACTCGCGGTGGCAGGTCTGATTGCCGAAACGGATAGCCAGATTGGTGGCGTCCCGTTGCAGTTCGTCGATGTCACGGCCCGCCAGGCACAGATGGTAACCTGCCGCCGCCAGGGTGCTTGCCGTCGCCCGCGCAATGGCGGACGTTGCCCCCAGAATCAAGACCCACCCTTTCATGCGGCGCCCCCAATCTCCAGGCGTCGGGCCAGACTCGAGGTGATCCGGTGCTGCGGATCCAGTTTGTTCTTGACGGTCAGCCATTCCTCGTAACGTGGATACATCCTCCGGAACGACGCCGCGCTCAGGCGGGCATCCTTCGCCAGATACACGCGCCCGCCGTGTTGAATGACCAGTTCATCCAGCGCATCGAGCAGCTTGAATAGATCGGGATCCCGCAAACTGAGGTCCAGTGCGAGAGTGTAACCGGGCATCGGGAACGAGAGCATCCCGTTTCCTGCCGGCCCCATGCGCTTCAGCACGGCCAGGAAGGACGCGTGCCGACTGCTGGCAATCCGCTCGAGCAGCTTGCGCATGGCATCGAAGGCGCCGGCTTCGGGGATGACGCACTGGTACTGAACGAACCCCCTCGTCCCATACATCCGGTTCCAATGGGAGATGTTGTCCAGCGGGTAGAAGAAGGAACGATAATCGGCAATGAAAGGGGCACGCTTGCGCGCTTGCGCAGCGAAGTAGGCCCCGTTGAACAGGCTGACACACGTCGGGTTGAGCACCCAGGCCGGCAGGTTGACCGGCACGGACAAGGCCCTGCCTGCTGGCAAGTCGTAAGGTTTGGCGCGGGCCTCGACCGGCAGTTCGTCGCACGCGGCATGATGCCCGGCCATGAGTACGCCGCGACCCAATCGCTTGCCAGCGGACAGACAATCGATCCAGGCGACGGTGTAGGGGGCATCGCGGTCCGGGTCGGAAAAGTGACGGAACAGTTCTTCGAGATTCGTCGCCGCGTAGTGCCTGGCTTGCACGTAAGCGCTGGAAATCGGGCGCAACTGCAATTCCACTTCGCCGATGAACCCGGTCAGACCCATTCCACCCACGGTTGCCCAGAACGTCTCCGGATTCGCGGTCGGCGAACAATCGATCGGGCCAGCCCCCGGTATCGCCAGGTGGATGGAATTGACGTAGTTGCCGAAGGAGCCATCGCAATGGTGATTCTTGCCATGAACGTCGGACGCCACCGCACCGCCGAGGGAAACGAAGCGTGTCCCCGGAGTCACCGGGAGAAACCACCCACGCGGCACAATGACGCGCAGCAGATCGTCCAGGCTGACGCCCGCCTCGGCGCGCAGCACCCCACGCTCCGGATCGAAGACCGAGATTCGGTTCAGCCTTTCGCTGAGAAACACATGCCCACCCTCGTTGAGGGCGGCGTCGCCGTAACTCCGTCCCAGACCGCGGGCGATGCCCGATTCCACGTCCGGCGAGAACTGCCGATAGCGCTCCGGTCGATGCAGGGTGCAGACCTGTCGTGGATAATTGTTCCACGAGGCCACGGGTGCAATCATTGTCGTCAAAGCGCATCTCTCCCAAGCGAACACCCAAAACCTCGTTGCCCCCGTGTCGCCAACCAGACCATGACGCAAATCGCGCCGCCGCGGATGTCACAAAGCGCGGCCCGATTGTGCCGGGCCTGACGTCAGCAGCGGTCCGTACCTCCGTGACCTCCTGTTGACCGACCATGCGTCTGGATCCCCTGTCTTCTTGTCTAGTGGGCTACCGAGGAGCAACAAGAGGACGCTCGCCGACAGCGCCGGTGCTTGGCGGACTACGTGCTCGTGCCCTGCGGCAGTTACTCGTCCGGAGAATCGCTGTCGATCGGCACTTCGTCGGTCTCGGCGTTCTGGTCGGTTGTTGCCCGCTGTTGATCGGCCGCCTTACCGGGGACCAAGTTCTTGACCACCGGCACGATCTCCGAATGCCTACCCCCGAGCAGGCGATATAGCTCCACTAGCATCTTCGCATGCGGGGCATGCTCCAGGCCAGTCTTCACCAATTGCTTGGCCTCCGCCTGTCTGCCGGTTTGCATCAGGTGCTCCGCCCAATGGGAATAAGCGGGCCAGTAGTCCGGTTTGATTGCCCGCGCCCGTGAAAACGCCTTCTCGGCAGCACCTAGATCCGAGGCCAAGAGTCGAGCCTCTCCGATGCGCGTGTAGATCTCCGGCAACAGTATGAAATTGGGGTCTTTGAGATTGTTCAAGACGTAGGTGTATTCACCGGCTGCGCCTTCTAGGAGGACCTTCCGTTCCCTTGGCGGCACTCCCGGCCGAAGTGCCCTGTTGCGATTGACCAGACCGCGACAATAATGATGCATGGCCCAAAACGTCTCACCCATTTGGGCCACCCACTTCTTCGCCAATGGTGATGCATTGCTGCCCCATTTATCGCCGTAGCCGGCGAAGCCCTGAGTATCCTTGCAGTATATTGGGAGCACAGCCCGTTCAGCATCGGTCGTCTCATACATGGCGAAGGCCTGGCCTGATGCCCACATCAGTACTACTCCGGCAACCAGCCGAAGCCGGCTTCCCATGTGGCGTGTCTTCATCGTCTTGCGCTCGTGCATGCCTTGCCTACTCCCTCGTACTTGAATGCAGTGATCAATGCTGGCGGCCCCAAGTCCTTCCACCACCCAAACTCCACAGCTGCCCCCGTCGGCCACGGCCAAACGACCCTCCCGAGGTTGAAAACGCAACCAGCGCAGCGGCGGCACTGGCAACGTCAGAACTGGAGCCGAACGCGATACCACCGGACAGCGTGCGTCGCACGGCCCCTGTCTAACGGTCATTGCAGGACAGGTAGCCACCCCGTATCATGAAATATTCAAAGGCGCGGTCTGCTCGCCAGCCAAAGTTCGAGGCACCAGGGGTGGTGCTGACGGAGGCACCTGAGCGATCCTGCCATGCTCTTTTCTTGGCATCGCGACGTCATCGTCGGCGATGTCTATTGGCGACGGAAAGCAGGGTTGTTTCACATTGAGTGCTCATCGAGTGGATTGGGCTCAAGATCATATTTTGCCAAAATATTCTCCATTGGTCTGTGGGAAATACCACGGATAGGCGCTCAAGCCCGGCATCATGGAGCCACCACCCCCAGCGGCTGACGCTCAGCCCGGCGAAAATTCTCTTGTTTTCAACGAACAGGAGCATTGTTCATGGCGGAGAGCCACGTGGTTACGGCCCTGATCAGCAAGCGCGCCGAACTGGCTGGGCTGATCGAGCATCATCAGAAGGAAATGGATCGTCTGGCGGATGATCTGGC
>JAFLDO010000058.1 GCA_017302455.1 Accumulibacter sp.
ACCTCCGCCCACGGGGTTACCTTCTCCATTTCGGAAAGGAACACCTCTCGACGCGTCGTCCGCTTCTTGCCTTCAAATTCCACTTCGGAAAAACTGATCTGCTTCATCTCGCTACCCGGCGTGTGCTCAATGCCCGTATTATACCATGCGGATATGCTGCGATTAAATCAGCGTTTCCCTAAGGCGTTGGTGCCCTATTAGCCAATGCCAATATTCCATGAAGCTGGATTTCTCATTTCCGGCATGAGTTCCCCCCAGGGCTTGCTCACTCGGATGTCATTGCGAAGTGAAGCCCAGGGAAGTGAAACCCAGTATCCTCATCCGGACGTCGTCCGTCCAAGCGGCGCACTTGCGCTTCAGGCGCAGGCTGGTCTTGGTCTTGTCGGCGGTATCCAGACGAATCAGGTTGAGGACGATTTTCTTCAGGAGGGAGAGGTTCTGTGGGGCGTTGCCCTTGCGTATGGTGCTGGCATCCTCGCCAAAGCTGACATCGAGAACCCAGTGAAGGCGGTTCTCGATGCCCCAGTGGGCTCGCACCGCGGCGGCGAGTTGTTCGGCCGTCAGTTCACGAGAGCTGATGTAGTAGCGCCGCTCGAGCTTCGACTCGTGGTTACCGACCTTACGCAGGGAGTCGACCCGAGCGATCTTCTTGCATTCGGGCCAATCGGCCAGATCAACGATCCCTTCCGCGGGCAGCACCGAAGCGATTTGAGCGACGATCCGGCCATGGGACGGGTGCACCTGGCGGTGGCGGTCGACGTCGTCCGATTGGTACTGGTCAATGAATTCCGTCTCGATCGCGTCCAGCAGCGTCGGTTGGTTGCCTTTGACCGCCAGCAGGTAGTCGCCGCCCTGGTCCGTGATCTGACGGGCGATGTTCTTCTGGCACCCCATGGCGTCGATGGTGAGCAGCAACCCGTTGATATACAGTGCCTTCAGGAGTTCCGGGATCGCGGTAATCTCATTGCTCTTGCTGGCGACTTTTTCCTGGCCGAGAACGACGCCCAGTTCCGTCGCGAAGGCGCTGACCATGTGAATGGCGCTCTCGCCGCCACTGCCCGACCCGCGTACCGTCTTGCCATCCACCCCCAGGCCGCCTGTCAGGGTACCGACCACCCCAGCCACCCAACGGCGGAACGCCGCCTCAAATTGCTTCGGGTCGAGGGCTCGGAAGATGCGCAGAAACGTTTCCTCGGAGGCCACGCCGTTCAGCAGCACCAGGAACTGACGCAACCAATCTTCCTTCTCACGTCCCCAAAGGGCGATGTCTTCGATGGTGTCACAATCGGAGAGGACGGCTGCGATAGCAATCACAAGAACTTCCTGGAAGTCATGCAGTGTCCCATTGCTGCGTTTACGCGGGTCATCCACTTCCCGGAAACAGCACATCAGGCTTGCCCCCCTCGTCAGAGTCATTTCTGTCGTCCAAAAGACGAGAGTAGACCCGATTTCGCGCGGGTTTACAAGCTATTGTCATAAAGTCTGGCCGTCAGCAATTTTTGCCTCTCTGAATATGACGAAGTAGACTATGCTATCCGAGTACGGAAGCCCTGGAGTTCCCTCATTTCCCGTCATTCTTCATGCAGCAGGCGCAACCTACCCCACCCGAACGGATTGCGAAAGGCAAGCGCGTGGTAGCAACCCGAAAGGCTGGTCTTGAGGTTGCGCAAGACCGTGTTGACCCACTTGAACTCTGGCAGGTCTTTGGGCTTTCGCCCGGCGACGACGGTCGGCTGATGAACGCAGCCGGCGTCGGTGACGGTGTTGAAGCAAGCCAGACCATCCGACAGCACCGTCGATCCCGGTGCGAGGTTGCTCTTGGCCCACTCGGCAATTGCCTTCAGGGTAAAACCGGGAATCAGCGTGAGTTTGGCACGCAGGGGGTGGCCTTCATCGCTGAACGAAACCGCGGCCACGAACGGGACTTTGTCCTCAGAACCCCGCCCTGCCTTGCCGCCCGTTCGTTCGCCGCACAGGTAAGCGTCATCGACCTGCACCTGGCCATTTAGCACATAGCGTTCTTCCCGCTGCTCCATCGCCCGCATCAGCTTGTGGTGGATAAGCCAGGCAGTGGGATAACTCACTCCCAGATACCGCTTCAGAGCCAGCGCCGACAGACCCGTCTTGGCCTGGCTGATGAGGTAGATCGCCAGGAACCACACGGTCAGCGGCAGCTTGGTGCCCTGAAACACCGTTCCGGCGATCAGCGAGGTTTGATGCCGACAGGCGTTGCACTGAAACACCTTGCACGCCCCCCCGCGCAGCACACAGTGCGCCCGCTCACCGCAGCGCGGACAGGAAAACCCGTTCGGCCAACGTGCCGCCTCCAAGGCTGCTGCGCACTGCGACTCGCTTCCGAAGCGCTGGGTGAACTCCGGCATCGACAAACCCGGTTGAAACTGGATTCGATTCATGGCCATGGCGCTGCTCTCCGTGTGGTGACGGAGTGCAGCATAAGCGTCGCCGGGCTCACCCGATGCGCCCGGCTGACGCTCATTGCTAATCAGGAAGACCATTATCAGGGTCGCCTGATACACCACCCGGCGAGTCCACGACGATCGCTGGCGCATCAGGCGCTGCTGATTGCGCTTCAATAACGTCGCATAGTGATCGGCGTCGAGTTCGTAGGCTATCGTGGTAAGCATTCGCTTCCTCGCCGGCTTCTTGGCAGGTTTGCCCGGCGGCCACTTCCAGGGGGTCGTCTGTTCGGTGGTGCCGCCCAACCATGTTAGCACGCCGGGAACTTCGAGCTCTGCCGGCGCTTGGCGTTGCGCCTATTCCTCACCAGCACCCGGTAGTTCGCCTGCGGTGCCCAGCACACCTCGTTCACACGAAGGATCACCACGAAGGCGAAGGGGGCCCTCACCATCACTGTCGGCAGCAGATGGTGCGGCTGTTCGGGGAGCGATTTCATGTTGGTGGCCTACGGTCCCGCGCCCGGCAGAACCAGCGGAACGAGAGGCGCCGTCCGACCCGCGCGGTGGCAAGCCGCCGCAACGCCAGTACGAGCCAGACGCGGGGCGCCAAAGGGACGAAGCCATGCTAGCGGCGCTGCAGCGTTTTCATTTAGTATCGTCACGACACGTCGACGAGCCCTATCAATGACCGCACGCCTGCTTAATCGCATCGCCATCGACGCCGGGGACCACTGGCGCAAGCCGCCCTTTCCCGGCACGAGCATTCGGGGCAGCCGACATCGGTCGCGAGAAAGTCAAGTAACGCTGCGGTGCCAAGGAGGCCTGACATGACCACGATTCAGATTGATTTGCCCGATGCGACCGTGCAGGCGGCGCGCGATGCGGGGCTACTGACGACGCAGGCTCTGGAGCGTCTGCTCAACGAGGCCATCCGTCGCCAACAGGCCGCCGATGCGCTGCTGTCCATCGCCGATCGTGTAGCTGCTGCGGGTATCCCACCGATGTCGATGGAAGAAATCAACGCGGAGGTCAAGGCGACACGTGCGGAGCGCCGACAGCGTGCTGCGGGTAGTCATTGACACCAATGTAATGCTCTCTGGCCTGCTCTGGCACGGCGCGCCGCACGTCTTGCTCGAGCATGTCCGCGCGGGCACGCTTGGCCTGGTAAGCAGTCCCGCGATCCTGGCCGAGTTGGAGAATGTCATCGCCCGCCCTAAGTTTGACGTGATCCTCGCACGCTCGAACACCTCGCGCGAAATCGCCTTGGCAGAACTGCGGTAATTGGCCGAGGTGATCGAACCGCCACGTCTGGATACTCCAGTCTGCCGCGACCCCGATGACGATGCCGTCCTCGCCCTGGCTCTCGCTGCTCAGGTCGGCATCACGTGCGAGGAAAAACACACGCCGTTTGGTGTCGTCAATGAAGGCAGTCGGTCCCTCCATCGGCCCTTCGGAAGCTCGGCGAGGACCAGGGATCTCGTCATCGACAGTCTCTATGCGTGGTGGGAGCGTCAGGCACCGGAGGCGTGTGCTCGCTTCACGCACATCCAGAACAAGGGCGATAACGAACTGGAGAGCAATTGTTGGCGCACGCAATGCATCAAACGGTTGATCGAGTTCGCCGATTACATCGGCAAGTCCATCCGCGGTCTCTACTATCCGCCGTACCACAGCAGATACGATCCGGTGCAGCGTTGCGGGGGAATCCTGGGAAAGCACTGGATCTGCGCCAAACTGACCAATACCCAAACGATGATGGAGTGGACGAAGAGCATGACCTCGGAAGGCGTTCATCCTGTCGTCGAACTGAGCCGTACGGCCTATGAAAAAGGAGTTGCCGTCGCCAAGGATGCCATGCAAGAGTGTCGAGGCCAGGCTAGAAAGAAATGCACTTTCCCCAAGCGGGACATCTTGATCCGC
Source organism: Accumulibacter sp. (assembly GCA_017302455.1). Taxonomy (GTDB): domain Bacteria; phylum Pseudomonadota; class Gammaproteobacteria; order Burkholderiales; family Rhodocyclaceae; genus Accumulibacter; species Accumulibacter phosphatis. The sequence continues at coordinate 4,338 of JAFLDO010000058.1, forward strand.
CTAGCCTGCCTGGTATGACTATTCGTGGCATTCACCTATCGCCATAAGGGAGAGACAGGAATGGACGAGGCGATCGTTGTCTTTTCTCGGAAAGGGATTTTCCAGACCACCATTGTCGCGCGCGACGTTCGCAGCCGGGAACATGCGCGCAAGCTGTGGCCCCTGGTGTCTCCCGGCGCATCACGGCAGATGGTGACATGGGTAGGTCCCTCCTTTGCAAGCGGGAAGTTGCGTCGACGATCCCATTTCCGCGTACTTCCTGCTCAGCACACCTTTAACCCCAAGGCGCACTTTGACGCCGAAGAAGCCAGCCGGTGGCGGGCCGTGCAGGAAAGTCGCGAACACCAGCTAGCGAAAGAACTTATCGCGGCCGAAATCTCCCGACGCCTGAATGCCGGGCTTGCGATGCCGTGGGCGTTCAAGGATATGGATGCGTCGGACTATCCGCTGGAAGGCAACCTCTTGCTGGGCGCCGATAAGGTGGAAACCGAGCACCCCCTGGACACGCCGTTCGGCAGTCAATTCCGGCTTGACGTTGCTGTGCTCGGACCGCCAGTCCAGGCCGAGCCGATGGTGCTGGGCGGCGTGGAAATCGAACTCGGCCACGCCTTCGACGGGCGCAAGGCACTGATCGGGAAATCGCTCGGATTTCCACTGATCTCTATCGACATCGCCGAGATGACGCTGGCCGAACTCACGTCCGAGTGGGCACAGCAAGTATTGACGGCGACTACGCGGAGCCACGAGCAAGGGCGTCGGCAGACCTACATCTATCTCCACGACTTGCTGTACCCCCTCCACGCGCAACTGCCGACGTTTCTCGACGACGAGCAGCGGCATCAGTTTCTTGTGTTTGCTAACGATGAAACCCTGAACAAGCTGGTGCGCTGGATGAACCTGCTCGCCGAAAAGCTGGAGTACCCGAAGGGCACGGTCGCCGTTGCCCTAGTCAATGGCAAGAACGACCAGTCACGCAAGATGCTAGAGCGTGCGGGACAGGTCGTTGGACCCGACTGGAGGGAATTCAACGGCCAGCGGTGCCTACGGCTGACCCTACCGCGCCCCAAAGGCCCAGCGGATCTCCAGGCCCATCGCTTCCACATGACGATGGCGCGCATCCTGCTGTCACGCACAGATGCACTCGTTGGATACAAGTATCGTAACGGCGTGGACAACAATCACCCCGAAGAAGACGTGTGGGTCGCGCATTGCTGGGTCGCTGACCGGAGAACCCATACCCAGTTCCGCGTATTGCCGAAACGGCTGGCCGAACCGGTCAATAGGTTGATGGCAGTCGTCTCGGACTTGCATCGTAACCACGAAACCCTCTCGCTGAGGGAGTCACGATGCAAGAAGAAGACGAGCTGAAGGTCTTCAGAACATTCGCTTGCCTGGTTTGACGTGTCTGCCAGGAAGATCTCGATGCCCCCAAACAGAGTTCTTGACAGCTCAAATAGGCAGCGATAGAGATGGTTTGTAGCCGCCGTCATTCGCACCCTCGAAGTCGTACTCGTACAGCGTGCACCTGCCCAGGCCAGGCTGTCTTTGTCCGAGAAAGAACGTGAAGGCATTCGGTGCCGCAACGAATAGATGCAGCGGCGGTCGATGTCCAATGCGCCTCTCATTGATCTGCAGCGCCAACGCTTCGGCGAGATCAAAGGCGTGCTGTCCACACCCAACGGACCGCGCGCCAGCGCCACAGGTCGGGCGCGCAATCAGCAGCGAACTCACCTCCGGCGACGAAACTGCAAGATGTGATTTCACGGCCTGAACCACATCATGGGTAAGGCATACCGCCACAGCCATGTCCCCTCCGCTCCCGTTCAGTGTCTCCAGCTCGAACGCCCATCTTGGCCACGACGGATCACGTGGCATGTCGCTGGAATGCCAAACATTGCGGTGCACGGTCCTCTGCTCGATCTCGACGCTTCGGCCAGACTTGATGTTCAGCACCGTACCGGCAGCAAAGGCCAGCGTGATGTGGGCATCGAGGATCAGACGCAGATGCTGGCTGTCTGTGGCCGCAGTCTGCAAAAAGCTCTTGAGCATCGGATAGAGCGTCGTTGCCCACGCGGCCTGGTCGCGGATGGCGCGCTCGTCGAAATGGGGAATCAAATCCAGCACGACCGCGCACCGATCCTCCAGCCGATCAAAGGGGTGCTCGAAGGATTTCACGCCGAACACCATATGTGTGCGGCCGTCTCCCGCCAGTAGCCCCTCCCTCTTGCAAGCTTTTCGGAACGTTTGTCGATCGAACTCCAGCCGACCTTGAGCGAGCCACTGGAACACCACGTCGTCATAGACGAAGCTGCTCTCGTTCACGGGTATGCGTCGCAGGCCACGGTTCTCGAACAGCAGGTCCAGGTTGTCCCGATGATCGTCAAGCGAAGTAGAGTCTGTGTCCAATGACAGCGTTCGAGCCAGAAGCATGAGTTCCTGATCATCAATGCCCAAGTGTTCGCGCCAGAGTTTCCGGACCTTGCCGGCTGCAGAGCGGTCCGTCGAGCCGTCGAACAGGTCCTTCAAACGTAACGTCTTCGATTTCTGGTGGATGTAGCTCCGCAGCGGATCAGTTTGTCCAATGCGCCAATTGGTGAGGAGCTTGAACCGGGCCCCAACGCCGTCACGTGCGTGAGCGACCTGCGCTGTACGGGCTCGCTGCAACAACGAGAACTTGTTCGCGTTGATCCACTCCGGATCGATCAGGTCGGCGTAGCCGAAGTCGCTGATGGATACGTGCCACTTGCACTGGATATGTTCTCGCAGGATGGGCCTGCCTTCTTGATCGCCGGGCGCACGATCAGCCGCATAGGCAACCCATACATCGTCGAAGCCCTTCGGACCCGACTCAAAGCCCACCATAGCTACAGGACTGGCCGGGTCCAACAGGCAAGCGGCCTTGCGCCAGAAGATTCTGGCCTGAAAGGCATCTCCGTCTCTGCGGACGGCTACGGCTTGGGTCATGGTAAATCCTTGTGAGAGAGACAGACAGGCCTAAGATCGTCCACGACGTTTTGTTACGTATCGCGAAACGGTGGCGTCGGCGACATTGACCGCGCCAGTTCGATGGCACGCGATGGATCAATTGGACCATCTGGGTACGCATCTAACACGATGGCGGGCAGCAACCGCTGCGTGATATCCGAATAAGTGAATCCGTAGGCGCACTTAGGTAGCTCGCCGGTTGCGGCCACGAGCGCCTGCAAGTCCGTGTTGCCAAACCCTGCATTCCCCAGGCGACGCGAGAGCACATCATACCGTTGCAAGGCATCTGGGCGCTCGAACACAAGGATGTCCGCTGCTCGACGACGCACAGCCGGGTCCAGTGCATTCAACCGATTGGTGCACATCAGCACCACCGCCGGAAGTCCTCCGTTCGCGAACCTGTCGATGCCACGGATGAACGCGTTAACGCCCGCCCGATCTTCATGGTGCATCTGATCGGATTCACGCGACTGGGCCAGTGCGTCGGCTTCATCGATCAACAGGATGACTCCCCCGCGTGCGGCGCCTCTGACCGATTTGAATTTACTGGCCTCATTAAATGCATGCTCAAACGCGGTAGAGACGAGTTGTGTCATCTCGCCGACGCGACCCTGGCCGCGGGAAGAAAGACTCAGTGGCAGCAGAGTGATGTCGATGTCTTCCTGGCGCGCCACCTTGTCGCCGATGGTCTCCGCCAACTCCGTCTTACCCGAACCAACATCGCCAGCGAGGACCACCAGCGGCGGGCGGCGGATGACGGCATCAAGCAGGCCAGCTGCATCTGCATGGTGCTTGTCTTGCCATTTCCGAAGCCCAGTCGGATTGATCAGGACGCCCAGCACGTTGGCAAGGCGCTTGATTTTTCCGTCCATCCCAACGAGACGCGCGAGGCGGCTCTGGGCGTCTGGGTCAGGTAGTGTTGTTGGGCGTTCAAACAAGCCTTGAAGGTTAGGTTGCTGGCTCATCAATAGCTCCTGACACTGGCGCGACCAAGTGAGCGGCCGCCAGATGAATAGGTCTTGTCGTTGGCGAAGTAGCCATTGCTGACAGCGGCTTCTGATCCACTTACACGCTGCAGCGGAAGCTGCTGCTTGATCGCTACACGCTGGTCCGCGGTTAGGGCGTGCCAATCTGCGCTGTACGTCAAGTAGCTGTGAAACTGCGCGCCACTGATGTTTTTACGCGGGAGCACGCGTCCAGGATCATCATCTACGCTGCCACCTGCCAGCTCGCTTGCGGTGTATCGTAAGGTGGGTTCAATCCACTTGTCGTCACGCTGAAAGCCGTAGGTGACGGTTCCGAGATAGCCCTGGCGCAGCAGTTCAGTGACTTCCCCCTCAAACTCCGCAATGCGTTCGTCGGTGAGATGCCCGTACAGGCGTTGCAAGCGTTTGAGGTCTGCCGACACTTTTGCAGCAAGGTGTCTGGCATGCGTCAGTGTGAAGGTCCGAGTTGCGGTTGCAGTAAAGCTGTAGCTCATGATGTTCAACCTTGAAAAGATGGGCCAAAGACTTTCTGCCAGTAGTGCAGCGTCAGTTCTTTGTTCGGCGCGGACAGCGCAGAATCAATGGCGTCACCTGCATCCAAAGCAGCATCGACGATGGCGTCGGCAGTTTCTGTCGTATATAGCCGCGAGACGTTGTTGATGGCGTTGATCGGATCGATGATCTGCACAGGATCGTCGATCTTGGCCACACTAGAAGCCTTGTAGTGATCCTCGAAGACAATTCGTTCGCGGAGGTTGGACTGCGCCACGTATGTGAAAAACGACTGTAGTGCTTCGGGGTAGTCGGAAAAGTCCACTCCGTCATCGCAAAGCTTGGCGAGGATCATCTCGATCATGAAGGACTTGAATCGGAAGTCGTCGCGCTCCAGCTTCATACGCCGTGCCCAAAACTTCACTAGGCGTACCACCTGCGCGAAACGGATCGGCTGAGCCCGCTTTCGCTTCGTGGCGAACTCGAGATGCAGGGGGATGCTGGTCTCCAGGAAAGATCCATCGTCCTGGCTGATCAGGTCGCCGCGCCAGTCGGGGAGTCCTGCATACAGGATCGGGACCACATCCACATCCAAGCCCGATCCCTGAAAAGATACAGTGACAGAGTAGGTTTGGGGCTTGACCTGCTCCGGACGGAAATTGGGGAATGCCTTGCGCAGGCGCTCTGCCAGGTAGTTCAGCAGTGCTCGGATGTCATGAGGAACGTCCGAGCCGCTGACGTACAGCGCCATGTCAATGTCGTTGAGCGAGCGTAGCGCGGTACCCTTGGCGAGGCTGCCCGACAGTTGGATTCGCTTGAGCGAGAAGTCCGGGTGCTCCGAAATGTAGCCCTCCAGCTTCTCGCGCAGCCGGCGCGCTTGCGCACGGTATTCATCCGCCTTGTCTTTGGGCAGATTGACCCGATCTTCCGCGAACCGCACAAGGTCGCGATGGTCGATATGGGTTCGGGACATCTCAAAGGCTCCTTATAAGGCAATGATGGCTCGTATCAGTGAATCATGATGATAAGTTCGGAATCGTGAACACGCAGAGATCTTACACCAGTCTTCTCGGATGTCAAACAAAAAGTTCGGTATCGTGATATTGTTCGTCCACGCATTCTGGATAGGAGACCGACCATGGCGACACGTCTCGGCGAGAAGCTGCGCGAGCTTCGCAAGGAGCGCGGGCTGACACTCGAAAAGCTGGCCGACCTTGCGGGACTCAGCAAGAGCTACCTCTGGGAACTTGAAAACCGCGAGTCCCAACGGCCATCAGCAGAGAAACTAACGGCACTGGCCGACGCACTAGACGTCGCTGCTACCTACTTCCTAGAAGAAGATGTTCGCGCGCCGGAGGAGCGGCATTTGGATGAGGCCTTCTTTCGTGGCTATCAGAAGCTTCAACCCGAAGCGAAAGAACAGCTTCGCAAAATACTGAGCACCTTCAAGAAGTCCTCGCAATGACCGAGGTCTGGACTCCACAGCGTGCAGCCAATCGGCTTGTGAAACTGGCTGAACTGTTCAGCGCAGCACATGGTGTGGACCGCTTTCCTGTGGAGATTCCGCCGCTCGCGATGGAGGCTGCCCGCATCTTTGGTTGGGCCGACCCGATTACTCAGGTCCAGGCAGCCAACATCAAGGGTTTCGACGGCGCACTGTTTCCTAGTGATGGACGGACGGAATGGCTGCTGCTCTACAGCGAAGCGGTGTCGTCGCCAGGTCGGGTGCGGTTCACTCAAGCCCATGAGCTTGGGCACTACATCCTGCACCGGCAGATCAGAGAATCCTTTCAGTGCAGCGATGCCGACATGCTGAACTGGTCCAAGGATGACAAGAACATCGAGGGACAAGCCGACCTGTTTGCGTCCTACCTGTTGATGCCCCTCGACGACTACCGTAAGCAGGTCACTACCACGGTTGACTTGGATGTGCTCGCGCATTGCGCTGATCGCTATGGGGTGTCACTGACGGCGGCGATACTGAAATGGCTGCAGTACACGGAAGAGAAAGCCGTGCTGGTGATGTCAACCGATGGCTTCATCAACTGGGCTTGGTCAAGCGAGCCGGCGGTCAAAGCCGGCGCCTTCTTTCGCACCAGCAATAGCGTTATCTCGGTACCCGACGGAGCGCTCGCCTCCAATCCCGAAATCAAGCATGATCGGGCAGGCGCTCAAATCTCTGCCTCCGTCTGGTTTCCGCATGCTCGGGGCGACACGTCGCTGCGGGAGATGAAGATTCATGCCAAGCAATATGACCGCACATTAAGCCTGCTACACTTGCCCCGCTCTGTTGATGTTTGGCCACCATGGGCCAAAGAAGAGTAAGTGCTACAGGGGTCTGGACGGGCCACCTTGCCGAGTAGCTGGTCTGAGCGGCGGCGGACTGCAACGGGGGAAGGCAGTGGACAGAGTTGTAGATTGAGCACCGCAAGACGGGTAACCAATAGTCCTGCCCCAAGGATCTGAGGGCCCCGGCGTGCCGCCGTCGCGCTGTGCATCGAGCCTCACTGCGCGAGTCTCGCCCCCGTCGGGGCTTCCATCGCTCCCTCCCTTTGCTCGGCTGGCGCCTCCGGCCCGGCTCGTTGGTCCGAGCCGTTCAGCATGGTCATTGCCCAGCAAGCGTCCATCAGTGTCGCGTGACCAGGCAGCTGTTCTTCCGCTAACCGTACCAGTGACAGGTGTTGCCGCAGACTACAGCAGCCCCGCCAGCGCCGCCACCCACGCCTCGGCGCTCGGCCGCAGGAGTTCGAGCAGCGGCAGCGGATAGACGCCGATCGCCAGGATCAGCAGCGCCGGCAACAGCAGCAGCGCCGTCTCCCGCGGCAGCAGGTCCGCGGCTTCGGCCACGTCGGAATTGTGCACCGGCCCGAAAAACGCCTGCCGGAACGGTGCCAGGAATGCCGCCGCCGCGAGCACCGTGCCGAACAGCGCTGCCAGTCCGGCGCCGGTATGGCTGTGCAGCGCGGCGACGATGATCAGCAGTTCGGCGGGGAAACCGCTGGTGCCGGGCAGGCCGATGCCGGCCAGGCCGAAGAGGAGGAAGAAGCCCGACAGCAGCGGCATGCTGCGCATGACGCCGCCGAGATGACCGATGTCGGTCGAACCGGTGCGGCGCTGCAGGAAGGAGAGGATCAGGAACCCGCCACCGGTCGACACACTGAAATTGAGCATCAGCAGCAGTGCTCCCTGCAGCGCGGAAACCGAGAATGAGGCCAGTGCGAGCACCACCAGCCCGACGTGCGACAGGCTCGCATAGGCGAGCACGCCGCGCAGATTGCTTTGCGCGAGCGCGGCGACACCACCGTAGAGGATCGCCAGGGTACCGAAGCCGGCGAGCAGCCAGTGCAGGTCGCGCGCCGCCAGCGGCGCGAGGGGAATGGCCAGGCGGATCAGCCCGTAGGCGCCGAGTTTGAGCCCGACGAGCAGCGCGGTGACCGCCGCCGGTGCACCCATGGCGATCGACGGTAGCCAGGTGTGGACGGGGACCAACGGCACCTTGACGCCGAAACCCACGAGCAGCAACAGGAAGACCACGAACTGCACACCCTCGGGCAGCGGCGTCGCCAGCAGCGTCGGCAGGTCGAAAGCCAGCACACCGCCTTTCGCCTGCCCGAAAACGGCGGCCAGCAAGCCGAACAGCAAGGGCACGCCGCCGGCCAGCATGACCAGGAAATAGCGCACCGCTGCCGCCTGCCGGCCGTTGCCGACGCCCCACAGGCTGACCAGGAAGTACAAGGGGAGCAGCGTGAATTCCCAGCAGAAGAAGAACAGGATCGTATCGAGGGCACAGAAGACGCCGAGCGTCGCCGCTTCGAGCAACAGCAGCAAGGCGAAATACAAGCCCGGCGACAGGGGCGATGCCGCAGCGGTGACGCGCCAGCCGGCGACGACCGCACCGCAGAAAAGCAGTGCCGTCGCCGGCAGGAAGAGCAGCGAGATGCCGTCGACGCCGACCAGATAGCGGACCCCGAGCCCGGTGATCCACGTCGCCGACTCGAGGAACTGAAAGTCGGGATTGCCAGCGTCAAAGGTGAACACGATCAGCAGCGACAGCAGCAAGGTCAGCACGCTCGTGCCGAGCGCCAGCCGCGCCGCCCAGGGCGGGCGCCGCCACAGCGCCGTCGCCACGGCGCCTAGCACCGGCAGCGCCAGGAGGGCAGTCAGCAAGGGCCAGGAGTTCAGCTCAGCCATGATGGAAATAGGCCGACAGTGCCTGCGTTGCGCTATCGGTAAGCTTCAGCCACGGCTCGGGCCAGAAGCCGGCGGCGAGCAGAACGACCAGCGTCGCACCGCCGACGAGGTACTCCATCGGCCGGGTACGCGCGATCCTCGCCGCCGGCACGTCGCGTGGCCGCGGTGCCAGGAAGGCGCGCTGGAAAGCCCAGAGCAGGAAACCGGCCGCGGCGACGTTACCCAAGGCCGTAGCAATCGTCGGCAGCGCGCCGAAGGTTTCGATCGACGCCTCGAGGACGAGGTGCGCGGCGTCGAAGCCCGGCGTCCCGGGCATGCCGAGGATGGCCAGGCCGCCGATCAGGAAGGCGACGGCGATGAAGGGGACGCGATCGAACAGGCCGCCCAGCCGGTCGAGGCTGGTCGTGCCGGTGCGGCGGTACACATAGCCGACCATCAGCAGCATCACGGTGATCGCCAGGCCGAAGTTGACGGCCAGCAGCAAGGCGCCCTGCAAGCCGGCCGGATGCAGCGTAAACAGGCCGATGACGATCAGGCTGGTATGGCTGACGACAGCAAAGGCCATCAGGCGGCGCAGGTTCGCCTGCCGGAAGGCCATTGCCGCCGCGAAAAAGACGCCGACCATGGCGAAGGCGACCACGTATGGCTGCCAGAGCATCACGGCATCGGCGGTCAGCGGCAGCAGGAAGCGCGCCATTCCGTAGATCCCCACCTTGACGCCGAGCAGCAGCACCGGACCGACGGCGATCAGGCCGTAACCGGCCGAGTTGGGCAACCAGCCGTGCAGCGGAAACAGCGGCGTGCGCACCGCCAGCCCGTAGAACAACAGGTAGAAGGCCGCCGACTGGTACTTGCCGATCTGCGGCGTCTGCAGCAGTTCGAACAGGTCGAAGCTCCAGTGACCGCCGACGACATCGACGTGGCTCCAGGCGAGGACGACGGCGCCGGCCACGAACAGGCACCAGCCGAAGAGCTGATACTGGAGGAAGCGCGACAGCGCGAGACTCTCCTCCGGCGACGAGGCCCAGCGCCAGAGCAGGTAGCCGACGAGTGCCAACTGGACGGCCGAGGCGGCGGCAAACCAGAGCAGGTTCATCGTGGTCAGCATCGTCATCAGCGACGCTTCGGTGAGCAGCAGGACGCTGAGCAGGCGCACCGGCGTGATCTGCTGGCGTGCCATGCCATAGAACGACAGCAGGGCCCCGAGCAGGGCCGTGAGCAGGATGAAGAGCACGCTGACGCCGTCGGCCGCCGCGTGATAGGCGAGCTGATCGACACGCTCGGCGAACTGCAGGACGCTCGTCGACACGTCGATGCGTGCGTACAGGTCGATGGCGACGACCAGTTCGCCGACGGCAAGAACCCGACCAAGGATGAGCGCCAGATCCTGTTCGCGCATGATCAGGAGCAGCAGCGCACCGGCCAGCGGCAGCCACTGCAGGGTCGCCAGCGGCGGATAGCCGACCTGTGCGGCCCAGAGCACTTCGTTCACAGGATCACCACGAAAGTTGCCATCACCATCAGCATCAGATAGCGCGGTTGTTCGAGCAGCGACTCGATCACATCGACATAGTGTCCGACGCGCTGCAGGCCGCGGGTCAGCACACCGTCGCCGCTGAGCAGCAGGCGGTCCTCGAGAAGCTGCAGCCGGTCGGCAAAGGCAAGCAGCGCCCGGCCGGCGATGCCGTGGCCACGAATCAGCGTGTTCGCCGTCTCGCCCGCAAGCAAGCTCGCAGCGCCGTGCGGCGCACCGAGAGGCGCCTTTTCATCCTCACGCGGCGCACCGATCAGCGGATCGATGAAGCGTTCATCGAGCGCCCGCACGTCGCGTCCAAGCGCCAGCGTCGGTCGCGTCAGCAGGTTGCTGGCCAGCGGCTCGATCCAGAAACGCTGCAGCGTCGCCGTATAGAGCCAGCCCTGGTTGGCCAGCCAGCGCGGCACTGGGCGTGCCGGGCGACGCACCATGTGCATGTACGCCGGCGCCAGCAGGAACTGGTACGCGCGCCAGGCCGCATGCAGGCCCGAATAACAGGCGGCCAGCCAGAAGAAGCCGAGGCCGCAGAGCAGGAACATCAGCCCGACCTGCGTCACGGTCGAGAAGATCAGTGCCGACTTGACGTCGCTCTGCACCAGCGCACAAAGGCCGCCGTACAGGGCCGTCGCCAGGCCGGCGACGGCGAGCAGCGCCAGCATGTCGGGCACCTGCACGAGCAGGCCCTGCAGCCGACAAAGCAGGTACACGCCGGCGTGCACCATCAGCGATCCGTAGAACACGGCGGACGACGGCGTCGGCCCTTCGAGCGCCCGCGCGATCCAGGGTGTGAACGGCAACTGCGCCGACTTGACCAGCGCCGCGAGCACGAAACCCAGCGCCAGCAGGCGTGCCGTGACCGTAGACAGGGTTCCGTCGCCGGCCAGCGCCGCCCACTCGACGCTGCCCACCGTCCACACGGCGAGGCCGATGCCGAGCAGGAAGCCGGCGTCGCCGACCCGGTTGGTGAGAAACACCAGCAGGGCATTGCCGGTGGCCAGTGGCCGCTCCCAGGCGTAGGCGATCAGCAGCCAGGAACTGAAGCCGGCCAGTTCCCAGCCGACGAAGGCCAACACCGCGTTGCCGGCGAGGACGATCAACAGCATGCCGGCAAGGAACAGGCTCATGCCGAAGAAAAAGCGCTGGAAGCCGCTCTCGCGATGCAGGTAGGTCGCCGAAAAGCGCAAGGCGATCCAGGCGATCAGGGCGACCAGTGTCGCCATCGGCAGGCTCCAGGCGTCGACGACGAACGATAGCCGCACCGGCACCGCACCGATCCACAACCATTCGCCCGCCACCACCGAGGTTGGCGACAGCCCGGCGAGCGCGGCCGTGTCGATGATCAGTAGCAGCAGCAAGGCGCCGAGCGCCGCGCCGCTGGCCAGCCCGGCGGTGCGCGGCTCCTGCGCGTCACCACCCCCGCGGCGCCGCAGCCGGCGCAGTCCGATTGCCGCCGCGGCAAGCAGCGGCAACACCGGCACCAGCCAGATCAAGCGGCTTGACGCCATGAGCGCGCCGGCGAGCGTTGCGAGTCCGTCGTTCATCGTGCCATTACTGGGCGGCGCAGCAGTGCCGGTGGCAGCGGTTCGTGGTGACCGGAGAACCAGTCGATCGAGCGCTCGACCTCGGCCAGTGGTGGCGTCGGCTCCGGCTGGTCGGCGTTCCAGAGTTGCCAGCCGCTGGCCGGGTCGAAGAGGTGAATCGTCGCCGTCTCCGGGTGCTTGGCGGCGAGAAGGATCCAGCCGTTGCCGATCAGCTCCTGCAGCGGCGGCTGTCGCTGATAGACGGCGGTGACGATCTCGAGTGTCTGCTCGACGATCACCAGCAGGCGCATCGGCTCGTGGACCTCGACCATCTGCAGGGGCAGGCCGGTGCGCAGGTCGGAACTGGCGCCCTGCATCACGCCGAACAGGCCGGCCAGATTGTGCATGACCTTGGAACCGCAGCCGAAGTGCTCGTTGTTGACGGTCGAGAAGTAGTATTCGAGGTTGATGCCGGCGCCGACCGGGCCCGCCGCCAGCAGGGTCGCCTCGAGCACGCGTCCTTCGACGTCGGGCAGCGGGTCGTAGGAGATCAGGAAGACGCGTCGATCGAAGAAGGCGCCGCGGCTGAGCGTACGGCGACCGACAAAGGCCGCGGCAACGGTCGCATGCCCCAGTTCGGGCCGCGCCTGGCCGATGTCCTGGCGGCGGTCGGCGAGATGTCGCTGCGCCCGCTGCGGCGAAGGCTCGCGCGGTGCCGAAGCGAAGCGCCGGCAGCGCTCGACGGCATGCAGCCGCGCGGCCTGCTCGCAGTCACGACGCAGCGCCGCAAACGCCTCACGGTGGCTACCGGGGATCCGGTCGACGTCGTACCAGACGAAGGTTTCGTCGCAGGTATTGTGCTCGGCGCCGATGAAGTGCGTGCCGTCACCGACGACGATTCCCTGCACCGCCAGTCCGGCGCGCACTGCCGGCCGGTTGGCCATCGCCGCGAAGACGCGCGCGTTCGGCCCGCCATGCCGGCCGGAACAGGCGCCGCAATCGTAGGCGGCGAGATGCGGGTTATTGCGACTGTCGGAACCGTGACCGACGATGACTACCAGCGGCGCCAAGTCCCTGGTCAGACCGATGGTGCGCAGGAAGCCGGCGACGCGCGCCGCCTGCTCGTCCTCGCTGAAACCCAGTCGCGGCGCCGCGGCGCTGGCGATGCGGGCCGCCTCGGCCGGCTCGGCGGTCAGCTTCAGCTCGCCCGCCGGCCGCTGCTCGAAGCGATCGCGCCAACGCCCAAGGAGTCGCCCGAGCCTTCCCGGGGCGAGCGTCCGCGCCAGCAGTCCGAGCAGTGCCGGCGGCGCGGCGACGATCGTCAGCAACGCCGCCTGCAGCCAGCCGCGCCGGCTACCCTGGTGCAGGCGTTCGCGCCAGACCAGGCGCGTCTGCCGACGCCGCTGATGCCGCTGTGCGGCCACCGCGGCAACGGCCGGCGCGGCCTCGCGCACCGCGTTCTCGGGCCGTACGACGATTGGGCAAAGGGCCGTCGGCACCTCGTCGTCGAGGCCTTGCCAAAGCATCGGGACACCGAAGAAGCCGGCGGCGCCGAAAGTCTCGAAAGCCGGATTGACTTCCTCGAGATGGCGGCGCGTTCCCTCCTCGCGATCGTCCATGCACAGCACGAACTGCGCCTGTGCTCCGCCCGCGAGCGTCGGTGCCCGGCCGTGATTGGCGATCAGGGCCGCCAGGATCTGCTGCCGATAGTGGTGCTCGTAGGCGAGCAGCCAGACCCGACCACGCTCGTCGGCGCTCAGCGAGACGGCGCAGGCGTGCAGCGCGGCTGCGCCGACCGCCCCCATTTCCCGCAGTTCGCGAGCGCAGAGTCCCAGCCTTTGCGCCAGCGAGAACAGCGGCCAGGCCGCCAGCGCCTGACGATCGCCCGCTGCTTCGGCAGCACGGCGCGCGTCGACCAGTTGCACGGCGAGCCGTTGCCAGTCATCCCCTTCTCCTGCCCCGCCCGGCAGGGCGAGGCGCGGCCAGACGAGATCGAGCATCTCCTCCGGCACTTGCCGGCTGCCGCAAGCGTGCCGCACCGACAGTTCGGCCGGGTGACGGACGAAATGCTCGCCGAGCGCCGGCAGCCGCAGCGGCAGACCCCAGACGCGGCGCACGAGTTGCTCGCCATACAGGCGTTCGAGGACGACCCGCACAGCGAGAAAGTCAGCCAGGCCGACCGGCGGGTCGCCAGCCACCGGGTGCGCCTCGCGCCAGCGGCACATCCCCGCCCAGCCCGGCAACTCCAGCGCCAGTCGCTGCAAGCAGGCGCACCACTGCGACTCCTCGACACCGAGCCGGAGCAGTTCGCCGGCAATGGCCTGCAGCGGATCCTCGGGCAGTTGCTCGATGTCATGCCGCGCCCAGGGAACTTCGTCGAGCTCCCATGCCCAGTCGCGACCGGCACTCTGTCGCCATGCCGCATAGAAACCCTGGCCGCGCGCCGGATTCCGCCAGGCCGCCAGGCCTTGATCGAGATGGGCGCAGAGGTGACGAATCAGCGTGGCGTGCAGCACTTCGCGTCGGTCCTCGCCGGTCAGGTGAGCGAGCAGGGCGCCGAGCGTCCACTCGCGGCCGAGACGCCCGAGCAGGTCCTGCCACAACACGGCGGCAGCCTCAGGCGAGGGCTCGCCAGGATCGCCCCCCTCGGCTTCGCGCCACCCCGCCGGTGCCACCGCGTGCAGTTCGCGCGCGGCCGCCCAGAGGTCGGCGACAGCGGCTCTTTCGTCGTCGCCGTCAAGCGCTGCGGCAGCCAGCAGACGTTGGCGCGCCGCCGCGTCGAGATCCGGCGGCAGCCGCTCGAAGGCGGCCATTTCCTCGCCCCGCCAGCGCAAACGAGCCGGTGAGGGCTTGTCCTGCGGGGTCAACAGCGCCGCCCGAATAAGCTGACTGCGGCTCAGTGGGCACGTCGCCTCGGCGAACATGGGGTCGTCGACGCCGCTGCCGAGAACTTGCCGCAGGGCCACGGCGAGATCGACTGCGGTCACCCGCCCCCGCCGGAACAGCTCACGGCAACGCTCTTCGGCCAGCCACGGACGCGCGCCGGCAAGGCGGGCAACCTCGCCCAACGCCTCGGCAAAGGGCAGGTGCTGAAAAGCGTGCAGAGTGTTGTGATGGACGAAATCACGCAAGGGCGCCTGCGCCGGCAGGAGGTGTCCCAGTCGGTGCACACAGGCCTCGATCTGCGCCCGGTGATCGGTGGCCGGCGCTGGAGAGTCGGCGCTCGATGCGGTGTTCGCTGGCGGCAGGTGCGAAGTCATCCGCAGTCTTCCCGCTCAGGCGCCGACCTGGCGCACCAGCCTGGCCACCGACGACGCCATCAGGCTGAGCAGTGGCGCCGGGTAGAAACCGATGCCGAGAATGCCGGCAATCAACAGTCCGGCCGCTGCCGACTCCGATCGCTTGAGGTCGGCGAAGGCGGTGACGCCCGCCGCTGCCCCGGCGAAAGGTCGTTCCGGCCCGGTCGACAGGCAGCGGATTGCGCGCAGGGCGTAGGCTGCCGAGATCAGGATGCCGATCGACAGGAGCACCAGCCAGCCACCCCAGCGGGCATAGGCGCCCACCAGTACCTGCAGCTCGGCCATGAAACCGGCGCTACCCGGCAGGCCAACCGACGCCAGCAGGGTGAACACGATGGCAACGGCAAAACGCGGCGCGCTGCGATTCAGGGAACCGTAGGCGCCGAGATCACGCGTATGCGTGCGCTCGTAGAGCAGGCCAATGAGCAGGAAGAGCAGGCCCGCCGCCAGCCCGTGCGCGACCATCTGCGTCACCGCGCCGCTGAGTCCGGCCGGGTTGAGCGCGGCAATACCGAGCAGGACGACGCCCATGTGCGAGATCGACGAGTAGGCGATCATCGCTTTCAGATCGGTCTGCCGCCAGGCCAGCACCGCGCCGTAGAGCAGGCTGATCAGCGCCAGCAGGGCCAGCCAGTCCTGCAGTGCCTGGACCGCCGCCGGCAGCGTCGCGGCGGCACGGATCAGCCCGTAGGCACCCATCTTGAGCAGAATGCCCGAGAGCAGAATCGAGATCGGGCTCGGCGCTTCGACATGTGCCAGAGGCAACCAGCCGTGCAGCGGCACGATCGGCATCTTGACGCCGAAGCCGAGCAACAGCCCGAGAAAAACGAGAATCTGCGTTTTCACCGGCAGCTCGGCGCCACCCGCCGCCATGTCGGCCATCGCGAAACTGTGGCCGGGTGCGGCATCATAGAGCAGCAGCAGGGCAATCAGCATGAACACCGAACCACCGAGCGTGTACAGGACGAAATTGAGAGCGGCCCGGTGTCGATTGGCTCCCCCGAGACGGTCGATCAGAAAGAACAGCGGGATCAGCGTCAGTTCCCAGCAGACGTAGAACAGTGACCAGTCGCGAGCGGTGAAGACGATCAGCAGCGAGGTTTCAAGGACCAGAAGCAGAGAGAAGTAGAGTCTCGCGCCGCTGCGGATGCCCGTCGAGGAGACGATGGCGACGAAACTCAGGAGCGTCGCCAGGACGACCATCGGCAAGGAAATGCCGTCCAGCCCCAACGCCAGATGTGATCCGACGCGCGGATTCCAGGGGCGTGTTTCGAAGAACTGGAACTCGGCGCCGGCCGGATCGAAATCGGCGACCAGCAGGCAGGCGCAGAGCATCGTCGCCGCCGCGACGATGCTGGCCAGGTGGCGCATGAGATCGACGCTGCGAGTCGGCAGCAGCGACAAGAGAGCGGCGCCGACCAGCGGCAGGAGCAAGAGTATTTTCAGCACGGGCAGGTGGCAGCAGCCGGCGACAATGGAGACCTCTGCCATGAGCCCCTTGAAATTCTTCTTCTCATGGACGACGATTATGCCAGTATTGGCGGCGCTCGCACCGCCCGATCGACAGTCCGGAGACCGTATTGAGCGAAGCCATCTGCCGAAAACTGCGTATTCGCGGCCGTGTCCAGGGCGTCGGCTACCGCTGGTCCCTATGCTCGGAGGCACAAAGACTCGGTCTCAGCGGCTGGGTCCGCAACCGGAGCGACGGCAGTGTCGAGGCACTCGTGCGGGGACCCGTCGAGTCGGTTGACGCGCTGATCGACTGGGCGCACCGCGGATCTTCGATGGCGCGGGTCGACGAGGTCCTCAGCCAGACAGGCAACGCTGCCGAGATTGCCGTGGGCGCCGGCTTCGTTCAGATCGCCAGCCGCTGATGCATCCGCCAACGCTGCCCGCGCGCGATGCCGGACGGCTCCTGCAACCAGCCGATCGCTCGGCCACCTCGAACAGGCGCTACCGAGCCGATCCAGGCACCGGCGGCCCGGCTGGCGAGGGGCGCTCATCCGGCTTCGGCAATCCGTACTTCAGGAGGTAGTAAGTCCACTTCAGGTATTCGTTGAAAACCCCGATGAAGGCGTATTCATCGGTCCACCACTTGGCAACCCACTCCGGTCGCGCGGCAGCGGCATCAACGTCGATTCCCGAACCGGCAAAAACGCGGCGGAATATCCATCGCGCCCGGCTGGTGTGGAACCAGTCGGTGACCAACAGGATCTTGCGCGGTTCCGTCCCGGATTCCGGCGCCCCAGCCTGCAGGTAGGCGAGGTGGTAGCGTGCCTCCTCGAAGGATGAAGTCGCGCGCGCCATGTCCTTGCCGTAGATGATGTGGATGCGGTCCTCCGGCACACCAAGGCGTACGGCCAGGTCTCTGGCCAGGAAGGCCTGACCGCGCAGTACGCCATACTCCTCGTAGAGGCTGGACTCGGGTTGCACGATGTTGATGCGCTTGGCGACACCCCGCCTGAAATACTCTGCCGCAGCCTCGACGCGGCGGCCCTCCACCTCGCCCATCATGATGACGATCGCCTCGTAGGAAGCGTCCGCCGGGGCCTCGCACACGCATAACAACTGGGCGGGGAGACGCAGAATCGGCGGCAGCCCGCCAAGAAACGCAACCATCGTCAACACCAGCGCCGCGACGATCGCCGAAGCCATGACGGGCCAGCGCCTTATCCAGCCCTGGGGCGAACGGTGGCGCGCACGGCGAGCGGAATCGTCATCCATGATCACTGGCCTTCGTTCGCGACCGTCAGCGGCAATTCGGGCAGCTCCCGTAAAAGGTCAGCTCGGCGCGTTCGCAACGGAAGCCCGCCGGAAGCGTCGCCGCGATCGTCGGCTGCAGCGACTCCAGGCAGAAGACGGAGCCGCAGCGGGCGCAATGAAAATGCGCGTGCCCGTGCCCTTCATCGACTGCCGCATTGAAGCGCCAGACGCGGTCGGTACCGGAGACGCGGTGGGCGAGCTCGTGCGTCACCAGCCAGTCGAGCGTTCGGTAGAGCGTTACCCGATCGTGCTCGACACCGCCGTCGTCGAGTGCGACGCCTACCTCGTCGTGGGAAAGTGGCCGACCGGCACGGCTGAGGATGTCGAGGACGGCAACCCGCGTGCGCGTGGCGCGGCCGCCGCGTGCGGCAATGCGCAAGGCACTGGCGGTCGGGGTGGTTTCGAGCGATGAGGTCATCGGTGAGGCAATCGCGGAAGGGTCAAAGCTGGTGTCGACCAGGGTGGCCGGCTTGCCGATCGCCGATCGATGATGCGACGCAGTTGCGTCCCGAGTCGTTCATTCATTCTCTCCAGAGAAACCATTCGCCATGGCTTGTCGACGTGCTGTGCTGTCGGTCGCCAGCTTTTCGGCACCCAATGTCCCATTATGCTGCCATCCGAGGTCAGCGCTCAATCGAGCCACGCTCACTTCAAGACGCCACGCCGCGGAATTGGCGACGCCGGCGATGGCAACGAAGCGAGCGTCGCGCTCGGGAACCCGGTCGACAAGCGATCGGCTTCGAGCAGGCGCCGTCTTGTCGACCAACTGCACGCCGGAAACGGGCGAAAGGAAGACCTGATTAGCAACAATCGTCAGCTGAGCGCATCTGGTGAGCCCAGCGGGGCTTAGCCTGGACTCCGTCACCACACGGAGAGCAGCACCATGGCCATGAATCGAATCCAGTTTCAACCCGGTTTGTCGATGCCGGAGTTCACCGAGCGCTTTGGAAGCGAGTCGCAGTGCGCCGCCGCCTTGGAGGCAGCCCGTTGGCCGAATGGGTTTTCCTGTCCGCGCTGCGGTGAGCACGCTCACTGTGTTCTGCGCGGGGGGTCGTGCAAGGTGTTTCAGTGCAACGCCTGTCGGCATCAAACCTCGCTGATCGCCGGGACGGTGTTTCAGGGCACCAGGCTGCCGCTGACCGTGTGGTTCCTGGCGATCTACCTCATCAGCCAGGCCAAGACGGGTCTGTCGGCGCTGGCGCTGAAGCGGTATCTGGGAGTGAGTTATCCCACCGCCTGGCTTATCCACCACAAGCTGATGCGGGCGATGGAACAGCGGGAAGAACGCTATGTGCTCGATGGCCAGGTTCAGGTCGATGACGCTTACCTGGGCGGCGAACGGACGGGTGGCAAGGCGGGGCGCGGTTCGGAGAACAAGGTCCCGTTCGTGGCAGCGGTCTCGTTCAGCGATGAGGGCCACCCCCTGCGTGCCAAACTCACGCTGGTTCCCGGTTTTACCCTGAAGGCAATTGCCGAGTGGGCCAAGAGCAACCTCGCACCGGGATCGACGGTGCTGTCGGATGGTCTGGCTTGCTTCAACGCCGTCACCGACGCCGGCTGCGTTCATCAGCCGACCGTCGTCGCCGGGCGAAAGCCCAAGGACTTGCCAGAGTTCAAGTGGGTTAACACGGTCCTGGGTAATCTCAAGACCAGCCTTTCGGGTTGCTACCACGCGCTTGCCTTTCGAAAGTATGGCGCTCAGTACCTCGCGGCTTTCACCTACCGATTCAACCGCCGATTCGATCTCAGGACTCTGAACGAGAGGCTCCTGGTCGCCGCGGTAGCCTGCGCGCCGCGGCCCCAGCGCTCGATTCGGGTAGCTGACGCTCATTGCTAATCAGGAAGGAAGATGCATGGCGTTTCACGAATGGGGATTTCTTCCCACAATGCGGGAAGAAATCCCCAACTATCTGTTCCTGAAACATAAAAAATACATCTTATGTCTTATATAAGACTGTTGCCCACAAGGGAAAAGGTCTTTATACTTTCACTCCATTGGTCGCCCCGAGTCGTTGCTCCACCGCTGTCTTGATTCGACTCCCCGGCGTCACCATTGCCCCACCCACATTCAATATTCTTGGAGAGGTAAACATGAGCACGAGAGAGCAGCAGATCGCCGAACTGGAGAAGGACTGGGCCGAGAACCCCCGTTGGAAGGGCATCAAGCGCGGTTACTCCGCCGCCGATGTCGTCCGCCTGCGCGGCTCCTTCCCGATCGAATACACCGTGGCCCGTCGCGGCGCCGAGAAGCTGTGGAATCTGGTCAATAGTGAGCCCTACGTGAACTGCCTCGGTGCGCTGACCGGTGGCCAGGCCATGCAGCAGGTCAAGGCCGGCGTCAAGGCCATCTATCTGTCGGGCTGGCAAGTGGCTGCCGATAACAACTCGTACGCGGCGATGTACCCCGACCAGTCACTGTATCCGGTGGATTCGGTCCCCAAGGTCGTCGAGCGCATCAACAACTCCTTCCGTCGCGCCGACGAAATCCAGTTCTCCAAGAACATCGACGCCGGCGACAAGGGTTACATCGACTATTTCGCGCCGATCGTTGCCGACGCCGAAGCCGGTTTCGGCGGCGTGCTCAACGCCTTCGAACTGATGAAGGCGATGATTCGCGCCGGTGCTGCGGGAGTGCACTGGGAAGATCAACTGGCTTCGGTCAAGAAGTGCGGGCACATGGGTGGCAAGGTCCTCGTGCCGACGCAGGAAGCCGTCCAGAAGCTGATTGCCGCTCGCTTCGCGGCCGACGTGTGCGGTGTGCCGACGCTGGTCATCGCCCGTACCGATGCGGAAGCCGCTGACCTGCTGACTTCCGACTGCGACGCTAACGACACGCCTTTCGTCACCGGCGAACGCACCTCGGAAGGCTTCTACAAGACGAGGAAGGGTCTCGACCAGGCGATCTCGCGCGCCGTCGCCTACGCCGAATACGCCGACCTGGTATGGTGCGAGACCGGCACGCCCGATCTCGAATTCGCCCGCAAGTTCGCCGAAGCCGTACGCGCCAAGCACCCGGGCAAGATGCTCGCCTACAACTGCTCGCCGTCGTTCAACTGGAAGAAGAACCTCGACGACGCGACTATCGCCCGCTTCCAGAAGGAACTCGGCGCCATGGGCTACAAGTACCAGTTCATCACCCTCGCCGGCATCCACAACATGTGGTACCACATGTTCGATCTGGCACAGGACTACGTCGCGCGCGGCATGACTGCCTACGTCGAGAAGGTGCAGGAGCCCGAGTTCGCAGCGCGCGACCGCGGCTACAGCTTCGTCTCGCACCAGCAGGAAGTGGGTACCGGCTACTTCGACGAGGTGACCACGGTGATCCAGGGTGGAACGTCGTCGGTTACCGCGCTCACCGGGTCGACCGAAGAAGAGCAGTTCCACTGAGAGTCGCCTGCAGGCCAACCGAAAGCCGCGCCCTGGCGCGGCTTTTTTCTTGGTGCGCCCGGCAGGGCGCACTTACTTGGAGGTGAAAGTCCTCTACTCGCCCGACAAGGGGAAGAGTTAGCTGAACGGCAAGGGTGTCGCGGGTGACTGCGAATCTGGAGGAAGCCGAAGGC
>JAFLDO010000059.1 GCA_017302455.1 Accumulibacter sp.
TCCCGATAGGCCCCTTGTCCCACCCTGTCGCCGGAGCCAGTCCTCCCGGCGACAGCGTGGGACTTTCGGCTTGTCTCACCCCGAAATAGCTCGGGACAAAGAATCCAGAATAGGGCGGGACGTAACACAGGGAAAGACGCCCATCGAATAAGGCCCCCGTCCTGCCGGTCGGCCACCGTATCCGTGGCCGAACTTCGATGTCAGCCAACCCGGTTCCAACCAGGTCCTTGGGCTGCGAACCGCCCCCGTCCTGCCCCTTGGGTTGCACGCCGGTATAAGTGGGATACTCCCTGGTGTGCAGATCAGTAAAGCCGAAGACCGCGAGCACTGCAGCGGCATCGGTCAGCGGCACCTTGGCGGCGACGTAGGCGATCTTGTCGAGCAGTTCGCGCCCACGTTCGAGTTGGGCGGCGGTGGGCGGCGGCAGCGGCGGTAGGGTGTTCGGGGGTGAGGGCGGCTCCTGCTGCGCGCCCGCCAAGCCGGTGGCCAGCGACAGGGCGGTCACTGCAAGCGCGTAGACCGCCCAGCGCCGCAGCCCACGGAGTGGGGTACATAGCCCGCCGGACGATCCCGTCGCAGCGTGCCACGAGAATGGCAGTGTTTCCTCGCTCCGTTTGGCCCCATGACGTTTGGCGCCACCATCCGATGGTGTCGAAGCGGCCGCGAGATCGGTACAACCGCTATCAGGTTCCGCAATCACCTATTGCCCCTTCTCTCTCTACCCACAAGTTCGCACAGTGGGGTCTGCGATCAACACATCCGTTTCGTCAGCGGACCGCCTACCCGTAAGCTGCCCCACCCCGTTGAGGCTCCGTCGCGGGAGGCTAAACCATCCCATAGCAATCGGTTTTGAGTTGGGTCAAGCACCTCGTCGTTTTCGTCGCCGGCCGCCGTTGTGGGAAGTCCCGACTCCCCTCCAGCCCAACGGGTAAACAGCCCGCGCCTCTCGGGGTCAGACGCCGCCGCTCTCGCCACCGGCCGGTTCACCGCGCAACTCCCTGCGGCAGCCGATGCGCCCTGTCGTAATGCCCTGGCTCGTGCGCCAGCGTCCCCCGCGTCGCGGTACGGAAGCCGGCGCTGACGTAGGCCGCCTGCTGATTCTCGCAGCGGCGCGTCATCTGCGGCTCGACGGCCATCGCCTTGAGCGTGTCGTTGCCGGCGCCGCCAAGAAGCGAGTCGTCGCCGCCGAGGGCGCTGGCGACCGAGAGCCTATCGTTGCCGGCCAGGCCATAGTGGATGAAGCGCGCTTCGATCGCCGCCTGAGTCCAGACGCTGCCGTCGGCAAAGTCGATGCGGTTGATCTTGCTACCGGTGAAATACCCCTCGACGACGATGCGCTCGGTGGTATTGCCGGTAGAGTGGATTAACGGATCACTGCCGTCGGCGCGCTTGAGAATCACGTGCAGATTGTCGCCGTAGCGCCGCAGTTCGACGTCGTCGTCGCCGCCGTCGAGAACGTCGTCGCCGTCGGAACCCCACAGGCTGTCCTTGCCGCCAGCGCCGAGGAGGTGGTCGTCGCCGCCTCGACCACCGAGGCTTTCGCCGGCGCTGGTTCCCAGGGAGATGTCGCTGCCCGTCGCTGGCGTCGCGGTGAAGTGCGAGCCCATGGCGGCGCGGATCGTCGCCCAGTCGCCATCAGCCTCGGCCTGGGCGATCCATTGGGCGAGGGTCTGTTCACCGCTCCAGCCCATGGTGCGCAAGCCCTGCCCGGCGTACTGGATGACTTCGAACCGATCGATGAAGGCCTGCGGCTTGTTGGCGAGGTACTCGGCGGCGAGGCGACTCTGGAGGGCGCTGAAGTCAGCGTGCATGCCGGTCGCGTCGATGTTCAGGCTGACGGCGTCGAGGTAGGGCTTGAGACGGGTCTGCAGGGCGGCGGCTTCGCCGGCGGAGAGGAGTTCGCCCGATCCGAAGTGGTCTGCCCTGCCGGGAAGCCGGTAGTGCAGGGTGTAGCCTTTCGCCTGCGCGGCGACGCGGGAGGGGTGAAGTCGCTGCTCGCGGCCCATTGGTCGATCAGGGCGTCGAGGCTGCCGAGGAGTTAGGCGCGCGTCTGGACGCCGGCGCCGGTGAGACCCTGGAGGGTGGCGGCGAGTGCCGGGGAGAGGCTGGCCGCTTCGCGCAGGTCGCGGACGGCGCCACTGCCGTGCATGTCGGGCAGGGTGGCGACGGCGCGGGTGTCGAGGGTGTCGGTGAATTGGCGGTGGAAGGTGTCGCCGGCGAGGTTGATGTCGGCGAGCTTGTCGGTGACGGTGCCGCTGGTGCCGACGCTGCCGTCGCTGCGCGTGTAGGTGCCGAGGTCGGCGATCTGGTTGCCGCTGGTCAGCGTCTGGTTGTTCGCGGTCTTGGCGACGTTGATCGCGGCGATGCCGAGCGCGTTGAGTGTGAACAGTTCGCCGCTCTGGCTGATGCCGTCCTGGTTGAGGTCGCGCCAGACGCGCAGGTCGGCGAACTGGGCGTCGAGGCTGCTGACGGTGCCATCGGCGTTGCTGTCGAGGTCGGCGAGGGCGGCGAAGCCGTCGGCGGCGCGTGTGCCGTCGCTGTTGATCGTCGCGTCGCCGAAGAGTTCGCGGCCGGAGTCGATCAGGCCGTTGCCGTTGCGGTCGAGGGTGAGCGGGTCGCGGCGGGGGGCGGCGAGGTTGGAGGAGGGGAGGTGGCTGGATGCGGTGAAGTCGCTGTGGACTTCACGGGAGATGTCCCGGCGCAGATGACCGATCCCGTGGAGAATCCCCGCTGCCTCCTTCCGGCAATACTCAAGATCGTTTTCCCGCGTGTTGGAGGTGGAATGCCCTTTCTGTATTTCGGCCAGTAGAAGGGCCAGTGCTGCATCCATCTCGTCACTTGTCCAGGCGAGGGAAGCGGTGTCAGCGGCGTAGCGCGAGTAGGCTGCGGACTCCCACCACTTGCTGATCTAGAACTGATCGGCTCCGGTGAGACCTCTATCGAGGAGTTCCTTGGCAACGCGCGCGGTCGCCAGCGCCGCGTAACCTTCGCTCAACAGGCACGAGTCCACCAGAGCGTCGAAGTTTCGTCCGGCGGCGGCCAGATTCCGTCCGTTCGTCACGATGCCGTCGATGCCTTCGACGGCGTGGTGCCCGAGTTCATGCGAGAGGACGCGCACGAGATCGATGCTGTTGCCCAGGGTGTCTTTGCCGACGGTGATGAAGTCTTCGTTCCCACTACCCTCTCTTCGAGGCCGATGGGTCGCCGCGTTGGGCTCCTTCGACGTATCGAGGACTGCATCCGCGGTCTTGTCGTCATCCTGGTAGCGACGAACCGCTTCTTTCAGCGTTTCGGATCGATTGATCAGATCCAGCGCTGCCGGCGTGATGTAGGACTGGATGTTGGCGAACTTATCACTGAAGTCGGATCGAGTCAGCGCCAGCGTGCTCATTGCAATACCTCTCTAGGCTCGGTTGGGAAATAGATGAAACCGAAGTCGACCGCACACACCTGGTAATCAAAACCGAAGCCAATTTGGCCGACAAAGCCATACGGTGTTGCCAGCGGCTTGAAGGAAAGGTTGCCGATGTCATGTGCTCGGCGTGGGGTGCTAAAGCGATCCTTGACGATAAATGGACCGGTCCGCCGCTCGGGGGCGGCGGCAAATTGACGCTCAACGTCGTCGATCGCCACGCATGCGTCGCGAGTGTTGAAACCGCCGGAGAATCTGGCTGATGCGCGGATGCGAACGTCGCGAATCGAAGGCGAACTCTCGAGATCAGTCAGACCACTGCCCAGATACTCCTCTCGGACTCCCGGTCGCGGGATTCGTGGTCTTGGTCTTACCCATAAATATTTGGGAGCGGAGAAGGTTTCCAGATCGGTGAACCCGAAGACGCCGAGCACAGCGCTCGCGTCATACAGCGACACGTGCTCGATCACGTGCACGATCTTGCCAAGCAGTTCGCGCCCACGTTCGAGTTGTGCTTCGGTAGGCGGAGGCAGTGGCGGGTCACTGTCCAGCCGTAAGGTAGCGTCTTGCTGCGCGCAAGCCAGGCCGGTCGCAACGGATAGTGCTGCCGCAAGTGCTCTGAGCGCCCCGCGGACGCCCCTCAAGTCAAGTCTTCCCATCACGCGTTTTCCTTTCGAAGTCCACCCACAAGCGTACCGTGGGATCTTGCTGTCAAGGTGTCCCTTCCCGTCAACGGACCCGCTACGCGAAGCGTGCGTTACCCCGTTGAGGCGCTGTCGCGAGAGCCTGAACCATCCCATGCCGACCCGTTTTGACCTGGGTCAAGCACACCGGCCTGATCGTCGCTGCGCGCCGTTGCGGAAGAGCCGGACTCCGCTTCAACCCATCGAGTAAGCAACCCGCGCGCATTTCCCGGCCAAACGCTGCCGCCTCGGTCACCGGCCGATCCCTCGCCCCCCCGCTGTGGCCGATGCTGCTTGACGGATGTTCCCCAGCCCGCGCACGCGCGCGACCGTGTCGCCGACGCCGCGCGCCTGGAAGCAGGCGAGCGGCAGGTTCAGCAGATGGCGGAACAGGCGGGCGCCCAGTTCGACGTCGCTGCGGCTGGTGGTGTGCGCGAAGTCGCAGGTATCGTCGTCCGCGCCTGCAGACCGGGGCTGGCGCCGGCGCAGAAGTCAGGTGGGGTCAGCGCGGCGACCAGACAGCGGGACAGCACGGACACGCCAGGCGCCGACGAAAAAAAACCTGCCACCCTCGCGGGTGGCAGGCGGATGTCGGCGCGGCGAGCGCGTCGGGTGCGGATCAGGCCTTGCCGCTGCCCAGAGCGCGTTGCAACTGCTCGAGGGCCTTGGGATCCTCGATCGTCGTCAGATCGCCCGGATCGCGGCCTTCGGCGAGCGCCTGGATCGAACGCCGGAGGAGTTTGCCGGAACGGGTCTTCGGCAGAACGGTGACGAAGTGGACCCGGCTCGGGCGGGCGATCGCGCCGAGGCTGTCGTCGACCTGCTTCATCACGGCCTTCTCGAGCGCCGCGGTCAGTTCCGGCGTGGCGACGCTGTCGGCGTTCTTGACCACCGCGAAAGCCATCGGCATCTGGCCCTTGAGTTGATCGGCAACACCAACGACGGCCACTTCGGCGATCGCCGAATGACCCTGGATGGCCTCTTCGATTTCACGTGTACCGAGGCGGTGTCCGGCAACGTTGATGACGTCGTCGGTACGGCCGAGGATGTAGTGATAGCCGTCCTTGTCCTTGATTCCCCAGTCGAACGAGGAGTAGACCTGCGGCTCGCGGAAGAGCGTGAAGTAGGTCGACACGAAGCGCGCGTCGTCGCCCCAGACGGTCGTCAGGCAGCCCGGCGGCAGCGGCGGCAGGATACCGACGATACCCTTTTCATCCGGCTCGCAGACGGTACCGTCTTCACGGAAGATCTTGAGGTTGTAGCCGTAAACCGGGAAGTTCGGCGTTCCGTAGCGGATTTCGGTCTTTTCGACGCCCGGCATCGGGCCGAGGATCGGCCAGCCGGTCTCGGTCTGCCAGTAGTTGTCGTAAACCGGCCGGCCGAGTTCGGTCATGATCCACTCGTGCGTCGGCTGGTCGAGCGGTTCGCCGGCGAGGAAGAGGTGCTTGAGGGCCGACAGGTCGTACTTGTGCATGTAGGACGTGTCGTGCTTCTTGAGAACGCGCGCCGCCGTCGGCGCCGAGAACATGACGTTGACTTTGTATTTCTCGACGATCTGCCACCAGATGCCCGGATCGGGGCGCAACGGCGTGCCTTCGTACATGATGGTGCACATGCCGCCGATCAGCGGCCCGTACACGATGTACGAGTGACCGACGACCCAGCCGATGTCGGAGGTAGCGAAGAAGGTTTCACCTTCGCCGCCGCAGAAGATGTACTTCAGCGTCGATGCCAGGGCGACGGCATAGCCGCCGGTGTCGCGCTGCACGCCCTTCGGCTTGCCGGTAGTCCCGGAGGTGTAGAGGATGTACGAAGGGTCGGACGACTCCAGCCAGGTGACCGGCACGTCGGCGTCCATGAACTGGGTGCGCAGCGTCGCGTAGTCGACGTCGCGACCGGCGACCTTGGTGAAGTCCTTGTCGAGGCCGCGATCGATCATCAGCACCTTCGCCGGCTTGTGTTCGGCGAGTTCAATGGCTTCGTCGAGCAGGCCCTTGTAGGGCACCGCCTTGCCGGCGCGCATGCCGGCGTCGGACGAGACGACCAGTTTCGGCGTCGCATCGTCGATACGGGTGGCCAGCGAGCCCGATGCAAATCCACCGAAGACGACCGAGTGAATGGCGCCGATGCGTGTGCACGCGAGCATGGCGAACATCGCTTCGGCGATCATCGGCATGTAGATCAGGACGCGGTCGCCCTTGCCGACGCCGAGGCTCTGCATGATCGCCGCCATGCGCATGACTTCCTGCTTCAACTCGGCGAAGGAGTACACCACCTCCTGGTCGGTCTCGGTCGAGATGAAGACCATTGCACGGTCGTTCGGCCGCTTCTCAGCGTGCCGGTCGACGGCGTTGTAGCAGATGTTGGTTTCGCCGCCGACGAACCACTTGGCGAACGGCGGACGAGAAAAATCGAGTACCTGAGTGAATGGCTTGTGCCAGTCGATCAGTTTGGCTTCTTCACCCCAGAAGGCGTCCGGATTTTCGATTGATTTCTTGTGAAACTCTTGGATTGTCGTCATGAGACTCCCTCTTCCAAATTGTGAACCACCTGCAACAGTGGAAACTATGCGTGCCGAGTGTCTTGAACCTCCTGCTCCCGGTCGCGCATCCGTTCTCGGATATCTGCCAAAGGCAGACCCAACTTCAACTCCCTTTCCAGCAACTCGAGAAAGGGCAGTACTTCCCTGCCGAGATGGACGAGATGCGGGATCACCGCACGCTCATGTCCAGTCCGGATCAGATCGATGGCGTGGCCGAGCCGGGGCACCGGTATCTCGGACACGGGTCTGGCGACACAGGCGACGACGCGGTTGCCGCCGGCCTGCTGGGCGCTCCGCAGTCGCTCGGCAGCGAGGCCCAGCAACGCCGAGGCGGAGCTTACCCGGTCGACCGGGGTGTTGGCGGCGCCGATACTGATCGACAGATCGAGGCGCTGTCCATGTACGCTGATGTTGGCCACCGCAAACGCCTCGCGCAGCCGGTTGGCAAAGGCCTCGCATGCCGGGTAGGGCGTGCCCGGTGAAACAACCGCCAGTTCGCTGCCGCCGTAGTGGCCGAGACTGTCTTCCTTGCGCACCTTCTTGGCCAGCATGCTCGCCAGACGTTTCTGCAACTCGTTGGCCAGTTCGTCGCCGTGCTCCTCGCGCAGCGCGTCGAAACGGTCAAAGCCGACGATCAGCGCGCTCACCGGGCCTTCATGCCGGATCGCATGCGATATCGCCTGGGCGGCCTGGATGTCGACGTACTGCCGCGTCGGTAGCCCGGTGTCGGGATGCGCGGCATGCCGCGCGGGGTTCTCGCGCAGCTCGTTCTGAACCTCCGCCAACTGGCGTAGCGAGTCGATCCTCGCCAGCAGTTCGGTAGCACCGATTCCCCGGCTGATGAAGTCGGTAGCGCCGAGCGCGCGCGCTTGCTCGTTGGCCTCTTCGCTGTCGCTGCTGATCATCAATACCGGGATCTGACGGATACGCGCCAGTCTCGACCCGCGCACCCGGGCGAGCAGACCGTCACCGTCGAGCATCGGCAGCGACGATGAGCAGATCACCAACTGGATCGAGGGGTCGAGCACCAGCGCCTGCCAGCCGGATTCGCCGTCGGTCTCCTCACGAAAGCTGTAGTGGTTCCGGATCAGCTTGATCAGCGTGGCGCGGACCATCCGGGATTCGTCGACAATCAGGATGCGCGGCCGTTGCGTCGGGTTGTCCATTGCCCGTGTCGATCCCTGTCAGGCTGGGAAGCTTACGCGCGGCCGAGGTCGACGACGACGCGACCGTGCGCACGACCCTTGATGTATTCGTCGAAGATGCCGGGCAGTTCGTCGAAGGCGATGCAACGCGTCATGTCCTGCAGATGTCGTGGTCTCAGGTCGCCGGCCAGACGCTGCCAGACGCCGCTGCGATACGGTTCGCTGATGTAGCCGGAGTCGATGCCGAGCAGGCAGGCGCCGCGCAGGATGAAGGGCATGACCGTGGTCTTCAGCGCGGGACTCGCCGCCAGGCCGATGCTGGCGATCGTACCGCCCTGTTGCATCGTGCTGACGATCCAGGCGAGGACATCGCCGCCCAGGTTATCAACCGCACCGGCCCAGAGCGCCGTGTCGAGCGGGCGGATGCGCGACAGTTGGAGTGCCGAGCGGAACATGACGGACGTTGCGCCGAGGCCTTTCAGGTAAGCGGTTTCGGCCTCCTTGCCCGTCAGCGCGGTCACCTGGTAGCCTCGGCCGGCGAGCATGTCCACCGCCAGGCTGCCGACGCCGCCGGTGGCACCGGTGACGATCACTGGGCCGCGTGAAGGAGCGAGACCATTCTCTTCCATGCGAACGACGCCAAGCGCGGCGGTGAACCCCGCCGTACCGAGCGCCATGGCTTCGTACAGCGATAGTCCTGCGGGCAGGGGAACGACCCACTCGGCCGGCACTCTGGCGTATTCGGCGTAGCCACCGTGATGAGCGACGCCGATGTCGAAGCTGGTGGCGATCACCGGATCGCCTGCCCGGTAACGCGGATCGGTGCTTGATTCGACGATTCCCGAGAGGTCGATACCGCCGACGCAAGGGTGGCGACGAATGACGCGGCCGGCACCGGTGGCCGCCAGCGCATCCTTGAAATTGACGCTCGAATAGGCGACCTTGATGGTCACCTCGCCGGGGTCGAGTTGCGACTCGTCCATGTTCACAAAGTCGCCGCGCGTCAGACCTTCCTTTTCGTCGATCAGATAGGCCTTGAAGGGACTCATGCTTGCTCCATGCGGTCGGTGGATGGGTGAGGAGGTGGCCGGGCAGCGGGACGGCAGGGTCCGCGTCATGAACGGGCGTCGATTATAAACAGAAACGCCACGAGAATTTCGCACGGCGCAGGCGGCACGCCCTGGCTGCCGGGCGCGTGCCCATCGCCAGCAGACCCTGGGCAGCGACTATACCGTGTTCCGTAGAGCAATCCACTGTGCAGTGCACAAAAGATTTGCTTCGCTTCGCGGCCGGGAATTCTCCCGGTAAACACGTTAAGTTAAGGGCTTGCAATAGGCCCTTGAACTGCTTTCTGGAGCAACCGCTGGTGTGCAGGGGGTTTACAGCGTGACATTTTTCACATAAATTTCGGTTCCATGCTCATCAAACATTCCATTGCCTCACTTTTGGGTGCCGCCCTGATTGCTCTTTCGGGTGCCGGTGTGGTCCACGCCAGCGAACAGCAGAGGCCTGTCGACGAGCCTTCGCTCCTCGAGCGCTATACCACCAGCGCCCAGGATCTGATCCTCAAAGGCTTCGAATTGATCGGGATCAATTATCGCTTCGGTGGTACCAGTGCCGATACCGGTCTTGACTGCAGCGGCTTCGTGCAACTGGTTTTCAAGGAAGCTATCGGCATCCTGCTGCCGCGCACTGCCCGGGAGCAGAGCGAGGTCGGAGCCGTGATCGACCAGCAGGAACTCAAGGCCGGCGACCTGGTGTTCTTCAATACCATGCGCCACGCCTTTTCGCACGTCGGCATCTACCTGGGTGACAACCGCTTCCTGCATGCCCCGCGTACCGGTGCCGAGGTACGCGTCGACGACATGCGCCAGAGCTATTGGCTGCAGCGCTACAACGGCGCGCGCCGGCTCCTGTCGCGCTGAGCGGCTGACTCGCCCCGAGAAAACGACGCGACGCGTCGTTTTTTTTGCCCTGTACTAAAAACGATTCGCATTTACATTCTTGGGAGCGCTTGCTAGAATCAGGGTACTCGTATTCCGTACTTGTACCCTTTCCCTATCTTGATGACTGGAGGAGCGACCATGAAGTGGTCCCGTTCGTTGTGCACACTGGCCTTGGCGGCTGCCTCTCTCGGCAGTGCACAGGCCCAGGAGAAACTGCTCAATCTCTACTCGGCCCGCCATTACCAGACCGACGAGGCTCTGTATGACGGATTTACCCGCCAGACGGGTATCGCGATCAAGAGGCTCGAAGGCAAGGAAGACGAGCTGCTCGAGAGAATCCGCAACGAAGGCGCCAACAGCCCCGCAGATGTCCTGCTGACGGTCGATGCTGCCCGCCTGGCGGCCGCGCACGAGATGGGGCTCTTTTCGCCGGTGCAGTCGAAGATTCTCGATACCCGCATCCCGGCGCATCTGCGCACCACCGACTGGTTTTCGTTCTCCACCCGCGCGCGCGTCATCATCTATGCCAAGGGTGTCGTCAAGCCCGAGGAAGTCCGCAACTACAGTGATCTGGCCGATCCGCGGCTGAAGGGCAAGGTCTGCACACGGTCGGGTTCGCATCCCTACAATCTGTCGCTGATGGCTTCCATCATTGCCCACCAGGGCGAGGCCAAGGCCGAGCAGTGGGCGAAGGGCGTGGTGGCCAACTTTGCGCGTCCGCCGAAGGGCGGCGACACCGATCAGATTCGCGCTGTTGCTGCCGGCGAGTGCGCCGTCGCCCTTTCGAATACCTACTATCTGGCGCGCTTGATGCGGTCGGACAAGGCGGAGGATCGGAAGACGATGGAGAAGGTCGGCGTCGTCTGGCCGGACCAGCAGGGCAGTGGCGCGCATATCAACGTTTCCGGCGGCGGAGTCCTCAAGAACGCGCCGCATCGCGAGGCGGCGGTCAGATTCCTGGAGTACCTGTCGAGCGACGAGGCGCAGCGCTATTTTGCCGACGGCAACAACGAATGGCCGGTAGTGGCAGGTGTCAAGGTAGCCAACCCGGCGCTCGCGGAACTCGGCAAGTTCAAGGCCGACAGCATGCCAGTCGGCTCGCTGGCAATGTACCGGGCCAAGGCACAGATCATTTTCGACCGTGCCGGCTTTCGCTGAGTCGCACGTGGCAGGGCGCGTCGCCGGCGAACGGCAAGCTTAGCGGCGCGTGCGCGAGATCTGCCGTGACAGCGCGATCAGCGGCAGCAGGCCGACGGCGACAATTGCCAGCGATGCGTTCGCCGCCTCGGCAAGGCGCTCGTCGGAAGCGAGCGTGTAGGCCTGTGTCGCCAGCGTGTCGAAATCGAAAGGGCGCATCACCAGCGTTGCCGGCAGCTCCTTCATGACATCGACGAAGACCAGCAGGCACGCGGTGAGCAGACTGCCGCGCAGGATCGGCAGGTGCACCCGCCACAGCGTCGTTACTTGCCCGAGTCCGAGACTGCGCGCGGCGTCATCCATGCTTGGCGTGATCTTTGCCAGGCTGGTGCCTACCGACTGCAGGGCAACCGCCAGAAAACGCACCAGGTAGGCGTAGATCAGCGCCGCGATGCCGCCGGTGATCAGCAGACCGGGGTTGCTCGCGAACCAGACTTGCCATTGCGCGGCCAGCCAGTTGTCGAGACGCGTCACGGGAATCAGCACGCCGACGGCGATCACCGAACCGGGCACTGCGTAGCCGAGGCCGACCAGGCGGTTGAGCGAAGGCGCCAGCCAGCCGGTGGACAGGCGGGCGCCGTAGGCGAGCAGGACGGCCAGCGTCACCGCAATGATCGCGGTCAGCCCGGCGAGGACGAAGCTGTTGCGTGCGAGCGCCACGAAATGTGTCGTGAACTGGCCGTCACGCTCGGCCAGCGCCAGGCGCAGCAGGAGGTAGCCGGGTACCAGAAAGCCGATGCTCAGCGGCAGGGTGCAGACGGCCGTGGCGACCCAGCCGCGCCATCCCGGCAAGGGCTGGCCGGCCAGCGGCCGACGTCGCCCGCTGGTGTTGTGAAAGCGCGAGCGGCCGCGCGAAGCATGCTCGATGGCCAGCAGGAGGATGACGAAGCCGAGCAGCGCTGCCGCCAGTTGCGCAGCCGCGATACGGTCGCCGAGCGAGAACCAGGCGCGATAGATGCCGGTCGTGAAAGTCTGTACCGCGAAGTAGGAGACTGTGCCGTAGTCGGCGAGGGTTTCCATCAGCGCCAGCGTCACGCCAGCCGCCACGGCTGGCCTGGCGAGTGGCAGCGAGACCCGGAAGAAGCTGCGCCAGGGCCCGAGACCAAGGGTGCGCGAGGCTTCGAGCATGCCGCTGGCACGTTCGATGAAGGCTGTACGCGTCAGCAGATAGACGTAGGGATAAAGGACGAAGACGAACATGGTTACCGCCCCGCCGAGGCTGCGAACCTCCGGGAACCAGTAATCCGCCTTGCTCCAGCCGAAGGACTCGCGCAGGAAAGTCTGCAGCGGGCCGACAAACTGCAGGAAATCGGTGTACACATAGGCTAGGACATAGGCCGGCATGGCCAGCGGCAGTACGAGTGCCCACTCGAAGATTCGCCGGCCGGGGAAGTCGTGCATCGCCGTCAGCCAGGCGGTTGCCACACCGACCAGCATGACGCCCAGGCCGACCAGCAGGCAGAGAGCCAGCGTATTGCCGATGTAGTCCGGCAGTACGGTCGCCGCCAAATGCGACCAGGTGGCGCCGGTATCGCCGGCAAGGACGTTGCTCAGCACGCTGGCCACTGGCAGACCGACCAGGGCGGCGACCGTGGCGGACACGATGAGCAGGAGATTGAGGCGCGGGCGGAGCATGGATGGTTTGTCGCTTAAATGAGAATTATAATTGACAAGCGGTAAGGTCCGGCCTGCGCATTGTCACCTGATCGCCAACCAGATCGCTTGTTTCGACCGCCAACAACTGATGGCCAACTTGTGATGGCACACCTCGAACTGCTGGGAATTGTCCAGCGCTACGGCTCGCACACCGTTGTGGACGGCGTCAGCCTGACCGTCGAAACCGGCAGCATCGCCTGCCTGCTCGGACCATCGGGTTGCGGCAAGACGACGCTGCTACGCTGCATTGCCGGGTTCGAGGACATTGCTGCCGGCGAGATTCGTGTGCAGGGGACGACGGTCAGCACGCCTGGCCAGCGCGTGCCCCCCGAGCGGCGACAGATCGGCATGGTCTTTCAGGACTACGCGCTGTTCCCCCACCTGACGGTCGCCGCCAACATCGGCTTCGGGCTCGCCGGGCTGACCGCCGAGGCCCGGCGCGATCGGGTAACTGAATTGCTGGCCACCGTCGGGCTCGTCGGCGAAGGCAGCAAGTATCCGCACGAACTGTCAGGCGGCCAGCAACAGCGTGTCGCGCTGGCGCGCGCGCTGGCCCCGAATCCGCAACTGATCCTGCTCGACGAGCCTTTCTCCAATCTCGATGTCGACCTGCGCGAACGCCTGTCGCTCGAAGTGCGCGACATTCTCAAGAGCCGGAACATCACTGCCGTGCTGGTCACGCATGACCAGCACGAAGCCTTCGCCATGGCCGACCAGGTTGGCGTCATGGCGCACGGAATCATCCAGCAGTGGGACACGCCGTACCGCATCTATCACCAGCCGGTTAACCGCTTCGTCGCCGATTTCGTCGGCCAGGGGGTCTTCATGCCGGGAATGGTGCTCGACGACAGCCACGTCGCCGTCGAACTGGGCGTTCTCGCGTCGCACCTGCCGCTCGAGTGCAGCCAGGGCTGCGATGCCTGCGGTAAGGGTTGTGGCGTCGAAGTGCTGCTGCGCCCCGACGACATCATCCATGACGACCGCAGCGATCTGCTGGCGGAGGTCCGGCACAAGGCTTTCCGGGGTGCCGAGATCCTCTACACGCTGCGCCTGGCCAGTGGCGTCGAAGTGCTTTCCCTGGTGCCCTCGCATCACAATCACGCGATCGGCGAGAGCATCGGCATTCGCCTCGATGTGGACCACGTGGTTGCCTTCAAGACGCCGACTCTGGTCTTCCAGGCCGGCGCGCAGACGATCCAGTTTCATCGATGATTCCGTGGCTTGAAGGCAGGGAGCCGTTTCCGCCGCTCGACGCCGCGCTCGTCGAACCGAACGGTCTCCTCTGTGCCGGTGGCGACCTGTCGGCGCGGCGTCTGCTCGACGCCTATCAGCGTGGCATATTTCCTTGGTATTCGAGCGGCGAGCCCATCCTCTGGTGGAGTCCGGACCCGCGCATGGTCCTGTTTCCGGGCGAGTTCCGGATATCGCGCTCGCTGCGCCGCTGCCTGCGCTCGGGCCGCTTCGAGGCCAGGCTGGACAGCGACTTCCGGGCGGTGATCCGGGCCTGTGCCGAAACGCCACGCTTTGGCCAGCAGGGAACCTGGATCACGCGTGACATGCAGCACGCCTACTGGCAGCTTTTCGAACTTGGCTTTGCGCATTCGGTCGAAACCTGGCTGGACGGCAAACTGGTCGGCGGTCTGTACGGGCTGGCCATCGGTCGCATGTTCTACGGCGAGTCCATGTTCTCGTTGGTCAGCAATGCCTCCAAGGTCGCTGCCGCGCACCTCGCCCGTTTCCTTGAAGAGGAGGGCTTCGGCATGATAGATTGCCAGATGAACACGCCGCACCTCGCCTCGCTCGGCGCGCGAGAGATTCCGCGCGCTGTTTTCATGGACCGGCTACGCGCGCTCGTCGCCATCGCCTGGCAGCCGGGCAAATGGCCGAGCGACGGCGCCAGCCACGCGTGGATCTAGCGAATGTCGCGACTCAACGATTCGCACCTGCCTTTTTCGCTGCTGCAATTCTATGCCACGGCGCCCTACGCGTGCAGTTACCTGCCGGGCGAGCGGGCACGTTCGCAGGTGGCGACGCCCAGCCACCTGATCAACACCGAAGTCTACGGCGAACTCGTGCGCAGCGGCTTTCGCCGCAGCGGGGTGTTCACCTATCGGCCGAGGTGCGACGACTGCCGTGCGTGCGTGCCGGTACGCATTCCGGCCAGCCGGTTTCAGGCGAACCGCAGCCAGCGGCGCAGTGTCGGCATGCACGCCGGCCTGGTGGCGCGCGAACTGCCACTGCGCTTTCGTGACGAGCATTACCAGCTTTACCTGCGCTACCAGGCGGCAAGACACGCCGGTGGTGGCATGGACCAGGACAGTCACGACCAGTACGCGCATTTCCTGCTGCAGAGTCGTGTCGATACCCGCTTGGTCGAGTTTACCGAAGGGGGAGTGCTGCGCATGGTCAGCATCCTCGATGTGCTGGATGACGGACTGTCGTCGGTCTATACCTTCTACGACCCGGATCTCCAACCGGCGAGTCTCGGCACTTACAACATCGTCTGGCAGATTGCCCAGTGCGTCGCCAACGCTCTGCCCTACCTGTACCTGGGTTACTGGATCCGCGCCAGCCGGAAGATGGCCTACAAGGCGAACTTCACGCCCATCGAGGGACTGATCGAAGGGCAATGGATCGATCTGCGCGCGCAGCTTGCCGGCTCATCGAACGTTCCGCCGGGCGCCGGAACATCCACCTGAGCGTCGGCGTGAAGCCGACTCGGTAGTGCGTGCCGTTGGTGGCGATGCCGCTGCCGCCATTCGCGGTGCCACCGTCGCGGGACAGTCGGTCCGCCGATGCCTGTCGGTCAGGTGGCCGCCGCTCAGGCGGCGCCAGCCCGCCCACCCGTGCCGGGGGCGCCGTTGCCTTCAGTCGAGGTGGCTTCCGTCGCCAGCGCTTCGAGCAGCACGGTGATCCCCTGCGCCGAGTGCGCAAGGGCTTTCGCGTCGTCCTCGGCGAGCCTGCCGGAGTCGGCGAGGGCCCGCCGGGAGATCTCCAGCAGCCGTTCCGAATGTTGCAAAAGGCGGCCTCGGATGGTGTTGAGTTGCTGCATCTTGGCGATCTCGGCGGCGCGCAAGTCGCTGTTCGCTTCGTCGCGGGCCTTTTCGGTGTCTGCCTCGCGCAGGTCGCGCAGGGCCGTGACTTCCGCCATCGACGCCTTCCACCAGCCCAGGAAGTTCGCCCGGTGGTCGATCAGCGCGTTCAGCGATTCGCCCATGGCGTTTATCTCGTCGCGTCCACCGGCGACGGTCGGGACGCGCCCCGTCGGCGTTCCGTACGCCAGGTCGTCGAGCAGCCCGGCCATCTGCCTGACCGGGCGAACGATGCGTCCGCTGATCGTCAGCGCGAAAAGGATCGACAGCGCGATTGCCGACGCCAGGACGACGAGGCCGCGCCGGACGCTCGCCTGCGAGGACTCGGTGATCGCGCTGACACGCGCGGCCATCAACTGGTTTGCCTGGTCGGCGTTCTGCTGGATCAGCGGCACGACACGGTTGGCGGCCGCATCCATTTCCCGCGTCAACTCGACGATGATGGCGCGCCGCGACACGAGGACCAGGAAACTCCTCTGATAGTCGCGTAGCAGGCTGGTAAGGAGCGCCTTGTCGGTTTCGGAAATCGTTGACTCGGCGATCTGGGCGCGCACTTTCCTGGCGGTCTCGACGACCATCTGCGCGTAGGATTCGTCGCCGCGCACCAGGAAGTCCTTTTCCCGGCGCCGGAGCGTCAGCACGTTGGTCTCGAGGTTGGGGACATGATAGGCATCGAGAAGCGCCTCGATGCGCTGCGCCGCATCGCGAAAAGGCCCTCGGCCGCCGTCGGCGTTACCCGTCCTGAGCACGGTGTCGGCATAGGGCTCGAAGGTTCTCGCATAGACGACCAGTTCGGCGAGCAATTGCTCCCTGACGGCGGGCTTGAGATCGGAGGTCTCGACGCGTTGGCGGAATTCCGCGACAAGCTTGCGAACCCGCTCCCGATACTTCGGCTCCGTGCGCAGAGCGAGATCCTTCTCGTTACGGCGAACCTGGAGAAGAGTGCTGTACAGACGGTCGACGTTGTAGTTTCCGGACAGTTCGTGCAGGCGATGGATCTTGTTGCGGAAGGCCCCCTGGATTCCTGAGTTCTCGTCCAGCCCCATGCTTCGCCAGGCGTCGGCGACGGCATGGAAGGTTTCCTGGTAAGTCGCCGTCAGTGCCAGGATTGCCTCGGCCGTCTGCCGGGATGGCTGATCAACTGCTGCCAGGAGCGTCGCACTCTCGCGCAGCTTCTGCAGGTGTCGATCAACCTTCATGGCCAGGTCTTCGTCGTGCCGGATGAGGAAGTTCAGTTCGGCTTCGCGTGCCGCCGCGATTTCGATTTCGATCTCGAGCGCCAGCGACTTGCGCCGCTCGAAAACGCCCTGAAGCTGCTGGTAGTCATCGAGTACCGTGTCGAGAGTCTGCTGCTGGTGCCAGACGACTCCGACGAAAAGCAGGCCCACCAATCCGAAGCCAAGGCCGAGCTTCTCGCCGATCCGCAACTTGCTGGAAAATCTGACCACATCTCGCTCCTGCTGGGTGGTGAAACGGGCTTTGATCGGGGCCGGTCGACGCCCGTCCGCGGCCCCAGGAGAGCGTGTGGCCCGCGTCGACGAGCGGAGTAGGGCGCTGAAGCGAAAGTATATCGCCTCTTCGTCGGGCACGGTTTTCTTGTCGTCGGCGCTAGCGTCTCGACGCATCGCGCGCGTCCGGCATGCACCGTCGGCGATGCCGCGATCGCTGCTCGCCGCCTGGCGGCGTTTCGCCGGGTGCCGCTGCCGCCGGCTGCGGCGAGTCAGCTACTCGCTCGCCGTAGCGGCGGCGATGTCGGCGGATTCCTCCACGCTGTCACTGGCGGTGACGAGGAGGCGGGTCAGGGCGGCCCGCCGGGAATCCGCGTCGAGTGCGGCCAAGGTCGCGACGCGCTGGTAGAACAGTGGCAGATCCTGCCGGCATTCGGCGAGCAAGGCCTCGAAGGCGGGCACCAGTTCGCTGTAGAGAGCCAGCGCCACGAGCCTGGCGTTGTTCAGCTGGTCGTCGAAAACCGTGTCGTAGCCGGTGTAGCCGCCCCAACTTGCCTTGAGGTTGGCGTAGTCGCCCCGCAGCGCGGAAAACAGGAGGAGCTTGGCGACGCGCTGCTGGTCGGCGGTGCGGTCGCTGGCATAGAGCGCGGCGAACTCCTTGCGGAAAGCGTGCATCAATCCCGCCAGGGCTGCCTGACGGGCGCGCTGTGTCGCGAAGACGGAACGTTGTTCGGCACTGGCACGGACCATCATCCAGCGTCGCATGCCTTCGTTCTCCACGGCCGTGGCAAAGGATTCGTTGAACTGCGTATCGCCCGGTACAAAGACGAGTTGGTGCGCCAACTCGTGGAAGACGGTGCGCGCGACTTCGAGCGTGCCCAGGCGGAGGAAGGTGTTGAGGACCGGATCGGCAAAGTGCCCAAGGGTCGAATAGGCGGGAACTCCACCGATGAACGTTTCGTAACCCTGCTGGCGCAGCTCGGCGGCGAAGCGTTCGGCGTCCAGCCTGTCGTAGTAACCACGGTAGCTGACGCAGCCCACCATCAGCAGGCACCAGCGCAGCGGGTCGAGCGAGAACTCGGGGGCGGCGAAGACATTCCACACCACGTACGGACGTTCGAGGTCGGCGTACGTGCGGTAGCTGTGATTCTCGGGCAGGGCCAGTTCGCGGCTGGCGAAATCGCGGATGGCCCGCACCTGCTCGAGCTGCTCCCGGAGGGTCGGATCGCTGGCAGGGTCAACGATTACCTCGGCAATCGGGCGGCTGGCGCGCATGACATCGAGGTGTCCGCTGATCGCCTGGGCGTAGTAGGCAATGTGGCTGCAGCCGGCCACCAGCAGCACTGCCAGCAGCGCTGCTGGGAGAAGAGGCGCAGGGTGATGCTCAGGCCGGCTGCGCATGCTGGAAACGACCGGTGTGCAGGAAAGATGCGATCTGCGCGGCACAACGGCGCGAAGCCAGCATCTGCGAGTGTGCGACCGGCAGCGCCAGGAAGTCGGCAGCGCCGGGAAGTTGCGTCTCCGCCAACGTCACGACCCCGTCGTTGGGCCGCGGCAGGCCCCGTAGCACCCGGCCGAGCCCCAGGCTGCGCGTGCCGGCGAGCACGCCGACTTCGATGTTGGGTGGGGGCGAGCAGGGGGCGCCGGCGCTACGCGACAACCACTGCATTATCGAGCGCCCTAGCAGCACCGGCATTCCCGGCAACGCCGCCAGCCTGCGCGCACAGTCGCTGCCGAGGCAGGGCGTGCCGAGCAGCAGCGCCCGGCGCAGGCGTGCATCCGGGGTTTGCCTGAGCACATCGAGGATGATGAGACCACCGAGGCTGTGGCCGACCAGATGGATCTCGGCGGCGTCCGTTGTCGCGATGAAGCGGCTCAATTGCTGAGCGTTCTCCGTCAGCGTCGCCCTGACGCTGGCGTAGCCGAAACGCAGGACGCGGTAGCCGTCGCGTCGCAACCAGTGGTCATGCAGCGCAAAGACGGTCGCCGGAGTCCACAGGCCATGCACGAGAATCACGGTGGCGGCTCGTTCACGCGGCGACGGCAGCGGCGAGCGCCTCATGCTTCCCGCGGCCTGCCGGGGACGCTGCGGCTGCTTCGGGAGGTGGCCGCTGCCGCCGGGCGCCAGACTGCGCCAAGCCGGGTGTCGTGGCGTTCAGCCACGCGGTTGCGCTTCATCCGTTGGCCAGCGCGGTCGGTTGTTCGTGTTTTTCGCCGTTGCCGTAGGTGAAGGGCGCCTACGGCATCCAGGCCAAAGCTCATTCGCCACTCGCTCATCGCAGCTACTCCTCCAGCCTGAACGCTTCTCCCGCCATGTATGAGAGTGCCGCCGAGCCAACAGCGCCCTACGAAGGCGTCAGCAATGAGCGCACTGTTCTGGATAGTTGCCGAAAGTCGGCGAGGTACGCTGAACTATTCCCACTCGATCGTCGCCGGCGGCTTGCTCGAGATGTCGTAGACGACCCGGTTGATACCGCGAACTTCGTTGATGATGCGGTTCGATACCCTGGCGAGGAGGCTGTGCGGCAGCTCTGCCCAGTGAGCGGTCATGAAGTCCTGGGTTTCGACGGCACGCAAGGCGACGACGTACTCGTAGGTGCGCCCGTCGCCCATGACCCCCACCGACTTCACTGGCAGGAAGACGGCGAAGGCCTGGCTGGTCTTCTCGTACCAGCCCGCGGCGCGCAGCTCGTCGATGAATATGGCGTCGGCGCGGCGCAGCAGGTCGGCAAACTCGGGCCGGACTTCGCCGAGGATGCGCACCCCGAGGCCGGGGCCGGGAAACGGATGGCGATAGACCATGTCGTGCGGCAGGCCGAGCGCGACGCCGAGTTCGCGTACCTCGTCCTTGAACAGCTCGCGCAGCGGCTCGAGGAGATCGAGATTGAGCGTCTCGGGAAGGCCGCCGACATTGTGATGGCTCTTGATCGTATGTGCCTTCTTGGTCTTGGCGCCGGCCGATTCGATCACGTCAGGGTAAATGGTCCCTTGCGCCAGCCACCTGGCGTTGTCGAGCCGGCTCGCTTCGGCCTGGAAAACCTCGACGAACTCGCGGCCGATGATCTTGCGTTTCTGTTCCGGGTCGGAGACGCCCTGGAGGTGGCCGAGGAAGCGGGCAGCGGCATCGACGTGAATGACCTTGACGCCGAGATTGCGGGCGAAGGTCTGCATCACCTGCTCGGCTTCGTTGAGGCGCAAGAGCCCGTTATCAACGAACACGCAGGTCAACTGGTCACCAATCGCGCGATGGATCAGCGCTGCGGCGACCGAGGAGTCGACGCCGCCGGAAAGGCCGAGGATCACCTCGTCATGGCCGACCTGCGAACGGATCCTGGCCACCGCCTCGCCAACGTAGTCGGGCATGTTCCAGTCGCGTCCGCAGCCGCAGATGTCGCGTACGAAGCGGCCGATGATTTCCTTGCCCTTGAGCGTGTGCGTCACCTCGGGATGAAACTGCACGGCGTAGAATCGGCGCGTCTCGTCAGCCATGGCCGCAATCGGCGTCGCTTCGTTGCTGCCGATTAGGGTGAACCCGGGCGGCAGTTCGGTCACCTTGTCGCCATGGCTCATCCAGACGTCGAGCAGCCCGTGGCCCTCCTCGTTGCGGCGATCCTCGATCCCTGCGAAGAGTACGGAATGGCCGCGCGCGCGCATCTCCGCGTAGCCGAACTCGCGCCTGGTCGAGCTCTGCACGCGTCCTCCCAGTTGCGCGGCCATCGTCTGCATGCCGTAGCAGATACCCAGGACCGGCACCCCCAGTTCGAACACCACTGGCGGC
Source organism: Accumulibacter sp. (assembly GCA_017302455.1). GTDB lineage: Bacteria > Pseudomonadota > Gammaproteobacteria > Burkholderiales > Rhodocyclaceae > Accumulibacter > Accumulibacter phosphatis. Next base: position 20,900 of record JAFLDO010000059.1, read on the forward strand.
GCCTTGAAATCCTCGACTTCGTAGACCGAATTCGGGCCGCCGGAAAGAATGATGCCCTGAGGGTTGAAGTCGCGAATGAAGGCGTCCGCGACGTCGTAGGGATGCAACTCGCAATACACCTGCTGCTCGCGCACACGACGAGCGATCAACTGCGCGACCTGCGAGCCAAAGTCGAGAATCAGGATCTTCTGATGGGACATGGCGGCCTCTCAAATGGCGCGGGCGGCCTGCCGCCGCCCGCTGACTGTCAAGCGTCGATCGCTGCTCATTCGACGTGGTAATTGGGCGCTTCCTTCGTGATCTGCACGTCGTGGACGTGCGACTCCCGGACACCGGCCGAGGTGATCTCGACAAAGCTCGCCTTGTCATGCATTTCGGCTATCGTCCGGCAGCCGAGGTAACCCATCGACGAGCGCAGACCGCCCATCAGTTGATGAATGACCGCGAGTACCGAGCCCTTGTAGGGAACACGCCCTTCAATGCCTTCCGGCACCAGCTTGTCGAGGGTGGCCGTATCCTGGAAATAGCGGTCGGCGGCGCCGGCCGCCATGGCGCCGATCGAGCCCATGCCGCGGTACGACTTGTAGGAACGCCCCTGGTACAGTTCCACTTCGCCAGGCGCTTCCTCGGTGCCGGCGAAAAGACCGCCAAGCATGACGGCGTCGCCGCCGGCCGCGATCGCCTTTGAGATGTCGCCGGAATAACGGATGCCGCCGTCGGCGATCAACGGCACGCCGCTGCCCTGGAGCGCGTCGAAAACCATCTGGATGGCCGTGATCTGGGGTACGCCGACGCCGGCAACGATGCGTGTGGTACAGATCGAGCCTGGTCCGATGCCGACCTTGACGCCGTCGGCGCCGTGATCGAGCATCGCCCGTGCCGCGTCGGCGGTGGCGATGTTGCCGCCGATCACCTCGACCAGCGGGAAGTTCCTCTTGACCCAACGGACGCGGTCGAGGACGCCCTGCGAGTGTCCGTGCGCCGTGTCCACGACCAGCACATCGACACCGGCTTCGGCAAGCAGCTCGGCGCGTTCCTCGGTTCCCGGACCGACACCGAGGGCAGCTCCGACCCGCAGGCGGCCGGCGGCGTCCTTGCTGGCGTCCGGGTGCTCGGTGGTCTTGATGATGTCCTTGACGGTGATCAGGCCGCGCAGTTCGAAGGCGTCGTTGACCACCAGGACACGCTCGAGGCGGTGCTTGTGGATCAGCGCCTTGCCTTCCTCGACGGTGGCCCCTTCCTGCACCGTCACCAGGCGCTCACGAGGCGTCATGATGTTGCTGACGGGTTGGTCGAGGCGCGTCTCGAAGCGCAGGTCGCGATTGGTGACGATGCCGACGACGACTCGACCGTCGAGCACGGGTACCCCCGAAATCCTGTGCAGGCGGGTCAGCGCGAGGACGTCGCGCACCGACATGCTGGGTGAAACGGTGATCGGATCTTTCAGGATGCCGGACTCGAAGCGTTTGACCTTGGCCGCCTCGGCCGCCTGTGCCTTCGGGCTCAGGTTCTTGTGCACGATCCCGATGCCTCCCTCCTGGGCGAGGGCGATGGCCAGCCGACTCTCGGTAACCGTGTCCATGGCGGCCGACACCAGCGGCAGATTGAGGCTGATGTTGCGCGTCAGCCGTGTCTTGAGCGTGACATCGCGCGGCATCAGGGTGGAGTGGGCTGGGAGAAGGAGGACGTCGTCGAACGTCAGCGCCCTTTGGATAACACGCATGGCCTTTGATCCGAGGTCACAAAAACGTATTATACAGTGTGCTCCGTTACGGCTGAATGACCATGAGACACTTTGCCTTCGCCACCGCCGCGCTGTTTGCCGCCGTCGCGGCGCATGCCCAGATCTACAAGTGGCAGGATGAGAACAACAAGACCGTGATTTCTGACCGCCCGCCTGTCGGCAAGGTCCGCGAGCAGAAGAAGATCGAGGCCGAGGCCCCGGTGGCGAGCGGCGAACCCGCAAAGCAGGCGGCCGATCGCGAAATGGAGTTTCGCAAGCGTCAGAAGGAATCCCAGGACGCTGCCGAGAAGGGCGAGAAGGAACAGCGCGCCGCGGCAGAACGAAACACACACTGCGAAAGCGCGCGCAGTTCGCTGCAGGTTCTCGAGTCGGGCGAGCGCGTGTCGATGCGTGACAAGAAGGGCGAACGCTACATCATCGACGACGCGCAGCGTGAACAGGAGATCGCCCGCGCGCGCAAGTCCGTGGAGGCGAACTGCAAGTGAGCTATTCGCCGTCGCTGTCGCTGGCACCCTTTTTCATGACCTTGCCCGCGGCGGCACGCTGCTTGCGAACCTCCTTGGGATCGGCAATCAGGGGGCGGTAGATTTCCACGCGGTCATGATCGCGTAGCGGCGCGTCGAGTTTGCTGAGCTTGGCGAAAATGCCGATCTTGTTCTTGGCCAGATCGATTTCGGGATGCTTCTCCAACAGGCCCGAGGCTTCTATCGCCTGCCGGACGGTGCCGCCCGACGGCAGTTTCAGGCTGATGATCGGCTGTTTCGTCGGCAGCGCGTAAACGACCTCGACCGTGATCAGCTCAGGCATGCGGTACCCCGTGGATGTCGTTTGCCCGCTTGACGAAAGCATCGACGAAGGTGTTGGCGATCTGGCTGAAAACCGGACCGATCACTTTTTCGAACATGCGGCTGGAAAACTCGTAGGAAAGCTGGAATTCGATCTTGCATGCCTGCTCGGTCAGCGGCTTGAAACGCCACAGGCCGTCGAGGCGGCGAAACGGGCCATCGACCAGCGTGATGCGCATCGAGACGGGCGATTCCTTGTCGTTCTCGGTCGTGAAGTGCGACTTCACACTGCGGTAGTTGATGTGCAGGGTGGCGACGGTCCTGCGCTCGTCGCGAAACTCGCAGTGTGTCTGACTGCACCACGGCAGGAACTGCGGATAGTCCTCGACACGGTCGACCAGATCGAACATCTGCTGTGACGAACGCTCGATCAGCACCGACTTCTTGACCATGGCCATCCCCTGCCGCACCCCTTGAATCCTGTAGAATCGGCAATTCTAGCACTCCGCAACGCTATCCCGAACCCCCATCTCCCGAGAATCGGCACCATGAGCATCGTCGCCAACAAGAAGGCTTTTCATGACTTTTTCATCGAAGAGAAGATCGAGGCCGGCATCGTGCTGGAAGGCTGGGAGGTCAAGGCGATTCGTGGCGGCCGGGCGAGCATCAAGGAAGCGTATGTCGTCATCCGTAGCGGCGAGGTCTTCCTCTTCGGCATGCACATCACGCCGCTTCTGGCGGCATCGACGCATGTCAAGCCCGACCCCGTGCGTACCCGCAAGCTGTTGCTGCACAGCAGACAGATTGGCAAGCTGATCGGTCAGGTCGAGCGCGCCGGTTACACGCTGGTGCCGCTGGATCTGCACTTCCAGCGCGGCCGCATCAAGCTCGAAATCGGCCTGGCCAAGGGCAAGAAGCAGTTCGACAAGCGCGAATCGGAGAAGGAGCGCGACTGGGTTCGCGAGAAGGCGCGCCTGATGCGGGAGAAGGCATAGGCACTCCCGCGAGTGGCGGCTCTGGCCGGGTTTTTGTGCGCGACCGCGACTCAGCCACTGCGCCGGAGCGATCGCTGCTGCCGTTTCTCCGAGCGCGCGGCTTCACTGAGGCGTTGGCGGACGAAACTGATGTGGGTTTGCGCCGCGAGTCGCGCCTGTTCAGGCTGGCGGTCGCGAATCGCGTTACGGATCGCCAGGTGCTGCGCCATCAGTTGTCGGGCCGTTTCCGGGCTGACTGCCATCTCGCTGAGGTTCCGCCTCACCTGTTCGTGGAGCAGGCGCAGAACGCTGGATACCAGATGACCAAAGAGGACGTTGTGCGCCGATTCGGCGACAGTCAGGTGAAACGCGACGTCGGCAGCCACCTGGGCACCCCGGTCAGTGCTCAGGTAGGCCGCATCCAGGCGGGTGAACGCCTCCTCGATCCGTAGCAGGTCGCCTGTCGTTGCCCGCTGCGCAGCCAGCTCGGCTGCCGACGCTTCGAGCAGGTAACGGAACTCGAGCACGTCGTCCTGCAGCGACGGGTGTTGATCCAGCAATCGTTGCCACGGGTCGCTGAAGGTCGCGGCGAGCCTGTCGGTGACGTAGGTTCCTCCGCCATGGCGACTGACCAGGAGTTCGCGGGAGACGAGCTGCTTGATCGCTTCCCGCAGAGACGGTCGCGAAACTCCCAGCTCGATGGCCAGTTCGCGTTCCGCCGGCAGGCGGTCGCCCGGTTTCAGCGACCCCTCGATGATGCGTGTCTCCAGCTGATGCGCGATGGCGTCAGGGATTCGCGGCAGGTTGAGTTTGGCATAGGTCATGCGGTCAGGCGTGGTGGCTATCGATCATGTAGATTATTGCAGGAATCCAGTGGTCTTACCAGTTGCAGCCTTGTCCAACGTGGTATGAGCCTGAACGAGGATCGTGTTTCCACCCAGGAATGAGCCTGAGCGAAAGAAATTGCGGGTGAAGTGAGGTGTGGGTTGATCATCGCAAGGATGGTGATCAACATGA
>JAFLDO010000006.1 GCA_017302455.1 Accumulibacter sp.
GCAACGCTTGGCTGTCGGTGATCGCATCCTCGACTCCCTCATCCGACAGGCCGTACCATTGCTGCACCAGATACACCCGCAACATCCGCTCCAGACCCACCGGCGGGCGACCCCGCTTCCCCTTCGGATAGTGCGGCCCGATCACCCCAAGTACCTCCGCCCACGGGGTTACCTTCTCCATTTCGGAAAGGAACACCTCTCGACGCGTCGTCCGCTTCTTGCCTTCAAATTCCACTTCGGAAAAACTGATCTGCTTCATCTCGCTACCCGGCGTGTGCTGGAATGCCCGTATTATACCATGCGGATATATTGCGATTAAATCAGCGTTTCCCTAAAATTCCGCCAAACCGGACAGGCCTAACCTTACCCGCCATATGTTGGCAGCACAACCTCAAAATCCCAAACCGCATACGCCAACGAACCTGACCGACCGCTTCGTGGCGAAACCACGGATGACCGCTCGTGGCCGTAAGCTGCCACACATCTCAATGCACCTTCAGCCACCATCTCCCGCAACCGCCGCCACACAGCCTCTACGATCACCATCGAAGCATCATCGGCGTTTGGCTCACCCGTCGATTCGAGCAGCGGCCGATTGCCAGACCACAGCCCCAGGTTGTTGCGAATCCAGGCGCCCAAGCCCATGTGCAATCCGATGAGTTCCGACTGCGCCATGGCCGCGATCGTAGCTTTGTCCTCATCAGAAAGGGTGGCGATCACCACGCCGACCGCTTCGTCGATCGTCTCTGGCCACTCCTTTTGTTTCATCGGCGTGCCTGCTTCCGCCAATCCCAGGGCGGCACCGGGTCAGTATCCCTCCATAATCCAACACGCCGCGCCTTGGCTTCCTGTTCTGAAAACTCGTAGGCTCCACGATCCTGCGCTGATTGTTCGTTGCTGTATTTCCGATACCACCAGGCCAGGCCAGCGCTCAATTTGCGCCCGCCCCAGTGTCTAGCGTCATTGGGCAGTGCGGATAGTCCGGCGAATCGCAACCCGAGAACCCGGATGAACACTGGGCTTGCCCCTTGTGCTCCGTGTAATTCCTGTGTAATCAGGCCCGGAAAATTACACATATCCAGAGAAGCGGACAGAACAAGCCGCCACCGGAATCCGGCCTGCAACCCTTCCAAATCAATACGTTGGGAACAATTCGGAATCGCCCAGCATGAACGAAGTGAAGACTCTTAATCCGTAGGTCCAGAGTTCGAGTCTCTGACGCCCCACCAGTCATTCAATGAGTCAGCAGCATCCAGTCTGCAGTTTTTCAAACCGGGGTTACGTGCCCCGAAAATCCCCCGGATGAACAGGCGCAACCCGCCCGCATGGCAACCAGCGGGACAGATTACCGGCCCCGACGCCGGACAGCCTCCAATGAGGGAACCCGGTACCGATCGCCGCCACTGCTCATATTCGATAGCGAGAGCGCGTCTACCGATCGCCATGCTTTCCCTGCCGCCCCCTTCTGCACGCGTTCATAACCAGTCATTGCCAGACAAGCGGCGCAACTTGTTTTCTTTGCCATAAATGTGTTTGTCAAGGAAGGCCATAGTTTCTGAATCGGGCAGACGCCCCTCTCGAACCCCGCTGTATAGCTCCTGTTTCAAGCGACGCAAGGCTTCTACGGTGTAACACTTCGCCTTGAAGCGTTCATCCCGCTTCTGGGGCAGGTCGACTACTGCTTCGCTTCTTGCGCCATGAGCTCGCGGAGGAAGCGCACGGGAATGGCAAAGCTGATTCCCGACGGCTTGCTGAGGACCGACTCCTTGCTCTCCTTGACGAAGACCATGTTGATGATGCCGACCACCTCGCCACGACTCAGCTCATACAGGGGGCCGCCACTGTTGCCGGGATAGGCCGTCGCGTCCAGCTGGTAGATGTCGAAGCTGCCGCTCCTGATCTGCTGGACGACCCTCGCATTGAGCTGGCGCGCATTCGCACCGGGCAAGACGATCGGTGTAATGGCCGAGATGATGCCGCGATGCGTCACTGGCGAAAGACCCAGGGCGCCGCCAATCGGGAAACCGGTAAACGCGACCGACTGTCCTTCCCTGACCGGGTCGGACTCGTGCAGGGTCACCGGTGGCAGCGCCTGCCCTTCGATACGCAGCAGCGCAAGATCATGCGCCTTGTCGACCGTCAGCACCCTGGCGGGACGCTGCTGTGCTCCTGATGGAGTCGAACGCGTCACAATGGCCAGTCGCTCCCCGGCAGCCTCATCCAGGGCTTGCTGAATCACATGCGCATTGGTCGCCACCTGGCGCCCGTCCCCGACGACGAAACCCGTACCCCGCATCACGAACTGGGGGCTCCGCGTCTGCTGATAGGTTCCGACGACCACCACCGATGGCTTGATGCGTTCGATCGTCTCGGGCAGATCGGCCGAGGCGGGGCTGGCAGCCAACAGGGACCCGCCCAGCAGGATGGCCAGCAGGAATCTGCTGGCGGCCACCAATCCGGCCATCGCTATGAACCCCTGGTCAGGCGAATACGCGGTAGCTCCGGGGAAGGCGTGGTCACCTTGGCGTCATAGGGATGATCGTCTCGCTTGAAGAGGCTCACGATCCGTTTGACATAGCCACGGGTTTCGGCATAAGGCGGCACCCCCCGATAACGATTCACCGCCCCCTCCCCAGCATTGTAGGCAGCCGCAACAAGGCTGACGTCTCCTTCAAAGTAGGCCAGCAACCAACGCAGATAGGCCAGACCGCCACGCAGGTTCTGCTCCGGATCGAAGGGCTTCTTGACATTGAACCGTGCCGAAGTGTCAGGAATCAACTGCATCAGCCCCTGCGCATTCTTGTTTGATAACGCCGCCGGGTTGAAGTTGGATTCAGTCCGGATGACGGCCAGCGCCAGGCGCGGGCTGACGCCGTATTCCGGTGCCAGCTGGTGGACCAGACTGAGAACCCTTTTCTGAGCTTCGCTGCTCGGGACCATGACATCTTGCCCATCGTCGGCAGGAAACACGCCGCGCATGCATTCCGGCGTGTCAGAGGCGGGGTCACCGACAAAGCGCTGCATCTTCTGGGACTGCGGATGCCCCTGTTTCGCGGCCAGGTTGAAGAAGTAGGCCGCGCGCGCATCGTCGCGCTCGAGACCTCGCCCATTGGCGTACATCCAACCGAGACTGAACTGCGCCTCGGGATCGCCGGCACGTGCGCCGTCACAATATAGCTTGGCTGCCCGCACGGGATCCCTCGGCACGCCTTCGCCATGTTCGTAGGCCAGGGCCTCCTTGCGCAGAACCAGCAGACGTTCGGCATCCGATTCCCGGGGAATCTCCCCGGCTGCGAAAACCGGCAAGGACGCCGCGGCCAGGCTCAGCAGTCCGCAAAAGACCAGTGCGCCACGGCGCACCAGGGCCGGACATTGAAAGCAGGAAGGTTTCATCAACAAACTCCGTTGGCTACGCTGAAGTGTGAGACATACCATGCCATCGACGCCCGCACCCCCTCTTCCAGCCTATGGCTTGGAGCATAGTGGAGGAGGCGCCTGGCTTTGGCAATGTCGGCCTGTGAGTGACGAACGTCGCCCGGCCGAAAATCGCCGTAGGCGGGTCGCAGGCTACGCACCTCGGGCCGGTGCTCGGCCAGAGTGTCGCGCAGGATCTCGAACAAGCGATTGAGCGACGTGCGATCATCCACCGCGACGTTATAGACCTGGTTGACCGCCGCCGGATCGTCGGTCGTTGCCGCCAGCAGGTTCGCCTGCACGGCATTGTCCACGAAGCAGAAGTCACGACTGGTCTCACCGTCCCCGTTTATCATCACCTGCCCGCCAAGCAGCATGCCCCGGGTCCAGCGGGGGATCACCGCGGCATAGGCACCTTCAGGGTCCTGGCGGGCGCCGAAGACGTTGAAATAGCGCAGGCCGATCGACGGAAAGGCGTAGCAACGAGCGAACACCTCGGCATACAGCTCGTTAACCAGCTTGGTCACGGCATAGGGTGATAGCGGCCGCCCAATGCGGTCTTCAACCTTGGGAAGAGCCTCATGATCACCATAGGTCGAACTCGACGCAGCATAGACGAAGCGTTTGACTCCGGCATCGCGGGCCGCGACGAGCATGTTGAGAAAGCCGTCCACGTTGGCCGCGTTGGTCGCCAGAGGATGGGCCAGTGAACGCGGAACAGAACCCAGTGCCGCCTGATGCAGCACGAAGTCGACGCCACGGCAAGCCTCGCGACAGGCGTCAGCATCGCGGATGTCGGCCTCGATGAAACAGTGGCGAAGCCACTGTTCCGGCGTCACCAGCGACCTGACCTCGTCAAGATTTCGCCGGTGACCGGTTGCGAAGTTGTCCAGCCCGATCACTGTCTGGCCAAGTTGGAGCAAGGTTTCGACCAGATGCGAGCCGATAAAGCCTGCACTTCCCGTTACCAGCCAGCGCGCCGGCTGCGCCAGCAGCCGGTGGCCGAGCGCAGCCAGGGCGGGAGGAGAAGTCGAACTCAGAGACGCCACACGGTCACCCCTTGCGCGACCAGCGAAGCCTCGTTGAACATGCTTTTCACGTCCGTGAGCACGCCGTTCTTCTGCAGTTTGCCAACGTAATCGGCCAGCGGACGCTCCTTGAACTGGCGATGGGAAACGGCTGCCACAATCGCGGCTGCGGCCGGCAGTTGCTCCCATGCGGTCAGTTCGACACCGTATTCATGCCGGGCCTCATCGGCGTCGGCAACCGGCTCATGCACCAGCACCCGCGCGCCATAGGACTCGAGTTCCCGGATCACGTCGATGACGCGGGAGTTGCGCAGGTCTGGGCAGTCTTCCTTGAAAGTCAGGCCGAGCACGATGATCGGCGCATCCTTGACCTGCCAGCCATTGCGGATCAGCTGCTTGACCGTCTGTTCGGCAATGAACTTACCCATGCCGTCGTTGATTCGGCGACCCGCGTTGATCACCTCCGGGTGGTAACCGAGCATTTCCGCCTTGTGCGTCAGATAGTAGGGATCAACGCCAATGCAGTGCCCGCCAACCAGGCCAGGGCGGAAAGGAAGAAAGTTCCACTTGCTGCCGGCGGCTTCCAGGACCTCGACCGTGTCAATACCGATACGATCAAAAATGATCGCCAGTTCGTTCATCAGGGCGATATTCAGATCGCGCTGGGTGTTCTCGATGACCTTGGCGGCCTCGGCTACCTTGATGCTTGAAGCGGGATAAACACCGGCCGTGATCACGCTGCCATACACCTGTCTGACTCGCTCCAGCGTTGCCGATGTGTCACCGGAAACGACCTTGACGATTTTCGTCAGCGTCCGTTCCTTGTCGCCCGGATTGATCCGCTCGGGTGAATAACCCACAAAGAAGTCCTCTTTCCACTTCATTCCGGAGTACTTCTCGATGATCGGGATGCACACTTCTTCGGTTGCACCAGGGTAGACCGTGGACTCGAAAACAACCGTTGCACCACGCTTCAGGTTTCTGCCGACCGCTTCCGATGAGCCAATCAGCGGTCCGAAATCCGGCTGATGAGCCTCGTCGACGGGCGTCGGCACGGCCACAATCACGAAATCAGCTTCTGCCAGGGCGGCGGCATCAGAACCAACCTCCAGATGAACCGCGGCCTTGAGGTCGGCACTGCTGACCTCACCGGTCGGATCGACGTGCTGCCGATAGTTCGCCACCTTGCTTGCCGACAGATCGTAACCGATGGTGCGCTGCCGCTTGCCGAATTCAACAGCAAGGGGCAGACCAACGTAACCCAGACCCACTACCGCAACAATAGTCATCTATTTCCCATCCCGTAACGTTGATTTTCCCGAGTCACACCGGCAGCCTACAGGCCCTTCTGCAACTCCGCGACCGCTGCCTGCGCCGGAAACTTGTCACCCAGCTTCGCCAGTTGATCGAGCTGGATCTTGGCCTCGCCCTTCTGTCCGACCTTGATCAGCGCTCTGGCGTAATTCAAACGGATCTGCGACGCCTGCGGCGCCAGTTCAAGCGCCTTCTTGAACAATTCCATGGCGCGTGCGCTATCGCCCTTGTCGACCAGAAGAACAGCCAGCGTGTCCATCAGCGCCGGTTGATCGGGCGCCAGTTTGTTCGCCTTCTCGGCATAGTCAACCGCCTTCGGATCCTTGAGCTGACCGGCAACCCACGCCAGATTGTTGAGTACCGCCGCGTTGTCCGGCTGCACTTCGAGCAGCACGCGGTAATGCCTGGCCGCACCGGCGTAGTCCTTGCGGGCGCTCGCCTGTTCGGCCAGATAGAGGCGGAAGCGGGCGTCCTTGGCATGCTCCTTGAGCCACGTCTCGGCAAACTTGTCGGCCTCCGCATTGTTGCCGCCCGCAAGCAGCGCGGAATGCAGCTTGGCTGCGAGCTCTGTGCTCCCGACTTCCTTGAGCCCGGCGCGATAGGCCGCCGCGGCATCGCCCCATGCTTTCTTCGAGGCATGCGCGTCGCCCGCGAAAATGTAGCCGATGGCCTCCTTGGGTCTCTGCCTTTGCACGTCACGAGCGACCTCGAGCGCTTCCTTGGTGCGTCCAGCATCAAGTTCAAGCATCATGATCCCGCGCTGGGCCTCGAGTGAGTCCGGCTTGACCTTGAGTGCCTTTTGCAGATTCTGCAGTGCAGCCTCCTTGTTCTTCGCCGCCATTTCAATTTCGGCCATGCGCAGATAGGGCAAAGGCGAATCCGGTTTCAGTGCGGCCAGCTTGCCGTAAGTGGCCAGGGCCTGGTTGAAGTCGCCGGCAGCCTGCTGGGCGCGTCCTGCAGCATCGAGGATCTCCGGCCGTTCCGGCAGCACTGCAAGCGCCTCCTGGGCTGCGGTGAGAGCGCTCTTGGTCTCGTTCTTGCTCAGGTACAGGCCAATCAGTCGCAAACGCGGGGCCGGGTCGGTCGGGTTTGCGGTCACCGCCTTGCCGATCAGCGCTGCGATCTCTTCGGTGGTTCCTCCGGATTTCGCCCGCATTTCGGCAAGAGCCAGAAACGCCTGCACATTCTTCGGGTCTTTGACCAGCACTGCCTCGAAACGCTTCCGGGCTTCCTCGGGTTTCTTCTCGATCAGGTCCAGATTTGCCAGATTGGCTGCAGCCGGAAAATAGGCCGCGTTCAAGGCCAGCGCCTTGTCAAAGCTCTTCCGCGCCCCGGCGATATCGCGCTTGCCAAGCAGCGCCGTACCGCGCAGGTTGTATGTCAAGGGATTGTCGGGCTGCTTCTTCTCCAGTGCCGCGATTGCTTTCAGCGCCGCATCGAACTCCCGCCGCTGCAGGTGGGCTGCAATCAAGGCCAGATCCGCGCGGTTGCCGGGGTCCGCCGCCGCAACCTGTTCCAGATCACGGAACGCGACATCACTATCGCCTTTTACCATATTGACCATCGCCAACGAGGTGCGCTTGCCCGGATTCTTGGGATCGAGCGCGGCAGCCTGCGCAAAATACGTCCCCGCCTTGTCGATCTGGCCGTTCTGCAGAAACACCTGTCCGGCCAGGGCGAGCATGTTCGAATCCTTGTCGATCTTGTCAAGGACCGGCTCCAGGATGCCCAGGGCCTTGCCCGGTTGGGAATTGCGCAGGTAGCTGGCGATCAGGACGCGGCGTGTAACACCAAGCGGCGGAGTTTGCGGCAGCGCCTTGAGCAGGTAGGTCTCGGCCTGTGGGAAGGCCTTCAATTCGTACTCGATCAGGCCTGCCAGTTGCAGACCCAGGGGATTGTCGGGGACCGCCCGCAGCATCAGGAGAATGGAGTCCCTGGCGGCCGCATAGTCCTTCCTCTGATAGGCGAGCATGGCCGCCAGGTAATGCGTCTGGGGATGATTGGCAGCAATCTGTTTCATCGACGCAAGCTGGACGCCAGCCTCATCGATCTTGCCCTCCGCCAGCAGCTGCCGAATGATCGCCGCATGCGCAGCGAGATAGTCCGGTTTGATTTCCAGTGCCTTCCGATAGGACATCATGGCGCCCGCAGCGTCCCCCTGGGCAGACAGGAGATCCCCCTTGATCTGCCAGGCGTCATGCAGCCTGGGCGATTTCTCGAGTGCACTGTCGAGCAGCGCGACGGCCCCCGGCAGGTCACCGCGGCCGGCTTTCAGCCGCGCCTCGCCGATCAAGGCCGGGGCGTTGCCCGGTTCGGCAGCCAGTGACGCGGCATAAGCCGCCTCAGCCTTATCCGGCTTGCCCTGCATCAGGTAGGCCTGACCAATCGAAGTCTGCAATGCGGCCTTCGCCGCCGCCGTCGTGAGATCGGCTTTGGCCAACTCGTTTGTCACTTTCTCGGGCTGTCCCAGCATCAACAGGGTGCGTGCCAGCAAGGGAACCACCTCATCGGCCGGGTAGTTCAGATCCTTCGCCTTGCGCAACTCGACCTCGGCGCCCGTTGGATCGCTTCCTTCAAGCAGCGCCTTGGCAAGCAGAAAACGCGCCTCGGCAAGTTGGGGATCCTTCTGCAAGGCGTTCTTCAACTGGATGACGGCAGTCTTGTGGTCGTGCTTCAGCAGCGATTCCTTCGCCGAAGACAGCAGAGCTGTCGGGTTATCGCCGCCGCAGCCGACCAGGAGAAGAGTAGCCAGCAATGCCGAAGCGGTCGCCTTGCGCAGCGTGTGCATCGAGTTACGTGTATTCATGAGGGTCCCCACGGAGTCGAAAAAGTGTTGCCCGAAACAAGCCTTATTTCAGCCCAAACCTGTGCATCATATCGTACAGCGTTGGCCGGCTGACACCGAGCAACTCGGCCGCCCTGACGACGTTGCCGTCGGCACGTGCCAGAGCGGTGATGATTACCCGCCTTTCCGCTTCATCACGCGCCTGCCGCAGGTCCAGCACAGCCGGGTCGGTTTGCTCCCCGCCCAGCAAGCCGATCTCCTCGGCTGTAATCTGATTGCCATCGGCCATGATTACCGCCCGCTTGATGCAGTTCTCCAGCTCGCGAACGTTGCCCGGCCAAGCATGCGATTCTATCGTCCGCAGAGCGTCCTCGCGCAAGGTCATCGCACCCCGATTGTTGTCAGCCGAAAACCGCCTGACAAAAGCGTGCGCCAGCAAGGAAGCATCGCCGAGGCGGGCGCGCAAGGGCGGAATATTCACGACGATTTCTGCCAGGCGATAGTACAAATCCTCCCGGAAACGCCCTTCGGTAATCAGAAACTTCAGATTCTGATGCGTCGCACAGACAATCCGGACGTTGACTGGAATCTCCTGCCGTCCGCCGATCCGCTCAATCACCCGCTCCTGCAGAAAACGCAGCAGTTTGGCCTGCAGGGCGTGCGGCAAGTCGCCGATCTCGTCGAGCATCAGCGTGCCGTTGTTGGCTGTCTCAATCTTGCCGGGAGTGGTCTTGGCAGCCCCGGTGAAAGCGCCTTTTTCGTAACCAAAGAGCTCGCTTTCGAGCAAATTGTCCGGAATGGCGGCGCAATTGATCGCAACGAAGCGCTCGCGGCGCCTCTGCGACGACTCATGAACTCCCCGCGCCAGAAGTTCCTTGCCAGTTCCACTTTCACCCAGCAGAAGCACCGTCGCATCGGTGACGGCAACCCGCTCGATCGTGCGACAGACACGCAGCAACTCGGGGTCGCGGGTGAGCAGACCGGAAAGCACATCCGGCTGCTGCATCGACTGCAGCCGTTCGTTTTCCTTCTGCAACTCGTGGAGACGGTGAGCCCGTTGTATCGTCAGACCAAGCATGTCGATCTCGAACGGCTTGGCAAAAAAATCGTAGGCGCCGAGAGCAATTGCGCGCAGCGCGTTGGCGCGATCGTTCTGACCGGTCAGGACGATGATCTTGGTGTCCGGTGCCAGCGTCAGGATCTCTTCGAGCAACTTGAAACCTTCGGAGACGGAATCCGCGTCTGGCGGCAAACCGAGATCCATCGTCACGACCGGGGGCTGATAGCGACGTACCAACTGTAGCGCACTCTCACGGTCATCCGCGGTGAGCGCCTCGTACTGGTCGAAAGCCCAGCGAATCTGTTTCTGCAGCGCTCGATCGTCCTCGACTATCAGCAGGAGGGGCAACTTCTCGGCACTCATGCCGATTCCTTCGACAAGTCATCGGACGCAACTCCATTGCCCGCATCAAACAATGGCAACAACAAATCCACCTGCGTTCCAATGTCGACAGCACTATCCACCGACAGCTTTCCCCCCAGTTCATGAACGTACTGGAAGCTCTCGTAGGCGCCAATGCCCATTCCCGTCGGTTTGGTCGTCTGGAAAGGCTTGAACAGGCGCTCGCGAACAAAATCAGGGCTCATCCCGCGCCCGGTGTCGCCCACCTCGATCAGCGCATGTGTCCCTTGCCGGGCCAGCCTGAGCCAGACGCGGCCACCGTTCTCCGTCGCATCCAGCGCGTTCTGCACCAGATGGCCGACCACGCGCTCAATCCGGTCTTCGTGCCCACGGGCAATCAGCCTCTCCTCGATATTCAGCTCCACATCCCTCCCCTGACCGGACTTGGCGGTCTGAATACGCCGTACCACATCAGCTAGGTCAATACCGCGCGGCCCATCAAGCGGTGTTGCGCCTTCGCGCAGTTGCATCATCAACTTGCGCATGCGCTCGACGGAATGATTAACGGTCATCAGCATGTCTTTCTGAAATTCCGGATTCTCACGATGGCGCTCAGCGTTCTTGAGCATCAGGGAGAGTTGAGCAACGATGTTCTTCAAGTCATGCACGACAAAAGCGGACATGCGGTTGAACGAATCGAACTTCCGGACCTCGAGCAGGGCCTCGCTGGCCTGCATCTGACCGAGAAACGCCCCGGCCTGCCGTGCGGCGGTCTTCAGAAGGTCGTTAACCTCCCAGTTGACATCGATTCTGGTACGGGCCGTCGCCAGGACGACAAAGGCGATCAGTTCACTGCCGGTGGTGAGAGGAACAACCAGCCATGCATTCGGAACCTCGACCAGCCAGGACGGGAGTTCGAGACCATCATAGCGACGCGGTAGAGAACGATACTCTTCGAGATTGATCACCCAGCCGCTGTCGAGCAGAAACCGGCAGAGCGGGCTGCCGACATCCTCCGTCGCCGGTGAAGCCGGCATGTTCCAGAAAGCTGCCTGAGCGAAAAAGCGGCCCGAGGGATCCTTCAACCACAATGCGCCGCTCGGACTCTCGACCATATCCGCCAGGCCGCGCACGACGTGTCGTCCCATGCCGGTAAAGCCGCCCTGTGCAGAAAGTGTCTGCGTAAATCGCAACCACTCCTCGCGATAGTCATAGCGGTAACTGAAGAAGTGCTTGCCGACCTGCACCCTCAACCTGGACCTCATCGAACCGGAGAAAGTCAGAGCAGCGAGGACCAGCAAGGCGGCAAAGAGCAGCGCCATCTGCAAGGCCCTACCCCACTCGCCGCCAAAGAAGCGGACGTAGTAACCGGCCGCCGCCATGAAAAGGAGATAGGTACCGACGATCAGCAGTGTCGCCGAGTGCAGGGCAGCACGCTGCGACATGACCAGTCTCCTCTTCCAGTCATGGCTGCGGATTGCCGACAAAGCCACCAGCGGCAAACCCATGGCATGCGCAAAACCGCGAATGCTGAAAGCGTCCGCATCAATGCGGTTGAACAGCAGGGCGTCCGAGTACAGGTACATGTCAAAAAGGAAGACACCGCCGAGGCCAAGACACAACGGCTTGATGCTCCAGCGGAAGTCAGGCGAAACGTTCCGGAAGAGGCGCTCGACGAGTACCAGGCCGTACACACTCATCGCCAGCGAAACGAACAAGGCCACTCGCTGTGACGACAGGACCAGGTCGACACCGAAGACGACCATGACTTGCGCGGCGAAACCACCCACGACCAGCAGCAGGGCGAAGCCGCTCAGCCAGCCTGTAGCCGCTGGCGAAGACGCCCCCTCGGCTGGTTCCGGTTTCATCAGGACGAGGAGAAAGAGATACCATCCGCCGAAGCGTAGCATGTCGGCCAGCAGGCTGCCGGCGAGGAAAAGCACCTGGCCGGTCAGCGCAAAGGCCAGGCCCAGCATCCCCCACAGCGCGCACAGGCTGACGGCAAGGAACATGGCGCGACTGCGACCGCCAGCCCGCCAGCCGGCCGCAAGGTACAGCGTCAGGAGGGCCGCCAATACGCCGGCCAGCCCGTAGCTCCACACCGCGACCATTGCCATCTTGCTGTCCATCATGGCCCACAATCCCCGCGTATCCTTGCACCCCGATGAACCGTAGGCCCCGGACGATGCTTCACCGGGCACCCTTGCCAGTCAAGACCACACCGACCGTCTGGAACAGAATCAGGACATCCAGGAACAGGGTGTGGTTCTTGACGTAGTACAGATCGTATTGCAGCTTCTGCACGGAGTCTTCGACCGTTGCACCGTATTTGTACATAACCTGCGCCCAGCCGGTCAGCCCTGGCTTGACACTATGGCGTACGGCGTAGAACGGGATGTCACGCGTCAGTTGGTCAACAAAATAGGGGCGCTCAGGACGCGGCCCGACCAGACTCATCTCCCCCGCCAGCACATTGTACAACTGCGGCAGTTCGTCGATACGCAACTTGCGAATGAGGCGACCAACCCGCGTCACACGGTCATCGTCCAGGGTCGCCCAACGAGGCTTACCGTCGCTCTCGGCATCGTTGAACATGCTGCGAAACTTGATGACCTTGAACAGGCGGCCATCGAGGCCAACCCGTTCCTGCCGATAGAAGACCGAAAAACCATCTTCCAGCACGATCAGGATCGCCGTCAGCATCATCACTGGCAAGGCAAGAAGCAACAGGAAAGCGGCGACCAAGACATCAAACAGCCGTTTGATACTCGTCCGCCGCCAATTCTGCCGGAAGCCCTCGCCAAAAATCAGCCAGCCCACCCGCAGCGAATCGAGGCGGAGTTGCCCGAGAGCACGTTCGAAGTAGCTCGCCAGGTCCAGCACCCTGACGCCCGACAGCTTGCAGTCAAGCAACTCACGCAAGGGCAGTGCACCGCCGCGACGCTCCCGCACGGCAACGATGATCTCGTCAACCTTCAGGGACTGCGCCGTATCGGAGAGTGACATCTGCTGGGACAGGACGACCTGCGCCGGAACGACGATCTCCGTTTCAGTAGCACACGGATAGAAACCAACGATCTGGATGTCCGGATCCGACTTGCGCAACACGCGGCCCACGTTCTCGGCTTCCTCACCAACGCCAAAAACAAGCACGCGGTGACTGAGAATGGAGCCAGACTGGCTGTGGGCCGAATGGACACGACGAAGCAGTGTGGTAAAGAGCGCCGCCAGCCCCGACAGCAACATGAAGTTCCGATCGACCTCGGCCACCGAAAGCAGATAAAACACGCCGTACGCCAGTGGAATGGCAAGGTAGAGAGACAGCACCGCACGTGCTCGAGTCTCCTCGCGAGTACGGCTGTGCACTCTCTGATAGATCCCCAGCCAAGTGTTGAAGACGATCATCGTCAGCGCAAAGATCACCGCATAAAAGGCGACTTTCTCAAGTTCGAAGCGGCCTCCACCGCCGATCCACATCGCGGCAAGAATCACACATACGACCGGGAACATCAGGTCGACGGCAACCTGGGCAATAGTCTTCCGATGAAACCAATGATTGAACACCTTGATCACGATAGACCCCTTGCAAGCACGAACCTGGAAACTTCTCGTTTATGAACGAGGCTCGGCTACCTTCCTGGAACTTGGAAAAGCCGAGCAAACGCCACGAAGCGAAGGCTATCAGTGCAGATGGTTGGGAACCGTGAACTAATGCACAAGCAGCGAACGATACCTCACGAGGGAAGCCGTTCTGCGCTCGCGGAGAATTAAGGCACTACTTCGATTAAAATACGTAACCATTTGATACAATTTATGATTATTTATAAAAGCAGACTGATTTATGCCGACATTATACCCCGATCAGCAACCCTCAGGGCGTTTTGAAGCACGCGGACGGCGCCTCGAGAAGGCTTTCAGGGGCTCGACCATCAAGGACCAGAGCAGAGCATAGCAGCAAGTAGAAGAGGAAAGCAGACCGTGGCATGTCCATCAGACTCGAGAACAACCCGACGACCAGGCAGGCAAGCAGTGCCGCAAGCAGATACGGTGCGAGGATGTGATCTGCTCCGGGACCCCGCAGCAGATTGGCGAAAGCCATTGCCAGGAGAGCCAGCAGCAAAGAAAGTCCGATCAGTCCCTGATCAATCAGTACCTCGAGGAAGAGACTATCGACGTGCCAGGACAGGAAGTCATGGCGGCCGGAAAAGAACCACTGCGACATGCCGCCGGAAAAACCGCCATTACCCAACAGTTGCTGGCCCTTCGCATCGACGACGCTCAGGTTGTCCACATCGATGAAGTCCGCCGGCCCCAGCAAGCGCAAATCAAAGAATCCGAGCACGGGTACCGGCCATCCCCCGGGGAATCCCTGGCGCCCAGTCATTGACAGCGACACATGGCGCCATCCCTCGCCCCCCGCCAACCTGACCACGGCAGGCTGCGCGCACGACGCCGCATAAAGCAAATGCTTATGGCACAGGCCGACGCTCAGCATCGCCGGCTGCAAGCTGCGCAAGTCCATGGCCACCGTATAAGTGCCTGCGAAAGGTGCAGGCACACGCTGCAGCAACTCGAATCCGCCGCCCGGCCGCACGCTTTGCCGAGGCAAGAGGACGCGCAAGTGGGTCGCTTCGCCTTCTTCGACGAGACGCAGGCGACCAGGCATCTGGCGCCCTGGCACGGTCTGCGAATAGTTTGCCGGGAACCGCCCGAGGCCCCGCCCGAGCAGGAACTCCGACGGGTCGCGCAACAGGCT
Source organism: Accumulibacter sp. (assembly GCA_017302455.1). GTDB lineage: Bacteria > Pseudomonadota > Gammaproteobacteria > Burkholderiales > Rhodocyclaceae > Accumulibacter > Accumulibacter phosphatis. Next base: position 14,700 of record JAFLDO010000006.1, read on the forward strand.
CAGGCCCTCACGCCAGTGCTGCATGCGCCCACCGAGATCGCGCTCGCCGGCTGCGAACCTGGCGCTCATGAAGTCTCCCGCTGCCAGAACGGCGAGGATCTCGATGAGCAGAACGGCCACCAACACGCGGTTTCCGTACACCCGCCAGGGCTCCGACGCCAGCGCCACGAGCGCAGGCCGAGGCGCCATCGCCAGGACCCGACGCCGCCGCCAGGGCGCCGCCAGCAGCCAGGCGAGCACCATCAGCGAAAATCCGACCGCCAGATAGACGCCACGCGAAAAGGTTGTCAGACAGGCGTACGCGGCGCTCATCGCCAGCAGTGCCGCGAGCCCCCAGCGCCATCGGGAGCGCGCGTGCACCACTGCGTGGACGGCAAACGGAACAGTCAGGGCAAGAAAACCGTCAAGGCCCGCGCCACCCACATGCATTTCCCAGAACAGCGCCGTGCTTCGATAGTGCGTGGAAAAATCCAGCAACCCTGGATATCCAGCGCGTTCCCAGAGGACAGCCACAGCCACCCAGCCCAGCCCGGTTGCCACACCGGCCGCGAGGCTTCGCCCGACAAGCAGCGGTCGGCTCGCCAACAGGCTGGCCAACGACGGCAGGAGCAACAGAACCAGCAGGAAACTCTTGGCAATACGCAGGCTGTTCAACGGCTCTTCATAACCCTGAAACCACCCCAGGGGAAAGCCACCCGCATCGGCAACACCACGCGCCAAGGCCAACAGATACGATACGGTCAAGAGACCCAGCCCAATCTGTGCCGGGCGGAAGCGCCCTACCGTCAGGGGCCACCCCGAGGCATGACGGGCACCCTCTCCCGACCGCTTGCGGGACGCATCCCCTGCCAGGCTACCCGGTTCGCCAACGGCACCGGCCCTGCAGCCAGAAGGCAGGCCAATCGACGGGCTCGCCTGGAACTGTGGCGTCTGCGCGAGCCCTTCGGTGGAGGTTCCAGGCCGCTTCACACGCCAGCACCGCCCGGTCGCCATTCGCGCATGGCAGCCCGCCACCGCGCCAAGCGCGAGCAGATCGAACTCCTCGATGCCTAGCCATCCCGTCCAGGCGGAAAACCCGGCAAGCGGCAACAACGCAGGTAGAACGAACAGCCACAAGGCTGGGCGCAGCCAGACGGTGATGCACCAGACAACAAAAGCCGGCGTCAGCCATGTCGCCCAGAGCGGATGATGCAGCGCAAGGAAAATGCCCAACAGGGCGGCAAGGATGGCCAGAGCACCGCAAATCCCAGGCATGGTCGCCGCCGCAAACGCCCTCTGTTCTGCCACCAACTCGCGTCCCCTGGCCTGACTTTCCCGCAATTGCACGGCGTCATCTCTTTGACAACCACGTGAAGCGTCTGCGCCGGCTTCTGCCGGCGTACCGTATGCGCCGCGGCCACACTCGCGCCCGCCGTCAGCGTAGCGGCTGCCAGCCCTGCTCACTGGCGCCGGATTCTGTCTGTCGCGCCGGAATCTGTCAATCAACAGGCGTCGCGCCAGGCGGTCGATGCTCGCCGAACGGCAAGGGGGCTGGGCCTTGCCGCCCTGCTATCGCGCACGGTCGCTTGCTGCCGGATTCGGGCACAGTCGCTTGCCAACCGGGTCGTTCTGGCGTCTAATCGGCAGACAATCCAGCCCCGACGATTTCGGCTGACGAACCCTCCGCCCGCCCCTCAGGCTTTCGTCACGAGCTGGCACACGGAGGAACAGAACGTGTTTTCGCCCGAATGGTGACACTGGATCGTACTTGGACTAGCGCTGACGATCGCCGAATCCGACCACGCCAAACTCGCACTGCTGCCCGCAGACATCCTGAGCACTTTGTGCAGATTCTCTCGGCACGTGGTGCAGACTGGCAGTTGAGCGGGTAAACCACTCCCCTACGGAGACCTTCAATGAACACAGGCTGGATCGTTTTTGGCATCTGTATCGTTTTCGTCCTCGCAGGCGCGATTCCCCTGCTCAGAGATCGTGGAGCCGACAGGAGCCCGCCCATGCCGCGCAAGGAGACGCTGCACGACTGGCGAAACGAAAAGTAGCCCGGCGGCCCCCGGCGGACGGACATCACCCACCTGCCAGCCAGTCAGCCCCCCGACTTCGCTGCCTCCCTGCGACACGGCCTCAAGTGGGAGAGGCCGACTTGAGCGCCTCCCGGATCTGGGCCAGAATGCTCTCATGATTGCTGTGCTGCTCCTCGGCCATCGCCGGGAAGGCTGGCCAGCCATGGTCGAACCACTCCAGTCCGGCAAATTGGCGACTGCCCTCGTAACGGGGGATGACGTGAAAATGCACATGGTGATCGACCATCATCAGCATCAGGTAGTTGATGGCCTGGTAGCCAAAGGCTGACCTCAGGGCCATCTCCAGTCCGGGCAGCAGCTCGGCCAACTGGGCCATTTCTGCAGCCGTCACCTCCGAAAACCGGGCAACATGTCGGTTGAGCGACAAGATGCCGCAGCCCAGGGTCGCCTGCGCAGGTCTGAGCGACCATGACCAGGCCGTGTTTTTCGCGACCAACAGCTCCTCTACCCGAAACTTCGTGCGGAAATCGGCAAGCACCGATGATTCGTCCATCTTCTTTCTCTCCTGTCAGAAAACCGCCAAGGTAACAGACGTACTGGAGATCACTCCAGGGCCTTGCTCGCGCACACCGCCGCACAACGCGTCGACTGCTCTGCGTGAGCCTCGTCAGGCCTGGCCTACTGTGGCAAACTTGCGCTCGCTGCTGGCGTTTGCCGGCACCTGACCAGCGCAGACAGACGAGAGGGAATGACCATGACCAGGTACGGTTTCGTCGCCTCGGGCGGCGGCTATCGAAGCTTCTATACCGAAGGCGTGCTGGTCTGGCTGAAGCGAAACAACGTGCCTTTGGTGCACATCGCCTCGACCAGTTCCGGCAACAACATTGTCGTCGACTTTCTGCTTTGGGACTGGCAGAGCGAGGAGTTACCGCCGGTCCTGAGCCGAACGCTCAGGCTCAACGTCACCGACATCTTTCATGTCTTCTCCAACTTTCTCGGTTTGCGCCCGCCGTTGCTCCCCACCGGCACGCATCTCTTCACCGTTGACAAGGACAGCTGCCGCAAGTCGCTCCTGCTCGATGATCCACGGCGGCGCCAGTTGCTCGCCCAGCACCTGAAGACCTTGCGGTGGGATATTCGTGCCACCAACCTGAGCCAGCGACAGGGGCGTTTCTTCAACGTGAACGAGATTCTGGGCGGCATCGACGATGCCAGTCTCGACGCATTCATGAATGCCTTCCTTGCCGGCATCACCACCATCCCGTATTTCAAGGCGATCACCATCGATGGCGACTATTACATCGAGGGCGGCTATCTCGACAACACGCCGCTGCGCACCCTGTTCGAAGATGACGAGGTGGACGAGATCATCGCCGTCGACTTCACCGACTACGACTATCACCGCGAACTTGACAAGCTCTACCACGCCAAGTCGTTCATCCTGCCGTTCAACAGCATAGATACGCACCTTCTCGTCAGTGACATGCAACTCACGCTGCCCAACACCCGCATCTTCGCGCAAGCGACCCTGATCAACGAAATGCTCAAGACGATGGGCAAAAAGAGCGCCGAGGTTGGCGGCAAGCGCTATTACGCCAAGCCGCTGCACGTGCTGCGACCAAAAGATCTCGAGAGTATGACGATTTCACTCAAGGACAGCAGCAACCAGAAGCGTTACTTCGAGCTTGGCCAACAGGAAGCTGCGGCGATGTTCCAGAGTTCCTGACGGCTTACGGCTTACGGCTGACGGCGCTGGAGTCGACAGGCGCAAGCGAGGATGCGGCCTCAGGAGTCGCGCAGCACGAGGTCTCCGGGAGGTGCTGGGCTGACATGAAGCCGACGGAATCCTGGGACGCTTGCCCGCGCTCCGAGCACGCACAATGTCCAGCATAGCCATGCTGACCAAAGCGTATGGCTAAAGTAGTGGGCCCCGCGGGCCAACTGCGCCCAGCCGAAGAGGCTACCCGCAAGCAACACGATGGCGAGGAAGCAGCCGGCCAGTCGGGGCCGATGCTCCCGCCACAGGAAGTAGATGCCAAAGAACGAAAATGCAGCGACGGCGTGGCCCGACGGAAAGCAATGCCCCGGCCCGCCATCCGATACCCCGATTTGCCAGTGCGAAACGTAGCTGGCGACGCCGCCAAACTCGGCGAGATCCCAGGGGCAACTCGTCGTTGTAACCCGCTTGATCGAGGGAACCAGCAGGACGCCGGCCAGCATCACCCCGATCCAGTGCCAGCGCTCGATGCGCTTCGGGCCAGGCAATAGCGGATGGCACGCGTCCACGACCAGCAGACCCAGCGCGCCCCAGGCGAACAGGCGACCGCCATCGTGCAGCAGGCTGCGGGTGAGCCACGCATCCCGCCATCCGAAGCCAGCCGCCGTACCGTACCAGTGGGTGAGAGCCAGATCCCAGCCGCTGGCGTCCCACGCCAGCAAGCAAGCCAACGCAAGAGATGTCACCAGCAGATCAGAGCGGCCGGCAGCGTGTCGCCTCACAGCGCCGCCACCGCACCACCACGGCAACTGCTCAGCAGGTCCCAATCGTGCTCGTACAGGGTCGTGCGCACATCGAGCAAGGCAAGCAGCGTGTGGAACAGGTGGTCGTGGCTCGCCGGCTTGGCGGCGCGGCGCTGCAGACAGTCAACATCGATCGCTCCGGTCTGACGAAAGCCCTCCGAGAACCACATCAGCATCGGTACGCTCGTCTGTTCCGCCGGGGCAATCGCATACGGCATGCCGTGCAGGAACAGGTTGTTCTCGCCCAGTGACTCGCCGTGGTCGGAAACATAGACGACTGCCGAGTCCACCTTGTCGGCCTGCGCCTGCAGCTTGGCAATCAGAGTGGCCAGAACATGGTCGGTATACAGCAGCGCATTGTCGAATGCGTTGACAATCTGTTCACGGGAGCAGCGGTTCAGGTCGTCGTCTTCACACGCCGGCTGGAAGCGCGCGAAGGCTTGCGGATAGCGGCGATAGTACGACGGGCCGTGGTTGCCGAGTTGGTGAAGCACCAGCAACTGGCTGCCGCTGGCGCCGGCCAGTCGCTCGTCAAGGCCGTGCAGGAGCCCGGCGTCGAAGCAGTGCCCCCCGACGCAGAGCCCCGGCGCGTTGAGTGACGCAACCGACTCGTTGGCCAGACCCTCACAAACCCCCTTGCAGCCCGATTGGTTGTCGCGCCAATGCACGCCCACGCCGGCACGCGCCAGGACATGCAGCAGGGACTCGCTACCACTGATTCGCGCCTCGTTGTAATCGCGCCGCCCGACGGGCGCAAACATGCACGGAACCGACACCTCGGTGTTGGTGCCGCAGCTTGTAACCTTGGCAAAATTGATCACGGGCAGCCGGGCTAGTTCGGGCGTCGTCTGCCGCGCGTAGCCGTTCAGTCCCCAGTTGGCCGCACGGGCCGTCTCGCCGACCACCAGGACGACGACCGTCGGCTTGCGACGCATGGCCCAGCCCGGCCCAGGTGCGGCGTCCAGCCCGATCGCCCGGCGCGGCGCGGCCGCACCCCGGGCATCAGCCGCCGTCACACTGGCCAGCGACCACAGGTAGTTGGCCGGCGTGATCAGGTAGCGCACTTCCTTGTGGTTGCGCATCAGCGACGAAAACGGCTTGAAGACCACCATCAGCGCCGCCCCCGCCACCACAGCGGCCAACAGCAGCAGCCCCAGGCGAATCCCCATTGCCCGCAGCCGCGGCCGGCGGACGATCTCCACCCGCCACAACAGCATCAACGGCAACACCGCGTAAACCAGCAGTTGCGGCAGCAGGCCCCAGGAGAACAACTCGCGCGCCTCTGCCACGTCGGTCCGGATGACATTGCGCAGCATCGACGGGTCCAGGTAGACACCGTAGGCTTGCATGAAATGCGAGGCAAGGGCAGTGGTCACGATCAGCACCGTCAGCAGCGGCTTGACCGTCCAGCGGTTGGCAACCAGCGCCAGCAGGAAGAAATGCACTGCCACCAAGAGGACGCCCAGGGCCAGTACGAAACTCCACGTCTGAACGTCGGACAGGGCGCGATCCCTGAGCGCCGTACCAAAAAATGCCCGGTTGGCCGTCAGCGCCCAGAAGACGCTCGCCACCAACAACAGCTGCTCGACGGTCGCGGGCACAGTGAAGCGCTCGCGGCCAGTGCATGCATCGCCGCCCAGCAGCAATGAGGAAACGGAGGATGGCCTGATCATGCAGGCGATTCTGTACCGACAGCCTGAAGCCGGCCTTAAGCAGCCTGGATGCTCAAGGCGCTGACCGGGCAGCGAAGCCTGGCATCCGAGATACTCAATCTTCGGTACAATCGGCAGCCTTTCACTGTCAAGGACCTGTCAGCCGACCCATGCGACTCCTGCTGATCGAAGACGACGAGATCCTCGGAGAGGGACTGCGTGACTATCTGAGCGCCGACGAGCACCGCGTGGACTGGTGCCGCAGCCTGCGAGAGGTTGCCGCCCACCGCGGCGAGCCGTATGACGCGCTGCTCGTCGACTGGCAATTGCCCGACGGCTCCGGCCTCGACTGGCTGCGCGGCCGGCGCAGCAGGGGTGACGCCACACCGGCGCTGATGCTCACGGCGCGCGACCTGCTCACCGACCGCATCTGCGGCCTGGACAGTGGGGCCGATGACTACCTGGTCAAGCCTTTTGCGCCAGAGGAGTTGACCGCCCGTCTGCGCGCCGTATGCCGGCGCAGCGCGGGCAACGCCAGCTCCCGGCGGCGCGTCGGCCAGGTCGAGATTGACCTGGCCGCACGCAGCGCTCATCTAGCGGGGCAGCGCGTCGAGTTAACGGCGCGGGAGTGGGCGATACTCGAGGCACTGCTGCTACGCGCCGGCCGCATTGTCACCAAGCCCGACCTCGAACGACTGATCCTCGGCTTCGACGCCGAATGGGCAAGCAACGCCCTCGAGGTCCATGTCGCAGGCCTGCGGCGCAAGCTCGGCCGTGAGATCGTGGAAACGATACGCGGGCTCGGCTACCGAATCGGTGCTCAGGCATGAACAAGGACTTGCCGTCGATCCGGACGCGGCTGGCACATGCGCTGGTCGGCTGGTCGCTACTGTGGAGTGTGGCGGTGTCGATGGCGGTCTGGCTCGCCGTGCAGAACGAGGTAGACGAACTGCTCGACGATACCCTGGAAGCGGCGGCGGAGGTACTGAGCGGGCCACTTTCGATCCAGGCCCAGGCGGAATCTCCTCCGGCTGGCCATGACGCGGGCAGCGAACAAGCTTCATCCTTGCCGAGCGGCCGTTTCGCCTGGCAAGTGGTACGCTATCCAGCGAGCGGCAAGGCGCAGGTATTGATCAAGTCGCCAGCGGCACCGACGAGCGCGCTGCGCGGCAGCCCCTCTCCCGCCTTTGGTGACGCATCCGGTTGGCGCGTTTTCGGCATCTCCCTGGCCGATGGTAGCCAGTGGCTCTACGTTGCGCAGAGTCACGAAGAGCGCCACGAAGCACAGCTTGAAGTGGCTTTCGGCGCGGCCCTGGCGACGCTGGCCATCGCCCTGATCGCCCACCTTTGGCTGCGCGCCCGCGTCCGCCACGAGCTGTTGCCCCTGCAGCGTCTCGCGCAGCACCTGTGCGCGCACGACCCGGCAAGCACCGGCGCGACGCTGGGTAAGGCCGAGCGCCAGGAGCTGCAGCCGGTACATGCCGCCATCGACGCACTCGCCGAACGTCTTGCCCGCCGTCTGGCCCAGGAGCGTGCCTTCACGTCGCATGCGGCACACGCGCTGCGTACGCCGCTGGCGGGCATCGATGCGCAGCTCGCGGTAGCCCTGCGCGAATGCCCGCCTGAATTGCAGCCGCGCCTGCAGCGCGTTCGTACCGCCGCTGGCCGCCTGCAGCGCGTCGTGGCGGCACTGCTGACGCTGTTTCGCAGCGGCGCCGAGCTGCAGCGCCAGCCGCTTGACCTCACCGCCCTGATCTCCCGCTTGCCGTTGGACGCCCTGACGATTGATGTGCAAGCGCCACAGGCCGTCAGCGCCGACGCCGACCTGTTGGCCGCGGCACTGCTCAACCTCTTCGACAACTCGCTGCGCAACGGCGCCACCCGTGTGCAGGTGTCGACGCCCACCGCGACCACAGTACGATTGGACGACAATGGTCCAGGCGTCAGCCCCGAGCGGCGAAGGGAGCTGCAAAGCGCCATCGCCGCCCATGCCTACGAGGGCAGCACCGGACTCGGCCTGGTGCTCGCCGATCTGGTAGCACGTGCGCACGGTGGCGTATTGCTTATTCCCGACGTGAGCGGAGGCTTCGCCATCGAATTGCGACTCGGCCCGTGCGGAGAGTGAATCATGCGCGACCGGCCTTACACAACAGCCAGCGAAAGCCTGCCCGAAAAACTCCTGAAACCAAGGGGCATCAGCCAATAGCAACTGGCCAAGGAAACTGGCATTCCGCAACGGCACGTCGGAGAGACAGTTTCTGACCATCATTTCTGGCGGCCAATCGCCAGGCTCAGCCCGGAAGCACCAATGATCAACATGCCGACGATCCCCGGCAAGTCGGGCAGGTGGTCGAAGACCAGCCAGCCGAGCAGCGTCGCCCAGACGAGCTGGAAATAGAGCAGCGGCGAGAGCAGCGAGGCCGGCGTTTCACGGAAAGCGCGGATCAGCAGCAGATGGCCGAGGCCACCGTAGACGCCGAGCGAGACGACCAGCAACCCCTGCCCAAAGCTGGGCAACCGGCCATCCCAGAAGACCGGCACGACCGGCGACATCACCAGCGTTCCGAGCAACGCCGTGTAGAACAACAGGCGCATCGGTGGCTCGGTGGCCACCAGCTTGCGAGTCAGGATCTGGTAGGCGGCGTAACACAGTGCGGCGCCAAGGGCGCAGGCAACACCGGTCGCGGCCAGGTTACCCCCGGGCCGAGCGATCAGCAGGACGCCGGCGAAGCCAGCAACGGTTGCCCACCATGTGCGCGAACGCACCTGTTCGCCGAGCAGTGGGCCGGCCAACAACGCCACCAACAAGGGAGCGACGAAGACCAGCGCCGTCGTTTCCGCAAGCGGCAGGGTGTACAGCGCGAGTTGTCCGAGCAGCGTGACGCCGGCCAGCGTCACCCCGCGCAGCCCCATCAACCACGGTCGACGGGTGAGAATAATGCCGCGCCCCTGACCCGGAAGAATCGTCAACACCATGATCAACAAGTGCACCAGATAGCGTGCCCAGACCAGCAGCGGCACGGCCAGGAAAGCGCTCAGGTGCTTCGCTGTCGCGTCCAGTGCCGAGAAAAGGAACAGCGCGCAGAGACAGAGCAGGACACTCCCTGTCCGGAGCGACGCGACGGCCTGACTATCTGCCATGCGCGATCCAGCGGTTGAAGCAGGAGCGCGCGCTGTCGATGATCTCGCCGGCGGTCAGTCCGACCGGCCCACAGCCAGCCGCAACCCGTTCGTCGGCAGCAAGGCCGTGCAGGTGTACGCCGGCCAGCATTGCCTCCAGCGCCGGCCAGCCCTGGCCAAGCAGGGCCACGATGAAGCCGCTGAGGACGTCGCCAGTGCCGGCGGTCGCGAGGCCGGGATTACCGGTGGTGTTCACGAACCAGCGGCCGTCGGGCGTGGCGACAACGCTGCCACAGCCCTTGACCACCACCACTGCCTGGTAGCGGGCCGCGAGCTGCAGCGCCGCATTGCCTCGGTCGCTCTGGACAAGGGCCGTATCGCAGCCGAGCAGGCGTGCCGCCTCGGTCGGATGCGGCGTCAGCAGCGTCGACGCCTGCCGGGTGCTGCGCGCGACCACCGCCTGCTGCAAGCGCTGGTTGCCAGCGAGCAGGTTGAGCGCATCGGCATCGAGCAGCAGTGGCATGCCGAGTGCGCAGGAACGTTCCAGCAGGGCGAGCGCTTCGTCGCTGCCGCCCATCCCCGGCCCGCAGGCGAGCGCGCTGAGGCCGGCAGCCAACAGCGCCTCGGATTGGCGCAGCATCAGTTCGGGCTGTACCGGGTCGATCGCCGGCGCCTGCCGGTCGAGCAGGCCGAGATAGACACGACCGGCGCCAAGTCGGAGCGCGGCGCGGCCGGCGAGGAACGCAGCTCCGACCATGCTGCTCGCACCACCGAGAATGCCGACACTGCCATGATTGCCCTTGTGGCTGTTCCTGGCGCGCGGGCGCAGGAAACCGACCAGAAGGTCGCTGCCGATCGTTCGCGCCGAGGCTGTTGTCAGACGCTCGGCATCGAGGTCGAGCGCGGCAACCGAGATCGTGCCGCAGTGCTCCGGGCCATCACCCGTAAGCAGGCCGGGCTTGCCGGCGATGAAGGTGAGGGTGTGACTGGCGCGTATCGTCACGCCACAAAGTCTGCCAGTGTCGGCGTCAAGACCACTCGGACAATCAAGGGCGAGCAGCGGACAGCGGTCGCGGACGGCCAGCGCATTGGCGGCCAGCACGAGCTCGCCGTAACGACCGCTGATCGGACGCTGCAGGCCAATACCGAAGAGACCATCGACAATCAGCGCCCAGCGCTGACCGGACGGGATGCTGTCGAGTACGCTACCGCCATCGTCAACGAAGCGCTTGTAGGCAGCCGCAGCATCCTTCGGCAAGCGACCGGGCTCACCGGCGAAAACAAGGCTGACCGCGAAACGACGCTCGCGCAGATGGCGGGCGGCGATGAAGGCGTCGCCACCGTTGTTGCCCGGCCCCGCCAGGACCAGCAACGACGCGCCCTGAAAGCGGCACAACGAAGTGGCCAGGTCGGCGGCAGCCAACCCGGCGCGTTGCATCAATGGCTGGTCGGCGGCGACGACTTCGATGGTGCGCAGGTCGGCGGCGAGATAAAGTGGTTCTGATCGGATGCCCGTTTTCATTGCCGGCTCCTGAGCCAGGAGGTGATCGAAAATTCACTCCGATTCTAGCCCACCTGCGCCGCCACCGGACGATTCGACAACGGTCGCTGGCGTCCCGGCAACGCTTGCCGGCGCGGCGAACCAGGATGGGCACCTGGGCAGTTCCCGGGCGTCGGCTATAATCGCGCCATTCCTTCCTTCAACGCAGCTCTGCCTGCCTTCTCTGCAACCCGCCATGGCCGACATCCTGTTTCTCCGCGGTGCCCCCGCTTTTTCGTCTTTTCGTCTGCAGGTTTTGCAGCAGCGCGTGGCGCTTGCCGTAACGGGAGCGCACATGGAGGCCGCCGAGTACTGGCACTTTGTCGCCACCAGACAGCCACTGACTACAGCCGAGCGCCGACAGCTCTCGGCACTACTCGAAGAACGCGCCGCGGGGGAAGGCCAGGGCAGCGAACTCTTCCTCGTCACACCGCGCGTCGGAACGATCTCGCCGTGGTCGTCGAAGGCAAGCGACATCGCCAGCAACAGCGGCCTGCAGGCAGTCGAACGTATTGAACGCGGCATTGCCTTCTGGCTCGATCACCGGCAGGGCAGACTCTCGCCTGCCGAGCGGGCCAGCATCGCCGCGCTGCTGCATGATCGCATGCTGGAAACCGTGCTCGACAGCTTTGCGCGCACGGCGGATCTGTTCCGCCACTTCGCTCCAGAACCGCTGACCAGCGTCGATTTGCTGAGCGGCGGTGGTGGAGAACTGGTCGCGGCGAACCGGCGGCTGGGCCTGGCCTTGTCGGAGGACGAAGTCGATTACCTCGTCGATCTGTTCCTCAAGGCGCAGCGCAACCCGACCGACGTCGAGTTGATGATGTTCGCGCAGGCCAATTCCGAGCACTGCCGGCACAAGATTTTCAACGCCTCCTGGGTGATCGACGGTCAACCGCGCAGCGAAACGCTGTTCGGCATGATCCGTGAAACACACCAGGCGCATCCGGCCGGCACCATCGTCGCCTATGCCGACAATTCATCGGTCATCGAAGGTGCCTGCGTGCCGCGCTTCCATCCTGGTCCCGATGGCCGCTACGCCTATCACGAAGAACCGACGCACATCCTGGCCAAGGTCGAAACGCACAATCACCCGACGGCGATCTCACCTTTTCCGGGGGCGGCAACCGGCTCCGGCGGCGAGATCCGCGATGAAGGCGCCACCGGCCGTGGCTCGAAGCCGAAAGCCGGACTGTGCGGTTTCTCGGTGTCCAACCTCAACATCCCCGATTTCCTGCAGCCATGGGAACTGGCGAGCAGTGCCTATGGCCGCCCGGCGCGCATCGCTTCGCCGCTGGCGATCATGCTCGAAGGGCCGATCGGCGCCGCCGCCTTCAACAACGAGTTCGGCCGCCCGAACCTCGCGGGTTATTTCCGCACCTACGAGCAGTTCACCGGCAGCGGCGCCGGGCAACTGCTGCGCGGCTACCACAAGCCGATCATGCTCGCCGGCGGCGTCGGCAACATCGCTGCCAACCAGTGCTTCAAGGCCGGCACCTTACCCCCCGGCACCCTGCTCGTCCAGATCGGTGGCCCGGGCATGCTGATCGGCCTCGGCGGCGGTGCCGCCAGCTCGATGACGACCGGCAGCAACACCGCCGATCTCGACTTCGCTTCCGTGCAACGCGGCAATCCCGAGATCCAGCGGCGTGCGCAGGAGGTAATCGACCGCTGCTGGCAGATGGGCGCACCCGGCGGCGACGGGTCGATTGCCGGTGACGGCAATCCGATTCTGTCGCTGCACGACGTCGGCGCCGGCGGCATCTCGAATGCCCTGCCCGAACTGGCGCACGGTGCCGGCAGCGGCGCCCGCTTCGAGCTACGCGCAGTGCTCATCGAGGAGCCCGGCATGTCGCCCGCCGAGATCTGGTGCAACGAAGCGCAGGAACGCTACGTGCTGGCGATTGCGCCGAGCCGTCTCGACGAATTCGCGGCCATCTGCAAGCGCGAGCGTTGCCCCTTCGCTGTCGTCGGCGCGACCACCGGAGAAACTCGCCTGGTGGTTGCCGACCGTCATTTCGACAACCATCCGGTCGACATGGACATGGACGCGCTGCTTGGCAAGCCGCCGCGCATGACGCGCACGGCAGAGCATCTGCCACCCTTGAGCGTGCCCTTCGATGTCACGGCGGTGGTTTTGAAGGAAGCCGCCTATCGCGTGCTGCGCCTGCCGGCGGTGGCCGACAAGACCTTCCTGATCAGCATCGGCGACCGCAGCGTCGGCGGCCTGACCGCCCGCGACCAAATGGTCGGGCCCTGGCAGGTACCCTGTGCCGACGTCGCGGTGACGCTGATGGCCTTTCACGGTTACCTTGGCGAGGCCTTCGCAGTCGGCGAACGGACACCACTGGCAGTCCTCGACGCACCGGCCTCCGGCCGCATGGCGGTCGGTGAGGCGCTGACCAATATCGTCGCCGCCGACATCGCGACACTTGGCGAAGTCAAACTGTCGGCCAACTGGATGGCTGCCGCCGGCTTCCCAGGTGAGGATGCGCGCCTCTTCGACACGGTACGGGCGGTGTCCGATCTCTGCCAGAGGATTGGTGTGTCGATCCCGGTTGGCAAGGATTCCTTGTCGATGCGCACGACCTGGCAGGAGGCCACTGACGGCGACGGTACTCGCCAGAAGCAGGTGGTGTCGCCGCTGTCGCTGATCATCACCGGCTTCGCGCCGGTCCAGGATGCCCGCCGTACACTGACGCCGCAACTGGTGCTCGACGCGGGGGAAACCGACCTGCTGCTGATCGATCTCGCTGCCGGCCGCAATCGTCTTGGCGGCTCGGCGCTGGCACAGGTCTATGCGGCTACCGGCAACGACGCGCCCGATGTCGATGACCCCGCCCGCCTGCCCGCGTTCTTCGAAGCAGTACGAAGACTCGCCGCCGACGATCTGCTGCTCGCCTACCACGACCGCTCTGACGGAGGGCTGTTCACCGCCGTCTGCGAGATGGCTTTTGCTGCCCACTGCGGGGTTTCGATCGACACTGATGGCCTCTGCTATGACCCCCTCAGCAATGACGTCGACGGCAACGAGAAGCGCCCCGATCTGCTCGGCGGCCGCTCGTTCGAGCTGTTGATGCGCGCCCTGTTCAACGAGGAACTCGGCGCCGTTGTGCAGATTCGCCGCGCCGAGCGCAGCCGGGTGATGAGCGTCCTGCGCGCTGCCGGTCTCGGAGCGTGCACGCAGTTCATCGGCGCGCCCAATCCCTGGGACCATATCCGCATCATCCGCAATGCCAGGGCAGTCCTCGACGAGAAGCGGGTCGATCTGCAGCGAGCCTGGTCGGCCACCAGTTTCCACCTGCAGCAACTGCGCGACAACCCGGAATGCGCCCGCGAAGAGTACGACCGCATCGTCGAGACCACTGACCCAGGCCTGTCGGTGACGCTCAGCTTTGACCCGACCGAAGACGTCGCGGCTCCCTTCATCCACACCGGCAGCCGACCAAGGGTGGCGATTCTGCGCGAGCAGGGCGTCAACGGGCACGTCGAGATGGCTGCCGCTTTTGATCGTGCCGGCTTTGCCGCTATCGACGTACACATGAGCGACATTCTGAGCGGCCGCCTCGCGCTCGCCGGGTTCTCGGGCGCCGTCGCCTGCGGCGGCTTTTCCTACGGCGATGTCCTCGGAGCGGGTCAGGGCTGGGCGAAGACGATTCTCTTCAACGAACGGGCCAGCGAGATCTTTTCAGCCTTTTTCGCACGCCCGGACACCTTTGCCCTTGGCGTCTGCAACGGCTGCCAGATGATGAGCGTGCTCAAGGACATGATCCCTGGTGCCGACGCCTGGCCGCGCTTCGAGCGCAACCGCGTCGAGCAGTTCGAGGCACGTTTCTCTCTGGTCGAACTGCCCGAGTCACCGTCGGTTTTCTTCGCCGGCATGGCCGGCAGCCGGCTGCCGGTGGTCGTCTCGCACGGTGAGGGACGCGCCGTCTTCGCCTCGGCAGCGCAACAGGCGAGTGCTCTGGTGGCCATGCGCTACGTCGACCATGGCGGCCAGCCGAGCGAGGTCTATCCGTACAACCCGAATGGATCGCCGGCCGGTGTCACCGGGTTTACGACGGCCGACGGCCGCTTTTCGATCATGATGCCGCACCCCGAACGTGTCTTCCGCAGCGTCCAGATGTCGTGGCACCCGGCCGACTGGAGCGCGCGCGGCTGGCACGATTCACCCTGGCTGCGGATGTTCCGCAATGCCCGGCAATGGGTGGGCTAGCCTGCGCGCGGAAGGGTTGCCGAGCCATCGGCAGTCGCTGACAGCCGAAAAAAACGCCGGAAGTCCGGCGCCTTTCTCTGCGTTCGGGCAGCCGCCAGCTACTGGATTTTCGCCTTGGAGCGCAGATCGGTCACGAATTTCTGAATCTGCTCCTGCTGCAGGCGCTGCGCGATCTGCGGCTTGATCTGGTCGAAGGGAGGCGGAGTCAGCGGACGGCTGTCTTCAAGCAGGATCACGTGGTATCCAAAATCGGTCTTGACCGGGGTCTCGGTGAACTTGCCCTTGCTCAGACCCGTGACCGCGTCACCAAACGGTTTCACATAGGCGGCCGTGCTGCTCCAGCCGAGATCACCACCCTTGTCGCGCGAGCCAGGGTCCTTGGACTGTTTGGCGAGGTCATCAAACTTGGCACCCTTCTTCAGATTGACGATGATCACCTTGGCGTCATCTTCCTTTTCGACCAGGATGTGACGCACTTTGTACTCGGTGTTGCCCATCTGGGTCTTCATCCGGTCATAGGCTGCCTTGATCTGCTCATCGCTGATCGGATGCTTCTTGACGAAATCCTGAACGAATGCGCGGATGAAAATGGCCTGCCGCGCCAGTTCGGCCTGTGCTGCCACCTCCGGCCTCTTGTCGAGGCCCATTTTCTTCGCTTCCTGGACCAGCAACTCGCGACGGATCAGTTCCTCACGAACCGCGTTCTTCAATTCCGGGCTGTCGGGCGCACCTTGCGCTTGCTGCTCGGCGACAAAGGCGTTGGCGACGGTCTGAGAAATGGCGACGCCGTTTACCGTGGCGACGGCGCCACCGGAGGCCTTCTGGGCAATCGCCGGAAGCGAAATCAGCGCGCCAAGCAGGAGTGCGCTGGCCAGTCTTGATGGATTGTGCATGTCTGGTTTTCCTTCTATGGGGGTTGGTTGGGGTAAAGCGGGTTGGATCAGGAAGCAATAGATACCGTTGACGGAACTTCCGCAGGGGTCAGCGCCTGAATGCTCAGGGCGTGAATCCGTGTCTGCATGAGGTCACCCAGTGCGTCGAGAACTCGACGGTGACGGGCCAGGCGCGCCTGGCCAGCAAAAGCGGCCGCAACGATCAGCAGGCGATAGTGTCTGCCGCCACCTCTGGCGCCTGCGTGGCCGGCGTGCCTGGCCGAGTCATCGATCAGTTCCAGACGGATCGGCGCCAGAACTGCGAGCCGCTGCTGAATGATTGCGGCGAGGTTTGCAGCATCGACGGCGGCTGGCGGTTCAGTCACGCCGGTAGCGCTTTCTTGAACGGCTTGACGATCACCTTGGCGTAGACACCGGCGACGACGTAGGGATCGGCGTCGGCCCAGCTACTCGCCGCTTCGAGGGAAGCAAATTCGGCAACAATCAGGCTGCCCGTAAAACCGGCCGGCCCGGGGTCTGGTGAATCGATGGCCGGAAACGGACCGGCCAGCAGCAGCCGGCCTTCGTCCTGCAGCGCCGTGAGACGCTCCACATGTGCCGGCCGGGCAGCGAGCCGACTGGCCAGAGAATCCGGACGATCTTCGCCGACGATGGCATAGAGCATCATTTGCTCTCCTCGATGTACTTTGACAGCAGCAGTCCCTGCGCGAGCACGAAGACCAGCATCAGCCCCATGCCGCCAAAGAGCTTGAAGTTGACCCAGTCGTCAGTCGAAAAGTTGAAGGCGACGAACAGGTTCGCGCAACCCATGAACACGAAGAAACCGATCCAGGACCAGTTGAGTTTTGTCCAGGCGACGTCCGGCAACTCCATCTGTTCAGCCAGCAGCGTCCGCATCAGGTTCTTCTTCAGAAAAAGGGTGCCGCCGAGCAGTGTGGCAGCGAATGCCCAGTAAAGCACGGTCGGCTTCCATTTGATGAAGTTCTCGTCCTGCAGGAGCAGGGTCATGCCGCCAAAAACGGTGATGATCACCAAGCTGACCCAGAGCATGGTGTCGATCTTCCGGCCTTTGAACCAAAGCCAGCCGATCTGCGCAAAAGTAGCGCCGATGGCCACGGCGGTTGCGACGTAGATGTCGAAAACCTTGTAGGCGATGAAGAAAAGGATGACGGGAAAGAGGTCAAAGAGGAATTTCATGGCAAGTGCCGTGGAAGAACCGCGGGATTATGGCCGATTTGCCTGGCTGCTGTCCATGCTGCATCTTTGCCGGTATGGATTGGCGACAGCGGGGGCACGCTGACCCGGTCCGGCCGACGCCCAGCGACGCCCGGCAGGACGGGAGCAACCCTATTCGACTGCTTTCCAGCTCGCATCCGGATTGAAGGTGCGAAGCCGCGCCACCGCCGCCTCGGTATTCTTGCCGAGGTTCTTCTGGAAAACCCTGCCGTCGTGATTGACGATGAAGGTCATCACCCCCGAGACGCCATACTTGGCTGGATAGGCGACGACCGCAAAACCTCCGATCATCCGCTCATCAAGCAGGTAGTCATAGGCACCGCCCGGGGCATCTCTGCCCTGCCCGGTCAGCATCCGGTAACGATAGCCGTGATAGGGCTGCGGCTGGTCGCCACCCGCCTTCCTGCTGTAGCCTTCGCGCGCCGCTGCGACAAACACCGACCCCAACGGGCTTGGCGGCTGGTCTGCCTCGACCGGCCAGAACAGGCCATCGCGCGCTCCCTCGCTGGAGACAAAACGCCTCGCGTAGTCGTTCGAACCGTTGCCGTCTAGATCATTGGCCGCATACTCGCGCTGCGCATCGACCACCGCCAGCAGGGTCTGAATGGTGTCGAGCTCGTTGCGCCCGATACGTCGGTTGAGGATTTCCTGACGCCCGGCAGCCGCATCAAAGAACCAGCGCTCGCCCTTGCGCACCAGCGGCGCCGGAAACGGCCAGTCATCGTCGCCTGCCAGCAGGACGGCGCGACCATCGCTCAAGGGGCTGATGGCGTGTTTGCGGTCATAGGCGGCAAGGAATCGCTGCCAATCCGCACGATCGGCGACCGGGTCGCCGCTCGCCAGCCAGCTTCGTGATGCCGGGCCAACCACGGCCAGCACAGCCTGCCGATCCTGCGCGCGTACCGCCTCGGCCAGCGCACGGGCAGCGTCTTCAGGAGTGGCGTAGCCCTGCTGAACAACGGTGCGTGTCGCCGGTAACGGCTGCGCGGCGTCGATCGCTGGCGCCATGGCGATCAACACGGCCATGGCAAGCGTCGTCATCATTTGCTTGAACTTCATCGTATTCTTCTCCGGAGAAATGGGAAACGGTTCCGACTAACGGCCACGCCCCCCGCCACCGCCGCGGCCACCACCGCCACCGCCGAAGCCGCCACCACCGCCACCGCGGCCGCCGCCGCTAAAGCTTGCGCCGCCCCCCCCCCGACTCGAGCCACTGCCAAAGCTTGCGCCACCGCCGCCCCGCCCCCCTCCCATGTCGGCCCGGCTGGCGCTGCCGCGCTGGCTGGCCTCACGGGTCGAAGCGCCATTGCCAACCCCGGAAAAACCGCCGCCGCCACGACTGCCAGCATCCGCCCGCGCGCCACCTCCGTCGAAACGGTCTCGCCCTGACCCAGCGCCACCACGATCGGCACCCTGCATGCGATTGCCCGCTTCACCGCGGTCCCTGGGCTCGGCGCGGCCGCCGTCGCCGCGCCCGAAGTCTCCGCGACCAGCCTCACCACGACCGGCTTCGCCACGGCCACCAAGGTTCTCCCGCGCGCCGCGATCAGCATCCTTGACCCGATCGTTCAGCTGGCTGTGGTCCATGCCCTTGAGCTCCGAACGTCCGCTCTCGGCACGACCACGAAACTGCTCACGTGCCTGGCTGGCCTGGGCATTGCCGCCGCGGTTGTACTGGCGAGCAACGTTCTGGTCCCGATAGGCGACACCGCCGCGATGCGCCGCATTGTGGTTCCAGCTCTTGTTGCTGATATTGGTGCGATTGAACGAGTTGTATCGATTGACGTCGATATCTACGTTGCCGCGCCCCCATCCCCAGTTGGCGGAGCCCCAGAGCGCTGCACCGACAAGGGCACCGGTCGCGAAGGCGAGACCCGGAGGATAGACGTAGGCCGGCGGGTACACGTAATACGGCGGGGTCGGATACCACCAACTGCCATACACCACGGTCGGGTTATAGGTCGGCACGTATACCACCTCGGGCTTCGGCGATTCGACGACGTAGATCTTCTGGCTGCCCTGCACCTCGGTCGTGACCACCTGCTGTTCGGTGGTTTTCAGGTTTCCGGCCGCGTCGGCCTTGGCACGCAGGCGCTGCACCGTATCCATAAGGTCCTGCTGCTGGGCCAGAAAAGCGTCCCCCAGCTTTTGCATCCAGTCGAGATTGTCGTTCATCTGCTGCAACACCTGAGGCACCGCGGTCAGCGACTTGACAGCCGGATCCCAGTCCTGCTTCGCCATGGCGTCCTCGAGCGCTTTCCCCGTCACTTTGGGGTTGGCCTTCGCCCAGCGTGCCGCCTCGACGACTTCGAGCGGATAGGTGGAGGCCATCAGAACCTGTACCAGCAACGCATCCGGGTACAAAGCGATCGGCGCCAGCAGCCGGTCAAGGTCCTGCTGCGAGAAGGTCTTCGCCGCCGGGCTGGCCGAGGCCGCGCCAGCCGGCGACGTCGACGGGGATTGCTGCGCCAGGGCGGGCGACAGGGCGAAAATGAGTGCCGTCAGCAGCGCACCGGGTCGGCAACAGGTTGATTTCATCAAGCATCCTCGGACACGAAAAAGGACTTACGAGCGAACCCGCCAGCGGCAAATGATCCGCCTCGGGCAGCAGCCCGGCAGGCAGTCCGGTACCAATCCAAAAGCATAGACCCCCGGCCGGCGGTCTGGCAAGATTATTTCCACTACCGAGAGGGCAATCCCGGTGAAAACGAGGACAAACTGCACCGCGCGGCGTGCATGCTCGACGAGAACGGGCTCCAGCTTGGACGGGCTGCACGCGCTGTCGCGTTACCAGCAGGCCGGAAGATGCCGACTCTCGGTCGTTCAGCCGACTGCCGCCTGTGCCTACTCGCGTGGTCGCTTGTCGATGACGCGCCGTGCCTTACCGAGCGAACGCTCGATTCCCCCGATGTCGGCGATGCGCACTTCAGTCGAAATGCCGATGAAAGACTTGATGTGCCGCTGCAGCGCGTGCGCGACATATTCCTTGTCGACCATCGGCAGATAACGAAACTCGCGCTTGAGCTCGACATCAACGGCCACCGAGTCGAGGTGACCGTCGCGCCAGACTTCAATCAGGTAATGCGGGGACAGCTTCGGCTGCTTGAGGATCAGTTCCTCAATCTGCGAAGGGAAAACGTTGACGCCGCGAATGATCAGCATGTCGTCCGAGCGGCCGGTGATCTTGTCGATGCGCCGCATCGAGCGCGCCGTAGGCGGCAGCAGGCAAGTCAGGTCACGCGTGCGGTAGCGGATCATCGGCAGCGCTTGCTTGGTGAGCGAAGTGAACACCAGTTCGCCGTGGCGCCCGTCGGGAAGCACCTCGCCGGTCGTCGGATCGATCACCTCGGGGTAGAAGTGATCTTCCCAGATCACCGGGCCGTCCTTGCTTTCGATGCACTCGCTGGCGACACCGGGGCCGATGACTTCCGACAGCCCGTAAAGATCAATCGCGTCAATGGCGAAGCTGCCCTCGATCTCGAGGCGCATCTGTTGCGTCCAGGGTTCCGCGCCGAACAGACCAACGCGCAGCCCGGTCGACGCGGGATCGATCCGCTGACGCTTGAATTCGTCCGCCAGATTGAGCAGATACGAAGGGGTGACCATGATGATGTCCGGCTGGAAGTCGGCGATCAGTTGCACCTGCTTCTCGGTCTGGCCGCCGGACATCGGGATCACCGTGCACCCCAGACGCTCGGCGCCGTAGTGGGCGCCAAGACCGCCGGTAAACAGGCCGTAACCGTAGCCGATATGAACCATGTCGCCGCGTCGGCCGCCGGCGGCGTGGATCGAGCGCGCCATCAGCGTTGCCCACATGTCGATATCGTCCTGCGTGTAGCCGACAACCGTCGGCTGTCCGGTCGTGCCCGACGATGCATGCACCCGCACGACCTGATCGCGCGGCACGGCAAACATCTTGAACGGGTAATTCTGGCGCAGGTCGTCCTTGGTCGTGAAAGGAAACTTGCGCAGATCGTCAAGCGTTTTCAGATCGTCGGGGTGTGCGCCGTGGGCATCGAACTTCTGCCGGTAGTGCTCGACGTTCTCATACGCGTGACGCAGCGACCAGCGCAGGCGATCGAGTTGCAGGGCCGAAATCTCGTCGCGACTGGCGGTTTCAATCGGTTCGTAGGCGTTATCGTGGGCATTGACACGGCTAGCTGCGACCATCTGGCTGATCTCCCGACTTGGCAAAAGTCGAAACCCTAGACCATGTGCGGTTATCTTTCAATAAGCCGGGTTCCGATAAGGCATTTTTTTCTCCGCCAAGTCGGGAAAGAACCCCGCAACGGGCACGATACCGCCCGCACTGCCGGAAGAATCGGGTAGGCTGAGCGGCCTTCCTCCCTGTCGTCGGCCCAATGCTCGCCCACCACTCCCGCCTGATCCTCGCGCACGCTACGCCGATGCTGCTCGCCCAGTTGAGCTCGATGGGCATGATGATCATCGACACCGCCCTGCTCGGCCATTACGGCACCGACGACCTGGCGGCGGTGGCGGTTGGCGGCGGCATCTACATCTCGGTGGTTTTTGCCCTGGCCGGTATTCTGCAGGCCATCGCACCGACCGTCGCCCACCTGCATGGCGCCGGCCGCGAGCGGGAGATCGCCGGTGTCCTGCAGCAGGCGCTGTGGCTGGCGCTGCTGCTGGCCATTCCGGGCGTGCTGATCCTGCGCCACCCCGAGCCGCTGCTGGCGCTGTCGCGGATCGACCCGCTGGTCGAAAGCAAGGCACGCGCCTATCTCGCGCTGCTCGCATTGGGCCTGCCGGCCATCCTGCTCTACCGGACCTTCCACGCCTTCTGCAACGCGCTCGGCCAGCCGCGTCCGCTGTTGCTGATCAGCCTCGGCAACACGCTGCTGCACGGCCTGCTCGCCTCGCTGCTGGTGACTGGCGCCTGGGGTGGTGAAGCGCTCGGTGTCCTCGGCTGCGGCCTGTCCAATGTCGCGGTCAGTGGCTTCTCGTTGCTCTGTGCGCTTGCTTACCTGCGCTTTGGCAAGGCCCTGCGGCCATATCGCCTGTTCACCGGCTGGCAGCGGCCGCGTCGAAAGCCACTGGGCCAGTTGCTGCGGCTCGGCCTGCCAATGGGTTTCTCGCATTTCGTCGAGATTTCGTCATTCACGCTGATGGCCCTGTTTGTCGCGCAACTCGGCGCAACGGTCGTCGCCGGTCACCGCATCGTCGCCAATCTGGCGGCGATCTGCTACATGCTGCCGCTGGCTCTGGGGATCGCCACCCTGGCCCAGGTCGGACAAGCCGCCGGCGCGCGCGACTGGCAACGAGCGGAGCGGTCTATCGGTGCCGGCCTGCTCCTGGCCGGCGGCCTGTCGGCGCTGCTCGGCCTTTTTTTGTGGCGGATCGCCGGACCGGTCACTGCTGCTTACACCGACGACCCCGCGGTGCAGGCGGTCGCCCTCGGACTGATTGGCTACGTTGCCCTCTACCAACTGTTCGACGCCGTACAGACCATCGCCGCGCACGCCTTGCGTGGCTACCGGATCACCTTCGTGCCGATGTTCGTGCATGTCGTCTGCTTCTGGGGAGTCGGCCTGCTCGGCGGCTGGTGGCTGGCATTCCATGCCCGGCAGCCGATGGGCGTCGCCGGCTTCTGGTTGGCCTCCGGGGTCAGTCTGGTACTCGCGTCCGTACTGCTCGGCGCGCTGCTGTGGCGCGCCATGCAAGCGGTCAAGCAGTAGCACGCCGAGTAGTCGCCAAGCGGGGGAAGCTATCAGACAAGCCGACAACCACTGACCCGCAAGCCAGCCGGGCTGTGTGACGCGAGCGAATCACACAGCGGGCCCCGTTTTCGATTGCGCCCTCAAGAAACGAGCCTGCGAGCCGTTATGAATCTGGAGAAAATTGCTTGCTTGGCATCGATATCGAACATCAGTCAGTCGGAAGGAAGGATATGCACTGGAAGAGGCGATTCCCCGTGAGTGTTGCCGGGGTCCTGGCCCCGGTTGGCGCCACGCCAGACCCTCCTCACCGACCACTGTGCCACCGGCCTGTCTACCTGATCGCGCTGCTCCTGGCGATGGCTCAGCAAGGCGCACAAGCCTCCCAGGACCTGACCGACCTGCCGCTGGAACAACTGATGAACGAGTCGAAGCTGATCGATGCGTCAATCGTCGGCGCTTCCAGATTCCGCCAGAGAGTCTCGACAACCCCTTCGGCGGTAACCGTCATCAGCCGCGAAGACATCCAGCAGTACGGGTGGCGCACCGTGGCCGAAGCGGTCCGCAGCGTGCCAGGCTTTTACGTCCATAGCGACCGTTCCTACAACTATATCGGGACGCGCGGCTTCGCCAGACCGCAAGACTACAACTCGCGCGTGCTGTTGTTGATCGACGGCCAGCGGACCAACGACGCCGTTTACGACACGGCCTACGTCGGTAGCGAGCAGTTGATCGATATCGATCTGGTCGAACGGATCGAGGTGGTACGCGGACCCGGCTCGTCGGTCTACGGCGGCAATGCGCTGTTTGGCGTGATCAACATCATCACCCGAACAGCGCAGCAAATCGACGGCGTCGAAATAGGTGCGGCCTATTCGAGTTTCAGCACGGTGTACGGCCGGGCCACTTATGGCAAGCGTCTCGACAACGGTGCCGAAATCGTCGCTTCGGTATCGGGAAGCGACAGTCAGGGTCCCGATCTCTGCTTTCCCGAGTTCGATATGCCCGAAACCAGCTTCGGTCGCACGTCCGGCACCGCCTTCGACCGCAGCAGCCGCTTCTATGCGCGCCTGTCTCAGCAAGGACTGACCCTGACGGCTGCCGGGAGCCAGCGGCAGAACGGCAACCCGGGTGCCGCGTATGGTGTCGTGTTCGACGACCCTGACAACAAGCAAACCGACCAGCAAGCCTACGCCAATCTGAGCTACACGCGCAGCCTCTCGCCCGACACCGAAATTTCCGCGCGCCTGTTCTGGGGAGAATACCGCTTTGGCCTGAACGCGGTCTATGCCGGTGCGAACGCCGGCGAGCCAGAGGTACGTAATCACGATAGAGGCCTGGCCAGCTGGTGGGGCAGCGAGGCAAAGCTGGTGACGGCATGGTCGGAGCGCAACCAACTGGTCAGCGGCCTCGAATACCAGAGCAATTATCGCCAGAAACAGTGGACTTACGACGTGGCACCCTACCAATCCTTTCTCGATGACCGGCATCAGAGTGAGCGCAGCGGCGTCTTTTTGCAGAATGACTTTCAATGGACCGAGGCCTTCAAGGTGTCGCTTGGCGCACGCTACGACAAGGTCGGATCGGCAAGCGGCGAGCTCAGTCCGCGTCTTGGAGTGGTGTATCGCTGGTCGCAGCAGACGGTCTGGAAGCTCCTCTACGGATCGGCCTTCCGGCCGGGCAACGCCTTCGAAAAGTTCTACACCTTTCCTGGACAGCAAATCGCGAATAAGCAGTTGCAGCCAGAAAAGCTCAAGACCTGGGAGGCGGGCGTCGAACACTACCTCGGGAAACAGACGCGCTTGGCAGCGACCACCTACTACTACACCATGGAGAACCTGATCGAGCAGGTCACCGAGGCCGACAGCGGCCTGCTGCAGTATCAGAATGCCGGCAATGTCAAAGCTCAGGGCCTCGAATTCGAGGCCGAACATCAGTGGGACAACAGCGCGCGCATGCGCCTCAGCCTCGACCTGCTGAAGACGCAGAACGCGCAGGGCGAGCAACTGAGCAACTCTCCGCACGCCATAGGCAAGTTCCTTGGCTCGCTGCCGCTGCCCTGGATGGGCCTGCGACTAGGTGTCGAGGGACAGTGGTTGTCGAGCCGCAAGACCGATGCCGACACCACCGTGCCGGGCTACGGTGTCGTCAACCTCACGCTGCTGCGGCCGATGGCCAGGGACGGCTGGCAGCTTTCCGCCTCGGTGTTCAACCTGCTCGACAGGAAGTTCGCCGACCCGGCGGCTCCGGATCTGGGCGTACCGATGCGCGATCGTTTCGTGCAGGACGGGCGCACCTTCAGAGTCAAGGCGGTCTACCGCTTCTGATCCGGAAACCCGCCATGCGCAAACTTCATTCCGGCCGACGGTCGACTGCAAATGTCCGGCGCGCCGCCTTGGTGCTGGCTGCGGGGCTGGCAATTACCGGCGGTGGACTGGGCCAGGCATCGGCACAGTCCCGAGCGACCGACGAAAGTGCTCTCAAGGCCGCGTTCGTCTACAACTTTGCCAAGTACACCGATTGGCCGGACGATGTCTGGAACAAGTCGCCAAAGCTGCGGCTATGCACGGCCGGTGAACGCGGCGGCTTCACGCAGACAGTGGCGGCACTCGAAGGCAAACCAGCGGTGCGTGGCAAGGAAGTCGAAGTGCGCCAGCTTTCCCGCCCCGAGGACGCGGCAAGCTGTCACATTCTGGTCATTGCCGGTCGCACGAAAATGGCCGAATGGACGCGCGGCGTGCGTTCCTTGCCGGTGCTCACGGTCGGCGACGGCGAAGGATTTGCGACGAACGCGGGCCTCATCGGCTTGTACGCCGAAGGCGAAAAACTCAAGTTTGAAGTCAATCAGGAAGCGGCTCACCGCGCCGGACTCAGGCTGAGCTCACAGTTGCTGAAACTGGCGCGACTGGTCAGAGACGAGCAAGGTGAAGGACGATGAAACCCGCTACGCAGATACTCCGGGATCCCCTCAGGCTGTCATCGGCCTTGCGGCGCCCGGTCGCTACACGACCAACGCCAGGTCATCAGTGGAAATGCAGATATGCTTAACCACCCCTTCAAACAACTGCTGCGCAGCGGATCAATCGAGGAGAAGCTGCGGCGGATCAACCTGCTGACCACCGGCAGTGCCTTCCTGGTCGCCATTCTGTTGTTGACCACCTACGATTACCTGAACCTGAGCAGCGAATTGCTCGAAGACAGCCAGGTGAAAGCACAACTGATTGGCCGCAACAGCGCTTCGGCGCTGGAATTCAACGACGCCAAAGCGGCTGGCGAAGTGCTGAACTCGCTCGAAGCGGACGCCCAGGTGCTGCATGCGGCACTATGGGACCAGGCTGGTCAGCGGCTGGCAGTCTATCGCTCGGCGGCGCAGTCGGCCGACGCGTTCATCAGCCACTCCATCCACGGCCACGAGCTGGGCCTTGCCGTACTCGACGTCGCTCAGCCGGTGAGCGCCGATGGCAAGCCGATCGGCACCATCGCCCTGCGCCTTGATCTAAGCCAGCTCTACCAGCGCCTGGTCTGGCATGCACTGGCCTTTGCGCTGGTGATCCTGATTGCGCTGGCCTTGTCGCATCGCCTCCTGTCACGCTTGAACAGGACGATCACGGCGCCCGTTTCCAGCCTGGCAAACGTCATGGCAATGGTCTCGCGAAGAGGCGACTACACGGCACGGGTCCCGATCGAGTCAAGCGACGAGATCGGCGACCTCGCCAGGGGCTTCAACGCCATGCTCGAAGAGATCGAGGATCGTAACCGCCACCTGGCAGCACACCGTCAAGAGCTGGAAGCTGAAGTGGAGTCACGTACCGCTGAGCTGCGCAAGGCAAGAGACCTTGCCGAAGCCGGCAGCCGGGCGAAGAGCGAATTCCTGGCGACGATGAGCCACGAGATCCGCACACCGATGAACGGCATCCTCGGGATGACCGAACTACTGCGCCACACGGCACTCAGCGCTCAGCAACAGCGCTTCGCCGACGCCGTCTATCAATCCGGCGAGCATCTGCTTACGATCATCAACGACATTCTCGACTTCTCGAAGATCGAGGCCGGCAAGTTAGATATCGAGCGAATCCACTTCAACCTCCGTCAACTGGTCGAGGACATCGGCTGCCTGTTTGCCCAACCCGCCGAGGCCAAGGGCCTTGAGATGGTCTGCAGCGTGCCCCATGATCTGCCGGTCGCGGTCAGCGGCGACCCGGTGCGCGTGCGCCAGATCCTGACCAACCTGGTGAACAACGCCGTCAAGTTCACCAGCCGCGGTGACGTCGTCCTCCGCGTTCGGCTGCTTGACGAAAGTCCCCAGCAGGCGCGTTTCCGCTTCGAGGTCAGGGATAGCGGCATCGGCATCAGCGAGGAAGCGCAGGCCCGGCTGTTCTGCGCCTTTGTCCAGGCCGACAGTTCGACGACCCGGCGGTTCGGCGGCAGCGGCCTCGGCCTGGCCATCGCCAAACGACTGGTCGAAATGATGCACGGGCAGATCGGCATGCACAGCGAGGCCGGCCGCGGCACCCTGTTCTGGTTCGAACTGCCGCTGCTCAAGCAGGACCCCGATGCGCGCTCGGTGGTGAACATGGCCGAGCGGCTCAACGGGCTGCGCGTGCTGGTCGTCGATGACAACGCCACCAACCGCGAAATCCTGGCTCACCAGCTCGAAGGCTGGGCAATGCAATACACCGGTGCCGCCGACGGGCAGCAGGCGCTGCAGGAACTCCAGCAGACCGCGACGCGACCTTTCGACCTGGCGATCCTCGACCTGCACATGCCCGGCATGGACGGCTTCGAGCTGGCGCGCGCAATCAGGTGCGATGCGCGCTGGGCCAAAATGCCGCTGGTCATGCTCTCGTCGGTCAGTGTCGGCGCCGATCATCCGGATCGACGGAACGCGCCGATCGATTACTACCTGACCAAACCCGTACGTCAATCCGACCTCTACGACGCGATCACCACGGCCATGGCGCACCAGCCGCTCACGCCGGCGAGAGCGCAGCCGCGATCAGCACCGTTGCTGGTCGCCGAGGACGCACCGGTCAGCCTCGGCGGGCGGGTGCTGGTTGCCGAGGACAACTCGGTCAATCAGCAGGTCGCAGGCGCCATGCTCGAATCGCTCGGGGTCGCCTGGAGCCTGGCCGATAACGGGAGGATCGCGCTCGATCGCTTGCTGCACGAGCCTTTCGACCTCATCCTGATGGATTGCCAGATGCCCGAAATGGACGGTTTTGAGACCACCGCGCAGATCCGCGACCGGCAGCGCGAGGGTCTGCTGCACCACCAGCTGCCAATCGTCGCGCTGACGGCCAACGCCGTCGAAGGCGACCGCGAGCGCTGCCTGGCGGCCGGGATGGATGACTACCTGAGCAAACCGTTTACCCGCGAGCTGCTGCTCGCCACCTTGGAACGTTGGTTGCCGCGGACGGACGCCGCGCCGGTAGACGCCCGGCCCACTCCCTCGGCTACCGGTTCGGCGGAAGCTCACGACGCCTCAGCGGCGGCCATCGACGAGCCGATCAATCCGCGGGCCCTCGATGCCATTCGCCATCTGCCCGGACCCAATGGTGCATTGCTGGTCGAGAAAGTGATCGGTGCTTTTCTCGCTGATACCCCGCCGCGCTTCGCGCAACTGCAGTCGGCGGTCAATGCCGGCAATGCCGAAGCCTTGCGCAAAGCCGCGCATGCGCTCAAGTCGAGCAGTGCCAACGTCGGCGCAGAGCATCTGGCAAGGCTGTGCAAGGAACTCGAAGCGGTCGGCCGCAAGGCCACCGTCGACGGCGCAAGGACTCTGCTGATGGATGTAGAATCCGAGTTGCCCCGCGTGCTCGCGACGCTGCAAACCATGACCAACCGGAGTTCCAACCATGCGATCGCCTGAGTCATCCCGACGGCCTGTTGTGCTGATCGTCGACGACGACCACGTGATGCGCCTGCTGGAACAGGAAACGCTGGGCCAGTTCGAGTTCGACGTGCGGGAAGCAGCGGATGGCGAAGAAGCGCTCCAACGGCTGGACGAATTTGTCCCGGACCTGGTGCTGCTCGATGTCGATATGCCCGGTATCGACGGCTTCGAGGTCTGCCGGCACATCCGCAAGCGCTGGGACATGACCGACATGCCGTTGATCATGGTCACCGGCATGGACGATCTGGAGTCAATCAACGAGGCCTACGAGTCAGGCGCCAACGACTTCATCTCGAAACCCATCAACTGGCCGATTCTCGGGCACCGGGCTCGCTATGTACTGCGCTCGGCGCAGGCGGCGCGCGAGTTGCGTGATCTGGAGGAAAAGCAGGCAGCGATCGTACAAGCGATGCCCGACATGATTTTCCTGCTCGACTGGCAAGGAACCTACCTGGACTACAAGGCGGGTTACGGCAGCGCGCCCTACGTCGGGACCCGCGAGGTCATCAATCGACATGTGTCAGAGGTCCTGCCAACCGAAGTTGCCGACCTTCTGCTGCACGCCATCGAACGCGCTTTGCAGCGCGGTCAGCTGCAGTCAGTGGTATACAAGCTGCCAATGCCGGACGGCATCCATCATTACGAGGCGCGGGTCGCGCCGAGCGGGGTAGACAAGGTCGTCGTCGTGGTCCGCGACATCACCCTGCAGAAGCTCAACGAGGGGAAAATTCGGCGCCTGGCGTACTTCGACACGCTCACCGGCATGCCGAATCGCCAGAATTTCCTCGAACACCTCGACAGTGAGTTGTTGCGCGCGCGGCGGGAGCATCACCAGGTCGCCCTCCTGTTCCTCGATCTCGACGACTTCAAGCGCGTCAACGACACCCTCGGCCACACCGCCGGCGATTACCTGTT
The DNA here is from genome assembly GCA_017302455.1 of Accumulibacter sp. Taxonomy (GTDB): domain Bacteria; phylum Pseudomonadota; class Gammaproteobacteria; order Burkholderiales; family Rhodocyclaceae; genus Accumulibacter; species Accumulibacter phosphatis. The sequence goes on from JAFLDO010000006.1 coordinate 44,381, forward strand.
GCATGCGGTCGCCGACCGCCTCAAGGAGAAGCTGCGTGGCAGCGACTTCATCGCCCGGCCGGCGCTGGACGAAACGGGCGTGCACTTCGCGCGGCTGGGCGGCGACGAGTTCACGGTCGTGCTCCCCGATATCGATGACGCACAGGTCGTCAAGCTGATTGCCGGGCGTATGCAATCGCTGCTCAGCCGTCCATTCCAGATCGGCGAGCAGGAGGTCACGGTCACCGCCAGCATCGGCATTGCCAGCTTCCCCGACGATGGGGATGACGCCGCCACCTTGCTCAAGCACGCGGATACGGCGATGTATCACGCCAAGGCCCAGGGCCGCAACAACTGGCAGATCTACGACAGGACGCTGACCAGCGACGCAGTCAAGCGCCTGGCGCTGGAGAACGACCTGCGCAAGGGGCTTCAGCGCGACGAATTCCGCCTTGTCTACCAGCCTCAGGTTCTGGCAGAAGGCGGTGCGATCATCGGTGTCGAGGCACTGATCCGCTGGCATCATCCCGAACGCGGCCTGGTATCACCTGGCGACTTCATACCGGTTGCGGAGGAAAGCGGCCTGATCATCCCGATGGGCGAATGGGTCATCCAGACTGCCTGCCGCCAGGTCATGGCGTGGCAGCAGCGTGGCGTGACCACACCCCGGGTGGCGGTGAATGTGTCGGCGCGCCAGGTGCGTACCTCGGACTTCATCGGCAGAGTCGCGGCGATCATTGAAGAGACCGGTATCGACGCCAACCAGCTCGAACTGGAACTGACCGAGAGCATCCTGATGGACACGGACCCCCGCCGTATCGAGGGGCTTGCGCGTCTGCGGGCGCAAGGGGTGCATTTCTCGATTGACGACTTCGGCACCGGCTACTCGTCGCTGTCCTACGTCAAGCGATTTCCGATCAGCATGCTGAAGATCGATCAGAGCTTTGTCCGCGGTCTGCCAGGTAATGCCAACGATGTCGGAATCATCACCGCGATCATCGCCATGGCTCACAGCCTTGATCTGGAAGTGATTGCCGAGGGCGTGGAAAATCGCGCACAGGCCGATTACCTGCAGCAAGCCAAGTGTGGCAAGCTACAGGGCTATCTGTTCAGCCGGCCGCTGCCACCCGATGAAGCCGAGTGCCTGCTGCGCCAGGGCCGCATTGCTCTGCCGCAACCGGCACCTGACGGATGATCAGGCGGGATGGGGATCTGAGTCATACGAACAAGAACAGGTAGATCAAAGACGGAGACCAGAAGATGAGGTATCGCCACAGCACCGCGCAGAGCGCCGAGTACCTGCGACTCGCGTTGAAGCGCATGGCTCAACAGGAAGCCGGCCTGCATCCGGCGAGCTATGCCATCTGGTACGAGTACGTGGCAGGCATCAACCCGGCCCTGCAGGCCGAAATTGATGCCTTGCTCATCGGTAATGCGCGCCTGAACGACGAAACCACCTATACCCTTTATGGCCGGTACGTCGCGGACTTCGATGCGAAAACAGCCCTGCGCATCGGTGACAGTGTCAGCCATCTCGTCGACCAGGTGTCCGAAACGGCGGCACAGGCCGGCGATCAGGCGTCCCGCTTCGGCAATTCCCTGGAGCGGTGGAGCGATGCGCTGGTACGCCCGCCCGGCACCACCGGGCCGCTGGCGCCCGGCGTCGAGGACATCCTGCGCGGCACAAGGGAAATGCAGGGGGCCATCAGCGCGTTGCAGGCGCGACTCGAGGAAAGCACGCACGAAGCGCAGCAGCTCAGGCACGAGGTCGCGCGCGCGCGCGAGGAGGCGCTGGTCGATGCCCTGACCGGATTGAGCAATCGCAAGGGCTTCGATCTGGCACTGGCAGCGTGCCTGGAGCAGACAAACCCGGAAATGCCCGGACCCTGCTTGTTGATGATCGACCTCGACCACTTCAAACGGCTCAACGACACCCTGGGGCACGTCTTTGGCGACCGAGTCCTGACCAGCATCGGCCAGACCCTGCGGGCAAACGTCAAGGGCAAGGACACAGCAGCACGCTATGGCGGTGAAGAGTTCGCCGTGATTCTGCCGCAAACACCACGCGGCGGTGCCGTTGGCCTGGCCGAGGCATTGCGTGCGATGGTCGCCGCCAGCCGGGTCAAACGCAGCGGCGACAAGGAAGCCCTGATCGGCAACATCACGGTATCGATCGGTGTCGCCGACTATTCTGCCGGAGAGTCCGCCATGGACTTCGTCAACCGCGCCGATCGAGCGCTCTACGCCGCCAAGATGCAGGGGCGCAACCGGGTCAGTCTCGCCCAGCGCCCGCAGTCGGAGTCAGTCAAGTGAGGGATAGAACGGGATGCTTTCGTCGTGGCTGACAGCGACTCGATCGACCAGCTAGTTAGGGATTCTCTGATCCCGATGACGGGCCTGCTGTCGCTGCTGATGCCGGGCAGCGCGACGGTCGGTTTCGCCATCAAGGGACTTGACGGGCGCTACCGTCTGGCCAACCGGACGATTGAACGACTGCTGTGCGGCGATGGCGAACGTCTTGCCGGAAAATCGGAAGAGGATCTGCTGCCGCTGGCCACCTGCCGGCTGCTGGCCGAATCCGACCGGCGCATCCTTGCCGGCGAGACAGCGGCCTCGATCGAGATCGATCTCGCGGTCCATGGTCAGAACAGCCAATGCCTGTGGCTCAAGCTGCCAGTCCTCGGAGTTGACCGCAAGCTGCAGGCGATTGCCTCCTTGATTGACGAAGCGTCGCCGCAGCCAGGTTTCGTGGCCATGCAGCAGACACTCGCTCGCCTGCAGCAGAGCAATCGGGAACTGCAGCAGACGGTGGCTGAACTGGAACAGGTGGCCAGCACCGACAAGCTGACCGGCGCCTGGAACCGGCACCGGCTCGAAGAGGGCGTACGCAGTGAAATGGATCGCCTGAACAGATATCAACACCGGCTGAGCCTGCTGGTCCTCGACATCGACTGCTTCAAGCCGATCAACGACCAGCACGGTCATGCGACCGGCGACGCCGTTCTGAAGCGCCTGACGACGCTGCTGCAGGCAAAGCTGCGCAGCGCCGATTCCCTGGCCCGCTGGGGCGGTGAGGAATTCGTGGTCCTGTGCCCCAACACCGGACGCTCAACGGCCGCCATGCTTGCTGAAAGGTTACGCCGAGAGGTCGCCATGGCAAAGTTTCCGGCAGCATGCGGGGTCACGGTGAGCATCGGGGTCGCAGAATGCGAACCCGGCGAGAGCTGGGAGCAGTGGTTTGAGCGCGCTGATGAGGCGCTCTACCGGGCCAAGACCGGGGGCCGCAACCAAGTCCAGGTGGCACCGGAAACGCCGCAACGCGTCGGCCCCGAACAGTACGTGGTCGCGAACTTCGTTCAACTGGTCTGGCACCCGGCTTATGAATGCGGCAATGAACTAGTCGATCGAGGTCACCGCCAGCTTTTCGCGGACGCCAACGAACTGCTGTCGGCAATTCTCGCGGAGCATGCCGTGGAACAGGTGAACGCGATTGTCGATCGCCTCGTCGCCGACATCCTCCAGCACTTTGGCGACGAGGAGGCGGTGATCGTCGCCGCCGGTTTCCCGGCCGCCGCCGAACACATCGTCCTGCACCGCGCGCTGGTCGATCAGGCGCTACAGCTGACCAAGGCGTACCGCACCGGCACGAAGGGGGTTGGTGACGTGTTTCAGTTTCTCGCCTATGACGTGGTCACCAAACACATGCTGGGCGCAGACCGCTTGTTCTTCGACACCCTGCAACCCCAGGCGACGGCCACGGAACGGCCAGGCAAGCGGCTGTCAAGCCGGAGCAAGCCACCGCAACGCCAGAGCACTCCGGCAATGCCCGGTCCGCTGGCGTGAGCAGCAAGCCGGGGTACGACAGCACGAGCGCGCCCATGCGGCAGGTAGCCGCAGGAAAGAAAACCGGGCCATGCGGCCCGGTTGCCCGGCGGGGAAAATCCTCCGACGCCTACTTGCTGACCGCCGCCTTGGCCTTGTCGGCAGCCTCCTTGGTGGCATCGGCGGCCTTGACGACCATTTCCTTGCCGGCCTCCTTGGTCGCCGCCATGGCGTCCTTGCCAGCTTCCTTGGTCGCAGTCATGGCATCCTTGCCGGCCTCCTTGGTGGCTTCGGCTGCGGCGCCAACCGCTTCGCCGGCCTTCTTGGCGGCTTCATCGGCTTTCTGCTTCGCTTCGCTGGCGAGTCGCGCGGCCTCGGCTTTCTTGGCATCGTCACCACAGGCAGCAAGACCGATCGCCAGGAGGGCGGAAACAACGAGCAGGCGGATTTTCATGATTTTGAACTCCAGTAAGGGAATTGATCGGAGAAAGGCCAACCACCGCGCGGTCGGACAGCTCTTCACGAAAAGCCCGGCCACGATCGACCGCTGGTTTGACAGCGGGCTCGCGACCGGCTTCGCGAATTCGCGCTATCACAACACATTCGCCGGCACGAGTAAACCGACTGCCCGGCGGCAGTCGCCGCGACGCCCATCGCCGACCGGCCGACCAGGCCATGTCGCTGCGACCACCGACCGCGGCAGCAACCGCCAGCGAAGTCTGCAGGGATCTGCATGACTTCCGGCCACCCGCCCCTTGACCCAGCGCTGCGCGCCGCCTTGAGCACGGTCATCGGCGGTGACCGGAATCCGGCGGCAGCGATCGACTCGGCGACCGAGATCGGCGGCGGTTCGATCTCGCGCGCGCTCCTCGTCGAAAGTGCCGGACAGCGCTGCTTCGTGAAGCTGAATGACGCCAGCCTGGCCGGGATGTTCGCCGCCGAGGCCAACGGTCTGGGGGCACTGGCTGCCTGTTCGGCGCTGCGCGTACCTCGCGTCTTCGGACACGGCATCTGCGGCCGGCAGGCCTACCTGGTGCTTGAGTATCTCCCCCTGCAACCCTTGCGCGAACGCCGCCATGGCAGCGAAGCCGGACGCTCGCTGGCCGCACTGCACCGCATTCGGGGCCCTCAATTCGGCTGGCAGCACGACAACTTCATCGGCAGCAGCCCGCAGTACAACAAGCAGCAGCGGACCTGGGCTCTGTTCTTCGCCCGCCAGCGACTCCTGCCACAGCTCGCAATGGCACGGCGCCAGGGTCAACACGGCAAGCTGATCGCCAACGGCGAGCGGCTGGCGGAGAAGGTGCCAGCGCTGTTCATCGACCATCAGCCGCAGCCGAGCCTGTTGCACGGCGATCTGTGGTCCGGTAACGCCGCGGTCGATGAAGCGGGAACCCTGACACTGTTCGATCCGGCTGTCTATTTCGGCGATCGCGAGGCGGATCTGGCGATGACCGAACTGTTCGGCGGCTTTCCCGACAGCTTTTACGTCGCCTACCGCGAGGCCTGGCCGGTGGCCGATGGTTTTGAACAGCGCAAACTGCTGTACAACCTTTACCATGTACTCAACCACCTGAACCTGTTCGGCAGTGGCTACCTGCACCAGGCCGAGCGGATGATCGCCAGGCTGCTGGCAGAGATCGGCGGCTGACGACAGTGCCGAATGACCGCCCGCCCCGCAGTCGCTTTCCGGAGGATCCGATGGACGTCGCAACCAGGGAAGTTGAGCAGCGGGTCAGTCATTTTCGCCAGATTCTCTTGTGGCCACTGCAGTTGATGCCGCTCCCCAAAGACAGCCCTTTGCAGCATCACTATCAGCTGCTGGAACAGAAGACGCCGGACAATCCGTGGCGCGAACTGGCCGACGAATTCTGCGGCGACCCTGAACAGTTCCACGAGCGCCATTACAGCGAGTTCGTCACTTTCCTGCCTTACGTGCAACGCTTCCTCTACGGCGAGAAGGGGGGCGAGGAGACTGACCCCCGCTATGGCGAATCACCGATCCGCATCTTCCGCCGTCAGGATGTAGCGAAGGTGCGCATGACCTTCAAGGAAAGTGAAACGCCACTCAGCTTCGACATCGTCCACCTCGATCTCTATTTCTTCTACGATATCGACGTGGTCATCCTGGTTGTCGAGATCGCAGCCGACAATCTCGGCCTGCGGCAGGTCCAGGACACCCTTTACCGCTTTGGCCGGGCTTACCCACCGTATTGGGACGAGGACGGCAGCGGTGGCCACTGCCTCAGGTGCGCCGAATGGATGGCGGCGGACGGTGCGGTGCTGGCAGTCTCCGATTACGAGAAACGCGGTAAGTATCTCTCTTTCGTCAGCCGCTTCCGCGCGCCGTGCATCTCGTCGCACTGGGAATTCCTGTTGCGACCGCTGGTCCTCCACCACTCCGACGAGGACGGCCCGGTCCGCTACCGGCAAATCGAGTATCACCGCATGCCGCTGCTCGCCTACCTGGCGATGGACGATCCGCGCAGCCTGAGTCGCGGCGACTTTGCCCGCCTCGTACTGGTCAGCGGACCGGGAAAGAGCGGCTCGCTGCCCTACTCCGACCAGCACCTCGAAGGCTTCGAGATGCGCTTCTGCTACGACCGCTATTGGCATCCGCAAGCCGACCAGCCCGGCACCCGCCTGCTCTCCTGCGGCCACGCCTTTGTCATGGTCGGCAGCGCCCATGATGCCTATTTCACAGGGCTGGAGAACGGTCTGCTCGGGCAGTTTCGCCACCAGTTCTTCCTCCTGGCACTGATTCCGCATTTCCACAAGGCGGCTTTGCTGATGCTCTCCGATCGTCTGGTCACGGCACTAAACCGGCTGGAGATCGGCAATGCCGAAGCGGTCAAGCAGTTCAAGCGGGCAATTCGCGAGATCCTCGAGGTCTTCCTGCGCTTCACCCACCGCTACTGGTTCTACGAGATCTCCGACCAGGCGCAGGCGCGGGCTCTATTCAGCATGACCCGCGAGCACCTGGGAACCGAGCGGGTGTATACCGAACTGCGTGAGGAAATCCAGGACATGAGCCAGTACCTCGACAGCGACAGCCTGCGCAGGCAGGCCAACACGGTCGTCCGGTTGACCGTGGTGACCACCGCGGGCCTGATAGCGACCATCAGCACCGGTTTTCTCGGCATGAATCTGATCGATGCTGCACAGGACCCCCTGCCCGACCGGCTGCTTTTTTTCGCGCTCGTCTTCCTGCCCTCCGCATTGCTCACCGGTTTCGCCATCGTCAAGTCGAAGCGGCTGTCGGACTTCCTCGAAGCGCTCTCCGACGAACGCCTGTCGCAGCGTGACAAACTCGCCACCCTCGTCGCCGTCTGGCGAAAGAAGCGCCCGCCGGGCCCGGGGTGAGCCAGTGTGAATGCTTTGTTGCCACCAGAGGTGTAGATTGCAGCTCGCGCCAGGCCGTTTCCATTATCGCCTGAAGGTCACCGCGGGGAGCACCAGCCGATGGCGACTTTGGACGCAGGTAAGGCCTTGGCCGCAAGGCTTTGGCCTTGACGCAAGTCGGATCCAGGATGCTCTTGGCGTGCATAATGGGCAGCGACATGAGTGACCAATCGATAACCACCATTCCCGCGCGGGCCCAGACGCTCACGGTGCTCCGTTACATGAGCCCGCGGGAGCCCATCCTGATGCTTCCCGGCGAGGAAGATGGTTACGGCACTCGCTGGACGCTGAGTGGTCAGCAGGTCCAACCTGCCATCGCGCAGTACCTCATGGCGCGAGGTTTGATTGCCGAGACCGGGCGGACCGAACTCGGCGCCCGCAAGCTCACACTCACCACCGCAGGCCTACGCGTTCGGGAGGATGGCATCCACTGGTGGTCGGGACTGAGCCTGAGCGAAAAGCTGAGGGTCATCATTTTCGGGTGAACAGGGCCGCCTGAAGGACCAAGGCCCGCCTTGCGGCGGGCCTTGGGTTGCCAGCGATCGTGTCACCGCAACGAGACTACTCGAACTCGATAATCACCTGATCGACCGACAGACTTTCGCCAGCCGTGGCGACAACCTTCTTGACCTTGCAGTCACGCTCGGCCTTGAGAACGTTCTCCATCTTCATGGCCTCGATCACCGCGAGTTTTTCGCCGGCGGCGACTGCTTCGCCTTCCGTCACCGATACCTCGCGCAACAGACCGGGCATTGGCGAGAGCAGGAACCTGGAAAGATCCGGCGGTACCTTCTTCGGCATCAGCGCCAGCATGCGGGCGGCGTTGGCGGTCATCACCGTCGCCTTGACCTGTTTGCCGAAGTGGACGACGCGATAGAGCAGGCCGATCCGCTCGAGTTGCAAGCAGAGCGGTACGCCGTTGCAGGTCCCGTGGAAAACAAGTTCGCCGAACCGCCAGTCGGAAACGAGATCGTAGCGATCGACACCGTGCGTGACTGAATAGCCGCCAGTGATCGGCGTGACCACCACCGGGTAATCCTTACCTTCCATCTGGACGACCCACTCAGTCCCCACCTTGCGCTGGTGACCCGGCATCTGGCCGCTGACCTGGACCGCGCGATCAATATAGCGCCGACGACCAAAAGCGGCGACGGCGGCGAGCAGACCCGGGTCATCGTGCACCACGTCGGAGGCAACGAAGCCATTGGGAAACTCTTCGGCGATGAACGAGGTGGTGAACACCCCGGACAGGAAGCGCGGATTCTGCATCAGCGCTGCCTGAAACGGTATGTTGGAATCGATGCCTCGAATCACGAAGGCACTGAGCGCGTCACGCAAGCGGCTGATCGCCTGGTCGCGGGTCGCGCCGTGACAGATCAGCTTGGCGATCATCGAGTCGTAATACATCGAAATCTCGCCGCCTTCAAAGACGCCGGTATCGACCCGGACCTGGCCTTCGATGGTTTCGGGCGGCCGATACTTGACCAGACGACCGACGGAAGGCAGGAATCCGCGGAACGGGTCTTCGGCGTTGATCCGGCACTCGATCGCCCAGCCGTTCGGCTTGATGTCCTCCTGCTTGAACGGCAGGGGTTCGCCGGCGGCAACACGGATCATCAGCTCGACGAGGTCTACGCCGGTGATCATTTCGGTCACCGGGTGTTCGACCTGCAGGCGGGTGTTCATTTCAAGGAAGTAGAACGACTTGTCGGAACCGACCACGAACTCGACGGTTCCCGCGCTCTGATAGTTGACCGCTTTGGCCAGAGCGACGGCCTGCTCACCCATCGCCTTGCGGATCTTGTCGTCAATGAATGGTGACGGCGCTTCCTCGAGCACCTTCTGATGCCGCCGCTGGATTGAACACTCGCGCTCGAGCAGGTAGACGGTGTTGCCGAACGAGTCGGCAATCACCTGGATCTCGATGTGATGCGGTCCTTCGACGAACTTCTCGATGAACACACGATCGTCGCCAAAACTGTTGCGAGCTTCATTGCGGCAGGCTTCGAAGCCCTCGAATGCCTCCTTGTCGTTGAAAGCGACGCGCAGGCCCTTGCCGCCGCCGCCGGCAGAAGCCTTGATCATCACCGGGTAACCGATTCCCTTGGCGATCTCGACGGCTTGGGCGGAGTCGGTGATCTCTGCGTTGTAGCCGGGAATGGTGTTGACCTTGGCCTCCATCGCCAGCTTCTTCGAGGCGATCTTGTCGCCCATCGCGGCCACCGAATAGTGCTTCGGCCCGATGAAGATGATGCCGTTGTCTTCAAGACGGCGCGAGAACTCCTCGTTCTCGGAAAGGAAGCCGTAGCCAGGGTGCACTGCCTCGGCGCCGGTCTGCTTGCAGGCGGCGATGATCTTGTCGATCACCAGATACGATTCCTTGGACGCTGCCGGGCCGATACAGACCCCCTCATCGGCCATCAGCACGTGCATCGAGTCCTTGTCGGCTTCGGAATAGACCGCGACCGTCCTGATACCCATTTTCTTGGCGGTCTTCATCACCCGGCAGGCAATCTCACCCCGGTTGGCGATCAGTATTTTCTTGAACATCTCTATTTCTCCCCGTGGATCAAAGCGGAATGTTGCCGTGCTTGCGCCACGGGTTTTCCAGCTGCTTGTTGCGCAACATGGCGAGAGAACGGCAGATACGCTTGCGGGTCTCGTTCGGCATGATCACGTCGTCGATGAAGCCGCGCGCACCGGCAACAAAGGGATTGGCAAACTTGGCCTTGTACTCGGCTTCGCGGGCTGCCAGCTTGGCCGGGTCACCCTTTTCCTCGCGGAAAATGATCTCGACCGCGCCTTTCGGACCCATGACCGCAATTTCGGCTGACGGCCAGGCGAAGTTGACGTCGCCGCGCAGGTGCTTGGAGGCCATCACGTCATAGGCACCGCCATAAGCCTTGCGGGTGATCACGGTGATCTTCGGCACCGTGCACTCAGCGTAGGCATACAGGAGTTTGGCGCCATGCTTGATGATGCCGCCGTACTCCTGCGCGGTGCCGGGCATGAAGCCAGGCACGTCAACGAAGGTCACCACTGGAATGTTGAAAGCGTCGCAGTAGCGGACGAAGCGGGCGGCCTTGATCGAACTCTTGATGTCGAGGCAGCCGGCAAGCACCAGCGGCTGGTTGGCGACGATGCCGACCGTCGAGCCATCCATCCGGGCGAACCCAATCACGATGTTCTTGGCGTACTCGCGCTGCAGTTCAAAGAAGTCACCGTCATCGGCAACCTTGATGATCAGTTCCTTGATGTTGTATGGCTTGTTGGGATTGTCCGGCACCAGCGTGTCGAGCGAGAAATCAAGCCGCTCAGCCGGATCCTGCGACGGAAGGCGCGGCGGCTTTTCCCGGTTGTTCGACGGCAGGAAGCTGATGAAGCGGCGAATCATCATCAGCGCTTCGACGTCGTTCTCGAAAGCCAGGTCGGCAACACCCGACTTGCTGGTATGCGTCACGGCGCCACCGAGTTCCTCTGCAGTAACGTCTTCATGGGTCACCGTCTTGACCACTTCCGGGCCGGTGACGAACATGTAGGACGAATCCTTGACCATGAAGATGAAGTCGGTCATCGACGGGCTGTAGACCGCGCCACCGGCACAAGGGCCCATGATCAGGGAAATCTGTGGCACGACGCCCGAGGCAAGAACGTTGCGCTGGAAAACGTCGGCGTAACCGGCGAGCGAAGCGACACCCTCCTGGATGCGCGCACCGCCCGAATCGTTGAGACCGATCACCGGTGCCCCGACCTTGATCGCATGATCCATCACCTTGCAGATCTTCTCTGCATGCGCCTCCGAGAGGGAACCGCCGAAGACAGTGAAGTCCTGCGAGAAGACGAACATCAGCCGGCCGTTGATCGTGCCGCAGCCGATGACCACACCGTCGCCTGGCACTGACTGTTCGGCCATGCCGAAGTCATTGCAGCGGTGCTCCTTGAACATGTCCCACTCTTCGAAAGACCCGGTATCGAGCAGCAGCTCGATGCGCTCGCGGGCAGCCAGTTTGCCCTTGCTGTGCTGGCTGTCAATGCGTTTCTGGCCACCACCCAAACAGGCCGCCGCGCGCTTTTCTGCAAGCTGGCGAATGATGTCGTGCATATGTTCTACTCCCTAACGGTCGCGTCAATCAGAACTACTAAACAAGTTGGAGGATCTCGGTCCCTGCAATGTCAGTGCTTCAAATAGGCCAGCAGCCGTGAGGCCGCTGCACCCGGTGTGGTGCGCCCTTCGGCGACGTCGCGTGACAAGTCCGGCAGCGCGGAGCGAACTCCGTGATGAGAACGAAAATAGCGTCGCAGACCGGAATCGATCAGACTCCACATCCAGTCTACAGACTGCCGACGCCGCTTCTCGTCGAACTCGCCGGTGGCGGTCAAGGTGCTCTGGTACCGTTCGATTTCCGCCCAGAACTCGGCGATGCCGCGTTTGGCCAGAGCACTCACGGTCAGCACGGGTGGTCGCCAGTTGGGGCTGGCGCTGCGCAGCATGGTCAGCGCCGCCTTCATCTGCCCGCGGGCGAAGGCGGCGGCGCGCTCATCGATATCCGCCTTGTTGAAAACGATGAGGTCGGCAATTTCGACGATCCCCTTCTTGATCGCCTGCAGGTCGTCACCGGCGTTCGGCAACTGCAGCAATACGAAAACGTCGACCATGCCGGCAACCGTCGTCTCGGATTGTCCGACACCCACCGTTTCAACGATGATCACGTCGAAGCCGGCCGCTTCGCAAACCAGCATTGCCTCACGCGTCTTGTCGGCGACGCCACCCAGCGAACCGGCCGAAGGGCTGGGCCGGATGAAAGCTTCATCGCGCTGACAGAGCAACTCCATGCGGGTCTTGTCGCCAAGAATCGATCCGCCCGATACCGACGAAGACGGGTCGACCGCGAGTACGGCAACGCGCTTGCCGGCTTCGATCAGATAGATGCCCAGAGATTCGATGAAAGTCGACTTGCCGGCACCCGGCGAACCGGAGATGCCGACCCGGATCGTCCGTCCGGTATGTGGCAGCAACGCCGCCAATACCTGTCGGGCGCGGCGCTGGTGATCGCTGTGTGTCGATTCGACGAGGGTGATGGTCTTGGCCAGCGCCCGCCGGCGACCAGCCAGAACACCGTCAACGAGATGCTGGTCGGCAGCCGTCAGGCTGCCGGCGGTAGCGCTGGTCATGTCCATAACCTGTGATGGGAGAGGCAATCAGTCAGGCTATGGCGTGCCTTGCCTTGCGGATTTCTGCCAGAACGGTCATCGCCGAATCCTCGATGCGTGTACCCGGCCCGAAAATGGCCTTGGCGCCAGCCTGGAACAGAAAGTCATAATCCTGGGCCGGGATCACCCCGCCGGCGAAGACAATGATGTCATCAGCGCCCTGATTCTTGAGCGCCTGAACCAGCGCCGGCAGCAACGTCTTGTGCCCGGCTGCGAGCGAGGAGACGCCGACGGCGTGGACGTCGTTCTCGATGGCCAGACGAGCGGCCTCCTCCGGGGTCTGGAACAGCGGGCCGACATCGATGTCGAAACCGAGGTCGGCAAAGGCGGTTGCCACCACCTTGGCACCACGGTCGTGACCATCCTGGCCGAGCTTGGCGATCATGATCCGCGGCCGGCGGCCTTCCTCTTCGTTGAACTGGTTGATTTCAGCTTTCAGCGTTTCCCAGCTGGCCATGCCCTCGACGACCGCGCCATAGACCCCGGAGACGGTCTGTTGCGTGGCGCGGAAGCGGCCGAACACTTTCTCCATCGCGTCGGAGACTTCACCCACCGAAGCGCGCAGGCGCATGGCCTTGACCGTGAAGTCGAGCAGATTGCCTTCGCCGGTTTCAGCGCAGCGCGTCAGATCGGCCAGTGCTGCGTTGACCTTGTCACCGTCGCGGTTTTCCCGAACCGACTTCAGGCGTGCGATCTGCGAATCGCGGACGGCGTTGTTGTCGATGTCGCGAATATCGATCGCGTCTTCCTTGGCGAGTTTGTACTTGTTCACGCCGACGATCACGTCCTTGCCCGAATCTATGCGCGCCTGTTTGTCGGCAGCGCAGCCCTCAATCTTCATTTTCGCCCAGCCGGACTCAACGGCATGTGTCATGCCACCCATGCTTTCGACCTCTTCGATGATCTTCCACGCTTCGTCGACCAGATCCTGGGTCAGCTTCTCCATCATGTACGAGCCGGCCCACGGATCAATGACGCTGGTGATGTGCGTCTCTTCCTGGATGACCAGCTGCGTGTTGCGGGCGATGCGCGAGGAGAATTCCGTCGGCAGCGCGATGGCCTCGTCGAGGGCATTGGTGTGCAGCGACTGGGTGCCGCCAAAAACCGCCGCCATCGCCTCGATGGTCGTCCTCACGACGTTGTTGTAGGGGTCCTGTTCGGTCAGCGACCAACCGGAGGTCTGGCAGTGGGTGCGCAGCATCATCGACTTCGGACTCTTCGGCGAAAACTCCTGCATGATCTTCCACCACAGCAGGCGGGCGGCGCGCAGCTTGGCCACCTCGAGGTAGAAATTCATGCCGATGGCGAAGAAGAAGGAAAGGCGGCCGGCAAAGAAGTCGACGTCGAGCCCCGAGGCAATCGCCGTTTTCACGTAATCGCGACCGTCAGCCAGCGTAAACGCCAGTTCGAGAGCCTGTGTTGCGCCGGCCTCCTGCATGTGATAACCCGAAATGGAGATCGAGTTGAACTTCGGCATGTTGTTTGCCGTGTAGCCGATGATGTCGGCGATGATCCTCATCGACGGCTTCGGCGGATAGATGTAGGTGTTGCGGACCATGAACTCCTTGAGGATGTCGTTCTGGATCGTCCCCGAGAGCTTGTCCTGCGGCACGCCCTGCTCTTCGGCGGCAACGATGTAGCCGGCGAGAATCGGCAGCACGGCACCGTTCATCGTCATCGACACCGAGATCTTGTCGAGCGGAATGCCGTCGAACAGAATCTTCATGTCTTCGACCGAGTCGATCGCCACGCCGGCCTTGCCGACGTCGCCGGTGACGCGCGGATGGTCGGAGTCGTAACCGCGGTGCGTCGCCAGGTCAAAAGCCACCGAGACGCCCTGACCACCGGCGGCCAGCGCCTTGCGGTAGAACGCATTCGATGCTTCCGCGGTGGAGAAGCCGGCGTACTGCCGAATCGTCCACGGACGCACCGCATACATCGTGGCCTGCGGACCACGGACGAAAGGAGCGAGGCCAGGCAGCGTATCCGTGTACTGCAGACCTTCGAGATCTGCCTTGGTGTACAGTGACTTGACAACGATTCCCTCGGGTGTAACCCAGTTCAGTGCTTCAACATTCCCACCGGGTGCAGACTTGGTGGCTGCCTTTTTCCAGGCATCGAGGCTTGCAGAATCGAGTGGTGCAGCATTGTTCGCGTTGGACATGACGGAACCTTTCAAGAAATCTGTGGATTGAGGCGGTACTTCCGACTGACGACGCGGAAGCCCTGTTGCTCAGGCGGTCGCGCTGCTTTGCGCAGCCCATTTTAACGCTTGACACCCCGCTCAGCGAATAATACTGTATCCATAATTATGAAAGCAAGGTTCCTTGGAGACCCTGAGCAGCTCACCGAAGAAGACCGATGGCTCCGAGTCGTATAGCCCAGACTGCCCTCTACCAGGAAGTCGCTGAAAGACTCCGGCAGCGCATCTTCGCGCACGAGCTGTTGCCGGGAACCCGTATTGACGAGCAACTGTTGACGGTCGACTACGGCATCAGCCGCACCCCCTTGCGTGAAGCGCTCAAGGTACTGGCTGCCGAAGGCCTGGTGACGCTGAGGCCACGCCGCGGCTGCTTCGTGACCGAAATCTCGGAGCAGGATCTCGATGAAATCTTTCCCCTGATGGCAATGCTCGAGGGCCGCTGTGCGCAAGAAGCAACGAAGCGGGCCCAGCCGGAGCAGATCGCCAGACTTGAAGCAATCCATCGACAACTGCAACGTTTTGCCGGCAGCAACCAGATCGAACGTTTTTTCGAGGCGAATCAGGAATTTCATTTCCGCATCCAGGAAATGTCCGAGAACCGCTGGTTGCGGCAGGTGATCCAGGACCTGCGCAAGGTACTCAAGCTGACGCGCCTGTTTTCGCTGAGCATTGATGGTCGTCTGCAGCAATCGCTGGCGGAACATGCCGCCATCCTTGAAGCAATCAAGGCTGGCGATGCGCTGCGCGCGCAGAAATTGATGCACGACCACATCCTCGCCGGACGAGAGGCGCTGGCCAGGATCCAGTCTCCGCAGGAGTTGGTATCGTGAGTGGCACGGTCCTTTGCGCTCGCGAGAAGGCCATCGCGACGGTCACGCTGTCGAATCCGGGCAAGCTCAACGCGATCGACTTCGCCATGTGGCAGCAGCTGGCCAGAACGTTCAGCGATCTGTCTGCGGACGATCGGGTGCGCTGCGTTGTATTGCGCGGTGACGGCGGACAGGCTTTCGCTGCGGGCGGCGACATCGGGGAGTTCCTCACCCGGCGCGACACCCTCGATCATGCGCTGATCTACCACGGGCAGGCCGGTGCCGCCTTGCAGGCGGTGTTCGACTGTCGCCATCCGACGATCGCCCTGATTCAGGGCGCCTGCATCGGCGGCGGGCTGGAGATCGCCGCGCAGTGCGACCTGCGCATCTGTGGTGAGTCGTCGCGTTTTGGCGTGCCGATCAACCGGCTTGGTTTCTCCATGTACCCAGCCGAAATGGAAGGTCTACTCCGTCTTGCCGGACCGGCAACGGTGCTCGAAATCCTGCTCGAAGGTCGAATCCTCAGCTCGTCCGAGGCCCTGGCCAAAGGTCTGATCACCCGAGTCGTCGCTGATGCCGAAGTCATCGACGAAGCCTACGCCAGCGCCCGCCGCATTTGCGCCGGCGCGCCGCTGGTCGCCAGCTGGCACAAGCAGTGGGTGCGCCGCCTGCAGCACGACATTCCGCTCAGCGATCAGGAACTGCGTGCCTCGTTCGCTTTCCTCGAGACCGAAGATTACCGCGAAGGCCTGTCGGCTTTTCTCGGCAAACGGCAGCCGAACTTCAGCGGCCGCTGATCGCCTGCATCAGGCGAAGAGAGCCCACAGCATCTTTGCCGCGAGGACGATCAGCACGCCGGCGAAAAGGCGTTTCAAGGTGGCCACCGGTAGACGGTGTGCCAGTCTTGCCCCCAGCGGCGCGGTCAGCATGCTCGATGGCACCAGCCAGATGAACGCCGGCAGAAAAACGTAGCCGAGGCTCCAATGCGGCAGCCCGGGGTGCCCCCAGCCGTTGAAGACATAGCCGAGCGAGCCGCCAACGGCAATCGGAAAACCGATTGCCGCCGACGTCCCGATCGCCTGTTGCACGCGTACGTTGCACCAGGTGAGAAACGGCACCGTGAGCGAGCCCCCGCCAATGGCCACCAGCGCCGACACCGCACCGATGCCGGTACCGACCGCGACGACGCCGGCCGCACCCGGCAACTCGCGCGACGCTTTCGGCTTGAGGTTGAGGATCATCTGCACCGCCACCAGGCAGACGAAAGCGGTAAAGAACACCGCCAGCGGCTTGGCCGGAACGTTGGCGGCGAACAGCGTGCCGAGCAGCGTGCCCAGGAGAATCCCCGGCGTGATCTGGACGACGACCGGCCAGAGCACGGCGCCATGCCGGTGATGCGTCAACAGGCTGGCCAGCGAGGTGAACAGGATCGCCGCCATCGACGTGCCGAGTGCCAGATGCAGGACCTCGCCCGGTGGAAATCCTGCCTGGGCAGCGAACATCATGGTCAGTGTCGGCACCATCACCAGTCCGCCGCCAATGCCGAGCATGCCGGCGGAAAAACCGGTGAATAGACCCAGTGCGATGTATGCCAGCCACCAGAGCAACTCGACCTCCCGTCAGCACCCTCGTCCGAAGCTGGCTATCATCTCACCATTGGCGCCCGGATGTCTCTCCCGATCGACCAGTCGCCGGCTGGCGACGGTCGACCGTCGACTCACTGCCCAAGAACTTCCGCCAGCATCCGGTCGACGCCGATTTGCCAGGCCGGCAGGCTGAGGCCAAAGGCCGCCTGCAACTTGCCGGTATCGAGGCGAGAGTTGTGCGGGCGTGGGGCGGGCAACGGGTAGGCACTGCTCGGCACGCCTTCGATGGCGGCAGCGGCAACGCGGATCGCACGGCCGGCTTGCCGGGCATGTTCGATGACGTGCCTGGCGTAGCCGTGCCAGCTGGTTTCTCCGCCCGCCACCAGATGGTAGAGGCCGGCCAGATCGGAGCGCTGGCACACGCTGCGCAGGGCGTGCGCGGTGACGTCCGCAATCAGATCGGCGCCGGTCGGGGCGCCGATCTGATCAGCGACGACCTGCAGGCGCTCGCGTTCACACGCCAGGCGCAGCATCGTGCGCGCGAAGTTGTTGCCGCGCGCCGCATAGACCCAGCTGGTACGGAACAGCAGATGCCGGTGGCAACGGGCGACGGCCTGCTCGCCAGCGAGCTTGGTTTTTCCGTAGACGCCTAGCGGGCCGGTCGGATCGCTTTCGCGCCACGGCGTGTCACCGCTCCCGTCAAAGACGTAGTCGGTCGAGTAATGGACCAGCCAGGCGCCGAGGCGGTCGGCTTCCTCGGCCAGAATGCCGGGTGCCAGGGCATTGATGGTCCTCGCCAGTTCGGGTTCCGACTCGGCCTTGTCGACTGCCGTATGGGCGGCCGCGTTGACAATCACATCCGGCGCGACAGCCCGGACGCAGGCAACCAGGCCGGCGAGATCGGTGAAATCGCCGCACAGGTTGCCCTGACCCTCGCAGTCGAGGGCAACGATCTGACCGAGCGGCGCCAGGCTGCGCTGCAACTCCCAGCCAACCTGTCCGCGTTTGCCGAAAAGCAGGATTCTCATGGCTGGCGCGCGCCGTAGTTCTTCTCGACCCAGGCACGATAGACGCCGGACTGGACATTTCTCACCCAGTCCTGATTCTCAAGGTACCATTGCACGGTCTTGCGGATGCCGGTGGCGAAGGTTTCCGCCGGCTTCCAGCCAAGCTCCCGCTCGATCTTGCGCGCGTCGATGGCGTAACGCCGATCGTGGCCAGGCCGGTCGGTGACGTAGCTGATCTGTTCACGGTAGGGTTTGCCGTCGGCACGCGGACGCAGTTCGTCGAGCAGCGCGCAGACCGTATGGACGATTTCGAGATTGGGCTTCTCGTTCCAGCCGCCGACGTTGTAGGTCTCGCCAGGACGGCCGGCATCCAGGACGCGCCGGATGGCGCTGCAGTGGTCCCTGACGTAGAGCCAGTCGCGAATCTGCTGGCCGTCACCATAGACCGGCAAGGGCTTGCCGGCCAGGGCATTGACGATCATCAACGGAATCAGCTTTTCGGGAAAGTGGTAAGGACCATAGTTGTTCGAGCAGTTGGTGGTCAGCACCGGCAGACCATAGGTGTGATGATAGGCGCGCACCAGATGGTCGCTCGCCGCCTTGCTCGCCGAGTAGGGGCTGTTCGGCTCGTAGCGATGCGTTTCGCTGAAGGCCGCCTCCTCCCTGGCCAGCGAGCCATAGACTTCGTCGGTCGAGACATGCAGAAAGCGAAAGCCCTGCCTTGCGTCGTCGCGCAGACTACTCCAGTAGCCGCGCACGGCTTCCAGAAGGTGGAAAGTGCCGACGATATTGGTCTGGATGAAGTCTTCCGGACCATGGATCGAGCGATCGACGTGCGACTCCGCAGCGAAGTTGATGATCGCCCGCGGCTGGTGCTGCGACAGCAGGCGGCTCGTCAGTTGCCTGTCGCCAATGTCGCCGTGGACGAAAATGTGCCGCGGGTCGCCCGCCAGTGCGGCGAGGTTTTCACGATTGCCCGCGTAAGTCAGCTTGTCAAGGTTGATCAGGCCCTCGTCGCTCTGCGCCAGCCAGTCGAGAACAAAGTTTGCTCCGATAAAACCGGCGCCACCGGTCACCAGAATCATGGGGAAGGCCTTTCACATGAGGTTGCAGGTACGTTGCAGGTGCAAGGCAGCGATTGCCCGGCTCACCATCGCGCCCCGATGACGATCGGCTTCATCGGCCGTAGCTGTCGTCGAGACGAACGATGTCGTCCTCGCCCAGATAGCTGCCGGACTGGACCTCGACGATTTCGAGGTCGATCTTGCCCGGATTTTCCAGACGATGGACCACCCCCAGCGGAATATAGGTCGACTCGTTTTCCGAAAGCAGCAGCGACTGGTCGCCGCGGACGATCACCGCCGTGCCCTTGACGACCACCCAGTGTTCGGCGCGATGGTGATGCTTCTGCAGACTGAGGCTGGCCCCGGGCTTCACCAGGATGCGTTTGACCTGATAGCGCGGACCGTGCGCGAGCCCTTCGTAGCTTCCCCAGGGGCGATGCACGATGTGCCGGAATTCGGTCTCGCAGCGTGCGCTGCGCTTCAATTCGTCGACCAGCGTCTTGACCTCCTGCGCCTTCGCCTTGTCGGCGACCAGGACCGCGTCCGGTGTGGCGATCACGATCAGCTCGCTAATCCCCACCGTGGCGAGCAGTCTACCTTCCGAGACCAGCACGGAATTGCGGCTGTCGACGCTGAGCACATCGCCGCGCTGCGTATTGCCGTTGCCATCGGCCTGCCCGATGCTTGCCAGTGCATCCCAGGCACCGATGTCGTTCCAGCCGGCTGCGAGCGGAATCACGACCCCGCTCTCGGTTTTCTCCATCACCGCGTAGTCGATCGAGTTCGACGGACTCGCAGCAAACGCTACCGGATCGAGGCGCAGGAAATCGAGATCGCGCCGCGCCGTCGCCACGGCCTTGGCAACGCAATCGCGAATGCCTGGCGCGAAACGTTCCAGCGCTTCGAGATAGGTATCGGCGCGGAACAGGAACATGCCGCTATTCCAGAAGTACTCGCCTGAATCGACGTAGGCGCGCGCGGTCTCCGGATCGGGCTTCTCGACAAAGCGGTCGAGGGCATAGCCGCCAGCCAGCGGATCGCCGCGGCGAATATAGCCGTAGCCGGTCTCCGGGCGATCAGGCAGGACGCCGAAGGTGACCAGAGCCCCTGCCAGCGCGTGCGGAACGGCCGCCCTGACCGCGTCCTGGAAAGCCGCCACGTCGGCGATCACGTGATCGGAGGGAAGCACCAGAAGCAGGGGAACGGCTTGCTCACGCTGATCGCCAATCGCCTGCAGCGCTGCCGCGGCCACTGCCGGCGCCGTGTTGCGCGCCGCCGGCTCGAGCAGGATATCGGCCTGCAGGCCGATCTCGAGGAACTGTTCGGCAACCAGGAAGCGGTGGTTTTCGTTCGCCACGGCGATGGTCTTGCCGAGTCCGACCAGCCCATCGAGCCTTTTCAGCGTATTCTGGAGCAGCGAGAAATCATCGACCAGGCGGAGAAACTGCTTCGGGTAATGCGTTCTCGACAGCGGCCACAAACGGGTCCCGGACCCTCCACAGAGGATGACCGGACGAATCACAGGGGAGTCCATTTTGCGCATCTCCAGACAGGGCCCAGGGTCAACTCGCCGCGAGGGGATTTGGGAGGCGGCATTATAATGCGCACTTCCCGGGCTACGGCAGCCCGTCTTTCTCGCCCCTGACCCACCGATGCGCATCCTACTGGTAAAAACCTCGTCGCTCGGTGACGTAATTCACAACCTGCCGGTGGTCAGCGATCTGCACCTGAGCCTTCCCGAAGCGCAGATCGACTGGTGTGTCGAAGAAGCGTTTGCCGATATCCCGCGTCTCCATCCGGCCGTTGATCACGTGCTTCCGGTCGCCATCCGGCGTTGGCGCAAGCAGCTCGGCAGCCCTGCCACCTGGCGCGAACTGGGCGAATTCCGCCGCCGGTTGGGCGCCACAACCTATGACTTCGTTCTCGACACGCAGGGCCTGCTGAAGAGTGCCCTGATCGCCCGCCTGGCGACGGGCAAGCGCCTCGGTTACGCGGCCGAGGCGGCGCGCGAACCGCTTGCGGCTCGTTTCTACGACGCCACCTTTGTCATTCCGCGCAATGCACACGCGGTTGAGCGCAACCGCTGGCTGGCGGCCGCCGCTTTCGACTATCCAGTGGACTTGCCGCTCGATTACGGGATATCGGCGCCGGCGATCGACAGCCCTTGGCTCGCGGGCGAACGTCTGGTCATCCTGCTGACGGCCACCAGTCGCGACGACAAGCTGTGGGATGAAAGGAACTGGTGCACGCTTGCCCAGGCGCTGCTCGAGCGTGGACTGACACCGGTTCTCCCGGCCGGCAATGCGCTCGAACGCGAACGAGCGGAACGGATCGCCGCCGCCGTCGAGGGAGTCATTGTCGCGCCGCCACTGACTTTGCTCCAGGTGGCTGCCCTGCTTGCCGGGGCCAGCCTGGCGATCGGGGTTGACACGGGGCTGGCACACCTCGCCGCCGCCCTGCGGGTGCCGGTCATCGCCCTGTACATCGCCACCGATCCGGCGCTGACCGGCGTCTACGGGACCGGCTTCATCCGCAACCTCGGCGCCACCGGTGCACCGCCGTCGGTGGCGGAGGTCCTGAGGGTCGCCGAACAGGCATTGCGCTGATGGCGCGCCTGCTCTACTCGCTGCTCTTTTACCTGGCCATGCCGCTGGTCTGGCTGCGGCTGTTATGGCGGGCACGCCGACAGCCCGAGTACCTGCAGCAACTGGGCGAGCGGCACGGCTTCTACGCCGCGCGCCCGACAATGCCACTGATCTGGCTGCACGCGGTTTCCGTTGGCGAAACGCGTGCCGCAGAGCCGCTGATCGAATCACTGCTGCGACAATACCCGACGCACTCCCTGCTGTTGACGCACATGACGCCGACCGGCCGGGCGACCGGTCGCGAGTTGGTGACCCGGCATCCCGGCCGGCTGACGCAGGCTTACCTGCCCTACGACCTGCCTGATGCCGCTGGGCGTTTTCTCGATCACTTCCAGCCGCAGATCGGGCTCCTGATGGAAACCGAGCTGTGGCCAAACCTGATCGAAGCGGCCCGACGACGTCGTCTGCCCATGGCACTGATCAACGCCCGCCTGTCGGCCCGCTCGCAGCGGGGCTATCGCCGGCTGCAGCCTCTGATCGGGCCAGCGCTGGCGGCGCTGGGCGCCGTTGGAGCGCAGACCGCGGCCGACGGCGAGCGTTTACAGCAGATCGGCGCCCGCCAGGTCAGTGTCTGCGGCAACCTCAAGTTCGACGTCACGCCGCCACCAGAAAAGCTGCAGCTGGGCGCGTCGTGGCGACAACTGCTCGGTAGCCGTCCGGTCTGGCTCGCCGCCAGCACTCGCGAAGGCGAGGAGGCACTGATCCTGGACGCTTTCGCCGGGATGGACATTCCCGGCTTGCTGCTGCTTCTGGTGCCGCGCCACCCACAACGTTTCGGCGAGGTCGCCGAACTGATTGCCGAGCACCGGCTGACGGCCTGCCGAAGAAGCGAAGGGGGCCTGCCAACGAGGGACACACAGGTCTGGCTGGGCGACAGCATGGGCGAAATGGCTGCCTACTATGCGCTGGCCGACCTCTCGCTGATGGGCGGTACCCTGTTGCCGTTTGGTGGCCAGAATCTGATCGAGGCCGCCGCCTGCGGCTGCCCGGTCCTGCTCGGTCCGCATAGCTTCAACTTCGCCCTCGCGAGCGAAGATGCCATCGCCTGCGGTGCTGCGCGCCGCGTTCCCGACGCCCGCGCAGCGGCGGCCGTTGCAGCAACACTCTTCAGGCAGCCGCAGGAACTGTCGGCCATGCGTGTTGCCGCGAGCAATTTCAGTCAGGCGCACCGCGGCGCGACGGCACGCACCGTGGCGCTGATTGCGTGCCTTATGGCGCCTCGAAAAGCCTATTGATCTGTTCGAGGTCGGTCTCGGCAAGCGAGCCGACCGCCGCCTTCAGCTTCAGCTGGGCGAGCAGGGTATTGAAGCGCGCCCGGGCCAGATCGCGCCGGGTGACGTAGACCTGGTTCTCGGCGTTGAGCACGTCGATGTTGATCCGCACCCCGACCTCGTAACCCAGCCGGTTCGATTCCAGCGAGCTGAGACTCGATACCAGCGCCGCCTCGAGCGCCCGGATCTCGGCGAGGCCATTGACCACGCCAAGGTAGGACTGACGAGCGCCGAGCGCCGAGTTGCGCTTCTCCTTGGCGAGCGTCGCCAGCTCGGCGTCACGCCGGGCGATGGCTTCACGGGTCCTCGAGTTGACCGCGCCCCCCTGAAAGATCGGGATATTGAGCTGCAGGCCGACCTGGCGCGTCGTCGTGTCGATTTCACCGAGTCCGGACTGGCCGGGGCCATTGTTCTGGCCGTAGTTGGCGACCACATCCAGCGTCGGGTAGTGTCCAGCACGGTTGATCTCGACCGCCTTGCCGGCTGCCTCGGCCGCCGCCTGTTGCGCCTGAACGACAAAACTATCGCGTTCGGCGGCCTCGACCCACGGATCCATGCTGGCCGGTTGCGGTGGCTCCATGACCGCCTTCGGCTTGAGGCGACTGAGTTCGCCAGGATCCCTGCCGATCAGGACACGCAACGCATAACGCCTCACTTCAAGCTCGTTATCGGCGGCAATCTCCTGCGCCGTCGCCAGGTCGAAGCGGGACTGGGACTCGTAGCTATCGGTGATGGTCGCCGTGCCGACCTCGAAGTTCTTCTTCGCCTGCTCAAGCTGCTGCGCGATCGCCGTCTTGTTGGCCTGCACGGCGCGCAGGTTCTCGATCGCGACGAGTACGTCGAAGTAGGCCTGCGCGACGCGCAGAATCAGATCCTGCCCCGCCTGGGCAAAGGTCGCCTCGGTCTGCATCACCAACAGCTTGGACTGGCCGTACTGGGCGAAATTCTGCCAGCGGAACAGCGGTTGCGTCAGGTTGACGTTGTAGGCGTTGCTGTTGAAACGGTTTCGGGTGCTGGTGTTGGTGTTGATGCCGAGGCTATTGATTCGGGTGTCAAAGCTGGCGTCATTGGCGAAGGTGTTGCCGGTCGCAGCAATCGTCGGCAGCAACCCGGCGAGCGCCTGCGGCAGTTTCTCGCGCCCGGCTTCTGCATTCGCACGCGCCGCCGCGTACTGAGCGTCGTAGGACAACGCCTCGCGATAGACCTGCACCAGGTCGGCGGCACACGCGGGCACAGCAGAGAGGACTGCCGCCAGCACGAAGCTGAACCGGCCGGCGCTGAATCTCAGAGACATGAGGCTAACTCACTTGCATCGAGAGCGGATCCGGCGTCAGAAGACGAAGCTCTGACGCTTCCTGGTCGTCAGCGCCGCGACCACGGTTTCAAAGAGGTTGATCGTGTTGAACGCCTGCTCATCGGTGCGGATGATAAGCCGTGCGTCCATCACCGGTGGCTCGCCGATGAATGCTGCCAGGCGGCCGCCGATCTTCAACTGCTGCAGAAAGGCTTCGGGTAGTTCGGGCAGAGAGCCTGAGATGACGATGACGTCGTAGGGTGAGTGGACAGGCCAGCCCTGTGACGCATCCCCCGTTTCCACGCTGACATTGGCGACGCCGGTCCGCTGCAGAGTGTGTCGGGCATTCTCGGCCAATTGCGGATCGATCTCGACGCTATACACATACTCGGCCTTCGAGGCCAGGAGAGCGGCCATGTAGCCGCTGCCAGTACCGACCTGAAGCACGATATCGGTGTTTCTGATTGTCACTTCCTGCAGAATCCGGGCCTCGATTTTCGGCTGCAGCATCGTCTGGCCGTTGCCGATCGGCAACTCAAGGTCAGCAAACGCCAGCGCCTTCAACGCGTCCGGAACGAAGTCTTCGCGCTTGACCACCGCCAGGATTCCCAGCACTTCGGAATCCAGCACTTCCCAGGGGCGTATCTGTTGCTCGATCATGTTGAATCGGGCCTGTTCCATATCCATCTTCACCGCAGCCATAGCATTCCTCGTCACAATTGTAATATTAGCACAATCTAATATTATTTCTCGATCGGCAGATTATACCTTGTAACGGGAGACGCTCGCTTACCGCAAGCCCGATCAGGCAGGGTGGATTTGTCCTTCTGGTCAATAGTTAAAGAATCCGTGGGTTAGGTGCCGGCTATGGACATCGGGTAAGGGTGTCTGTATAAAGGGCGGATGGAAGCGGAACTGGATGCGTTGCGCGTGCGCCCGATCGAGAAGAGCGAGGAGGGTCGCTATCGGGAGTTGATGGCGCAACACCACTATCTGGGCGATCTGGCGAAGATCGGCCACACGCTATGGTACGTCGCTACCAGCGGCGAGGACTGGGCAGCCCTGCTCAGTTTTTCGGCCGCGGCGTGGAAATGTGGGGTTCGGGATCACTGGATCGGGTGGGATTTCCGGCATCAGTATGATCGTCTGGGGTTGATCGCCAACAATAGCCGTTTTCTGATTCTGCCTGACTGGCACCGCCCGAATCTGGGTTCGAAAGTCCTTTCGCTGTGCCAGGAGAGGATCGTCGCGGATTGGCAGGATCGTTTCGGCAAGCGGATCCTCCTGCTCGAGACCTTTGTCGATCCTTCGCGTTTTCAGGGAACGGTCTACCGGGCCGCGAACTGGACGTGCCTGGGGCTGACCCAGGGGTTTCGTCGTACCCGTGCCGGGTACACGGCCCACTCGGAGTCCCCCAAGCTGGTTTTCGTCAGGCCGCTGCAGCGCGATGCGCCAGCCCAGCTTTCGCGCTCGTTTCTCCCCCCCGCCTATGCTCAAGGAGTGCCCCGAATGATGCTCAGCGCCGAACAGATGCGTCTGCTTCCCGACTTCTTTGCCGCCATCCCGGATCCGCGGCGCGCTCAAGGCAAGCGCCATCCTCTGCCGAGCGTGCTGGCTATGGCGACGGCCGCAACCCTGTGCGGGATGCGCGGCTACAAAGCCATCGCCGGTTGGGCGAAAGACCTCAAACCGCGAGCGCGCGAACGCTTTCGCTGTCGTCGCGAGAAGGGGATCTACCGCGTGCCGAGTGAATTCATCTTTCGTGACGTCTTGATTCGTGTCGATCCGACTGCGCTGGATGAGGCCTGCCGGCAGTGGAACCAAGCGTACGCGCGCGACGACAAGAGTATGGCCGTGGATGGCAAGACAATGCGCAACGCCAAGGATGAACAGGGGGCGCAAACGCATATCATGAGCGTCGTTGGTCATGAGACTGGCACCTGTCACACCCAAAAAAAGTCGGCACATTGCCCGTAGAAGACCAGGAAGAAGCCAAGCAAACCAATGAGATCGGAATGTTCATCCCGCTGCTCGACGGCATCGACATTCAGGGGAAGGACATCACCGCCGATGCGCTCCTCACGCAGCGCAAGCTGGCCGCGTATGTGGTGAGCCGGGAAGCCCACTACCACTTCACCGTCAAAGGCAATCAGCCCACCCTGCAGGCCGATATCGCGCTCCTTTTTCAGAATCGACAGGCGTCCGACCAGGTAGTCGTGTCACCCCCCTGATCATGCTGTGGTCCTTACCCTCACTTGACTCCGTCGCCACTCAAGGCGCTTGGGGGGGCGACAGATAGCCTTCGGGGTAGGAGCGCCAGATTCGAGGCGGAGGTGAGCGGGTGAAGATGTTGTACATCTGGACGGCCACGTCGAGATGCTGCAGACCCCGCCAGAGCACCTGGGTGCCGGGCGGGCCATCGCGGCGACGTCCGAGGTGGCCACCCATCTTCGCCAGCATGCGCACCGCTTGGGCCATGCTGGGGGGTTCATCGGGGGGTAGCGAGGTCTGGTAGTGATAGCAGTGCAGGGCCTTCCATTCCACTTCTTCGAAGAAGACAGTGCATGGGTGATCGGGGACCTCGCGCCCGAGCATCGTCAAGTGGTAGATGCGCCACGCCACCACCATGTCGATCCCCAGGCACGCCTGCAAACGCGTGGCGGTGCCGAGTTGGCGGTCCTTGATCCGACAGCCGCTCTTCAGGGTGCGGTGGAAGACCTCGATCCCCCAGCGTGCGGCGTACCACTCGGCGCGTTCAACGGCATCGTCGAAGGTATGAACCGGCACGCTGGTCAGCAACATCCACTCGATTGGCTCGGGATCGTCAGTGTTCTCTTCGCGTAGATGAACCGCCCACAGATCAACCGCCGGCAGGCGACTACCGCGCGGCGGCTGCAGCGTCACTTCGGCGAAGCGCACGGCTAGCACCACCGTACGCGCCGAGCGGTTGCCCCGCCGGGGAATGCGCAGTGTGATTTCGCCGACGGGCGACTGGCGGCTGATGACGTCCCACAGGGCTTCGTTCTCCACTCGCCGCTGGCGGGTACGCTCGGCCCGCACCAGCAACTTCGGTCCTGCCGGATCGCGCGCGGCCAGCGCAAACAGATCATGAATGTCCGACTCACGATCACCCATGCTCACCAACAGGGTTTCCGGGCACAGCGCCTGGACTTCAGCCACCCGAGCGAAGCTGTTCAGCCACTTCATGCTCTCCTTTTCCTCGATCGGCAGATGCTTTCGCTCCTCGCTCTTGCCGTGCTCGTCGGGTTCGCGTGCCCAGCACTGGGCGTCGAGGATGCCGAGCGGAGTCCCCTCGACGCTGAACGCCACGGTGTCGTGCAGCATCAAGCCGACGGCCTGGTCGCGCGTGGTGTTGACTGGGCCCAGTCCTTCGGTTGCGGGATGATGCGAATAGTTGAGCGTCGTCGTATCCTGCGGGACCAGGACGATTCGGTGCGCTCGAATGCGCTCGATGGTCGCTTCGATGTGCGGGGTGAGAATCGCTTGCAGGTTCACCTGGCGGTTACGGAGAAAGCGATAAGCGGCCAGCGTACCGGCGCGCGAAGCGCAGGCTTCGGGTACATTCGCCTGTGGGCGATGGCAGAAGTTGAGCGCAAGGGAAATCAAACGTCGTTTGAGGCGCTCATCGTACCAGCGAACGGTGGCAAACTCTCCTTCCGCCCAGTTGCTTGCCGGCACACGGGGCGGGGTGTTCAGGCCATCGCGGGGTTTGGCGGACAGCAACTCGCGCCATTCGCTGTGCAACGGCAGGAGGAAGATCTGTTTGGCGACCCCATCACGGCGCCCCGAGGTGGTCCCGACGTCGATCCAGTTGGCCGCGCGGTAGCAGTGGCCGGAAAAGCGCGTCGGATCGACGAAGGTCTCCAGCAACAGCGGTCGCACGCCGTAGCGCGTTTCCCAGTCGGCCGGCAGTCGCCGGCTCGCGAGTCCAAGCACGTGCGAGGCGAGATTCGGCACCTGCACGCCCGGCCGGATCAGGAAGCGGGCATTCGCCACGACCCGCCGCAGGTTGTGCCGACGCGCGGCATCCTCCCAGCCAATCGCCTGGTCACGCGCCTTCATGGCCCAACTCGCCGAGGTGAAGGCGAGAGCGCCCAGCCAGCCGTAAGGCTCGCAGCGCACCAGGTAGCGCAACTGCGCACCACACAGCGGCTGCTCGCCCAGGTAGTGCTCGCGCGCTATCAGTGCGCGCCAGGTTTGTGCTTCCCGACTCCCCGCCTCGACGGCAACCAACTCCACGGCACCCAGCGCTGCCAGCGGCCCACTGAGGCGGAGGTCTTCCACTGCCCGCGTGGTCGGTTGGCGTGGCGTGAATCGGGCCCGGACGGCGGGAAGCTCAATGACCTGGCGCCGCACGAGCTGTGCCAACGCTTTGCGGCAGCCGCCTTCCTGCCAGCCGCCCGTCGCGGTACGCCAATCGAGCCACTCGCAAACCCGGCGCGACAGCGCCCGACGCGATATCTCCGGCACCGACGTGACGACCTCCCGGATTCGATCCAGAAGGTCAACGGAGAATTCCTGGCCGCACAGACGCATGCACAGAGCTTAGCGCTCACGGCTAACGGAGTCAAGTGTGTCGGCGGTTCAGCCTGATCATGGACGCATCGAAACCCGACGGATTTAGTGCAGTACCGCGCTAAATTCCTATGTCGATTTCCCGCACGTTGGCCAAGTCTTCCTGATTGAGCGCGAGGTCGTCCACAAGAAAAGCAGGAAGCGAACGCTCGAAACCGCACTCGGGGTCACGAGTCGCCCTCCCGAACAAGCCGGGCCAAAACGTCTTATCGAAATCAACCGCGGCCACTGGACCATCGAAAACCGTTGCCACTATGTCATCGACTGGAACTTCGACGAGGACCGGAGCCGCATCCGAACCGGCCACGGTCCCGCGAACCTCTCCCGCCTTCGCCGATTCGCCGTCGGTATCCTTCACCACTTCTCGGACGGCAAGACCAGCATCACGCAAAAAATGGCCCACCTGAACCGCAACATCCGCTTGGTCTTTGACTATCTGCGGATGACCACAAACTCCGTCGGCAACACCAACGCATGAAATCAGCCGGAGAACAAATTTACCGTGCCCGATCAGGGAGTGCGCTGTCGGCGCCAGAACCGCCAGTCACGGGGATACGGGGTATGGGCTGGCGGGATGGCGCGAGCGCGCAGGCACCGGTAACTGAAAGCGGCGCCCGCAGGCGCCGCTTTCAGTTACCGGGCGGAACGTGAACTAGGACGCGGCCAGGCCCTTGATCTGGGCCGATAGGCGGCTCTTGTGCCGCGCGGCCTTGTTCTTGTGGATGATCTTCTTGTCGGCAATACGGTCGATCACCGACACCGACTGCAGGTAAATACTCTGGGCCGCAGCCTGGTCGCCAGCCACAATGGCCTTCTGTACACGCTTGACCGCCGTGCGCAGGCTGGAGCGCAGGCTGGCGTTGTGGGCGCGCTGCTTGACGGCTTGGCGAGCCCGCTTGCGGGCTTGTGCGCTATTGGCCATGGTTGATTATCCCTATGAAAACTGGTGGTGAGGTCGAAGGCTGAGCAGTATACAGAGTCACGTCGCCTGATGCAAGGCGGAGTGGCCGCCCCGATGGAATCGCGCGCAGGCTTTTCCCTCGGAAAAGAGCGTTCCGTCCCGTACGAACTCCAAGATACGAGGAAGAAAACGGGCGCCGAAGCGCCCGCTAATTCGGACAGAGCGAGGGGATCAGAAGCTGTGGCGAATGCCGGTGCCGAAGGTGTAGTTATTCTCACCCAATGCACCGATACCCGAGGAGTCTGGCCCGCCGACAACCTGCGTTTGCACGGGGACAGAGTTTCTGTCGTTGTCAAAGTAGGTATAGGCAACGTACAAGGCAGTGCGCTTCGACAGATTGTGCGTGTACATTGCGCCCCAGCCCCAGCTATCGCCGTCCGCTGCATTTCTGTTGTCAACCGACAGCTTGCCATAGCTCAGGCCGACGACGCCATTGCTGAAAACCGGCGCGGATAGACCAACGGTCCAGATATCATTCTTCTTGCCAATAACGTTACCATATCCGCCAAGAACGGCACCTTGGTTGTTGTTATCCAGAGCTTGGTAGCTAGCGTAGGCCTTGACAACCTTGAAGTCCCAGCTACCCCCGAGGTACCACTCGTTGATATCGTCGCCCGTGCCAGGAACACCGAAGGAGACGTTCTGACGGCTCTGATACACTGCGTCCAGATTGATCGGACCGTTCGCATAATTTAGACCAAAACCTAACTTGCCATTATCGCTGGTCGATACGAAGTTGTCGTTGAAGCCACCGGCAGCGTCCTGGGTTTCGCCAAAACCGTAGATCGCGCTAACCGTAAAGCCAGACAGGTTGTTGCTGGTGTAGGCGATGGAATTGTTGTATCGCGCTGGGCTGTTCGGGGTAATCGAGTTGCCAGCATAGACGCTCAAGCTGGACTGGATGCCCATATTAGTGGCTTCAAGGGCGTCGTTGTTAGCTGTCGCGTTGAAACCGGGGGCATACTGGCGACCCAGTGACACGGTACCGAAATTGCTCGACAGCCCGACGAACTGCTGGCGGGCGTTAAGACCACCGTTATTGCCGCTGCCGAGGCCGGAGTTGTTGTCTAGATACAAGCCGTACTCAAGCGTAAAAACCGCCTTCAGGCCGTTACCCAGGGCTTCTTCGCCTTTGAAACCCAGACGGTTGCCGGCAGTCACACCGCCGCCCGCGATGCCGCTAAACTTGTTCTTGCCGCCGCCGATGCCAGCGTTGCCTTGACTGTACACATAGCCCAAGTCGGCCACGCCGTACACCGTTACGCTCGTCTGGGCGAGGGCAGCACTCGAAGCCAGGCCGGCAACGGCCATTGCGATCAGTTTCTTTTTCATGCAGGTCAACTCCTGAAAGTTTAAGAAAGCCAAAAAAGTTCTCTCCCCAAGCTCACCCGCTAATCTAGCGAAACCGTCGGGATGATTTGAGGCAAGTTTGGCAGCTAGCGAACGCTTAAGCAAGCCTGCTCCGCTTTGAAGGAGATGGGAGGGAGATTTTTGTTGCACTTCTGCCACATCGGCGGCACAGCCTTGCCCACACCCGATGCGGACATTCGCTCTGTGGCTGGCAGCCGCTGAGTAGTTCCACGCGGCGGGTCTCTGGATGGAGGGGTCGCCAATCCCGCTTTGGAAGGAAAAATCGGCATTGCCGGCAGCTACTCTGGCGAGGCCCCTGCCATACCACCCGGCATGCCGGGCCGCTGGCCGTTCGCAAAGTTGAGCATAGCCCGATGTTCGCCCACAGGTGGCTTTCCACCTCCTGGGTCACGCCCATACTCGGTACAAAAAAACGGGCGCCGAAGCGCCCGTTTGCGGAACAGAACCGCGGAAGTTGTATTAGAACGAGTGACGCACACCAGCCAGGAAGGTGTTGCTGTCTTCGCCGCGAGCGCCAGTGAGCGACAAGCCGGCAACCGGGCCAGTCGGCCTGGAATCGCGGTCGTTGCTACCCCAAACGTAGCCGGCATAGAGAGTGGTGCGCTTCGAGAAGTTGTAGGTATAGGCGAGGGCAAAGGAGTCGGACTTGCCGTCGATTACGCCGGCATCATAGTCGGTCTGCGCATAGCCCACATGGATATTGCTGTTACCGAACGGGATGACGGCACCAAGCGACCACGTACTATTGTCGTTATTCGTGACGTTCTTGTCATTCTGATCCTGGTAGCTGGCCATGAGCTTGACGAACTTGAGGTCGAAGCTACCGCCGACGTACCATTCGTTGATATCGTTGCCGCCGAAGGCCGTTACATTCTGGCGAACTTGATAAACACCGTCGACGTTGAAGGCACCAGCAGCAAAGTTGGCACCAAGACCCCAGCGGCCGTTATCGCTGGTCGATACAAAGTTGTCGTTGAAGCCACCGGCAGCGTCCTGGGTTTCGCCAAACGAATAGATCGCCTTACCCGTGAAGCCACCCCAGTTCGGGGAGGTGTAGGTCATGGCGTTGTCCCAGCGGGCACCGCTGTTCGGGGTAATAGTATTCCCGGCCTGCTGGCTCAGGTACGATTGCGGGGCAAAAAGGGCACCGCCAAAGGCGTCATTGTTGGCCGTGGCCAAGTACGCCGGGGCATACTGCCGACCAAGGGCGGCGGTACCGAAAGCGCCCGAAAGGCCGACGAACTGTTGACGAGCGAACAGGCCGCCCGAGCCGCTGCCGACACCGGTGTTGTTGTCGAGGTTGAGCGAGTATTCGAGGGTGAAGATGGCCTTCAGGCCATTGCCCAGCGCTTCTTCGCCTTTGAAGCCGAGGCGCGAACCGCTCAGCAGGCCCGACTGGACGCCGCTGAACTTGTTGGTGCCGCTACCGGCAGCGTCGCCCTGGCTATAGACATAGCCGGCGTCGGCGATACCGTACATGGTGACGTTGGTCTGGGCAAAAGCAGCGCCCGAGGCCAGGCTGGCGACTGCCAGTGCGATGAGTTTCTTTTGCATTGTGAATCTCCTCTAGGTTGAGATCGATGAAGCGGACCACTGCCTCACCAAACTGGACCTCTCGAAAAAGAAACGAGAAGTTGGAGCGATTTTGGCAAACGGCGATGGGCGTAGCAAGTTCCGTGAACGCTTTCAGTGGTGGCGCGCGGGCATTTGTTGGTTTTTCGCAACAGGCGTCGGAATTTTCACTCAGAGCCGCGCGGCAGGGGGAGGGGCTGAAGAACGAGCAAGCCAAGCCGCTCCGGTCAAGTCCCCACCTTGCCGGAGGAAGGGGCAGGAAGTAAAATTCCGACTCGCATTCTTACTAGTCGGAGTCCTCAGATGCGCGTCACCAGCAAAGGTCAGGTCACCATCCCGCAAGCAATCCGCAACGCAGCCGGCCTGCTGCCGAATACGGAGGTCCAGGTGGTTTACGAAAACGATCAGGTCATACTTCGTGTGGCCAGCCATAACCGGCGGGCAAAATTGGAAGCGGCCTTAAAGAGTGCGCGTGCCGTGCCACTGACGCCGGCTTTCCGTGGTAAGTCTGCGGACGAGATCATGGCATTTCTGAGGGACTCGCTATCGTGACGACGGTACTGGTTGACTCGTGCGTCATCATCGATCTTCTGGCGGCCGAAAGCGACTGGTACGAATGGGCGATGGCGACGATATCGGCACTCTCCGAGTCCCGAGCTCTGGCGATCAACCAGATAATCTACGCTGAAATCGCCGCCGTATACGACACGCCGGCCGATCTGGAGCTGGCGCTGGCCCCGTTTGAGTTCATCCGCCTGTCGTTGCCTTGGGAGGCAGCCTTCCTATCCGGTACGGCCTATCGCATTTATCGGCAGCGGGGTGGTCATCGCCGCTCTCCTTTGCCGGACTTCTACATCGGGGCTCACGCCATGACCGCCGGCATGGCACTGCTGACGCGCGACGAGACGCGGTATCGCGGTTACTTCCCACGCCTGCGGCTGATCACTCCGACGACAGAATGAGCGCTGATCTCGTGCCTGACTGAACCACCAGAAGTGCTCAGCATGATCTCCATCCTTTGGTGTGCTGTCCTCCAACGGTCAACAGCGCCTCCCCCGGGTGGGCAAGCGTTGAGGCGCCTGATGTCGCTCGTACGGGGAGATCAGGAAAACAGCTCGGCCAGAGCCTCGCCCGGTTCCGCGGCGCGCATGAAGGCTTCTCCGACAAGGAAGGCATTGACGCCGTGGTCGCGCATCAACTGCACATCAGCGCTGGCGAGAATGCCGCTCTCGGTGACGACGAAGCGCTCGGCCGGGATGTAAGGCAAGAGGTCAACGGTCGTCTGCAGGCTGACTTCGAAACTACGCAGGTTGCGGTTGTTGATGCCGATCAGTGGGGTGGCGAGCTGCAGGGCCAGATCGAGTTCCGGGCGATTGTGCACTTCGACCAGCACGGCCATGCCATGACTCGCGGCGATCGCCTCAAAATCGCGCATCGACGGCAGGTCGAGCGCGGCGACGATCAGCAGGATGGCGTCGGCGCCCATCGCCCGAGCTTCATGGACCTGATACGCGTCCACCAGGAAATCCTTGCGCAAGGCTGGCAGGCTGCAGGCGGCGCGCGCCGCCTGCAGATACGTCGGCGCGCCCTGGAAAAACTGATGGTCGGTGAGTACCGACAGACAGGCGGCGCCATGTTGTTCATAGCTGGCGGCGACCGCCGCCGGACGGAAGTCGGAGCGCAGGACACCGCGCGACGGGCTGGCTTTCTTGATTTCGGCGATCACCGCCGGTTGTCCGGCGGCGATGCGCTCACGGATGGCGCCAAGGAAATCGCGCGGCGCCGGCTGACCTTCGGCCTGCGCCCGCACTTCGGCCAGCGGTCTGATCGACTTTGCAGTGGCGACTTCATCGCGCTTGACGGACAGAATCCGGTTGAGGATGTCGCTCATGGCTGAGCGGTCGCCGTCGGGGTCTCTGCGGCAAAGTCCTCGCGGGTGTCTTCGAGCAACGCTTCCACCGGCAGGTGCAGACCCAGCGACGCCAGCTCGACCTGATCTTCCGGGCCGTAGTCGTAAAGGACCCAGCGCTTCTCGAGGTCGCGGCGAAAGACCTCAATCCGCTGCGCCGCCAGGTCGACCAGAACAAAGTCCTGCAGACCTTCCAGCTTGCGGTAGGCGGCGAACTTGCGGCCGCAATCGAAGGCGGCGGTCGACTCGGAAAGGACTTCGGCGACCAGCAGCGGGTGGCTGACGTAATCCGGCGTCAGACGGTCACGCGGATCGTAGGTGACGACGACGTCGGGATAGAAGAAGCAATCGGCGGCTTCAATGCGCGTCTTGACGGCTTCGACGAAAACACGGCACGGACTGCCTTTGAGTTCACGGCGCAACAGCGTGGCGAGATTGAGCGTCGCGAGATTGTGTGACTGTCGCACGCCAACCATGGCGAACACTTCGCCGGCGATGTATTCGTGACGTTCTTCCTGTGTCTCCTCCCACGCAAGGTAGGCGGCAGCGTCGAAGCGTCCGTCAAGCATTGGCAGAGCCATACCGTATCTCCCAGGCGAGGCAGTCGCTCAAGCCGAAAAACGCTGCGTGAAAGCGACGAACTCGTCGAGCCTGGCGCGCGCCGCACCTGAAGCAATCGCTTCAAAGGCCTTATCCACTCCGTCGGCCAGCGTGTCAGCCAGACCGCTGACGTAGATGCTGGCGCCGGCATTCAACGCGACGATGTCACGCGCGGCGCCACCGCGGTCTTCAAGCGCGGTCAGCAACATTGCTTTCGACTCCTCGACGTTGGCCACGCGCAATACTCTCGGGTCGTGCACCGGCAGGTTGAACTGTTCCGGATGGACGGTGTACTCCTCGACGCGACCGTTCTTCAGTTCACCGACCAGCGTCTCACCGGAAATCGAGATCTCGTCGAGACCTTCACGGCCGAAAACCGACAGTGCGTGCGAGCTACCGAGTCGTTGCAGGACACGCACCTGGATGCCCACCAGGTCGGGATGAAAGACGCCGAGGACCTGGTTGGCCGCACTCGCCGGGTTGGTCAGTGGACCAAGGATGTTGAACAGCGTCCGCACGCCAAGCTCGCGGCGTACCGGCCCCGCATGCTTCATCGCGCTGTGGTGGTTGGGGGCGAACATGAAGCCGATGCCGACTTCATCAACGCTGCGGCCGACCTGCTCCGGCGTCAGGTTGATATTCGCCCCGAGCGCTTCGAGAACGTCGGCGCTGCCCGATTGCGAGGAGACCGAGCGTCCGCCATGCTTGGCGACGCGTGCCCCGGCCGCGGCGGCGACAAACATCGCCGCCGTCGAGATGTTGAAGGTTTGCGCGCCGTCGCCGCCAGTGCCGCAGGTGTCGACCAGGTGCGAGCGGTCGCTGACCCGGACCTTGGTCGAAAGCTCGCGCATGACCTGTGCTGCGGCCGAGATTTCACCTATCGTCTCTTTCTTCACACGCAGGCCAATGATGATCGCCGCCATCATGACCGGTGTTACCTCGCCACCCATGATCTGGCGCATCAGGGAAACCATCTCGTCGTGAAAGATTTCGCGGTGTTCGATGACCCGCGCCAGGGCGTCCTGAGGCTTCATTGGGCTCGCTCCTCCAGGAAGTTTCGCAACAAGTCGTGGCCACACTCGGTCAGGATCGACTCCGGGTGAAACTGGACACCTTCGACCGCCAGTGTCTTGTGGCGCAGGCCCATGATTTCGCCGTCGTCGGTCCAGGCGGTCACCTCCAGGCAGGCGGGCAAGGACTTACGTTCCACGGCCAGTGAATGGTAGCGCGTACAGGTCAGCGGATTCGGCAGCCCGCGGAAGACACCCTCCTCCCCGTGATGCACCGGCGAGACTTTGCCGTGCATCAGCTTCTGCGCGTGCACGACGCGGCCGCCGAACGCCTCACCGATCGCCTGATGCCCGAGGCACACCCCGAGCAAAGGAATTCTGCCGGCAAACTCGCGAATCGCCGCCAGCGAGATGCCGGCCTGGGTCGGCGCACACGGGCCAGGTGAGATCACCAGGAAAGCGGGCTGCAGGCGAGCGATCTCGTGAAGGGATATGGCATCGTTGCGAAATACCCGGACTTCCTGCCCCAGCTCGCCAAAGTACTGTACGAGGTTGTAGGTGAAGGAGTCGTAGTTGTCAATCATCAGCAGCATAAAGTGTCTATCCCGTCTTTCTTGTCACACGCTGCCGGCAAACTGGCGAAATTCTGTGCGCGTCCTGGTCCTGATTGCCTGCTGGCCAGAGAACCATGTAATGCCGGGCACCGGCAAGATTGGCCATTATCGCGCGTGATAGAAGTGGGCTCAAGTTTGACAGTGTTTCTCGTGCTGGCATCGACCTCGAGTGGCCCGGCGCAAGAGCAGAAATCCTGGCGCAATCTGCACCATGCCGTTACGCAGACCGAACCCCCTACCCCTACCCCTACACAGATCCCGAGGGACCAGCTTGCAAGGTGTGATGCGCCTGCCGCCCTACTCTGGCTGACCAGTGCCTCAGGGACGACCCGGCCCGGCTTCTCCAACCGAAGTCTGGGATGATCGGTGTGTGCGAGTGCGTCTTCTAAGGAATTCGCCGCGCAGCGCTATACTATCTTGCTGGCGCTTAGGCCAGCGCCGTTTGATGGCAAAGGATGCAGCCGATGAGACCTCGTGACCGGAGCTTCTGGATGTGGGCTGAGGCGCTGGACCTTCTGCAGGGCGCAGAGCAAGTACAGCGTCGTTTTTTTTCCCTCGAAAGCGTGCACTCGGTGCCCTGCTGGGAGCCGGCGGTTGATCTGTATGAGAGTGGCGAGGAACTCAGGCTGCTGGTCGCGCTGCCGGGCGTCAGCTCGCGGCAATGCGAAGTCGTTCTCGATGATGCCGGTCTGGTGGTGCGTGGTCAGCGGCCGATGCCGTCGGTGCTCCAGCGTGCAGCCATCCACCGGCTCGAGATTCCTTATGGGCGATTCGAGCGCCGGATTCCGCTACCTCCGGGCAACTACCGCCTGCACGAGCAGTTCCTCGAGGACGGCTGCCTGATGCTCGTCCTGCGCCGCCTCCAGTGAAGGACAAGAGCATGCGCACTGACAAGAGCGACAGCGGCGTCTTCGTGATCCCTGACGACGCAATGATCATCGTGCCGATGCGCAACGTCGTTCTATTTCCGGGCATGATCCTGCCGCTGACCATCGGCCGCGAACAGTCGATCCTGGCAGCCCAACAAGCCGTAAAGACGGAGCGTCCGGTGGGCATCCTCCTGCAGCGTGATGCCGAGATCGAGGTGCCGACTCCGGATGATCTTTGTCTGGTCGGTACGGTGGCCAACATTCTCCGCTACGTGACCCTGCCGGACAACACGCACGTCATTGTCTGCCAGGGGCTGCAGCGATTCCGGATCGCCGAGCACCTGCCCGGGTATCCTTTTCCAGTGGCACGCGTCGGGCGAATCGAGGAGCCCGAGGTGACAGACAGCCAGATTGAAGCCAGAATGATCCAGCTCCGCGAGCGCGCGCTCGAAGTCCTGCAGTATCTGCCGCAAGTCTCACAGGAGCTGCTCGGCGCCGTGAAGAGCATCGGCCAGCCAGCGGCACTGGCCGACCTGGTGGCGAGCGTCACGGAACTGAAGTTGAGCGATCGGCAGAGGGTCCTCGAAACGGTGGATCTGACGCAACGGCTCGATGTCGTACTGGACTGCCTGCTCGGTCGCCTCGAGGTGCTGCGGCTTTCACGTGAGCTCGACGAGCGCACCAAGGCCAGCATGGACCAGCGCCAGCGCGAATACCTGTTGCGCGAGCAGCTGAAGTCGATCCAGAAGGAACTGGGCGAGGGGGAAACCGGCAACAGCATTGAGATGGAGGCGCTGCGCAAGGCCATCGCCGACGCCGAGATGCCCGAGGAGGTGGCGACGCAGGCAAACAAAGAGCTGAAGCGCCTGGAGCGCATGTCGGACGGTTCCGGGGAGTACTCGATGGTACGCGCGTATCTCGACTGGCTGGTCGAGTTGCCATGGAAAGCGCCTGAGCCGGATCGCATCGAAATCGCTGAAGCGCGACGCATCCTCAATGCAGATCACTTCGGCCTCGATCAGGTCAAGAAGCGCATCATCGAGTTTCTTGCCGTGCGCAAGCTCAACCCGAGTGGTCACGGGCCCATTCTGTGCTTTGTCGGACCGCCGGGGGTCGGCAAGACGTCGCTTGGCCAGTCAATCGCGCGGGCTCTGGGGCGCAAGTTCGTACGCGCCTCGCTGGGCGGCGTCCACGATGAAGCCGAAATTCGTGGCCATCGACGGACCTATATCGGCGCCTTGCCCGGCAACATCATACAGGCGATTCGCAAGGCCGGATCGAGGGGCTGCGTGATGATGCTCGACGAGATCGACAAACTGGGGGCAAGCATCCAGGGTGACCCCTCGGCGGCACTGCTCGAAGTCCTTGATCCGGAGCAGAACGATACCTTCCGCGACAACTATCTCGCCTTGCCTTACGACCTGTCCCGTATGCTGTTCATCACCACGGCCAATGTGCTGGACAACATCCCGGGGCCCCTGCGTGACCGCATGGAGATCATCCAGCTACCCGGCTACACGCAGGAGGAAAAACTGGAGATTGCGCGGCGCTATCTGGTCGGACGCCAGATCACCCAGAACGGCCTCAAGGAAGGGCAGATCGAGTTTTCGCAGGCAGCGTTGCAGGCGATCATTCGCGATTACACGCGAGAAGCCGGTGTGCGCTCGCTCGAGCGCGAGATTGGCGCGGTGTGCCGACGTGCCGCCGTGGAGATTGCCGAGGGCGCGATAAAGTCGATGACCGTCGACGAGGGCGATCTGGCCCGGATACTTGGGCCGGGCAAGTACGATAACGAGGTCGCGCTGCGCACCGGCCTCGCCGGGGTCGCCACGGGACTCGCTTGGACGCCGGTCGGTGGTGACATCCTGTTCATCGAAGCGAGCCGCACAGCCGGTGACGGCAAGCTGATCCTGACCGGGCAACTCGGCGACGTGATGAAAGAGTCGGCACAGGCTGCGCTCACGCTGGTGAAAACCCGTGCGGCCAGCCTCGGCATCGATGCCGGCAGCTTCGACAGGAGCAATGTCCATGTGCACGTGCCGGCGGGGGCGATCCCGAAGGATGGTCCGAGTGCCGGCGTGGCGATGTTCATCGCGCTGGCATCGCTTTTCGTTGACCGCCCGGTCCGCAACGACACCGCGATGACCGGCGAGATCAGCCTGCGCGGACTCGTCCTGCCGGTGGGTGGAATCAAGGACAAGGTGCTCGCCGCGATGCGCGCCGGCATTCAGCGGGTGCTGTTGCCGGCCAGGAACCGCCGGGACCTCGCGGAAGTACCGGCGGAGGCGAAGGACCGACTCGAGTTCGTCTTCCTGGAGAATGTGGACGATGCCGTGCGCCATGCAATGCCACTATGACTCGGCCACAAGCTCCGGCCTGGACAGCGCCGCCGTGTGTCTGCCGATCAGGGAAAGCGCGGCGAGGAGGCGCGCACCTGGTTTCCCGGGCGATTGAAAATGGCCGCGCATAGAGTTCATGTCGACTTGCCCCGGCGCCTGATCGTCATTGGCTTCGGCTGCGTTGGGCAGGGACTGCTGCCCCTGCTGCTGCGACATGTTGGCATGGCGCCGGGGGCAATCACGATCGTGTCCGCCGACGAGGCTGGCCGGCAAATTGCGGCCGAGTATGGCATCCGCTTCATCACCAGGGCGTTGCTCCCCGACAACTATCGCCAGGTGCTCGATCCTCTGGTCGGCCGTGGCGACTTCGTGCTGAATGTCTCGGTCGACGTCGCCTCGGTGGCGTTGATCCGCTATGCCCGCGAAAAGGGCGCGCTCTACCTGGATACCAGCATCGAGCCATGGCCTGGCGGCTACAGCAATCCGGCCGTGCCGGCGGCGGCGCGGACGAACTACGCGCTGCGCGAGGAGGCGCTGGCGCTGCGCAAGGGCCAGTCCGCTTCACCGACCGCAGTGCTGACGCATGGCGCCAATCCGGGACTGGTGTCGCACTTCGTCAAACGTGCATTGTTGAATGTTGCCGCCGCCACAGGGCTGGCCGCCAGCCCGCGCGAGACGCGCGAGGGCTGGGCGGATCTGAGCGGCTCCCTGGACGTGCGAACGATTCACATCGCGGAGCGCGACACCCAGGTGTCGACGCTGCGCAAGCAGACGAACGAATTCGTCAATACCTGGTCTGTCGATGGCTTCATCAGTGAGGCGCAGCAACCCTGCGAACTTGGCTGGGGTTCGCACGAGCGTCATTTCCCTTATGACGGGATGCGACATCAGACCGGTTCGCAGGCGGCGATCTACCTGATCCGGCCAGGGTGCGCCACGCGAGTGCGTACCTGGACGCCGCGTGCCGGGCCTTTCCACGGCTTTGCCATCACGCATGGCGAGTCGATTTCGATTGCCGACTACCTGACCCTTCGCCGAGGCGGCGAGGTGATCTATCGGCCAACGGTGCACTATGCCTATCACCCCTGCGACGATGCACTGCTGTCAGCGCATGAGTTCTGTGGCCGGAACTACGTCCGGCAAGAGAAGAAGCGCATCCTGATGGACGAAATCTCGCCTGGCGGCATCGATGAGTTGGGGGTGCTGCTGGCGGGCCACAGCAAGAACGCGTACTGGTATGGCTCGCAACTGAGCGTCGATGACGCCAGGCGGCTGGCGCCACACAACAGCGCGACCACCCTGCAGGTGACCTCGGCGGCGCTGGCCGGAATGATCTGGGCGATCGAGAATCCCAAGCGCGGGGTGATCGAGCCGGACGAGATGGATTTCGAACGTGTCCTCGAGATCTGCACGCCCTATCTCGGGCCCCTGGTCGGCGTCTACACCGACTGGACGCCACTCGCCGGCCGCGCGCGCCTGTTCCCGGAAGACATCGACCCATCCGATCCCTGGCAGTTCAGGAACGTCAGGGTTTCTTGATTTTCCCTGCACGAGTACTTTCGACGACCTATGATGGATCTGTGGTCCGCTCGCTGCCGGCCTCTGCTGGCGTTGCGCCCAGTCCGGGGAAGACGGGCAGCGAGACGGGATTGCTCGACAGTGCTTGCGCGTCGCTGATGCGACTTTTTTCAAGGGAGTTTGTCATGAGTAGCAGATCAATCCCTCCCGGTTTTCATCCGGCTCGCCGTGATCGCCTTCTGCAGGAAGCAGAGCACGATAGCTACAAGACCCGGGGGAAGCTTCCCGACCCGACCATCTGTACGCATTGCGGTGCAGTCTTTCGCGATGGGCGTTGGCAATGGGGAGTCATGGCGCCAGCCGACGCGTATCAGGCCAGCTGCCCAGCCTGCCAGCGTGTGCAGGATCATTACCCGGCAGGGTTTGTTTTCCTTGAGGGAGATTTCCTGCTGGCTC
Source organism: Accumulibacter sp. (assembly GCA_017302455.1). GTDB lineage: Bacteria > Pseudomonadota > Gammaproteobacteria > Burkholderiales > Rhodocyclaceae > Accumulibacter > Accumulibacter phosphatis. Next base: position 86,489 of record JAFLDO010000006.1, read on the forward strand.
ACCGGGAGGAGATCGGGCATCTGGTCCGCAACGAGGCCGAGCGTCAGCGAGCGGAGCACCCTTTGAAGCGGGTGATGGCGATCGACGAATCCGAGACCGGCTTGCGGGTGAGCACCACCGACATCCACCTCGCACGGGCGATTGGCGAAGCCGTCCACCATGCCTATCAGGGCCAACTCGAATTCCACTACAACCCGGAAGGGGCCTTGTTGCGCGTTCATTGGTCACGGTAACGCGCAGTGAAGCGACGGGATCCGGCTGGCGACCACAGAGAGGTCCGCGACCGTCGCGCGCGTCCAAGGCGAAGCATTCTTGCCAGCGAGATCGGCCAGTGATCAAGGGGTAGGGCATGCGCAGCGATGATCAGCAGGATTTGGATCGTTTGCTTGATGAAATCCGGAACGAGGTGCGTGCGACCGGTTACCTGACCGGTCGCTCAGCGCTTCAACAGCGGGTGTTTGACGCCTTGCGCACGGTGCCGCGACACGTTTTTGTTCCGGATGAACTGCAGGAAAGCGCCTATGCCAATCATCCGCTGCCAATCGGTTATGGGCAAACCATTTCGCAACCTTACATCGTCGCCTTGATGACCGACCTGATCCAGCCTGGACCGGAAGACGTCATTCTTGAAGTCGGCACCGGTTCCGGCTACCAGGCAGCCATTCTGTCCCGGCTAGTGAAGCAGGTCTACTCGCTGGAGATCATCGAGGCACTCGCCGAGCACGCGCGCCAGCATTTGCAGCGGCTAGGCTACGACAACGTCGAGGTACGTACGGGTAACGGTCGCTTCGGCTGGCCCGAGCATGCCCCTTACGACGCAATCGTCGTCACCGCGGCAGCTCCCGAAGTTCCTCCGGCATTGATCGAGCAACTAAAGCCCGGGGGAACACTTGTGATTCCGGTTGGCAGGCAGCACTTTGGGCAGGATCTGTTGACGATCAGCAAGGACGCTCAAGGCCGGACTGAGGAACGGCGGATTCTGCCGGTCGCTTTCGTGCCTTTGACCGGCTCCGCGGACGAGTGATCGGCTACAGGCTCAAAAGCGTGTGTCGAGACCGTGCTCGGCCAGTTCGGCCGCACGCAGCACGGCAAGGGCCTTGTTCTGCGTTTCCTGCCACTCGGCGGCCGGGTCTGAATCGGCAACGATGCCGGCGCCGGCCTGTACATGCAGGTGGCCGTCCTTGACGATGGCCGTACGAATCGCGATCGCCAGGTCCATATCACCGTTGAAGCCGAGGTAACCGACCGCACCGGCGTAGATGCCGCGCTTGACCGGTTCAAGTTCGTCGATGATCTCCATCGCCCGCACCTTTGGCGCGCCGGAGACGGTTCCGGCAGGAAAAGTGGCCTTCAGCACATCGAGCGCGTCAAGCCCGGGCCGCAGCTTGGCCTCGACATTCGAAACGATGTGCATCACGTGCGAGTAGCGCTCGACGATCATGTTTTCGGTGAGCTTGATGGTACCAACGCGAGCGACGCGGCCGGCGTCGTTGCGACCGAGGTCGAGGAGCTGAACGTGCTCTGCACGTTCCTTCTCGTCGGCCAGCAACTCGGAAGCGAGGGCCTGATCCTCGTCAAAAGAGACCCCCCGCCGACGGGTGCCGGCGATCGGTCGCACGGTGACGGTGTCGCCTTCAAGACGGACAAGGATTTCCGGCGAAGCGCCAACGACGTGAAAGTCTTCGAAGTCGAAATAGAACATGTACGGCGACGGATTCAGCGAGCGCAAAGAGCGGTACAGCGCCATCGGGCTGGCCACGAGCGGCTTGCTCATGCGCTGTGACAGGACAACCTGCATGATGTCGCCCTCGGTGATGTAACGCTTGGCCTTGATCACCGCCTGTCGGAATTGTGCCTCACCAAACATCGACGTCGCCGGTTGCGAAGAATGCGGTGTCTCGGGCGGAATTGCGACCGATTCGCGCAGCCTGGCAAGCAGTTCCCGCAGTCGGGTCTGAGCCTTCTGGTAGGCGCCGGGAACCCCGGGCTCAGCATAGACGACCAGGGTCAGTTTTCCCGAGAGGTTGTCCACCACCGCAATTTCCTCGGAAAGCAGCAGCAGGATGTCGGGAATTCCGAGATCATCGGCTTTCTGCGAGCGCGTCAGCCGGGTTTCGATATAGCGGACGGTGTCATAGCCGAAACAGCCGACCAGCCCACCACAGAACCGCGGCAAGCCGGTGGTCGGAGCGGCACGAAAGCGCTTCATGTACTTGCCGATGAAGTCGAGCGGGTTGGTATCGTCTTCACGTTCGGCAATGCGATTGCCGTTCAGCACCAGTACCTGATGCGCATTGATGACAATCCGGGTCGGGCTGGCAAGGCCGATGATCGAGTAACGACCAAAACGCTCGCCGCCCTGCACTGATTCCAGGAGATAGCTGTAGGGGTTGTTGGCCAGCTTCAGATAGATCGACAGCGGCGTGTCGAGATCAGCGAAGGTTTCGAGAATCACCGGGATACGATTGTAGCCTTCGGCGGCCAAACGATTGAAATAAGCTTCGGTCATCGGAACTCCACAAGAAAGCACTGCGAGAACGGATGTGCGCCCTGCCAATGCACACCCGGGGCGGGACTGCGACGAGGCAGCCTACGGGCGCAGGCGTCGCCAGCGCCCAGACTCGGCCCGGCAGGCGGGCGGCGAGGGCAGTGTGTGGTGGAGCAAGGTCATGCGTGAATCAGGCGTTGCGCCGCTTCGGCGAGGGTCGGGACTATACCATCACAAGCGAGATCACGAACATCACGGCCCTCGTTGTAACCGTATGGCACCAGAAAGACGTGGCAGCCGGCAGCCCGCCCGGCGTGAAAGTCGTGCACCGAATCGCCAATCATCAGCACGTCGACCGGCGACACACCGAGGCGGCCGCTGGCCCAGAGCAGGGGCATCGGGTCAGGTTTCAGACGCGGCAACACGTCGCCGCTGACGATCACGTCGAAATAGGGAAACAGACCGGTACGCTGCAGCAGCGGGAGGGTGAAAGCCTCCGCCTTGTTGGTGATGACGCCAAGTGGCAGGTCGAGAACCTTGAGTGCTTCAAGACCCTCGAGGACACCCGGGAAAAGGGCAGCATTGCGACCGTTCTCGGTGCTGTAGTGCCGCTTGAAGCTGGCCAGCGCCTCCGGAGGGGGGGGTGCAGCATCGTCGGCGGCTTCCATCGACCCAGCCAGCACCCGCTTGACCAGATTGGCAATGCCGCGCCCGACATAACTGCGAATCGATTCGACCGAGACTTCGCGGCGCCCGAGGTCGCGCAGCATGGCGTTTGCAGCGGCGTGCAGATCGAGCACGGTATCCAGCAGCGTGCCGTCGAGATCGATCAGCACGGCGCGGACGGCGAGCGGTGTCGGCATCACGGCACCGCCAGCTGCGCGCGCAGCGCAGCGATGATGCTGTCGTAGCGGTTGGTGTCGGTGTCCCTGCCAGCGCCGTAGACCGCCGAACCGGCGACAAAAGCATCGGCACCGGCGCGTGCGATCTCGGCAATGTTATCGACCTTGACTCCGCCGTCGACCTGCAGTCGGATTCGCCGCCCGCTGGCACGCTCGTAGGCATCTATTCTGGCCCGTGCGGCCTTGAGCTTGGTCAGCGTTGACGAAATGAATTTTTGCCCGCCAAAACCGGGATTGACACTCATCAGCAGGATGATATCCAGCTTGTCCATCACGTAATCAAGGTACTCGAGCGGCGTCGCCGGGTTGAACACGAGACCGGCCTGACAGCCGTTCTCCCGGATCAGCGCGAGCGTGCGGTCGACGTGATCGGACGCTTCCGGGTGAAAGGTGATGATAGTTGCGCCGGCCTTCGCGAAATCCGGAACGATGCGATCGACCGGCCGGACCATCAGATGCACGTCAATCGGCGCCCGCGTCAGCGGGCGGATTGCCTCACAGATCAGGGGGCCAATCGTCAGATTGGGCACGTAATGGTTGTCCATCACGTCGAAATGGATCCAGTCGGCACCGGCGGCGATGACATTCACGACCTCTTCGCCAAGCCGGGCAAAGTTGGCAGAAAGGATACTCGGTGCGATCACGTACATAAGAGAAACCACTTTGACTGAACAAGATTCATTTTAATGTGAAAGCGCCGGCCTGCCGCAGCTCATCGACCGGTCAGGGTCGCGATTGCTGTCGGCGGCGCGCTTCGGCAGGTCATTCCCGACTGAGGATTTGCACGCTACGCGCCGCGACCGGAGTCGTCTTCTCGCGTCGACAGCTGGCGAAAGCGGGGTCCGCGCTGCTGTCGCAAACTTGCTCCCAGATACCGGCCGGAAGCAGAAAGGGCACCGGGATTTCGTCGCGGTTGATCAGGCAAAGCAAGGTTCCGCTGTCCCCTGCTTGGCCTGCGGCTGGCGTGTCCGGGGCGAGCTGCATGGCAAATGCACCCAGCTTTTTCGACTGCCAGTCGGCAACCCGCATCGGCCGTCCTGCGGGATGCCACCAGACCACATCGGGTTGACCGTCAGCGTTCCCCTCGCCAGTCAGCCAGCGGCGGCGCCGCAGTTGCCGAAAACGCTGTCGCAAGCCAATCAGCCCGGCGACAAAAGCCGTCAGATCGGCGTCGGCACTCCGCCAGTCGAGCCAGGTCATGGCATTGTCCTGGCAATAGGCGTTGTTGTTGCCCGCCTGCGTTCGACCGATCTCATCGCCACTCTGTAGCATGGGCACGCCCTGGGCGATCATCAAGGTCGTCAGCAGCGCGCGCTGCAGGCGGCGCCGCCTTTCAAGTACGACCGGATCGCGGCTCTCGCCCTCCTCCCCGCAGTTCCAGGAGAGGTTGTGGCTGTGCCCGTCGCGATTACCCTCGCCGTTGAGCTCGTTGTGCTTCTCCTGATAGCTGACCAAGTCGCGCAAGGTGAAGCCATCATGCGCGGTGATGAAGTTGACGCCCGCCTGCGGCGCCCGTCCAGCGAAACGGAACACTTCACTCGATCCGGCTAGCCGCTGCGCCAACGCCGCGACACCCACTCCGCCCGTCAGCCAGAAGGCGCGCACGTCATCGCGGAAGCGGTCATTCCATTCGCTCCAGCCAGGCAGAAAGCGGCCCAAATGATAACCATCGGGTCCAATGTCCCAGGGCTCGGCGATCAGCTTGACTCGCTGCAGCAAGGGATCCTGCCTCTTGGCGGCAAGAAAGGCGCTGTCGCGGGTCAGTGTGGCGGCTAGGTCGAAGCGGAAGCCGTCGACGTGCATGACGTCAACCCAGTAGCGCAGCGCATCCATCACCATTTGCAGAACCCGCGGATTGGCGAGATTGAGCGTATTGCCGCAACCCGTGAAATTCTCGTAGCTGGCGAGATTGCCGGCCCGCAGTCGGTAGTAGCTCAGATTGTCGATGCCGCGAAACGACAGGGTCGGGCCCGCTTCGTCCGTCTCCGCCGTGTGATTGAAGACGACATCGAGAATGACCTCGATGCCGGCAGCGTGCAGCGCACGCACCATCCTCTTGAACTCGACAATCACCGATTGCCCACCAATCCGGGCGGCGTAACGTGGTTCCGGCGCGAAGAAGGCGAGCGAGTTATAGCCCCAATAATTGACGCGGCCTTCATTCACAAGCCGTTGCTCGTCGAGGAAGTGGTGTACCGGCAGCAGGCTGAGAGCGGTCACCCCGAGCCGCCGGTAGTGCTCGATCATCGCCGGCGCGGCGAGACCGGCGTAGGTGCCGCGCAGGACTTCGGGAACCCCGGGGTGCTGGCAGCTGATTCCCTTGACATGAACTTCATAGAGTACCGTGTCCGCCCAGGGTATCGCCAACTGGGCATCGCCACCCCAGTCGAACGCTTCGTCAACGACAGCGGCCGTCAGACAGTGTACCGGGTCATCCGGTGCCGCCCAGGAAAAACGACCTGCCACCTCGCGCGCGTAGGGGTCGAGCAGCAGGCGCTGGCCATCGAAGCGGTGGCCCAGTTCCGGCGCATTCGGACCATGCACCCGGTAGGCGTAGCGCAGGCCGGGCACTGCGCCGCCGAGGTAGCCGTGCCAGACCTGGTCGCTGCACTCGCGCAGGGGCAACACGCGCATCTGCCTGCCTTCGAGAATGCACAAATCGACGGCCTCGGCATGCGCCGAAAAAAGCGCGAAGTTCACTCCCCGGCCATCCCAGTGGGCGCCAAGCGGCCAGGGCCGCCCGGCTTCGAGACCCGCGCCGTCGATCACGGTATCCATTCGAGATACAGCGCTGCGAGCGGCGGCAGCGTCAGAGCAAGTGACCATTCGCGCCCGTGCGCGGAAACCTGCTCCGCATGGATCGGCTCAAACCCGTTGCCGACGTTGCTGCCCCCGTAATGCTGCGAATCGGTATTGAGCCGCTCTTGGTAGATACCGGGCATCGGTACGCCGATCCGGTAGCCATGGCGAACCACGGGCGTAAAGTTGCCGACGTAGAGGATGGCGCGCGAGCGATCACGCGCCCAGCGCACGAAGGCGACGACCGAACATTCCGCATCATCGGCGGCGATCCACTCGAAGCCGGCTGGCTCGAAATCGACCTGATGCAGCGCCGGATTGCTCCGGTAGATACGGTTGAGATCGCGGATCAGGTCGCGCACGCCAGCGTGCAGCGGGAAGTCAAGCAGCCCCCAGTCGAGCGAAGCATCGTGGTTCCACTCGTTCCATTGGCCGATTTCGCCGCCCATGAACAGCAGCTTCTTGCCTGGATGGGCCCACATGTAGCCATACAGCGCACGCAGGTTGGCGAACTTCTGCCAGTAGTCGCCGGCCATCTTGCTGATCAACGAGCCCTTGCCGTGAACCACCTCATCGTGCGACAGCGGCAGAATGAAGTTTTCTGTGTAGGCGTACATCATGCCGAAGCTGAGCTGGTTGTGGTGATACCTGCGATGCACCGGATCCTTGGCCATATAGTCGAGAACGTCGTGCATCCACCCCATGTTCCACTTGTAGTGGAAACCAAGGCCACCCATTTCCGGCGGACGACTGACCATCGGCCAGGCGGTCGACTCCTCGGCATAGGTGGCGGCGCTTGGATGCTCCTGGCCAAGGACCTCGTTCGTCCGGCGCAGGAAAGCGACGGCCTCCAGGTTCTCGCGACCGCCATGCACGTTCGGTAGCCATTGTCCTTCCTCGCGGCTATAGTCGCGGTAGAGCATCGAGGCGACGGCATCGACCCGCAGGCCGTCGATGCCGTAACGTTCGATCCAGAAGAGGGCATTGCCGATCAGGTAGTTGCTGACTTCGCGACGGCCAAAGTTGTAGATCAGCGTACCCCAGTCCTGGTGCATGCCCTCCCGCGGATCGGCGTGCTCATAGAGGGCTGTGCCGTCGAAGCGGCCGAGGCCGTGTTCGTCCGTCGGGAAATGCGCTGGCACCCAGTCGACCAGCACGCGCAGGCCAGCCGCGTGACAGGCGGCGACGAATTCGCGAAAACCGGTCGGGTTGCCATGACGCGCGGTGGGCGAGTAAAGGCCGAGCGGCTGATAGCCCCAGGATCCGTCGAAGGGGTGCTCCGAGATCGGCAACAGCTCCAGATGCGTGAAGCCCAGATCGACCACGTAAGGGATCAGCGTGTCGGCGATCCGCTGCCAGTCAGGAAAGCCGCCATCGTCGGCCCGCCGCCATGAGGCCAGATGCACCTCGTAGACCGATAGCGGCGCGCCCAGCTCGTCGCCAGCCGGCACAGCCACGGGTTCGACGGGTGGCGGCAAGGCGCAGACGATCGAGGCCGTCGATGGACGCATTTCGGCCTGGAAGCCATAGGGGTCGGCCTTGAGCGGCAGCAGATAACCATCGCGAGCCCGAATCTCGAACTTGTAGCGGGCGCCGGCGGTCACCCCCGGGAGAAAGATCTCCCATACACCGCACTCCCGGCGCAGGCGCATCGGGTGGCGACGACCGTCCCAGGTGTTGAAATCGCCGACGACGCTGACCCGCTGCGCGTCCGGCGCCCACACTGCGAAGGCTGTGCCTGGCACACCATCGATCTCGCACAGGTGCGCTCCGAGACGCTCGAAGGGCCGCAGGTGCGAGCCTTCGGCGAGCAGCCAGACGTCCATTTCGCCGAGCACGGTCGAGAAACGATACGGATCATCGGTCTCCTGTACTCCGTGTTCCCAGGTGATCCGCAGGCGATAGGGAAAACTGTTCCGACGGCGGGGCATGATCCCCTCGAAGAAGCCTTCCACTCCTTTGACCTCGACTTGCGCCAGCTCGGCAATCTGCTTCCCGGTCTTGGCCTCGAGGACGGCGACCGACCGCGCGCCCGGTTGCAGGCTGCGAACCCAAAGTCCTCCGTCGGGGTCGGTGTGCATTCCAAGAACGGCGTAGGGGTCACCGTGCTGTGCCCGGCAAAGGGCAATGATTTCTGAATGGTCAAGCATTTGAGACTTCCTCAGGTAGAGTGTGCACTTAGGTTCCAAGTGTCTTTGGCATAGTCACTGATGGTCCGGTCGGCGGAGAAAGGACCCATCCCGGCGACATTCAAAATGGCCTTGCGCTGCCATTCGTCGGGCGTCAGATAGAGGGCATCAACTCGCGCTTGAGCGGCAACGTAGTCCGCATAGTCGGCCAGCAAGAGGTAGTGGTCGCCGTAATGCAGCAGGCTGTTGAAGATGTCATGGTAACGCGGCCGTTCGCCGGGCGAGAAGAAACCACTGTCAATCCGGTCAAGCGCCTCCTTGAGGGCAGGATCGTTCTGGTACAGAGCCATCGGCTGATGGCCAGCCGCCCTGATCGCATTGACCTGAGCGGTGTTGTTGCCAAAGATGAAAATATTCTCGGCGCCCACGTTATCCCGAATCTCGATGTTGGCACCATCCTCGGTGCCGATGGTCAGTGCGCCGTTGAGCGAGAGCTTCATGTTGCCGGTACCCGAGGCTTCGGTGCCAGCGGTCGAAATCTGCTCTGACAGATTGGCCGCCGGCATGATCAGCTCGGCGACGGAAACGCCATAGTTGGGAATGAAGACGACCTGCAACAGCTCGCGGGTCCGCGGATTGTTGTTCACGACTGCGGCGACGTCGTGAATCAGGCGGATCACCTGCTTGGCCATGTGATACGACGATGCCGCCTTGCCGGCGAAAATCACGCTGCGCGGCGCGTAATTCGTGGCTGAGCCGTCCAGCAGTGCGTTGTAGCGCGTGATGACGTGCAACACGTTGAGCAACTGCCGCTTGTACTCGTGGATCCGTTTGACCTGCACGTCGAACAGGCTGTCCGGGTTCAGGGTGATGCCCACTTCACGGGCAACGTAATTGGCCAGACGCACCTTGTTGCCACGTTTGGCCGCCGCAAACGCGGTACGGAAACCGGCGTCGTCAGCGCTGGCCCGCAGATCGTGCAAACGGTCCAGATGCAGACGCCAGTCCCTGCCGCCGAGGCGCTCGTCGAGTAGACCGGAGAGCGCAGGGTTGGATTGTGCCAACCAGCGTCGTGGGGTGACGCCGTTGGTCTTGTTGTGGAACCGCTCCGGGTAGAGGCTGGCAAAATCGGCAAAGATGGTCTGTACCATCAGGTCCGAATGCAGTTGCGAAACGCCGTTGACGCGGTGACTGCCGACGATGCACAGGTGCGCCATGCGCACGCGCTTGTCCTTGTCGTGGCCGCCGCCGTCGTCGATCAGCGACACTCGCCGCATCAGGTCGATATCTCCGGGGTAGAGCCGGATGACCTCGTCGAGAAACTCCTGGTTGATACGGTAGATGATCAGGATGTGGCGTGGCAGTACACGCTGGATCAGCGAAACCTTCCAGGTCTCAAGCGCCTCCGGCATCAGTGTGTGATTGGTGTAGGAGAAAATCCGACGGCATTGGTCCCAGGCCGCTGCCCAGGTCATGCCGTGCTCGTCAACCAGCAGGCGCATCAACTCGGCAACGCCAATCGCCGGGTGGGTATCGTTGAGATGGATCGCCACCTGCTCGGCCAGATTGTCGAAGGTTCCGTGCTCCCCGTGGTGACGCTCCAGGATGTCCTGCATCGATGCCGAGACGAAGAAATACTCCTGGCGTAGACGCAGTTCGCGACCAGCAGCGGTGCTGTCGTTGGGGTAGAGGACCCAGGAGATGTTTTCGAAGCGGTTCTTGAACTCGGCGGCGCGCTGGTAGTCGCCGGTATTGAAGGCACCGAGGTCGATCTCCGATGGCGCCGCCGCCTTCCACAGCCGCAGGGTACTGACCCGATCGGTGCCATGACCGGGGATCACGTAGTCGAAAGCCTTGGCTTCCACCGAATCGGCGGCGTGCCATTCGGCCCACTCGCCATGGTGTTCGCAGGTACCACCGAAGCGCACGGTGTGATGCTTGTTGGCGCGCGGGAATTCCCATGGCGAACGATCCTGCAGCCAGGCTTCCGGCTTTTCAACCTGTTGTCCATTGAGGATCGACTGTGCGAACATGCCGTACTCGTAGCGGACGCCATAACCCCAGGAGGGAAGCCCGAGCGTCGCCATAGAATCGAGGAAGCAGGCCGCCAGCCTGCCCAGACCGCCATTGCCGAGCGCCGCATCGGGTTCACATTCCATCACCTCGTCGACTGACGGCCCCGGTGCAGTGAACACAGCTGCCGCCTGGTCACGAAGATCGAGTGCGGACAAGGCATTGTTCATCGCGCGACCGATCAGGAATTCCATCGACAGGTAATAGACACGCCGTGCCTTGCTGTCGCGATCCGCATTCTGCGTGTTCACCCAGCGCTGTGCCAGCTGCTCGCGCGCCACCTGCGAAAGCGCCTGATAGAGATCCGCCCTGGTGGCTCTGGAAGGCTCGGCAGCGACCGTGCCGAGAAGTTTGTGCTCGATTTCGGCGCGCAGTTGTTCGCTTTCGGGACAGGGTTGAGCGGCATCGGACATCAGGCTGATACTCCAGTAAAGTTCATGGATAACCCTCGCTCTCGGCCAGGGCATGGGCAGCGCCAAGCAGGGCCGGCGTAGGAGAAAGCATTACATAGGTCGGAATTGCCGCCAAGTAGGATCCGAAACGCCCCTTGGCCTCGAAACGGACACGAAAAGGTGAGTGATCAAACAGTTCCCCCAGCCTTGGAATGATACCACCGCCAACATAGACGCCACCCTGGGCGCCGAGTGTCAGCGCAAGATTTCCTGCCATTGAGCCGAGCATCGCGCAGAATGTTTCGATCACTGCCTGGCACTGGACGTCCTGCCGGGACAGCGCACGGGAGACGATCTCGGCTGTCGACAACGGCTCCTCGCGGCGGCCGTCTACTGCGGCCACCAGACGATTCAGCAGCGGCAAGCCGCTGCCGGAAAGGAGGCGCTCGGCCGACACATGGCCAAGTTCGCGCCAGGCCAGGGCAAGGATTGCCGACTCTCGTGCATCGGTGGGGGCCAGCGAACAGTGACCGCCTTCGCCGCTCAGCGCCAGCCAGCAACCCCGATGAAACAGAACCCCGGAGACACCCAGGCCGGTTCCTGGCCCGAGTACCGCCTTCGCAGCCAGTTCGACCGAGGTGCCGGCGCCAACCTGACGCAGGTCTGCTGAGCCAAGGTGCGGTAGCGACAGGGCCAGGGCCGTGAAATCGTTGAGCAGCAGCACCCGGCGCAGCCCGAGCCTCGACTTGAGCTGGTCGCGCGAGAAACTCCAGGCAGCATTGGTCAACCGCACCACCTCACCATGGATTGGTGCCGCGAGCGCAATAGCCGCTGCCTGCAAAGCCGGGGCGCCAACCTCGTCAAGGTAGGTTTGAATCGCCTCCACCGGCCCCGGAAAATCGCTCACGGCAAGAATGCGCACCAAGCCGGGAGAGCCAGTCCGGTCGAGCAAGGCAAAGCGGGCACGAGTGCCGCCGATGTCGGCAACCAGCCTCGCGTCTGGGCTCATGAGAGTTTCCGCTGGCACAGGATGACGATTTGCCAGGTCGAGCGGCCGCCGCAAGGTCGGCAGTGAACGGAGCGAAAGGTGCTTCTCATGACATTCAGCGGATGGGCATGTGTTCTAGTGTTCTGACCGCTGCCAACGGGAATTGCAAGATCAAATGCCGGCAAGCCGGAAAGGCATTAAGATGCCCCGAATCTTCGCACCAAATGCGGCATTTATCAAAGACCCTGCGACCATGAAACGTTCTCTCCCCCGGCAACCGGCCTCAGTGCCACGGCAGTCTCTCCGGTGCACGCTGGTTCTGTCAAGGCGAAAGCACGGCCATTGTGCCACGCACCCGCGCGGCGGGCATAGTCGCCCATGAACAAGGCCGATCTGATCAGCACCCTTGGCCAACACGTTGGCGCGGACAACGTGTTGGCGACCGCCGAAGCCATGTCGTCCTACCTTGCCGACTGGCGCGGTCGATATCGCGGTGCCGCCATCTGCGTTGTGCGCCCGGCAACCACGGCAGCGGTCTCGGCAGTGGTCCACGCGTGCACGCAGGCGGGCGTGGCGATAGTCCCGCAGGGCGGCAACACCAGCCTTTGTGGTGCGGCAACGCCAGGTCCCGAGGGACAGTCGGTGGTCATCAGCCTGTCCAGGCTGAAGCGCGTACGGGCAATTGATCCCGCCAATAATGCGATGACTGTCGAGGCCGGTTGCGTGCTGCAGACTATTCGGGATGCGGCCGCCGAGGCGCAGCGACTGTTTCCGTTGTCACTGGCTGCCGAGGGAAGCTGTCAGATTGGCGGCAATCTGTCCACCAACGCGGGCGGTGTGCAGGTTCTGCGTTATGGCAACGCGCGTGAACTGACCCTCGGTCTGGAAGTCGTGCTGCCCAGCGGCGAGATCTGGGATGGCCTGCGCGGCTTGCGCAAGGACAACACTGGCTACGACCTGAAGCACCTGTTCATCGGCGCCGAGGGGACTCTTGGCATCATTACCGCTGCCGTACTCAAGCTTTTCCCCCTGCCACGGGCAATGGCGACTGCCTGGCTGGCAATCGCGTCGCCAGCGGCAGCGGTGCATCTGCTGGCTGATCTACAGGCGCATTTCGGTCCGTCATTGACCGCCTGCGAACTGGTTTCCGACAGCGCTCTTGGCCTGGTTCGCAAGCACATTCCGGGGGCACACCCCGCCCTCTCGGCAAGCCCGTGGCACCTGTTGATCGAATTGTCCGGCAGCGGCGACGATGAGGCCTTGCATGAAGCGCTGACGGCATTTCTCAGCGCCGCGCTAGAAGACCTCGTGATCAGCGACGTGGTCCTGGCGCAAAGCGGCGAGCAGACCAAACGTCTGTGGGCTCTGCGGGAGAACATCGGCGAGGCACAGAAGATCGAAGGCCTGAGCATCAAGCACGATGTGTCATTGCCGATCTCGCGCATTCCGGAGTTCGTCGAGCGCGCCGACCGGGCGCTCTCGCAGGCTTTCCCGGAGATTCGGATTGTCACCTTCGGCCACGTCGGTGATGGCAATCTCCATTACAACCAATCGAAATCGGCAGCCGGCGAGAACGCGGCTTTCCTGGCTGCACAGCCGGAAGTCAATCGCATCGTGCACGACCTGGTCGATGAAATGGGCGGCAGCATCAGTGCCGAACACGGTATCGGACAGCTGAAGCGCGAGGAACTGCTACGCTACAAGAGCCCGGTGGAGATCGCGCTGATGCGAGCAATCAAGCGGACCCTTGATCCGCTGGGCCTGATGAATCCGGGCAAGGTGCTCTGACAGGATTCAAGTCGCCAACGTGGCTTACCTGCAACGATCAATGAAGCGTCGGTGGATTAGCGGACACGAAATCGCGAAAGAGTTCGTCTATGGCCTGCGCATCAAAACGGTAGTCACGATTGCACAGGTCATCCTTGATGACCACCTCGTCATGCTCCCGCAGCGCGGCATAAACCTCGGCGGGGCCCAGCGAGCGCAGCATTGAGCGCACCTTTTCCCAGTCCTCAGGGCAATTGTGAATGACTGTCCTGGCCGGAAAAAGGCGAACGGCCTCCTCGTGAAAAAGCCGCAGCAACAAGTCTGCCGCTGGCAGGCTGAGAAGCTCCGAGGCCTTCACGGTCGCAGCCAGCGCTTCGACGCGTGCCCAGCCATCCGGGTCGCACGGATCGGCGGCGGGAAGCTTCTGCAGAAGGAGGCCGGCAGCTGCCTCGGATGAAGCCGCCAGAAAGAAACGGGTTGGCAACTGATCCGACTGCCGAAGGTAGTGCTCAAAGACTTCGGCAACGTTCTCGCCGTCGAGTGGCACGATGCTCTGGTAGGGCTCACGCATCGACCGCATGTCAAGCGAGAGCTGCAGATGGCCGTGGCCAAGCAGTTCCCGCAGCGACTTGCTTTCAGGCTGCGCCTCACACCTGGCCATGCCGCGAATCTGCAGCTGTTCATTGCAGTCGATGACCATCAGCGATACCGGGCCGTTGCCGCGCAACTGGATCGTCAGTCGCCCAGGCTGTTTCAGGTTGCCGCCGAGGAGGAGCGTCGTCGCACTCATTTCCCCGAGGAGCCGGACAACCGGCTCGGGGTAGGCGCGATTCTCGAGCATTTTGCGCCATACCGCCCCCAAGCTGACGACGGCGCCACAAATGTCGAGGTCGTCGAAGAGGAAGCGGCACACGCTATCCTGACTCATGATACGGCAAGCATTCTTTCCAGCGCCAGCTTGGCGAGATCCCGCTCGTGCTCGGGAACCCTGATCTGGTTGACGACCGTACCATCAGCCAGATTCTCCAGCGTCCACGCCAGATGCTGCGGGTCGATCCGCTGCATCGTCGAGCACATGCAGACGGTCGGTGCCATGAACTGCACGATCTTGCCCTCGTGCCGGACTTCTTCGGCGAGACGGTTGACCAGGTTGAGCTCGGTACCGACCAGCCAGCGGGTGTTCGGCTTCGCCTCCTTGATCGTCCTCACGATATGTTCGGTCGAGCCAACGAAATCCGACTGCCGGCAGACTTCGAAGCTGCATTCGGGGTGGGAGATCACCAGGCCGTCGGGATGCTGATTGCGAAAACGCAGGATATGCGACGGCTGGAACATCTGATGAACCGAGCAATGACCCTTCCAGAGCAGCAATCTGGCCCGCCGGATTTGCTCGGCTGTGAGGCCGCCCATCTCGAGGTCGGGATCCCAGACCATCATCTCATCGAGCGGGATACCCATCTGGGCCCCGGTCCAGCGCCCCAGATGCTGATCAGGAAAGAAAAGGATCTTCTCGCGACGGGCAAAGGCCCAGGCAGCAATCGTTCCGGCATTCGACGAGGTGCAGACGATGCCGCCCCGGGCACCACAAAAGGCTTTGAGATCGGCTGCCGAGTTGATGTAGGTCACCGGCGTCACCTGCTGGTCCACGTCGATTGCCTCGCCGAGCTCGCGCCAACAGCGCTCAACCTTGGCCAGATTGGCCATGTCGGCCATCGAACAGCCGGCTGCCAAGTCGGGCAAGATCGCCATCTGCTCCGGCTTTGACATGATGTCGGCGACTTCGGCCATGAAATGCACGCCGCAGAAGACGATATACCGCGAATCGGTTTGCGAGGCCAGGCGCGAAAGCTTCAGGGAGTCACCCGTAAGATCGGCATACTGATAGACATCCGCGCGTTGATAGTGGTGGCAGAGCAGCACGGCTTCCTTGCCGAGCCGCTCGCGAGCCGTGCGAATGCGCTGATGACAGGCGTCGTCCTGCAACTGGTTGAACTTGTCGAAGCTGATGGTCGCAGTTTGCATGTGGTGAGACTCGAATCGATGTCAAAGGAGCCCGGGCGGGCAACCAGAAGGTTCAGTTATGCCATGGCAAGCCGGCAAGACGCCAGCCACCAATCCTCCCGCGCTGGCCATTGGCATCCAGGTCACCTTCAAAACCTTCGAGCACGTTGTAGCATTCGCGTTGCACTGCCTCACGGGCCAGCGCGGCAGCGTGGTGCGAGCGCACGCCGCTGCGGCAGATGAACAGCAGCAGCGCTTCACGATCGACCTGTTGTTTCAGCTCGGTCAGAAAATAGGCATTGGGGACGCCATCAGGGTAGCTCATCCACTCGATCTCAATGGCACCGGGGATGCGCCCAACCCAATCCCGCTCGGCGTGCGTGCGTACGTCAACCAGCTTCGCGCCGGGCGCCAGCTGCCAGACCTCGTACGCCTCCTGCGGCGTCAGGGCTCCCGCATAGGGCAGGCCGAGTTCTTGCCCACGTTCCTGGGCGAGTTGCAGCAGGTCGGTCAATCTTCCCATGGGTTCCGAGGGCCTGTCGAAGGATGTCTTGAGGAACTGAGAGTATAAATCACTTGTTTCGTTCGCAGCGCGTAGCAGCCCGACAACCAGCAGCCGGGACGCACCCCCTTGGTGCACAGCGCCGCCGACCGCACCGCCGTGGTGCGGCGTAAAATGCTGGAGAATGCTCCAGAGCCTTGTGGCACAATGAACAGCCAGCAGGGCATGGATTGGCACGTTTTCTGCTAGTACCCCCCGCGCACCTATTTTCTACTGTCGCCGCTCGTACCGGCACCTGTTCAGGAGACTCTGCAATGGCAAGCCCGCAAGACGTAATCAAGATGGTCAAGGAAAACGAGGCGAAGTTCGTGGACTTCCGCTTCACCGATACCCGCGGCAAGGAACAGCACGTGACGGTGCCGGTCAGCGCTTTCGACGAAGACAAGTTCGAGAATGGCCACGCTTTCGATGGTTCGTCGATCGCCGGCTGGAAAGGGATTCAAGCCTCGGACATGCAGTTGATGCCTGATCCGAGCACGGCCTACATTGACCCCTTCTTCGATGAGACGACGGTGGTCATCACCTGCGACGTCGTCGACCCGGCTGACGGACGCGGCTACGACCGTGACCCGCGGTCGATTGCCAAGCGTGCCGAGGCTTACCTCAAGTCTTGCGGCATTGGCGATACAGCCTACTTTGGACCGGAACCCGAGTTCTTCATTTTCGATTCGGTCTCGTGGAGCGTCGACATGTCGGGCTGCACGCTGAAGATCTATTCGCAGGAAGCCGCCTGGACGAGTGGTGAAAAGTCCGAGGGTGAGGGTGGAACCGGTCACCGTCCGGGAGTCAAGGGCGGCTACTTCCCCGTGCCACCGGTCGATAGCCTGCACGACATCCGTTCAGCGATGGTTCTGACGCTGGAGGCTGCCGGGGTGCCGGTGGAAGTACATCACCACGAAGTGGCGACTGCGGGTCAGTGCGAGATCGGAACCCTGTTCAGCACGCTGGTCAAGCGTGCCGACTGGACGCAGATTCTCAAGTACGTGGTACACAACGTTGCGCACCAGTACGGCAAGACGGCGACCTTCATGCCGAAGCCTATCGTCGGCGACAACGGTTCGGGCATGCACGTCCATCAGTCGATCTGGAAGGATGGCAAGAACCTCTTTGCCGGCAACGGCTACGCCGGTCTGTCGGAGATGGCGCTGTTCTACATTGGCGGGATCATCAAGCACGCCAAGGCGCTGAACGCAATTACCAACCCTGGTACCAACTCGTACAAGCGCCTGGTGCCGCACTACGAAGCGCCGGTCAAACTGGCCTACTCGGCAAAGAACCGTTCGGCCTCGATCCGCGTACCGCATGTGGCTTCCGACAAGGCAAGGCGCATAGAAACGCGCTTTCCGGATCCGATCGCCAATCCCTATCTGTGCTTCTCGGCGCTGCTGATGGCCGGCCTCGATGGCATCCAGAACCGGATTCACCCGGGTGATCCGGCAGACAAGAACCTCTACGATCTGCCGCCGGAAGAGGATGCCAAGATTCCAACCGTTTGTGCCAGCCTCGAGGAAGCCCTTGCCTCGCTCGACAAGGATCGTGACTTCCTGACCCGTGGCGGCGTTTTTTCCAACGACTGGATCGACGCCTTTCTCGAGTTGAAGATGGACGAGGTCAACAAGGTTCGCATGACCACCCACCCGGTCGAGTTCGAACTGTATTACAGCTGCTGAACCCCCGGCGCAAACAAGAGGACGGGCCTGCCCGTCCTTTTTTTGTCTACCGATCGCCCTCCTCGCGCGTTAGTATTGGCTTCGGTCATCCGTTACAATCCTGCTGCATACCGATCCGGCAGGATTGTAGGCATCTGCAACCACGGACTGCTCGTGACGAGGGAACACAACAGCAATGAAAGCGCAAGACCTGTGTATTTCGATCGCCCTGGCATTGCTTGCTGCAGCCCCAGCAGACGCGCAGGACATCTACAAGTGCGCCGATGCCGACGGACGGGTCACCTATTCCAACGTGCCGACCAGGAGTTGCCGAAAACTCGTGCTGGATCCGGTTAACCTTGCGCCGGCCCCCAAGGCACCGGCGAACAAGACGGCAACACCTGGCAGCTTTCCAAAGGTGGACGAGCAAACGCAGAAGTCGCGCGATGGCGATCGTCGCCGTATCCTCGAGAACGAGTTGGCGGCCGAAGAGAAGAACGCCGAGCAGGCGAAAAAGGATCTCAGCGAGCAGGAAGCGATCGTCCTGCCAAACGAGCGCATGCAAGGTGGCGCGATCAGTGGCGGCAAGGTTCAGGAGCGTCTGCAGCCCTACAAGGACAAAGTCGCGCTGCATCAGCGCAACGTCGAGGCAATCCGGAAAGAGATCGGCAATCTGCGCTGATCTTTGGGGCATGAGGCTACCCGCCCAAGCTGATGCCTGAGAATTCGGGGAATCCATTCGGTGGTCTTGACCTGCTGTCGTCGGCGGTTGTTCTCCTCGACCAGAGCCTGGCAATCCGCTACCTGAATCCTGCCGCCGAGAACTTGCTGGAGATCAGCAACAAGGTCTTTGCCGGCTGCCCGCTGGAGGGCGTCATGGAGTGCCCGCCAAAGTTGCTCGCGGCCCTGAACAGCGTTCTGCATCACGGCTGGGGCTATACCGGGCAGAACATCGAGTTGCGGCTCGCTGGTGGCGACGTACTTCAACTGAATTGCACAGTGAACCCGGTAGATGCCCACGGGGCCTCTCTTCTTGTCGAGCTTTGGCCAATAGATCAACAGCTTAGGGCCACAAGGGAAGAGCGCCTTGTCGAGCAGCAACACGCCAACCGCGAGCTGATACGAAACCTGGTGCACGAAATCAAGAACCCTCTCGGCGGTATCCGAGGTGCAGCGCAGTTGCTTGAACGGGAACTCAACAATCCCGGCCTGCGCGAATACACTCAGGTGATCATCAAGGAGGCCGACCGTCTGCAGGATCTGATGCGACGCCTGCTGTCGCCTCACCGCCCGATGCAACCTGGCCCGGTGAACATCCACGAGATCCTCGAGCGCGTACGCAGCCTGCTCACCGCGGAGTTTCCGACCACGCTCCGGGTGTGCCGCGACTACGACACCAGCCTACCGGAACTGGTGGGTGATCGGGAACAACTGATTCAGGTCTTTCTGAACATTGCCAGAAACGCGGCGCAGGCGATCAGACGGCAACCTGACGGGAGTGTTTCCTCTGCGGGCACGATCACGCTACGCACGCGCGCGGCACGCCAGGTCACCTTGTTCAAGCGGCGCCACCGCCTGGCGCTCGAAGTTCAGGTGATCGACGATGGTCCGGGAATTCCGGAAGACATCCGCGAACGCATGTTCTATCCGCTGGTTTCCGGCCGCGCCGGTGGCAGCGGCCTCGGCCTGACGCTGGCGCAGAGTTTTGTCCAACAGCATCAGGGCACCATTGATTGCCACAGCCGGCCCGGCCATACCTGTTTCACGATTCGCTTGCCTCTGGCCTGAGAGGCTGGCAGGTTTCTTGCTATTACCTGATGATACTTCGATGACAATAGCCAAGCTTCCTGAGGAATCAATGAAACCGGTCTGGATCGTTGACGACGACAAATCAATCCGTTGGGTACTTGAGAAGACCCTTGCCCGCGAAAAGATCCCTTTCCGCAGCTTTGCTTCGGCCACCGAAGCACTGGCACAACTTGACCTGGGCGCGGAAACGCCCCAGGTGCTGGTTTCCGACATCCGCATGCCAGGTCAGTCCGGACTGGAATTGCTCCAGGTGTTCAAGGATCGCTTTCCCGCGCTACCGGTGATCATCATGACCGCCTACTCCGATCTGGAGAGCGCCGTGTCGGCGTTTCAAGGCGGAGCCTTCGAGTATCTGCCCAAGCCCTTCGACGTCGATCAGGCTCTGGAACTGATTCGGCGGGCGATTGGCGAAAGCATGCACCGCAATGGTGCACCAAACGAAGTGGGCTTGACGCCGGAGATTCTCGGTCAGGCGCCGGCGATGCAGGAGGTGTTCCGAGCCATTGGTCGCCTGAGCCAGTCGAGTGCTACTGTCTTGATTACCGGCGAATCAGGATCCGGCAAGGAACTGGTCGCGCGCGCCGTACACCGCCACAGCCCACGTGCAGACAAACCGTTCATCGCCATCAACACCGCGGCCATCCCTCGCGACCTGCTGGAGTCCGAGTTGTTTGGCCACGAACGTGGCGCCTTTACAGGAGCTGCGACGCAGCGACAGGGACGGTTCGAACAGGCCGAAGGGGGGACACTGTTCCTCGATGAAATCGGTGATATGCCGGCAGAGCTGCAGACGAGGCTACTGCGCGTGCTGTCGGACGGTCACTATTACCGGGTCGGTGGCCACTCACCCCTGCGGACCAAGGTTCGCATCATTGCGGCGACGCACCAGGATCTTGAGGCGAGGGTCAGCCAGGGGCTCTTTCGAGAGGATCTCTTCCACCGCCTGAACGTGATCCGCGTGCGACTGCCAAGCCTGCGGGAAAGACGCGAGGATATTCCGATCCTGGCACGCCATTTTCTGCAGAAGAGCGCGCAGGAACTCGGGGTCGAAGGCAAGCGCTTCTCCGAAGCAGCCCTCAGGCATCTGTGCTCCCTTGATTTTTCGGGCAACGTCCGCCAGCTCGAAAATCTTTGCCACTGGCTGACCGTCATGGCGCCGGGGCAACTGGTCGAGCTGGGCGACCTCCCGCCGGAACTACGTGAAGCAACTGTCGCGGTGCAGGCCAACGACTGGGAAGGTGCGCTGGCGCAGGAGGTCGACCGACTGTTGCTGGGCGACCCTGGCAAGGTGCATGAGAAGTTGACACACGCCTTTGAGCGGGTGCTGATCAACCGTGCGCTGACTCATACGGGCGGGCGCAGAATCGAGGCAGCACAGGCACTGGGCATCGGTCGCAACACAATCACCCGCAAGATTCAGGAACTCGGGCTCGACAGCAACAGCGCGATCGAAGATCGGCAAGGTTCACTGCCGCGATAATCGGCGATAATGGGAGCGTTGTTTCTGCTGACGAACCCATGAACCAGTCTCTCCGCCCTTGCCAGATCGATCCGCTGCGCATGGATTCCCTGCTCGGCCGCGCGCGCGGCCGCTTCACGCTCGAGGCCTTGGCCGAATGTGGCTCAACCAGCACCCTGCTGGCCGAACGCGCCCGACAGGGTGCTCCAACCGGTTTGTTGCTGGTTGCCGACCAGCAGACAGCCGGACGCGGCCGACGCGGCCGCAGTTGGCTGTCCTCTCCGGAAACCGGTCTCACTTTTTCCGTGCTCTGGCGCTTCGCGGGGAAGGTTTCGCGACTCGCGGGACTATCGCTGGCTGTCGGCATCGCGGTCGCACGCGCTCTGGAGGGCAGCGGCGTGCGCGGCGTTGGCCTGAAGTGGCCGAATGACATCCTGCTCGAAGGCGACAAGCTCGGCGGCATACTGGTTGAACTGGAATCCGAGCCCGGCGTCATGCGGGCAGTGATCGGCATCGGTCTCAACCTGCAACTACCACCGGCGGGCGAGGAAGCGTTCCTGCACCGTCCGGCAGCCTTGGCGCAGGCGCTGTCACCCCTGCCAGATCGTCATCAGATCCTGGCGCAGGTGCTGATTGATCTGACAGAGGTTCTCGACCGCTTTGCCGAGGGCGGCTTCAGAGTGCTGCGCAGCGAATGGCAGGCGCATCATTCCTGGCAGGATCGTCAGGTGCGCCTGGTCGATGGCAACCGCCTTGATCGCGAAGGCATCTGCCTCGGGGCTGATGAGGATGGCGCCCTGCTGCTGCGCACCTCGGCCGGGATCGAACGCTGCCTGTCCGGCGACCTGTCGCTGCGGGTGGCATGATCATCGCCATCGACGCGGGCAACAGCCGCATCAAGTGGGGTGTTCATGACGGCCGCAAATGGCTCGACAGCGGGGTGCTCGCAACTGCCGACGTCGCCTGGCTGGGAGAGGCCGCTGACGAGTGGCCGCTGCCGGCACGCGTCGTGGTCTGCAACGTCGCGGGTAGCGACGTTTCGACGAGCATCTCGACGCTCCTCGCCAGGCGTCAGGTCAAGGTCTCGTTCCTGCACGCAAGTGCCGAAGCCTGTGGCGTTCGAAGTAGCTACGAACTGCCGGGGCAACTTGGTGCCGACCGCTGGGCGGCGCTGATCGGCGCTCGCACCCTCCTCGACAGCGCGTGCCTGGTAGTCTGCGCCGGAACCGCGACCACCGTGGATCTGCTCGATGCGACAGGGTTGTTTCGCGGTGGTCTGATCCTGCCCGGTTTCGACCTGATGCGTGCGGCGCTGGCGCGCAACACCGCACAGTTGCCGCTTGCCGACGGCGTTTTTCGTGCCGAGCCGCGCAACACGATGGATGCCATCGTCAGCGGCTGCCTGCAGGCCCAACTGGGGGCGGTCGACCGGATGTTTTCTTCCATCGCAGCCGAGCCAGGTGCCCGCTGCCTGCTCACCGGTGGAGCGGCCGAGCGACTTGCGGCGCACTTGAACATCCCCTTCCAGTTGGCGGACAATTTGATCCTAAGCGGCTTGGTACGCTATGCGGACTCGCTTTGAACCGCTGTCCAACCGCCGGCAAACAGGAGAATTCTCATGCCCAGCCACCTGTTGACGATGCTACCCGCCTTTCTGGCCTATTTCGCCGTGGCGATCGTCCTGCTCGCGCTTTTCCTCCTGGTCTACCTCAATGTCACCCCCTATCATGAGGTAGCCCTGATACGGGCAGGCAACAGTGCTGCTGCAGTCAGCCTGTCAGGTGCGCTGCTGGGTTTCGCCATGCCGGTTGCCAATGTGATTGCCCATAGCGACACCCTGATCGATCTCGCTGCCTGGGGGGTGATCGCCGGCGTCATCCAGATTCTGGCTTACCTGGTGACCCGCTTCACGTTGCCACAACTGACCCAGGATATCCCGTCGGGCCGGATTGCACCGGCGATCTTTCTGGCCGTCGTTTCGCTCACTGTCGGCCTGATCAACGCTGCCTGCATGACTTACTGAGTACCCATCCTCCGGCACCGGTCAGGTCCGGCGCCGGTCGCCAACGCTTGCTTTCAGGAGATCGCCATGGCCCTAATGGACTTCATCAAGAAACAGTTTATCGATGTCATTCAGTGGACTGAAGAAGGCGACGGTATGCTTGCCATGCGCTATCCGATGCGGGACTTCGAGATCCAGTATGGTGCGCAGCTGACGGTGCGGGAATCGCAAATGGCGGTCTTCGTCGATGAAGGTCAGATCGCCGACGTCTTCGGTCCCGGACTGTACACGCTGACGACCCGGACACTGCCCCTGCTGACAAACCTCAAGAACTGGGACAAACTCTTCCAGTCCCCCTTCAAGTCGGACGTCTATTTCTTTTCGACCCGACTGCAGCTCGACTGCAAGTGGGGAACGCCAAATCCCATCACTATTCGCGACAAGGACTTCGGCATGGTCCGCATGCGGGCCTTCGGCATCTACTCGTACAAGCTCACCGATGCCCGCCGGTTCCACAGCGAGATTTCAGGTACGCGCGAGCAATACACGGTTGCCGACCTCGACGGCCAGCTGCGGAACCTGGTCATCAGCTCGATGACCGACCTCTTCGGTGAATCAGGCGTCCCGTTCATCGACATGGCCGCCAACCAGGACGAACTCGGCAAGGCACTCAAGGGCAAGCTGGAACCGGTGTTCGACCGCTATGGCCTGGCGCTCGACAGCTTCGTCGTGCAGAACGTCTCGCTGCCGGAAGAACTGCAGAAGATCCTCGACACCCGCATCGGCATGAACATGATCGGTGACCTTGGGCGCTACACGCAGTACCAGGTGGCCACCAGTATTCCGCTGGCAGCGCAGAATGAAGGCGGGATTGCCGGCATCGGTGCTGGCCTCGGCGCCGGCATGGGCATCGGCCAGGCCATGACCGCGGCGATGGCGCAGACCACGCCGGCGGCGGCGGCACCGATGGCCGCGCCCGCCGCTGCCGATGAGGTCGTGGCGACGCTGGAGAAGCTGCACGCTCTCGTCGCCAAGGGCATCCTGTCGCAGGCCGAATTCGACGCCAAGAAAGCCGACTTGCTGGGCAAGCTGGTTTGATCGCCCGCTAGCCCATCCTTTCAGCAAGCTTCCTCCAGGTGAAGCGAGCCAGTTGCCCATCCTGCGGTGCGCCGGTCACCTTCCGGTCGGTGACCTCGATCTATGTCGTCTGCGAATTCTGTCGGAGCACGCTGCTGCGCAGTGGCGAAGACCTGCAGAACCTCGGTCGCATGGCCGAACTGCTGGAAGACAGATCGCTGATCCAGATCGGTAGCGAGGGCTGCTACCGCAACCGGCACTTCCTGGTCATCGGCCGCATCCAGTTGAGATACGAAGCCGGCATCTGGAACGAGTGGCACATTCTGTTCGACGATGCGCGGACCGCGTGGCTTGCCGAAGCGGGCGGCGAGCTAGTGGTCAGTGCGCAGGTGGCGGTCAGCGACCCGCTGCCAGCATTCGAGACACTGCAACCCGAGATGTCGGTCAGCCTCGACGGCCGCGTTTTCACGGTCACCAATCTCGCAACGGCCCGCTGCATCTCTGGCCAGGGGGAGCTGCCGTTCAGGGTCGCCGCAGGCTACGACGTGAATACCGCCGACCTGCGCGGCAACGATCGCTTCCTGACGCTTGACTACAGTGAAACACCGCCTCTGGTCTTCGTCGGCCAGGCGGTCGCGTTTTCCGATCTGAAGCTGGAAAAGCTGAAGGAACTTGGTGAACCGGCTGCCGGCGGTGCGCCACAGGTCGGCGCGCGCGCCTTCAATTGTCCGCATTGCGCGGCGCCGTTGAAGATTCATTCTGCCGCCATCGAGAGCGTCGCCTGCGATGGTTGCGGCTCGATCATCGGCGTCGAGAATGAGAATGTCAAACTGCTGGCCAGGGCAGCGCAGGCGCTGCGCGAAGTGCCGTGGCTACCCCTCGGCAGCCACGGCACGCTGCATGGCATCGACTGGGAAGTGATCGGCTTCATGCGCCGCAGCACCACTTCGGAGGGCACGCAGTACCCGTGGTCGGAATACCTGTTGTTCAACGTGCAGCAGGGTTTTGCCTGGCTGATTGAATATCAGGGACACTGGAACTTCGCGCGCACACTGTCCAGTCCACCGCCGGTCAGCCGCGGGCAGGCGAAGTTCAAACGCGACGGTCAAGAGTTCAAGCTCTTCAACACGGGCAAGGCGGAAGTGACTTACGTCGTCGGCGAGTTCTACTGGCGCGTGGTCGTCGGTGAGACTTGTGCGGTCGACGACTACGTCTGCCCGCCCCTGATGCTGTCACGCGAAGTAACCGACAAGGAAGCAGGCTGGTCGCAGGCCGAGTACCTTGAACCTGCGGAGCTTTGCGCCGCGTTCAGGATCCAGGCGCCGCCACCGAAGCGAATCGGGGTCTATGCCAACCAGCCCAATCCGCTGGCTGAGAGGCATCGCCGTGTCTGCCGCCTGTTCTGGCAGTTGGCATTGGCGGCGACCGTCGTGCAACTGGCCTTTGCCTTCCTTTTTGCGTCGCAACTGGTGCTCAGGCAGCGGCTCGTTCTCTCGCCACTGAATGATGAGGCCACTCTGACCAGTCAGGAGTTCGTCCTCAACAGCCGCGCGCGGGCGCTGCTGGTTCGCCATGGGACAAGTCTGGTCAATAACTGGGTGTCGCTCAGCACGACACTGGTCGAGAAAACCACCGGTGAGTCCTACCTTGGCGTTCAGGAAATCAGCCATTACAAAGGCATCGACGAGGGCGAGAGCTGGTCGGAAGGATCGCCCTCTGAAGAGATGGTCTTCAAGGCGGTACCGCCAGGCAACTACTACCTCGTCATCGAGTACGAACTCGGGACGGACAATGCGGAAGCCGTTGTGGACACGCTTGAGGTGGTGCGCAACCCGACGGGCTGGTCAAACTTCCTGCTGCTGTTGATTTTCCTGGCGGTCTTCCCGCTGGTCTCGCGTTGGCGGAGGAATGCCTTCGAAGCACGGCGCTGGAGCGAGAGCGATCTCGGCGGCGGCCAGGACGACGGAGAGGCGGACTGAGATGATCAAGGCGAACTGGATCGCCGGCCTGCTTGCGCTGGCGGTTTTCGTCAACGCCCAGTATCAGGGCTGGAGTCTCTTTGAACACGCGGCCAGCGCCCAGGCCTCCCGCGTTGCCGGAAGTGGCGGTCGCACCTTCCACAAGTAGTGACAAGGCGTTCTCACGGTCATTGCGCTGAAAACGCAGCCGAAGGTGGTACGATCGTGGACACGCAGGGAGATGAACCCGCCGGTTGCGGCCATGCCGCGGAAACATTGAACAAGGAGAATGACCCATGTCCCTTTTGCTCAAGCGAATGTCAATCCTCGCCGCCATTGGCGGCCTGCTCGCAGTAAGCGGCTGCGACTCCAACTCGTACTACGGTGACAATTCCTACGGCGATCGCTCCTACGATGGCTACCGTTCATCCAGTCGCGATTCGGCTTATGATCGGGGATATCGCGACGGCGAGCGCTCAAGCGTCAGCCAGCACGATAGATCGCGAGACTACGAAAATGGCTATGAGCGTGGCCAGCGTGAAGCCAGGCGGGAGGCGAGGGAACGTGAGCGAAACCGCGATCGTGACCGCGACGAGTATCGCCAGTCCCGAGAGCAGCGGCCGCCGAGAGTGTACCCCTCGCCCGGTGATTACCGCCAACCGGGTGAGCCCAAGCCCGCCCCGGGAACATTTGGCATAAACGACGGGTGAGCGCAGCCAGCACCCATCACGACGCCTTCCTGACGACCAGGCTGCCAATCGAATAGCCGGCACCAAAGGAACAGATCACGCCGAGATCACCGGCTGCGAGGTCTGCGCTGTGGCGATGGAAGGCGATGATCGAGCCGGCCGACGCCGTGTTGGCAAACTCATCTAGAATCACCGGCGCTTCATCGGCAGTGGCTTCACGGCCGAGCAGGCGACGACCGATCAGCTGGTTCATCGCCAGGTTGGCCTGATGCAGCCAGAAACGCCGGACCTGCACCGGGGTCAGATCGAGGCTGGCGAGATGTCTGGTGATATGCTCGGCAGCCATCGGACACACTTCCTTGAATACGCGACGGCCTTCCTGGACAAACAACTGATCACGGTCAGTCGGGTCGCGGTCTTCACAGCGGGAGAGAAAGCCGGCGTTGTTGCGGATGTTGTTAGAAAAACTGGTTGCCAGCTTGCTCCCAAGCACTTCCCAGGCATTGTGTGAAAGTGCCGTTTCCAGCCTCTCGACGACGAGCGCCGTGCACACGTCGCCAAAAATGAAGTGGCAGTCGCGATCCTGCCAGGCGAGATGCGCCGAGCAGATTTCCGGGTTGACCACCAGCACCGTGCGCGCCGTATCGCAGCGCACCGCATTGACGGCCAGTTCGAGCGCAAAGGTGGCCGACGAGCAGGCGACATTCATGTCGAAACCATAGCCTTGGCTAATCCCCAGCGCTCGCTGGATCTCGATGGCCATCGCCGGGTAGGGGCGTTGCATGTTGGAAGCGGCACAGATCACCGCATCCACGTCACTCGCCGCCCTGCCGGCAGCGGCCAGCGCCTCGCCGCCTGCAGCAACCGCCATCTCGGCCTGTAGCGACAGTTGCTCATTGGTCCGCGGCGTGAACTTCGGACGCAGGCGTTGCGGATCAATGACCCCGGCCTTGTCCATCACGTATCGGCGGGTGATGCCGGAAGCCTTTTCAATGAACTCGACACTCGATCCCTCGAGCGCGGCGATCTCGCCGGCTGCGATGCTTGTCGCGTTGGCTTCGTTGAACTGGCCGACGAAGGCATTGTAGGAGGCCACCAGTTCTTCGTTGCTGATGATGTGCGGGGCGGTGAAGAGGCCGCTGGCACTGATCACGACGCGATTCATGCAGATTCTCCGGTAGTTTTCATAGATACTGGCTGGCCAGCAGTGCGGCGAGCAGCAGCGCGATGACCCCCAGCAAGCGCCGCTGCTGACGTTGCGTGCGCGCGAGCTCGGCCAGCAACGGCGCGAGATCCGGCGCTTTCGGTTGCGCCAGTGCCTGATAGACTAGTCGCGGCAGCTGCGGCAAGGTGCGCGCCCAGTAGGGCGCTTCCTGCTGCACACCGCGGTGGAAAGCACGGCGACCGAGTTGCTCACTCATCCAGCGCTCGAGGAAAGGTTTTGCCGTCTTCCACAGGTCGAGATTGGGGTCAAGCTGCCGACCAAGACCCTCGATGTTGAGCAGGGTCTTCTGCAGCATCACCAATTGCGGCTGGATCTCGACGTTGAACCGCCGCGACGTCTGGAACAGGCGCAGCAAGACACGGCCGAAGGAGATTTCGTGCAGTGGTCGGTCGAAAATCGGTTCGCAGACGGCGCGGATGGCGGCCTCGAACTCATCGGCACGAGTGTCGGGCGGCGCCCAACCAGCTTCGATGTGAGCCGTCGCCACCCGCTTGTAGTCGCGCTGGAAGAAGGCCAGGAAGTTCTGCGCCAGGTAGTTCTTGTCGTTGTCCGTCAATGTCCCGACGATGCCGAAGTCAAGCGCAATATAGCTGCCGTGATGGGCTGGATCAGTGGCGATGAAGATGTTGCCGGGGTGCATGTCGGCGTGGAAGAAACCATCACGAAAGACCTGCGTGAAAAAGATCTCGACACCTGCCCGCGACAACGCCGGCAGATCGATGCCGGCCGCGACCAGCGCTTCCGTCTGACTGATCGGAATGCCACGCATACGCTCCATGACCATGACCGTCGTCGTGCACTGATCCCAATACACTTCAGGTACCTGAAGCAGCGTCGAACCGCTGAAATTGCGTCGCAACTGCGAGCAGTTGGCGGCTTCGCGCATCAGATCAAGTTCGTCGTAGAGATACTTGGCGAACTCGCCGACCACCTCGCGCGGCTTGAGCCGCTTGCCATCCGACCAGACCTTCTCCAGCAGGCTGGCCAACGTATCAAGGAGGGCCAGATCGTTGGCGATCACGTCGTGCATTTCGGGGCGCAGCACCTTGACCGCCACTTCGTGGCCACCGTCTTCCGGCCGCAGGCGAGCGAAATGGACCTGAGCAATCGAGGCACTGGCAACCGGCGTCGCGTCGAACTCGGCAAACACTTCACTGGCGGGCCTGCCATAGGCCGTCTCGATCTGCCTCAGCGCGAGTTCGGATGAAAACGGCGGCACGCGATCCTGCAGCTTGGCCAACTCGTCCGCGATGTCGGTGCGCAGAAGATCACGCCGGGTGGACAGCACCTGGCCGAACTTGACGAAGATCGGTCCCAGCGATTCCAGTGCCTGGCGCAGGCGAACCGCCGACGGGGTGTCAAAGCGTCGCCAGAAGTGAAAAGCCCGCGACAACGCCGCCAGGCGACCGCTTGGCTCGTGCTCGAGAATCATTTCGTCGAGGCCGTAGCGGCTCGCAATACTCAGGATTTTGGCGAGGCGAAAAAGTCGCACGGCGGATGGCAGGATGATGGTCGGCAAAGAAGCGAGTTTACACAGAAACGCCCTTCATCGCTCCGCATCGTTCGCCCGACCTGTGATCGGGCATCGTATAATCGACCGCTTGACCCCATTCTCCAGCAGAAACATCGCGATGAGTCCAGATCTCAAGCTCCACCTTGCCGAACTGATGCGTGCCGCACTGCTCAGTGTGGCGCCAACCGAGTCCGACAGCGCGATACACATCGAGCGACCGAAGCAGGCCTCGCACGGTGATTTCGCCTGTAACCTGGCCATGCAGCTGGCGCGATCGTTGAAGCGCAACCCGCGGCAACTGGCACAGTTGCTGATCTCGGAGCTGCCGTATTCGTCCCTGATCGACAAGGCAGAAGTCGCCGGCGCCGGATTCATCAACTTTTTCGTCTCACCTGCAGCCAAGCTCGAGGTACTGCACGGCATCCTCGCACAGGGCCGGGCGTTCGGCCGCTCGACGACCGGCGGCAAGCGCAAGGTCCTGGTCGAGTTCGTTTCGGCCAACCCAACTGGACCGCTACATGTCGGCCATGGTCGCGGGGCCGCCTATGGCGACAGTCTGTGCAAGCTGCTCGCCTTCGCCGGCTGGGACGTGACCAGCGAATACTATGTCAACGACGCTGGCCGCCAGATGGATATCCTGGCCGTCTCGACCTGGTTGCGTTATCTGGAACTGCGCGGCCAGGCAGGCGAAGCCCTGACCTTCCCGCCGAACGCCTATCAGGGCGACTATGTACGCGAGATGGCGCGACAGCTGCTGGCAGCCCATGCTGACCGATACCTGCGTCCGCTGGCCGGCGTCCTCGCGAACACCCCCGGCCTGCCCGACCCGGCACGCACGGACGCCGAGGCGGCGCAACAGCGCGAGGCCCACCTCGATGCGCTGATCGCCAACACCAGGCACCTGCTCGGTGAGGACTGGAAGTACGTGCACGATTTCGTGCTCACCGAGCAACTCGCGGACTGCCGCAGCGATCTTGAAGACTCCGGCGTACATTTCGACGTCTGGTTTTCCGAGCAATCGCTGTTTGCCACCGGCTTGGTGGCGCGTTGCGTCGAGCGACTGGAAAAAGCCGGTCACCTCTATGTTCAGGACGGTGCCCGCTGGTTCAGATCAACGGCTTTTGGCGACGAGAAGGATCGTGTCGTGCAGCGTGACAACGGTCTTTACACCTACTTCGCATCGGATATCGCCTATCACCTCAACAAGTACGAACGTGGCTTCCAGCGCATCATCAACGTCTGGGGCGCTGACCATCACGGCTATATTCCACGCGTCAAGGGTGCCATCAGCGCGCTGGGACTCGACCCCGAAGCGCTCGAGGTGGCGCTGGTACAGTTTGCCGTGCTCTATCGCTCCGGCTGGAAGGCCCAGATGTCGACGCGTTCGGGTGACTTCGTCACCCTGCGCACCCTGCGTGAGGATGTCGGCAACGACGCCTGCCGCTTCTTCTATGTCCTGCGCAAGTCCGATCAGCACCTCGATTTCGACCTGGATCTGGCCAAGAGCCAGTCGAACGACAACCCGGTCTACTACATTCAGTACGCGCATGCCCGCATCTGCTCGCTACTGGCCCTATGGGGGGGTGAGCGCGAAATACTCGCCAGCTTGGACCTTGCCCGGCTCGATGGCCCCCACGAATTGGCGTTGGCGGCAAGGCTCGGCGAATTCCCGGAGGTCGTCGAAGCAGCCGCGGCCGAGTTGGCACCGCACCTGATTGCTTTCTATCTGCGGGATCTGGCCGCCGAATTCCATACCTACTACAATGCCGAACGCATTCTGGTTGATGATCCGGCGCTCAAGGAGGCGCGCGTGGCGCTGGCGGCTGCCGTCAACCAGGTAATTCGTAACGGAATGACGATCCTGGGCGTCGCTTGCCCGGAATCGATGTGACCAGAGAACAGAGAACTTCCATGAGTCGTGACATGAAACCCCGCAAGACGCCGCCCGCCAGGAAGTCGGGTGGAGGCACGCTGCTCGGCCTGTTCATTGGCCTGGTGATCGGCGTCATCGCCGTGGCCGGTGTCGTGTGGTACATCAACAAGGCGCCGCTGCCGTTCACCACAACCGGACAACAGCCCAAGCTGTCACCGCCCATTGCCACCAAACCAGTTGCGCCGACCGCACCCGAAGTACCGCCGGTCGCTTCGGCGCCTGTAGCGCTACCCGGCAAGCCGGGTGACCCGGTTCCCGAAAAGCCGCGCTTCGACTTCTACAAGATCTTGCCAGGCAATGCCGAGGCGATTCCCGATCCCAAACCGGAGGAGGCCAAGCCCGTGGTCAGCAAACCCGGCGAGACGAAGGCAATCACAACGGCACCCGGCGAAGCGAAGCCGGCTGACGCCAAACCGGTCGAGAGCAAGGCAGTGGCAAGCAAGCCCACTGAGGGCAAGGTCGACAAGGACAATACCCTCAAGGAACCGATCTATCTGCAGGCGGGCTCGTTCGCGAGTGCAAGTGAGGCTGACAACCAGAAAGCGCGGTTGGCGTTACTCGGCGCAGAGGCACGAATTCAGCAGGTGATGCTGCAAGACAAGGTCTGGTATCGCGTTCGGATCGGGCCCTACCACAAGATGGACGACGTCACTCACCTGCGTGCGGATCTCGCGCGACAGGGCATCGAGGCCAACGTGGTTCGTAAAGACTAAGAAAGGAAGAGACCAATGCATGAACGTCTGACTGGATGGTTGTTCGCCATTGCCCTGGCCCTGCTGGCCACAGCGTTGCCCAGCCGAGCCGAACTCGTGGTTGGTCGCGACTATGTGCCGATCGTGCCGGCCCAGATGACTGACAATCCGGCCAAGATCGAAGTGATCGAATTCTTTTCCTATGGCTGCGGGCACTGCAACGACTTCCACCCGATTGTCAGCAAGTGGTCCGCCGCCCTGCCCGGCGACGTCGCCTTCCAACGCATACCGGTCTCGTTCGGACGGCCCCAGTGGGCGAGTCTGGCCCGGCTTTTCTACGCGCTGGAAGCCACCGGTGACTTGGCCAAGCTGGATGGCGCGGTCTTCGATGCCTTGCACAAGGCGGGAAGCAGGCTTTACGACGATCAGAGCATCCTCGAGTGGGTGAAGGCGCAAGGCGTGGACGGGAAGAAATTCACCGACGCCTACAACTCCTTCGGGGTCATCAGCAAGGTGAAGCGCGCCGACCAGATGGCCCAGGCTTACAAGATCCAGGGCGTTCCAGCCATGGCTGTCGACGGCAAATACCTGGTCACCGGCAAGGAAACCAAGGGCTTTCCCGACTTGCTGCGACTGACGGACCAGGTCATCGACAAGGCACGCCGCGATCGGAGCAAGAAGTGAGAGGACCGCAGCACGCCTGAAGCCCCCGCGCTGGCGTCGCCCAAAGTCGTCCACAGCCCGTCCCGGCTGACGACTGCGCGTTGGGGATAGTTGAGCTTCCCGTGCTCAAGGTCTTCATCACCGGCGCCTCATCCGGCATTGGCTGGGCCCTGGCCGAGTACTATGCAGCACAGGGGGCGCAGCTCGGCCTGTCCGCGCGTCGCGCTGATTTGCTGCAGCGTCTCGCTGCAAGCTGGCCCGGGCAGGTCATCTGCTACCCGCTCGACGTCACCGACGCTGCGGCCTTGCGTGCGGCCGGCGACGACTTCATTGCGCGTCTTGGCGCGCCGGATATCGTGATCGCCAACGCTGGCGTCTCTGTCGGCACGCTGACCGAATGCGCCGACGATCTCGAAGCCATCCGCCGGGTCATGGACGTCAATTTCTTCGGCATGGCAGCGACCTTCTCGCCCTTCATTGCTGCCATGCGTCAGGCGGGTGGTGGCCGGCTGGTCGGTATCGCCTCGCTCGCCGGCATCCGCGGCCTGCCGGGCGCTGAGGCTTACAGCGCCTCAAAAGCAGCGGCGATCAGTTATCTCGAAAGCCTGCGTCTCGAACTGCGTGCTTCGGCCATCAAGGTGGTCACCATCTGCCCTGGCTACATCCGAACGCCAATGACCGAGGGGAACCCTTTCCCGATGCCTTTCCTGATGCCGGCCGATGTGGCCGCGCGGCGCTTTGCGCGGGCCATTGCGCGCGGCAGCAGCTACAGCGTCATCCCCTGGCAAATGGGCGTCGTCGCCAAACTGTTGCGCCTGCTGCCCAACAGCCTCTACGATCGGCTCTTTGCCGCCGCGCCACGCAAGCCGCGGCGTGCATTACCGCCGTAAGGTTCGGGGCAGACCGTGGGCAGGTCGGCATGCCCTTTGGCCGCGGCGGGGACAATCTGACCGGCTTCTGCCAATCGCGCGGCAGACGATCACCAGTCGATTGGCTTGCCGTCGCGAAAGAAACCGCCACTCGGTCCATCATCGGGCAACAGCGCGGCCCAGACGATCCCTTGCGCGCCGTCCGCGGCACTGCGGACAGCATCATGACCGCCCATTTCAGTGCGGCACCAGCCGGGGCAGACCGAGTTGATCTTGATCGGACTGCCTTCCAGTTCCTTGGCCGTCAGGCGCGTCAGCGCGTTGAGTGCGGCTTTGGACATCCGGTATGCGGGCCAGAAGCCGCCCATGTCAGCCAGTTGCCCCATACTCGACGAAACATTGACGATGCGCCCCCAGCCATTTTCACGCATCAGCGGCACCAGCGCCTGAATCAGGCGCAGTGGCGCCAAGGCGTTGCAGGTGTAGGTCGTGGTCACCAGTTCCGGATCGACGACGAAAACGCTGGCTCCCTGCGGCGCGGCAAAATCCTTCGGCTCGAGCAGCACCCCGGCATTGTTGATCAAGATGTCCACGCGACGAAACTCGCGCCGCAAGCGGGCGGCCAGAGCGGCAACGGCACTGGCGTCGGTCACGTCGGCAACATGCGGGATAACCTGGTGGCCACTGTCGCACAACTCTCGGGCAGCGTTTTCGATTGCTTCGGCGCCGCGCCCAACCATCACTACCCTGCAGCCGCTAGCGGCAAGATCGCGCGCCACAGCCAGACCGATACCACGCGCCGCACCCGTCACGACGGCAACTTTCTGAGCTAGCATCCATCCCTCCTGTTGTTTTTGGCCTGAGACTTTCATCATGCAATGGTCCGACGCGCTCGGCAAGCCACACGGTCGCTATTCAGGCAGTCCGCGCATCGTCTCGCTGGTGCCCAGCCTGACCGAATTGCTGGTAGCCCTCGACCTCGCCAAGGCGCTGGTTGGCCGTACCGGCTTCTGCATTCATCCGCGACAGGTGGTCCGCCGGATCCCCAAGCTGGGCGGCACCAAAGGCTTCAACGTCGACAAACTGCGCGCGCTAAAGCCAACGCATGTGCTGGTCAACATCGACGAAAACCGTCGCGAGGAAGTCGAGGCACTGGCCGACTTCGTACCGCACCTGATCGTCACCCATCCGCTGACCGTCGGCGACAACCTAGATCTCTACCGCCTGCTCGGCGGCGTCTTCGCGCGCGAGCAGCGGGCCGAGGTCTTGTGCGACGCGTTCGACCGCGAGTGGGCGGCGCTCAACGTGCTCGCCGCGGGCCTGCCACGGCAGCAAGTGCTGTACCTGATCTGGCGCGAGCCATGGCTCAGTGTGGCTCGCGATACTTACATCTCGCGCATGCTGGCCGCTGCCGGCTGGGATACGCTGCCGCACGAAAGCCCGGTCCGCTACCCGGAGATTGATCTGCCTGCGCTGGCTGGTGACGCGGAGATCGTCTTTCTTTCCAGTGAGCCCTACCCCTTTCGTGAACAGCACGTGCGTGAGTTGACAAAGCAACTGCCGGGCACGCGCAGCTCGCTGATCGACGGCGAAATGGTTTCCTGGTACGGTAGCCGGGCAATCCACGGGCTGAAGTATCTGCGCGAGTTGCGGACCCGCCTCGCCGATCCGTCATGAGACTTCCGGACGGTGCCCATGGAGGCCCGCCCTGGCCGATACTCATCGGGATCGCTACCGTCTTCAGCCGGCATGCAAGGCTTGGACCTATCCGGCCCTGCTGCGTGAGCCCGTGAGTGCAGTGAACACCGCCAGACCGATGAACACGCCACCGCCGAGACGCCGACCCAGGCGACGGACGCTGGCGGCACGGGCCAGTGCAGGCGCGACCATACCGGCGGCCAGGGCGTAGCCACTGTCTGTCACCGTAGCGATTGCCACGAACAGCGAGCCCAGCGCCATGCCCTGCAACATGGGTGGCGCCTCGGGACTCAGGAACTGCGGCAGGAAAGCGGCGAAGAAAAGCGTCGTCTTGGGATTGAGCAAAGCGACGACGAAGCCATCCCGGAGGACGCGGCTCAACGGCACCGCCAGAGGTGCGGGAGCCGGACTCGCAGCCTGCGGCGAGCGGAACATCTGCACGCCGAGGTAGAAGAGGTACAGCGCGCCGGCGTACTTGACCACCCCAAAAGCCAGTGAGGAGGCGGCAAACAAGGCGGCCAGGCCGACCGACGCGGCCAGCGCGTTGCCCAGGTTGCCGAGCGCGACGCCGACCACCGACACCAGCCCGGAACGACGCCCCTGGACGAGGCTGCGAGTAACGATGTAGAGCACCCCCGGGCCAGGCGTGATCGCAAGAACGAGACTGGCGAACAGGAAAGCCGAGAGGACAGGCCAGGGCGGAAGTAGATCAGTCATGGCAGCAAGCTGGAATAGGCTCAAGGTTTGAAAGCACCGCCCGACGCGGCCTTATCGCGTAGCGTCCGATGGACCCGCAGGGTTAGAGGCCAACTTCGCCCTCCTCAAAGTAGTCGGAATCGATGCGTTTGACGATGTATGAAGCAGAGACTGAAACCCCAACGTCGAAGTCCATCATGAGGTTTGCAAGAAGCTTCCCGTCAATGAGCACGACCGTGGTGGCGATGCGGGACGCGTAGTCAATCGCCTCTGCTGTGTAAGACGAGGTGGTTATGAAAACACCCTTCTTCGCGCGCTGACCCTGTAGCGCGCCGACGAACTTCTGAATTTCCGGGCGACCAACAGAACCTTGCCATCTCTTCGCTTGAATGTAGATAGTGTCCAACCCGAGACGGTCTTCCTTGATGATTCCGTCGATTCCACCGTCGCCACTTTGCCCGATGCGCTCGCCGGCGTCGCGGCGAGAGCCGCCATAGCCCATCTTGACTAAGAGCTCAACGACAAGGCGTTCGAAGAATGTAGGGGAACACGAGAGAATGCGGCCCAGGATGTCCTGGGCAAGACTGAGGCGAAGACTCTGGTGGGCTAGTTCGAGCGCTTCCTCTGGGGTTTGCTCCGGTGCGACAACAACGGAAGCCGTTGTTGTCGCTTCTCTGTTGTTCCGTGAAGCGTCACGGAATTCAATGAATGCTGGAAAGCGCTCAAGATACTTGACGTCAATTCTCGTGGGGTTGTCACCAAGTGTCTGTTTGCCTCTGGCCGTAATACGCAGCGCCCCTCTGCGTGGCGACTCCAAGAGCCCCGCTTTCTTGAGGAAGGAATTTGCCCACCCAACACGGTTGTTAAAAATTGCCTGCTGGCCGCTTGCCAAAAGCTCCTTACGTTCGGCCGGAGTGAGTTGAAACTCCGTGGCGAGACCTTCGACGGCTTCGCGTGTCGTGTGGTCGTTGCCGTCGGCAGCAAAACGAAGCAGCGGCAACATCAGCGTTTGATAGTCAGGAATGGGCATACTCCCCCCATCGGTTATTGGTACCGAACGTTGGGGCTGAGGCGGAACCTGGCGGGCTCCCGTTGCGCCTCGCCTCGAACACGGCGTTGGACGAAGCCGCTGCGCGGAGGAAACGCAGGCCAAGTCAATGGTCTGGCCCTAAAGGTAGCATCTCCCCTGAACGACACCCAAGTGAGAAGGCCATTGCGGCGCGCACTGTCCACTGGGACGCCGCCTGACCATGTGCGCGCTTGCCCCGTCCTCGACGACCGACCAGAGAGTGGTGTTCGCAAGCCAACGGAACGGTTTGCCTCAAACCCAAAAGGGACGCCGAGGGCCGCACGGGCATCGACGACGTCCGCGGCGCGGAAGTTTTCTCCCGCCAAGCTTCTTGCATTCGGGATATCAGAAAACAGACAACTGCGATGGGCTGGCCCATTGCTGCCCCTACCCGGCTCGTGCAACGGCGCCAATAGTCGCCCTACCTCGGCACACGGGATCGCGCGGAAAGACGCCGTCCGGAAGGCTTGGCGTCGTGCGATTGGTCTTTCCATACGGTATCCAACAGTCGTCAAACCAGCGCTTCAGGATGCAGGGCAAGAGCATACACCCAAGAGCACATTACCGCTTCTCGCTTGTCCAGTGACCATGGATAGCTGACGGCAGCTGCTGAGCGCGGGTTCCACGGATTTCGAGGACAGCATACGACATTTCTCGTCCCGACACCAAACTACGGAGAAAGGGCGCCCGGTGGCAATTAAACATGATGCCCTCAGAAGCTGCAGGAGGCATCTGACCACCAGCCTCGCGATCAGACAACCGCCCCATGTTTGCGTCGCCAAACAGCGGGAGATGCCCCGGACCAGCGCCGGAAGGCTCGTGCAAAGGCAGTAACGTCTGCGTAGCCCAGCCGGTTGGCAACGTCCTCCAGCGATACGGCTGAGCCGCGAAGGAGCACCCGTGCCGCATCAAAGCGAACCGCGTCGAGAAGAGCCCTGAAAGTGGTTCCGCTTTCCTGCAAACGCCGGGCGAAAGTTCTCCTGTTCATACCGAAGGCCTGCGC
The DNA here is from genome assembly GCA_017302455.1 of Accumulibacter sp. Taxonomy (GTDB): domain Bacteria; phylum Pseudomonadota; class Gammaproteobacteria; order Burkholderiales; family Rhodocyclaceae; genus Accumulibacter; species Accumulibacter phosphatis. The sequence goes on from JAFLDO010000006.1 coordinate 124,594, forward strand.
CACCTCGTCCTGGCTGATGCAGCCCGTGGCCAGCAGTGTTCGCATCACCCGCTGAATTCGATCTCTGGCGACGCCCCCTTCCCCGATTCGCTCCTTATCGCGAAGTTGCGACGCGAGGAAATCACGGAGAAGGGGGTTCGCGCCGGCAATCGGATGCTTAAGGAATGCGGCATCAAATACCACGGCGTTACGATCGGCGTCGAAGCGAACCGGGGCGGCAAAGTGCACGACAAATGCCGAAGTATCCGATGGCGCACGATATGCAAAACTCACTTCGCGCAGCGCGAAGCCAGCGCCGCAAATTTCACGCAACAGATTGGCTGCAATGGCGAGCGCGCCAAAAACGATTTGCTCGGCTCCCAGCAGCTCGGGTTCAAGCACATCATAACCCAGAACGGCGAGGCTGCCTTCTTGTTGGAAATAGGGAGCAGCACCCTCGTCGTGCAGGTGCAGATAGGACTGGAGGCAGGCCAATCCCGCCCCCACCGTTGCTGAGTTCGCCACGAGGTAGCCGACGGTGCCGAGCATGACCAGGCCAGTCTGCATGCAGGCCCGCAAACCGAGGTCTGAAAGCCCGGTACGCTCGGCGGCAAGATGTCCCAGTTCCCCCAATTTGGCGAAGGGGATCACGTTATCGGGATGGTCAAAGACCGCTGCCTGAAGACCGACTTCGGCGATCAGTGCATCAGGGTCGATGCCATGCTCGCGAACTATGGAAGGTAGCGCGATGGCGCCGCCCACACGGATGACCTGGTTGCTGATCGGCGGACGGCCGCGCCGGCTTGATGTCGAATTTCCCATGGCTGACCCTGATAAGGATTTCCGAGAAATTTTGGCATGAAATGTCAGAAAATTGAAAAATCTGCCGCGCAGCCGTGCATTCTTGTTATCTATACTGAATACGCTTTGAGTTCAGTTCTTGTGGTTTGTCAAACAGGTTACCAAGGCTCGGTACAAGGACGCCTTTCGGCCCGGATTACACCTTCCGGAAGCGAATTTGCTCCGAGCCCCAGCAATCGATAGGAGAAAGCTATGAAACGAAAGAATCTTTCCCGGGTGGCCATGGTGGTCCTGTGCGCGCTGACCCTGACTGCCTGCGACAAGCCGGCGGAAACCACCCAGGTCGACCGGGTGGCTATGGAAGCCAAGGCGAAGGCGGAAGCAGAAGCAAAGGCGGTTGAGGCAGCGGCGAAGGAAGCCGAGGCACGTGCGATCGCCATCGAGAGCTACGTCTACGCCTACCCGCTGGTCACCATGGAGATGACGCGTCGCATCATGACCAATGTGGAGGCACCGCAAGGATCACATGCCCCGATGGGACACTTCGTCAGGATGCGCAGTTACCCCGACGCCTCGTACCGGGATGTCACGGCGCCTAACGCCGACACCCTTTATACGACGACGTGGATCGACGTGTCCAAGGAACCCTGGATCCTGAGCCTTCCGGACATGAAGGACCGCTACGCCCTGTTTCCGATGCTCGATGGCTTTACCAATGTATTCCAGGTGCCGGGCAAACGGACGACCGGAACGAAGGCGCAAACCTATGCCATCAGCGGGCCGGGTTGGTCTGGCGAACTGCCTCCCGGCGTGACCGAGTACAAGTCCCCGACAGGGCTGGTCTGGATTCTCGGGCGCATCTACTGCACCGGCACCCCCGAGGACTACAAGGCGGTACACGCTTTGCAGGACAAGATCTCGGTTGTGCCGCTATCCGCCTACGGGAAACCCTACACTCCGGCGCCTGGAACGGTCGATCCGGCCATTGACATGAAGACCGCCGTACGCGAGCAGGTCAATGCGCTCGACGCCGGGGCCTACTTCAAGCTTTTCGCCGAACTGCTCAAGACCAATCCGGCAACCGCCGAGGATGCCCCGATGTTGGCCAAGCTCGCCAAAATCGGTGTCGTTCCCGGGCAGGATTTCGACGTGGCCAGACTCGACCCCGCCGTGGCCAAGGGCCTTGCCGGGGCGCCCAAGCCAGCCCAGGAATTAATCATGGACTGGATGAAGGCTGGCATCGTTGCCGGCGACTTCAAGCTTGAGCACGGCTGGCTGTTCACGACGAAGACGGGCCTGTACGGCACGAGCTACCTGCAGCGTGCGCTCGTCACTGCCATCGGCTTGGGCGCCAACCGGCCGCAGGATGCGGTGTATCCGACCTCGCAAGGGCCGGATGTCGCGGCGAAGTACAGCGGTGAAAAGAAATACGTCATCCGTTTCGAGAAGGGACAACTGCCACCCGTCAATGGCTTCTGGTCGCTGACCATGTACGACGCGGACTACTTCTTCGTCGACAACAAGCTGAACCGTTACAACCTGAGCCAGCGCAACAGGTTCAAGACGAATCCGGACGGCTCGGTCGACCTCTACATCCAGCACGAGTCTCCTGGCAAGGACAAGGAGTCAAACTGGCTGCCGGCGCCGGCGGGAGACTTTGTCCTGATGATGCGTCTGTACTGGCCGAAGGAGGAGGCTCCCTCGATTCTGGATGGCAGCTGGAAGGTGCCGGGCGTCAGAGAGGCCAGCTGAACCCATCACGTAGTCATAGACGATAGCCTGAGCAAGACCAAATTCCGGGGGGTTTTGGTGTCGACCGCAACACTGTAAAGCGCCCCGGGATCTATAGACACTTGGCGACCACCCCGGCCGCTACACTTCAGATGGCCATAAGGCTGGTTCCGGATGTAGCGGCCTCCTCGCCCGGCCGGGAGTTTCGGTAGAGTCGAGATGTGGCGCGGTGGCGATAGGTTCGGCTTGTCTGTTTCCGTCCCTTTCGTCTGACGGTGCCCAAGTAGCCTGGCCATAACCCCGTTTCCACATCCCGCTCATCGAACCGGACAGGCGCTTCTCGCGCATCCGGCTCTCGGACAAGACCTCATGCTTTCGCCCACGGAAGATCGCGGATTCTCGCCCGCAGATTGACCAGTCCCATCTGCTGATGGAGGTACTGGTTGGGGTAGCGCACCGCGTTCGCATGGCACTCGGAGGGCAAAAAGAGGCCGCCGCCGGCTACGGTTGACGGCCCATTCTCATCAAATTCTCAGTAAGGCGGGTTGATCACCACGTACTGCGAACCCTGCGGCTGGTACCAGGTGTTGCCGCACTGCTGGTAAATCATGCCGCCATAATTCACGGCGATGCAGTTGGCGGGAACGGTACGCACCATCGAGCCGACAACCGCGGCGGTGACCGCAACCGTCGCAGTCACCGCCGCGGCCGTTGCGACCGGGTGATAGTCGTTGTCCCAACCGCCACCACAGCAACCGCCGCGGTTGCGATCGACATTGACATTGACGTTCTTGTTGGCGTTGATGTTGGTGTTCCGATTGTTGACGTTGTTCACGCTGGTGCTGCGCACATTGTTGGCCCGCACGTCGCGATTGGCGTTATTGACCTGTTTGGCGCCACCACCACCACCGCCACCTCCCCCGGCACGCGCACCGGCATGGCCACCGCCACCACCGCGTGCCTCAGCGATCGGCGCCAGGGCAAAGCTAGCCAAGACGAGCACTGCCAGGGGGGTCGCGAACAACTTGGTGAATGATTTTTTCATTTTGGCGCTCCTTTACTTTTTTCCAGCGAACGAAGTTCAACTGCGGTCGCGCCCTTGGGCGGCGTGAATTTGAAGATACTGTCCTTGAAGGTCGGCTTCAGGTTCCAGTCGAAATACTGGACCGACTGCGGACGTGCCTCGTCGGATCGATCGGTGATCACGAGCTTGCGTGGCAGCGGCTTGGCCCCGGTGGTGATCCAGATCTGCCAGTCGGTGTTGCCCTGGCGAAAGGCGTAATGGTCACAAAGGTCGTCCTGATTAGCAATGAACGTCAGCCGCCCGAATCGAGCGCTGGGGCAGCGGCGAGCAGGCTACGGCGGCGAGCAGGAGCCGCGCGTTCAAGGTCCTGAGATCGAATCGGCGGTTGAATCGGTAGGCGA
>JAFLDO010000060.1 GCA_017302455.1 Accumulibacter sp.
GCCAGATCATCCGCCAGACGATCCATTTCCTTCTGATGATGCTCGATCAGCCCAGCCAGTTCGGCGCGCTTGCTGATCAGGGCCGTAACCACGTGGCTCTCCGCCATGAACAATGCTCCTGTTCGTTCAAAACAAGAGAATTTTCGCCGGGCTGAGCGTCAGCCGCTGGGGGTGGCTGCTCCATAATGCCGGAGATGAACGCAGAAGGGAAAAAGCGAGCCAAACGCGTGCAACCCGTCCAAGTAGCTCGCTCTACCTCTCGCAAGCGTAATGACTCGCCTGCTCAATGGGGAACCGCAAGTTATTTCGCCATTGCTGCTTTTCTTCTTGTTTTCCTTGTTGTCGCCATACTATGGCGTGTCCCAAATTGGGTAGTGGGTTTGTACTTCGCTGCCAGTGTCGTATGCTTCATCACGTATGCAATTGACAAATCGGCAGCAATAGCTGGTCGCCGGCGAGTGCCGGAAAAGACGTTGATTCTTCTTGGCTTTGCCTGTGGTTGGCCTGGGGCCATCATTGCGCAGCAGGTCTTGCGCCATAAGTCGAACAAAGCGTCGTTTCGTTCTGCCTTCTGGGGGAGCGTGGTTCTGAACGTTGTCGGCTTTATAGCGCTAAGTTCTCCGCTCTTCTTACTGCTTCGTTCATGAGGACGAGTTCTAACGAGTACGTAAGACAAACGCGAAGAAGCGAAGAAAAAGAAACGGGTTCAGGTCTTTCCGTTTTCCTCGTTCCCGCGCGGCCTGACTGGAGGTGAAAGGAAAGACCTAACCCTCTTGGCGACAGGCAGCAGTCCCAGGCCTCCTCAACCGGGACGATATGCGACTCAATCTTGTTGCGCGCAACAGCGCGCTTCGCCATCTTGGCCGTCGAGTCGCTACGAGGCGGCTGGGCGTTCCCATGAAGCCGCGATGACGCCTATCGGTCAAGCGAACCGCCTGCAAGCTGCACTTGCAGGTTCCCTGCGCGCTTCGCGCTCCGGCGATCGGTTACCTCAAAGGCTAACCCGCAGCCAACTGCAGTGCGCACTCCGGGAAGGCCTGGAGCAGTTTCTTGTCCATCGTCACGAACCTCGTGTTGAGCTTCATCGCGAGCGCGACGAACTCGCAGTCGTAGGCCGAGCAATTGCTGTCGCGTACCAGTTCAAGTACCGCTTGTGAGTCCACATCGAACTCACTGCCAAGCAACAGGCTTTCGGCCTCGCTCTGGAGCTCCCAGGCCTGGTCGAAGGTAAGCGTCTTCCGCCTCATGTAGCCCGCCAAAATGTTCCGGAATTCACTCCGCCAGAGAACGGGCGCAGCCCACTCGGGATCCTTCTCGAACAACGCCTCAGCTGCGGCCGTGTGGGCGCCTGGCAAGTAGAGGTAGGCGAGCACATTGGTGTCCACCACGATCATGAGCGGCCTTCGCGCTTCATGGCATCAATGTCGTGGGCGCGAAACTTGGCCTGGGGCAGGGCTGCACGCAACTCGCGCGCGCGAGCCAAACGCTCTGTTGGCGTAAGCTTGCTCGGCAGCAGCACCGCCTCCAGACAGACAATCGCTTCACTGTTCATGCTGCGCCGGTGTGTTTCGGCCGAGAGCTTCAGTCGGTCGTACACAACGTCCGGAATGTTCTTCAACGTCAGGGTCGTGGGCATGCTCATCTCCAACCGAAGTGCAACCATTGTGGTGCCCTTCTGGCCCCACGTCAATTCACGGGCGTCCCTTGGTCAGCGCGTGCGGGGTGACCCTCCGTTCCAGCAGATGCCTTACGGGTACCGCTGAACTCAAACCTGCGCGCCGGGCATGGCGGCTTGCAGGCGCCGAACTGGGCGGCTCAGCGACACGAAAACGGAAAACGGGGTCAGGTTCTTCCTTTTTCCCGCGACCAAGCGAGAAGATGCAAAAGGAAGCAAGCATTGTCGCGCAGCCTCCTTGGAGGCAAGAGGAAAGACGTGGCCGAGCTCTTGGAGGTGAGTCCAATTTGGGTTCCCGACATTCTGTCCCGGCGTCGCTACCTCTGGGTGGCTACCGAGCCGCCTCGATGAGCTCGATGTCTTTGCTTTGCTGTAGGTCAACGGCAAAGGCCTGTCCACTACTACGCCACAGGAGCGCAACGAAGCGGACGGGATCGTGCGCGGCCACGACCCGCACCGCTTGCCGGAAGAGTCGGAACACCGGCCATCAGTGGAACGTCGCCGACCGAAATGCTCATGCCATTCCGCCGAGCGGGTCGATGCCGGCGAGCCTGCCGGGGCACGCACTTGCGGTAGGCTGGTCAGTCGGCGCCCTCAGCAATGGCGCGGATCAGAACTGACGATGACCTTGTCGCGAAACTGACATCCCGATTGCCGCAGGGAGCCGGCCAGGCCTTGGCGACTGGCTGGCGAGGCCGGCGCGCTTCTTGCGTGGACAGGGTCCACCCACGCGGAGTACGCACAATGCCGACAATCCCCCCCACCGACCTTCTTGATGACTGGCAGTCCGGCCTCGCCGACGGCAGCATCGTTCCCTACCTCGGGCCAGGCGTGCTGGCCGATGTGACCTCGCTGTCCGACGGTCGGGCGATTCCCGCGACCAGCGAGCAACTGATCCTGGCGATGAACGGCGGGCAGCCGATGGCGCCGAAGCTGATGTACGAGTTTCCTCGGGCGGCGATGAACGTCGAACTCAAGCGCGGCAGGAGTGCCGTAACGCGCTTCCTCGACAGCACTTACGGGGCGACGCGCTGGACGCGTGCGGCGGTGCACGCGTGGCTGGCGATGCTCCGGCCGCCCTACGTGATCGACATCAACCGCGATACGCAGTTGCTCGACTCCTATGCCGGGACGCCACACCTGCTGGTCCTCGGCTGCGCACGCCTCGGCGGCACCGACTATCGCTTCAAGCTGTACGTCTCGGACGGCAGCAGCTACCGCGCAATTGCGCCAGCGGAGGCCGACACGGCCCTGCCGGTGCTCTTCAAGCCGATGGGTGCGCCGCTGCCGGAGCCGAGCTACATCGCCTCGGACGCCGACTATGTCGATTTCATCACCGAGTTGATGGGTGGCTTCGCCGTGCCGTCATTCGTCAAGGCGCGTCGCCGCGGCAAGCGCTATCTCCTGCTTGGCATGCGCCTGAATCGCGATACCGAGCGCATGGTCCTCGCCGACCTGATCCATGATGCCGCGCTCGAACCGGCCGGCTGGGCGTTGATCGCCGAGCCGAACGACAAGGAGCGGCGTTTCTGCAAGCGCCTCGGCATCGAGATCGTCGAGGCCGAGGTGCTGGCGCTGCTGGCCGAAGCCGTACCGGGCTGAGTTGCCCGCCGATCCGGCAAGCGCCCTGTCAAGCGGTGAGCGGCAGCAGGGCGCGCGCCTGCGGACCACAGCAGCTGGCGACGCCGGGGTCGAGGGCCTTCAGCCAGCGTTTCGGAATGGCCTGCGGTCCGTACAGCGCACCGGCGAGCATGTTGGCGATGGCGCCGGTGGTATCGGCGTCGCCACCGCGATTGACGACATCGACCAGTTGCCCGAGCTGGCGCCGGAGACCAAGCTCAGGGCGCATCAGGAGAAGGCTAGCCTTCGGTGCACGGACGCGGTCGAACCTGTCGAAAGCGGCCTCCTCGAAGGCGCGCGTGATATCGATCGCGCTGCCGCGGTCGGGCTTCGGCAGGTCGTAGCCGTCCATGACGATGATGACGACGGGGCCGGAGATGCCGGGGAAGTCGGGGAGTTGTTGCCGCATGGGAAAGTCCTGTCGGAGCCCGCCAGAGTCGCAAGTGTCGGGAAAAGGCTCGACTTCTACCCTTCGTCGCCACTGCGCCCATCGCCCAGGCCCAGGCGCGCGCACTCGCCGGTTCGCGCGCGGATCACCCGCGGAACCGGCAGCAGCCTGCGACGTGCTCTCCGCCAATCGGGCATTCCCCGGCGATTCGCCGGTACGCGACAACCCGTCGACGCCACGGTCATTGCCCAGGTGCCGATGTTGGTACTATTATCTGCATGGTCAAAGGGCGCCGCCGAGCCCCAAGGAAGAACCTCCATGAAGCACGTCCATTACGCCTCCCTTCCCCATGCGCTGACACCGCGCGCGCGGGCCGAACGGCGCGCTGCCGATGGGGTATCGAAATCCCTCCTCTCCGGCCAAAGCGACGAGATCGAGTTCGCCGATGAATCCGAGGAGGAGAAACAATCCCCGGAACTCACCGCCGAGCGCTGGTTCATCCTCATCGTCGACGACGACCCCAGCGTTCACGAGGTAACCTTGCTCGCACTCGGAGGCGAGCGCATCCACGGGCGTCCTCTCGCACTGATCCACGCCTACTCGGCACGCCAGGCACGCGAGGTGCTCGCGGCATGCCCGGATATCGACCTGATCCTGCTCGATGTCGTGATGGAAACGGCCGATGCGGGCTTGGTGCTGGCGCGCGCGATCCGGCACGAACTCGGGCTGCAGCAGGTAAAGATCGTCATCCGCACCGGCCATCCGGGGCTCTTCAGCGAACAGGCGGTGCGCAACATCCCCGAAGTCGATGGCTATCTGACGAAGTCCGGCGTGCTGCGGTCGTTGCTGATCGACACCCTCACCGAGTTGCTTTCCCCTCGACCGGCGCACTGACGACGTCAACGCGGCGGGAGTCGACAAAATGGCACCGGCCGGCCGCGCTTTCGGAAAGTTCCGGCGACCGGTGCATGAACCCGGATCTGCCGTATTGCGGTCGTAGGCCGTGTCGGCGAAGCATCGCGCGGGACGACTGGAGGCGCGTTGGGCGTCATGAAGAAGGCCATCGAATACACGACATCTGACGGGGACGCCGCCGCGGGAAGCGGCCCGAGCGCCGCACGACGGCTCGCCCGGTTACGGGAGACCGGTAGCCGCGCGCTGAATCGCATCCGCCTCCTCGGCCTGGCGGCACTTCTGGCGACTTTCATGGCCGGGACCGACGACGCCAGTGCGGCCTCCGATGGCAAGGCCGTTCTGGTGCTGAGTTCCTACCACTGGGGGTTCGCGTGGACCAACGCCCAGGTCGATGGAATCACGGCGGTGCTCAAGGAGAGTCGCCTGCATCCCGAGATCTTCCTGGAGCACCTGGACGTCCTGCGACTGCCCGCGCCCTACGACGACCGTGGCTTCGCCGACTACCTCGGGCGCCGCTACCGGTCACAGCGTTTTGACCTGGTGATCACCACGGACGACGCGGCCCTGTCCTTTGCCGTCAGCCATCACGCATCGCTGTTCGCCGGCACGCCGGTCGTCTTCAGCGACGCAGCCGCCTTCGACGCGAACACGATCGCTCCCGGGATCCCGATCACCGGCGTGATGGAGCGGGTCGACATTCCCTCGACCGTGCAGGCAGCGCAGCGCTTGCGCCCCAGGGCCGCTCAAGTGATGGTGTATGCAAACCGTGCCGATTCCGGCTCGGGTTTCGACCATGCCCGTGACGCCCTCAGCACCCTGAAGACGAACATTCCGGTCCGGATCAACCACGACCTCAAACTCGAAGAGATCATCGCCAGCGCCGCCGCACTGTCGCCGGAAGACATCGTCTTCGTGCTGGCCTCGGCTCATGACGCCGCGGGCAAGTGGTACAGCCCGGCGGAAGTCATCGAGCGGGTCGGCGCCGCATCGCCGGCACCGCTGTTCGACATCACGAGCCATCGCGTCCAGAGCGGCCTGACCCTCGGCGGCAAGGTCGAGGATGGCACCGAGGTCGGTCGGTCCGCCGCGCAGATGGCAGTGCGCATCCTCAACGGCGAGGACGCACGGCGCATTCCGGTTCAGGAGGCGCCGGTCACCCATATCTACAACTACGGCCGAATGCAGCGCCACGGCATCAACGAGTCTGATCTTCCCGCAGGAAGCCTCGTGGTCGGCAAGCCACCCACGCTCTACGACCAGCATCGAAGCACCGTCTGGGCGACGGTGGCCGTGGTGCTCACCCTGAGCCTCGCCGTGCTCGTGCTGGTCAACAACATCCGGCTTCGCAAGCGCGCCGAAATGTCGTTGCGCGGCTCCAACGCACTGCTCAACGCGATCAGCCGCACGCAGGCCCTGTACATCGCCGGTGCAGATACCCACGACGTCTTCGAGCACATGCTGACCGCGCTGCTGGAAATGACCGACAGCGAATACGGCTTCATTGGCGAAGTGCTCCGCGACCAGGACGGCATGCCCTACCTGCGTACGCAGGCAATCACCAACATCGCCTGGAACGATGAAACACGAGCGTTCTTTGCGGCTCACGCGCCGCAGGGGATGGAGTTCCGCAACCTGACCACCCTCTTCGGCGCCGTGATGACCACGGCACAGCCGGTGATTGCCAACGATCCGTCCAGGGATTCGCGTGGACACGGCGTTCCGCCGGGGCATCCTCCGCTGAACGCGTTCATGGGACTGCCCTTCTTTCGCGGCGACGATCTGGTCGGAATGGTCGGCGTCGCCAATCGCAAGGGCGGCTACGGCGAGGACATCGTTGCGCTGCTCGAACCCTTCCTGAACAACTGCGCGAGTCTCACCGAGGCCGTGCGCGAGAACCGCAAGCGCCGGGACGCCGAAACGTCCCTGCGGAGCAACGAGGAGCGGCTGCGCCTCGCCCTGGTTGCGGGGAACCTCGGCTTCTACGACGTGGATCTCGGCACCGGCGAGGCCGTGGTCAGCGCCGAGTATGCCGGCATGCTGGGCTACACCCCCGACGAGCTCAAGCTCACCGCGGTGACCTGGCTCGAGCACGTGCACCCAGACGACCGGGAGCACGCCGGGCAGACCTTGCGCGAGTGCGTCGACGGCACGCGTACCGAGTACCGGCTGGAATACAGGCTGCAGAACAAGTCGGGCGAATGGGTTTGGATCCAGTCGGTCGGCAAGGTGGTGGCCCGCGACGAGCAGGGGCGGCCGCAGAGGCTGCTGGGTACGCACGCCGACATCACCGCCCGCAAGCAGTCGGAGGAGATGCTGGAGCTGACGATGCTCTCGGTGGAACACGCGTCGGACGCGATCTTCTGGATGGACCGGGACGGCGGCTTCGTCCATGCCAACGAACAGGCGTGCCGCTCGCTCGGCTACACTCGCGAAGAGCTGTTGCGGCTGCACCTGTGGGACGTCGCGCCGGAGGTCACCGAAGCGAACTGGCAGGAGTCGGCAGCCGGAGCCCAAATCACCGGGACGCCATCAACCGGGGCGCTGCACAGTGAAACGCATCACCGGCGCAAGGACGGCAGCACTTTTCCGGTCGACGTATCGGCAAGGTCGATCACCTTCGCCGGGCGCGTCTACGGCTTCGCTTTCGTGCGCGACGTTTCCGAGCGCCGGCGCGCGGAAGAAGCGGTGCGCCAGAGCGAGGAACGGCTGCGCCAGGCGATCCGTGTTTCCGGAATTGGCATCTTCGATCGCGATCACCGCGCGGACACGACCTACTGGTCGCCGGAGCTGCGCGAAATGTTCGGCTGGGGTGCCGATGAGCCGAAGACCGTCGATGCGTTCATCGAGATCATCCATCCGGACGACCGCGCGCAGGTCCTGGCCGCGATCCACCGCACGCATGACCCGAGCGGTGATGGACAGTACGAGACGGAATATCGCATCGCGCCCCGCGCCGGGGTCGTCCGCTGGGTGTTCGCGATGGGGCAAACGACTTTCGATGGCGAGGGCGAATCGCGTCGACCGTTGCGCACGGTCGGGGCGACCCTCGATTTCACCGTCCGCAAGCTTGCCGAAGAGGCGCTTCGACAGGCGAACGAGGAACTCGACGAGCGCGTCAGGCTTCGTACCGAGGAACTCGCCGCCTCCAACGTGCAGTTGCGGGAGACCCTGCAAACCTTGCGTCGCGCCCAGGAAGAACTGATCCGCAGCGAGAAGCTCGCCTCGTTGGGTTCTTTGGTGGCCGGCGTGGCGCACGAGCTGGGCACGCCGCTCGGCAACAGCCTGATGGTGGCTACCACACTGACCGACAAAACGCGCGAATTCTCGGCGCTGGCGGAGGGGAAAAGCCTGTCGCGCGCGGCGCTGAGGGACTACGTTGCCGTGACGACGCAGGCCACCCAGCTACTGGCGCGCAGCCTGCTGCAGGCGAACGACCTGCTCACCCACTTCAAGCAGGTCGCCGTCGACCAGACCAGTGCACACCGCCGGCAGTTCGACCTGGCGGCGACGGTCGACGAAATCGTGGCTACGCTGCAGCCGCTGTACAAGAAGACTCCGCATCGCATCCGGCTCAATATTCCGGCGGGTATCGCCATGGACAGCTTCCCCGGCCCCTTGGGCCAGGTCATCACCAACCTGGCGAACAATGCACTCGTGCATGGCTTCGAACATGCCGAAGCCGGCGTGCTCGAGATCGTGGTGAGCGAGCCAGGAAACGGGCGCCTTACCCTGAGTTTCCGCGACAACGGCTGCGGGATCCCGGCCGAGCTCCTGCCACGCATCTTCGATCCGTTCTACACGACCCGCCTGGGCCAGGGCGGCAGCGGCCTCGGTCTGCACATCGTCTACAGCATCGTCACCCGGGTGCTTGGCGGGCGCATCGAGGCGCAGAGCGTTCCCGGCAAGGGAAGCACCTTCGCACTCGAGCTGCCGCTGCAAGCTCCCGATGCGCAGCCCACAGCAGCCGCCTGGGGCGCGGTGGCGCCAGCGAAGTAGCCTTCCCTCGGCGCCGCGTGCGGGCTCGAACCCTGCGCGGAGTTCCTGCGACTACGTCAAGTCGAACGCCAAGGAGCGGCGTTTCGGCAAGCGCCTCAGCATCGAGAAGTGAGAGAACGGGGTCAAGTGCTTCCCGACGGGTAACGGACGTCCGCTGATGGTGCCGATTCAGTGCCTGCGGGCTGACATCGCACAGGTCTTTCACCGGTCGCACAGGCACAGGCGCCACTCGCCAGACCACCGCAACTTCCACGCGGTGGCGGACGGCCGAAGAGCATACCGAGTGACAGCCCGAGTCCGGCCAGCACAATGACGGCCAGCGTCGCGGCCATGATCGGCCAGAAGGTATTCAGAAGCGTCATGTCGCTCCTTTGTGGCGCTGTTCAGCCACCGAAATCGTCGAGCAGGATGCTTTCGCGTGCGACGCCGAGATCGGTCAGCATCTTTATCACCGCACTGTTCATCATCGGTGGACCACAAAGGTAGTACTCGCAGTCCTCCGGCGCAGGATGGTCGTTCAGGTAGTCGTCGAGCAACACCTGATGGATGAAGCCAGTGCGGCCCCGCCAATGGTCAGTCGGCAGCGGATCGGATAGCGCCAGGTGCCAAGTGAAATTGCTATTGTCGCGGCTCAATTGCTCGAATTCCTCGACGTAGAATGCTTCGCGCAGCGACCGTGCGCCATACCAGAACCCGATTCGGCGCTTGCTCGCTCGGCGCTTCAACAGGTCGAAGATGTGCGACCGTAACGGCGCCATGCCGGCACCACCGCCGATGTAGATCATCTCGGCGTCGGTCTCGCGGGCGTGGAATTCGCCGAAGGGGCCGTAGAGCGTCACCATGTCGCCCGGTTTGCGGCCGAACACCCAGGAAGACATCTTGCCCGGCGGAATGTCGTCGCTGCCGGGCGGTGGCGTCGCGATACGGATGTTGAATTTGATGAGCCCCTTCTCATCCGGGTAGCTGGCCATCGAATAGGCGCGGATCGTCGATTCGCCTACGCGAGAAACGTAGCGCCAGAGATTCAGGCGATCCCAGTCCTCGCGGTATTCCGGGGCGACATCGATGTCGGCGTAACGTTGTTCGTGCGCAGGGCATTCCAGCTGCATGTAGCTGCCGGCGCGAAAGCTCACTGCCTCGCCGTCGGGCATGGCCAGGGTCAGTTCCTTGATGAAGGTGGCTACGTTGTCGTTGGCGACCACCCGACAGTCCCATCGCTGAACACCGAAGACCGACTCCGGAACGCGGATTCTCATATCCTGGCGAACGGGCAACTGGCACGAGAGACGCCAGCCCTCGCGTTCCTGCCGACGAGTGAAATGCCCGCGCTCGGTCGGTGTCATGTCGCCCCCACCGGCCTCGATCAGGCATTTGCACTGGGCACAGGTGCCACCACCACCACAGGCCGACGAGAGGAAAAGATTCTGGCTGGCCAGCGTCTGCAACAGCTTGCCGCCGACCGGGACCAGCAACGTACGCTGACCATTGATTTCCAGCCGCACGTCGCCGCTGGGGACCAGTCGCTGCCGTGCCAGCAGGATGACCGCCACCAGAAGGAGCACGGTACCGGTGAAGACGGTGATGGCCAGCATGATTTCGGCAAGCATGGAGGACAGTCCTCAGAGCTTGATGCCGGCAAAGGACATGAAGCCCAGCGACATCAAGCCAATGGTGATGAAGGTAATTCCAAGACCCGAGAGACCGGCAGGCGGATTGCTGTACTTGAGCTTTTCGCGAATACCGGCGAGCAGCGCGATGGCCAGCGCCCAGGAAAACCCCGATGCGAGTCCATAGACCGCGCTCTCGGCAAAATCGTAGTCACGCTCGACCATGAACAGCGTGCCGCCGAGGATCGCGCAATTGACGGTGATCAGCGGCAGGAAAACGCCGAGTGCGTTGTAGAGTGCCGGCACATAGCGGTCGAGCAGCATTTCCAGGATTTGTACCAATGCGGCAATGACGCCGATGTAGGTCAGCAGGCCGAGGAAGGCGAGATCGCTTTCGGGCAGGCCGGCCCAGGCCAGGGCACCTTCGCGGAGTACGTGCGTATAGATCAGGTTGTTGACCGGAACAGTGATCGTCTGGACGAGCATCACGGCGATCCCGAGTCCGATGGCCGTCTCGACCTTCTTCGAGATGGCTATGAAGGTGCACATGCCGAGAAAGAAGGCCAGCGCCATGTTTTCAACGAAAACCGCGCGGACAAAAAGCGCAAGTAGATGTTCCATCTCAGCAGACCCTGGAAGGGCTGTTCGGGAGGCTCATGGTTCTTGCTCGCGCACCTGCGGTGCCATCCGAAACGCTGGCGATTCGACCTGTTCTGGCTTCCAGCTGCGCAGAGCCCAGATGAACAGCCCGATCAGGAAAAAGGCTGAGGGTGGCAACAGGAGCAGGCCGTTCGGCAGATACCAGCCGCCGTCGGCGACGGTCGGCAGCACTCGGAAGCCGATGAGCGTGCCGCTGCCAAAGAGCTCGCGTGTAATACCCAGGGCAACGAGCAGCGCGCTGTAACCCAGTCCGTTGCCGATGCCATCCAGGAACGACGGCAATGGCGGGTTCTGCATGGCAAAGGCTTCGGCGCGGCCCATGACGATGCAGTTGGTGATGATCAGCCCGACGAAGACAGACAGCTGCTTGGCCAGATCGAAGGCGACCGCACGCAGTACCTGATCGACGACAATGACGAGCGAGGCAATGATGACTACCTGAACGATCATGCGGATCGACCCGGGGATGTGGTGACGTAGCAGCGAGATGAAGAGGTTCGAGAAGGCGGTCACCAGTGTCAGCGCCACGGACATGACGAGCGCCGTCTTGAGGTTCGCCGTCACCGCTAGCGCCGAGCAAATACCGAGGATCTGCAACGCGATAGGATTGTTGTCGAAGACCGGGGCGAAAAGTACGGCAAGCGCGCGCGGCTTTGCCGAAGTGCTGGTATTCACGATTCAAATCCCTCTTGTCGCAGACGTCTCAGATACGGCCCGTAGCCCTGCGGACCGAGCCAGAAGCGAATCATGTTGTTGACGCCATTGCTGGTCAGCGTTGCGCCGGCCAGCGCGTCGACGCGCCACCGCGAATCCTCGCTATCGCCACTGGCCTTGCCGACGCGCAGCCTCAGTTGCCCGTCGGTATCGAACAGGCGCTTGCCTGGCCAGAGAGCTTTCCAGCGCGGGTTGTCGACTTCTCCGCCCAAGCCCGGCGTTTCTGCGTGCTGATAGAAGCGCAATCCGAGGACCGTATCGAGGTCGGCGTCGACGGCGAGAAAGCCGTACAGGGTCGACCACAGGCCATAGCCGCGCACGGGCAGGATCAGCGCGTCGACGCGCTCGCCCGTCATCAGCTTATAGACCACCGCGTAGCGCTCGCGCCGCTGGATGCCGGCGATATCCTCACTGCGCGACAGCGCCCGTGAGAGAACTGGATCGGTGGCTGCGCGGGAACCCTCCCAGGTCAGAGGGTCGAACCTGTCGTGGCCTGGTGGGGAAGCGACGTAGGCGCCGGTGTCCAGATCGACGAGGTGCGGCGTTATACGTTCGCGAAAGCGCTCGGCGACCTCGGTAGCCGACAGCGCACGATCGTGCAGACCGACGATCGCCAGCAGGTGACGCTCGCGGTCGACGCGGCGATTTTCCAGCTGCATCGACTTCAAGCCCACTGCTGACCCGGCGACGACCATCGAACAGACCAGGCTGACCAGCAGCGCGATGCGCAGCACGGCGAGCGGCGTTTCCCTAAAGGCGGGCATCACGTTGCTCCCGGCGACGAATGTTGGCGCGCACGACGGCGTAGTCGATCAGCGGCGCACACACGTTGGCAAACAGGATGGCGAGCATGATTCCCTCGGGAAAGGCGGGATTGACAACCCGTATCAGGACCGCCATCACGCCGATCAGGGCACCGAAGGTCCACTTGCCGGCGTTGGTCATGGCTGCGGAAACCGGGTCCGTGGCCATGAAGAACATACCGAAAGCGAAGCCACCAATCACCAGATGCCAGTACCAGGGCATGGCGAACATCGGGTTGTTGGACGAGCCAATAAGGTTGAGCAGCGAACTCATCGCCACCATGCCCAGGAAGACGCCGAAAACGATGCGCCACGAGGCGACGCCGCTGGCGACGAGCAGGCCACCGCCAACGAGAATCAGCAGCGTGCTGGTTTCACCGATCGAACCGGGAATGACCCCGAGGAAGGCCGCCGACCAGCTGTAGCCAGCGGTAATGATGCCGTCGACACCCGACTGCGCGGCGATGGCCAATGGTGTGGCGCCGGTGTAACCATCGATCACCGTCCACACCGCGTCGCCGGACGACTGTGCCGGGTAGGCGAAGTAAAGAAAGGCGCGGCCGGTGAGCGCCGGATTGAGGAAGTTCTTGCCGGTACCGCCGAAGACCTCTTTGCCAATGACTACGCCAAAGCTGATGCCTAGCGCCACCTGCCAGAGAGGAATCGACGGCGGTAGCGTCAGCGCGAAGAGCACCGAGGTGACGAAGAAGCCCTCGTTGACCTCGTGCCGGCGGATGGTCGCGAAGAGCACCTCCCAGAAGCCGCCGACAATGAAAGTGACTGCGTAGATCGGGAGAAACCACGCCGCACCGTGGATCAGGTTGTCCCATGCCGACGACGGGTCGAAGCCGGCCATCACGCCGATCAGCGACAGCCGCCAACCGTCTTGCGCCGATAGCAGCGCTGGCTGTGCCGCCAGGGTCTGGTTGGCCTGGAAACCGATGTTCCACATACCGAAGAAGAGTGCCGGCAGTGTGCACGCCCAGGTCATGATCATGATGCGCTTGAGGTCGATGCCGTCGCGCACGTGGGCCGTGGTGCGCGTCACCGAAGCCGGCCGGTAGAAGAAGGTGTCGACGGCCTCGTAGAGCGCGTACCACTTTTCGTGGCGCGCGCCGGGCGCGACATGCGGTGCGATACGGTCGAGCAAATCGCGCAGTCGCATCCCTCAGCCCTCCTTGGCGATACGCGTCAGAACATCGCGCAGGATGGGGCCGTATTCATACTTGCCAGGGCAGACGTAGGTGCACAGGGCGAGGTCCTCTTCGTCGAGTTCCATGCAGCCGAGATGCTGTGCCATTTCGGTATCGCCGACGATCAGCGCGCGCAGCAGTTGCGTGGGCAGGATGTCCAGCGGCATGACCGCCTCGTAACTGCCGACCGGCACCATTGCTCGTGGACTGCCCTGGGTACTCGTGGTCAACGCCAGCGGGCGACGGCCGAACAAGCTGGAGGCGAAGACGCGCAGTGCCGAATGCTTGTTCACCCCGGCTCGCAGGTAGTGCATGAACTCGCGGTCGTCGCCCTCCGGCAGCACGCTGACCTGCAGATGCAGGCCGCCGAGGAAGGCAGTCTGCGCACTGACCGCGCGCCCACCGAGCAGTGAACCCGAGACGATGCGCTGGCGGCCGGGGTGGAGCGAGCCGGCCGTCAGCGCCAGCAGATCGGCGCCGGGCAGGGTGCGCAGCAGCCGTGGTGAAACGACTCCTGGTCCGGCCAGCGAGACGATTCGTTCGCACCACGGACGACCGCTGGCGAACAAGCGGCCAATGGCAATGCAGCTCTGATAATGCAGATGCCAGACCGTACGCGTAGCGCTTGCCGGATCGAGATAATGGATATGAGTTCCAGGCAGCCCTGCCGGATGTGGGCCAGCAAAGGCCGCGCAGTGCACGTTGGCGAGTCCGGCCGCGGCCTCGGCGGCTGGCGAAGGCGCGTCGCCCGTCACCGGGACGGCGACGAAAACCCGTGCCAGCCGCGACAAGGCGACGATGCCACGACGGAAATCGTCGGCATGCGCGGCAATAATCAATTGCGGATCGGCTGCCAGCGGGTGTGTGTCGATCGCCGTCACGAAGATGGAACGTGGCGTCGCGTCTGCCGCCGGCAGCAGGCTGTAGGGACGCGTCCGCAGAGCGGTCCATAGGCCCGAGGCCAACAACTGAGCGCGGACGACCGCCGGATCGAGCACGGCCAGTTCAGCGTCCTCGCGCGCCGGTCCCAACGCTGGACCGTCGCTTGCGCTGGCATTGGTCTCCAGCACCAAGGCCTGAAAAACCCGTTGTGCGCCGCGCCGGATCTCCGCTACGGTGGCCGCGCATGGAGCAGTGAACACCACTCCCGGGCGATCCTTGTCGGAGAACAACACCTGCCCGGCTTCTACCCGCTCACCCTCGCGAACTGCCAGGGCAGGTCGAAGGCCGTGACAATCGGCGCCAAGCAAAGCCACTGCAGGCGGAAAGCAAACAGCCTCAGGGATTTGCTGCGCTGGCTCGCCCGCGACTGGTATTTCCAGTCCCCGCCGAATTGTCGTGATCGGTTGGAGCATGGTTCTATCTGTTGCCCCTCGGCGAACCGGACGAAAAGACATTCTCACCACGCCGACCGCTGGCGCATGCCGGTGTTCCCGAGAGCACCTCCACGCAGTGCCCGATGGTCAGGCCATCGCGTCGAAAGCGGATCCCGATCAGCACTCCGGCCTCCTGCCAGGGAGCGCGTGATCGAAGCTGTGACTGGCGTCCATCTCGTCCAATTTGCTGTTCAGGCAATCAGGCTTCAGCCACCTGAGTCTGCGCTGTAACGACCGGCGACAAGAGCTTCGCATCGCGCACCTCGATGCGTGTCACCTGGTGCAGTTCAAGGCCCCAGCGGCTCATCGCCCGCGATAGCAGAATGGCCTCTCCAGCGTTGAGGCTGCCGTCCGCATTGACGATGTCGACGATCGCAGTCAAGGCCTTTTTTTGCAGTTCATGCGACTGAATGTCATCCAGCAGGTGATCGACCAATTGGGCATCCAGCTCGATCTGCCCGATGTTTGGAGCGCGCGCCGTTTGCAGCAGGTCATTACAGAATTCATGCAGTACTCGCTCAAGGGTCGCGGCGGGAAGGCCCAGATTGTCGCGAAGTTCGTGTTTTTCGAGTGCCTCGACTTCGCTGTGGTCGAGCGCGCCGTCGGCGAGCAGGGCGACGGCGACGATCCGTGCCATGGCTTCCGTACTATCGATGGGATACTTCCGCATTCTTCTCTCCTTGTTGGAACAGTCAGATATTTCTCTTCCGAGCACGCCAAGGACCACCTTGGCCAAGGTAAAGTTCCATCGTGCATGACGTCGGCACGCGCTGCGGCGAAACCGTTCACCGTGGCTGGTGCGCCTGGACGTCGGTGCCGAAGCAGTAGACAAACTCCCCTGCCGGCGCCGGCCAGAAGCCCGGACCCGCGGCAGCCGGGCTCAGCGCGTCGGGACCGTCGACAGGGCGCTGGGCGCGCCACCCTGCACTGGCGAGGACGTTGGCTTTTCTGGCGGAAGGGAGCCAGGAACTTGCGCCGGGACCTGCCCCGGGAACAACGCTGGCGTTTGCGCCGGTAGCGAGCCAGGCACCTGTGGTGAAAGCCCGGCCGGGCGTTGGTCACCGGGCCGAACGACAAGGAGCAGTGTTTCTGCAAGCGCCTCGGCATCGCGATCGTCGAGGCCGAGGCGCTGGCGCTGCTCGCCGAAGCCGTACCGGGCTGAGTTGCCCGGCGACCTGTCAAGCGGTGAGCGGCAGCAGGGCGCGCGCCTGTTCACGACAGCGGCTGGCGACGCCGGGGTCGAGGGCCTGCAGCCAGCGTTTCGGAATGGCCTGCGGTCCGTACAGTGCACCGGCCAGCATGCCGGCGATGGCGCCGGTGGTATCGGCGTCGCCACCGCGATTGACGACATCGACCAGGCAGTCCTCGAAACCGTCACTGTCAAGCAGCCCCTGCAGGACCGCCTGCAGCGTCTCGACGACCCAGCCGCTCGGGTTCTCGCGACGTGGGCGGTCGCGGAACGACAGCTCGGGATGTGCCGCCAGCAATGCCCCCAGGTGGTGGCCGAGCATCTCTTCGAGCGAACAAGCACGCAGCAGATCCTGCACGGCCAGAGTCAGGAACTGGCACACCGCGTCGGAAACGACATTGTTGTGGGTGACGTGCGCCTGCGCCTGCCCGGCCGCGCGGACGGCGGCTTCCGATTGACCGAAGGTGGCCAGGGCTACCGGCAGCACGCGCATCGCGGCACCGTTGCCGGCGTCATGGTCGGAGGCCGGCGCGACGGGGACGCCGGTGCGCCGGAAGGTGAGCAGGTTGCGGCGGACGGTATTGCCGATATCGACCGGCTTGCGCCGCATCCAGGCATCGAAGGCCTCGGCGCAGGCGAGCGGGTCGACCCTGCCGCCGCTGGCCAGGATCGCCTCGCCGAGGGCCAGCGACATGCTCGTGTCGTCGGTCACCTGTCCCGACTTCAGCTTGAGCCAGCCGCCACCGACGATCTCGCGATGCACGCCGAAGTGATGGACGATCTCGCGTGGGGTCATGAACTCGACCGTGGCGCCCAGCGCGTCACCGAGCGCCAGGCCGAGATAGGCGGCCTCGGCCCGCGCCGCGATGGTGCTGGAAACGCTGGCCGGCGGCCGCGTCACCGGCTCGGGTACTCGACCAGGATGTCCTCGTCGCGGACGATGTACTGGCAGGCGAGGCGCCATTCCGTCGGCGGCAGATCGTCGACGTACATCTGCTCGATCTGCGCCTGCTTGATCTTGCCCATTTCCTTGAGGACCGCGACCTCGCGGACGTTGAGCGGACCGCCCATGTGGCCGTACTTGTTGTGACTGCTCTTGTCGACGCTGCTGACCTTGACCAGACAGGTACCGCACTCGCCGTCACCACAGGAGAAGTCGATCGGTACATGGTTCTCCTTGGCGAGCTTGAGGATCGTCTGGGTGTGGCTGCCGGCGACGGCGTAGATGGTCTTGTCCTTGTGCATTGAACTGGAAAAGGTGATGTTGGGCATGGCAGGCTCCTGGTAAATGGAAGGGGTGGGTGAAGACTCAAGCGGGCTGGACGACGATGCTGCCGCCCAGCACCTGCGCCTGGCAGGCCAGCCGGTGTCGGCGTGGCGCGAGGTTGTCCTTCAGTACCTGGTGCTCAAGTACCGACGGCGCGGCCAGATGTTCATGGCCAGAGACGATCCTCGTCAGGCAGGTACAGCATTCGCCTTCGCGGCAGCCGTAGGTGATACCTGCGCCGACCTTCTCCGAAACCTCGATCAGGCGGGTACCCGCCGGCACGGTGACGGTGACGCCGATATCCTGAAAGGTGATGCTGGCCTTGGGCATGCGGGTTTCTCCGGTAAGTAAGGGGGGAATCAGGCGAGTTGGGCGAGGTCGATGGTGCGTGGCGTCGCGCGACCGAGGAGGTGCAGGGCGACCTCGCGACCGAGATCATGGCAGGCGGCAAAGTCGTCGCCGGTCGGCGTCAGGCGGGCCCGGACGCCGGGCAAGGGGACGCGCAGCTTCAGGCGGCGCAGGCGGTCTTCGATCATCGGCACCGCCTCGCCGCTCCAGCCGTAGGAACCGAAAGCGGCGGCGAATTTTCCCTTGACGTCCACCATGGTCAGCGAGGAGAGGAGATCCCATACCGGCTTGACCGCGTCACCGTTGATCGTCGGGCTGCCGAAGAGCAAGGCATCGGCTTCCTCGATCAGGTCGACGAAAGGCTGTGCGTCGCCGCCTTCGAGGTCGTAGAGCGAGACGCGCACCTCACCGGCAGCGCTCGACGCCGATTCGGCGCCGGCCGCCACGGCTTCGGCCATCCGGCGCGTGGCACCGTAGGCCGAGATGTAGAAGACCAGCAGGGTCTTCGTCGCGGCGCCGTGCAGAGCGGGAGCGGCAAAGGCACGATAGCGGGCAACATAGTCGCGTGGATCGCGCCGCAGGATCGGGCCGTGCCCGGGGGCGATGATCCGCAGCGGCAGCGGTTCGATCAGGTCGAGCGCCGTGCGCACGTAGGTGCGGAAGGGGCGCATGATGTGTGCGTAGTAGTAGTCGAAGGAAAAGCGGAAGTCGCCGACCGCATCGTTGAACAGGCGGCTGTCGCAGTAGTGGCAGCCGAGGAAATCGGCCGAGAACAGCACGCCTTCGGCCGCCAGCCAGGTGCATTGGGTGTCGGGCCAGTGCAGATACGGTGTGTTGAGGAATTCGAGTTGCCGATCACCGAGATCGGCATGATCGCCGGTGCCGACGAAAGCGATGCGCCCCGCCAGTTCGGCCGGATCGAGCAGTCCCTTCAACATCAGACGGGCCTGCGGCGAGACCAGCAGCGTCGCGCCAGGTGCCCGCCGCAGCAGTTCCGGCAAGGCGCCGGAATGATCGGGTTCGAGGTGATTGAGGACGATGGTGGTGATCTCGTCGTAGTCGGCAATCGACTCCAGACGGCGAAAGAAGGTCTCGGAGAAATTGAGCTTGACCGTGTCGATGATGGCGACACCGTCGCTGCCGCGCACCGCATAGGCGTTGTAGCTGGTGCCGTTGGCGGTGCGCAGGATGATGTCGAAGCTGCGCAGGTCGGGATCGAAGGCGCCGATCCAGTGCACCCCGGCAGCGACGGGCACTGCTCGCTCAAGGTCGGCAGCGGGACGCATCGGCCTGTTGGTCGTCGAAGCGGCAGGGATAGGCGGCGCCACCCGCCGTCTGCACATGGAAGGTACGTACCTCGCCGCGATCGCGCCGGCAGGCTTCGAGGTCGCCGACGGGCAGCTCGCACAGGCCGATCCAGGCGTCGATTGCCGCGACGTCGAAACCCACCCGCCGTTCCTCGCCGACCTGCAGCAGCGGTCGCCGGATCAGCAAGGGGTTATGCCGCAACAGCGCCAGTGCGCTCCGCTCATCGAGTTGCTGGGGCACGATGGTCCCCGCCTTGATCGCCGGCGCCGCCGGGTTGAACCACTCGGCGACCGGCAAGTCGGCGAGAAACTCGAGCAGGCGCACATTGCTCCAGAACTGCCCGCGCAGGTCGCGGACCACCAGTTGGTGCCCGGAAGCGACCAGCAGGGCCTTCTGGCGGGCATTGCCCGCGCAGCCGGCCTTCTCGTAGAAAATGATCTCGGCCATGCTCAGCGCCCCGCAATCTCGGCCTGCGCCGCCGCCCAGCGCGCCGGCGGGATGCCGGTCAGCGAACCTGGCGGGTTCAGTGCTTCGCCGAGTTCGTTGATGATCGCTCCTTCGATCGGGCAGATGCTGGCGCATTGCGCTTCGGAAAAATCGCCGCTGCATTCGGTGCATTTGTCGGCGTCGATCAGAAAGTGCGGGGTCGCCGCCTGGATGGCCTGCTGTGGGCAGAGCGGTTCGCAAGCCCAGCAATTGACGCAGCTTTCGATGATTTCGAGGGCCATGCTCGCCTCCTCACGCGCGCTTTGCCGCGATCTGCCCAACAGCCAACTTGCCGGCGGCCAGCATCTCGTTCCACACCGCCATGACGGCCTCCTCGATCGCTTGCATGGCGTACTCGCCGTTCGGCTGAATTCCTGCCGCCTCGAGCTGCCCCCAGGGTTCAAAGCCGATGCGCGAGCAGAGGACGACTTCGCAGTCGGCGAGAGCGCGAATCGTCGCTGCCAGCACCGCCTCGGCATCGCCACAGCTCTCGTCACCGGCGCAATAGGACTCCGCCTTGCGGTGACCGACCAGGCGGGCGCCGTCTGCCGAGGCTTCGTATACCAGGAACTCCCTGGCGTGCCCGAAGTGCACGGCGACCAGGCCGTTCTTCGCCGCCACCGCCATCAGCACCGGCCGGCCGACCGGCGGCGCCGACTTCGCGACGTGCGGCTGGATCCTGATCACCTGCGGTGTTGTCGCGGCAGCCGGCGCGTGTGCTCTGGCGCGCTTCTCGGCCAGTTCGGCGGCGATCTGCGCGCGCAACTCGGCACGCACGACCATCGCCGCCTCGTAGTCGATCTCCATGGCCTCGATCTTGTCGAGCGTGAACTCGGCGCCGCGATCCTCGCCGAGCAGGCCGACCGCATCGGCGCGGCACTGGCGACAGTGGCGCATCATGTTCATGTCGCCGGCACAGGCATCCTGCAGGGCCTTGAGTTCGGCCGGCTGCGGGCTGCGCTGGCCCATCACCCCGTAGAAGGTGCCGTGCTCGGCCTCCGCAATCAAGGGCATGACGTTGTGCAGGAAGGCACCCTTGGCCTTGACGATCCTCGACACCTCCGGCAAATGGGCATCATTGACGCCGGGAATCAGCACCGAGTTCACCTTCACCAGGATGCCGCGCGCGGTCAGCATCTCCAGGCCCTTCTGTTGCTGCGCGATGAGGATCGCCGCCGCCTCGTGGCCGAAGACGCGCCGGTTCTTCCAGAATATCCACGGATAGATCCTGGCGCCGATCGCCGGGTCCACGCAGTTGATGGTGATGGTGACGTGGTCGATGTTGTAGCGGGCGAGTTCCTCGACGTAGTCGGGCAAGACGAGGCCGTTGGTCGCCACGCAGAGCTTGATGTCCGGTGCCTTCAGCGCCAACTGCCGAAAGGTCTCGAAGGTGCGCTCAGGATTGGCGAGCGGATCGCCGGGACCGGCGATACCGAGCACGCTCATCTGCGGGATCGTCGCCGCCACCGCCAGGGTCTTCCTGACCGCCTGGTCCGGCGTCAGCACCTCGGAAACGACGCCCGGCCGCGACTCGTTGGCACAGTCGTACTTGCGATTGCAGTAGTGACACTGGATGTTGCAGGCCGGTGCCACGGCCACGTGCATGCGCGCGAAGTAGTGGTGGGCGTCTTCCGAGTAGCAGGGGTGATCCTGCACCCGGGCGCGGACGGCGTCCGACAGAGCGTCCATCTGCCGGGCCGTGGAGCCGCAACTACCGGCGCTGCAGCCGGCGGCCGCGGGCGGCGAGGGTTCGATGACAGGCAGATCCATGGCGAGCTTCCCTGGTGATTTCTCGGGTTTCGAGGCACCAGGGATACAGCAACTGGCGTGCCAGGCCGGTCGGCTCGCTTAAGTCATTGAAAATCCAGTTCCGTCCAGATTCGCCAGCGATGTTGCAAACACGACAATGGCGGAATGACGACCGGTGGCGGCGACCCGCGTCGCCTGCGCGCGGTCCTTACCGCTACCGCGGCGTTATCCGTGAACAGGGCATCCTCGCCTGCGCGAATGGTCGGGTGAGCTTCCGCTATCGCCGCGCTGAAACCGGCAAGTCGGAAAAGCGCTCGCTCACGGGTGCTGAGTTCCTCTGGCGGATTCCCCGGCACCTGCTGCCCAAGCGCTTTCGCCGCGCGCGCAATTTCGGCCCCCTGCACGCCAACGGCAAGCGCCTGATCGCCTTGCTGCACCGCTTGCTGAAGTTCGATCCCAGCCGCTTCAAGCCACCGCGCAAAGAGCGGCCACCGATGCGTTGCTCGTGCTGTGGCGCCGCGATGGCGATCGTCAGGACGCGGATCCGATCGAAGTCGTCCGGAGTCATCGCCGTCACGCCCGTCGTTGCGCTCGCCATCTGACCATGTAAGCCGAGACCTCAGCGCTGTCCGGCCGTGTCTGGGCCTTCGGTTTCCCCAAGCTGAGCGATTCGGACGCTCGGAATTCCGCGCCCGGGACGCAAGAATCGCCTCATTCGCGAAACCTTTGCCGCCTGGGCAGCCGCACTTCGGGACTTCCCGCTCCCGGCACCCCGGCATTGATCCCTTTGCGGAAAATCAAAAAAAGATATTTGCAGAGGGCGCGCCCAGCGCTGCGGCCCGGGCTTGTCCAACAAACGGATAGATCGTGGCTTCGCACGATCCATCCTTGGGCACTAAATAAAACCTCGGGCATCGAACGCATTACATCGAGTGAAAGCCAATAGTATTGCCTTCGGTGTCACTGGCGAGGGCGATGAAACCGTGCTCACCTATGGAGAATTTTTCTCTGACAATACTGCCGCCATTTTCGATAACGCGGGCAGCTTCAACTGCGCAGTCATTGCAACCGAAATAGACCAAAGTGCCACTGCCGCCAGAGGGGTAGCCTGCCATTTTGACCAACATGCCGCAAGCGCCATAAGTGGTGGGGCTGGTTTCCTTGTCTGAAGGAAAGGCCCACATCTCCATATCCCCAAATTCAGAAGTAGGGGCAGGCATCTTCTCCAGCCTGATTGCCAGTACGGCTTCGTAGAACTTCTTGGCACGCTCCATGTCCTGAACGTAGATTTCAAACCACACAACCGGGTTGTTTTGATTCATAGCCATGACATTTCTCCTATTGTCGGTGAGTGAATTGTGAAGCGCAACGTTCCGCTTCAGGCGCGCGCGGCTTCTCGCGCGCGTCCTGTAACCGGCGGTTAGACCGCTGCTCTATGGGCCAACGCACAGATTTGGCACCGTAAGACGCGTAAATAGATGGGGCGACGCTACCGCTGAAGACGGGTAGTGCTCAAGGGCTGCCTTGAACTCAGGATGATTGAACGCCTCTCGAAAGTGGGCTACTGACTCCCATACCGCATAGTTCATGAATGCGGTACTGCCAGCGATACCCTGATGCAATTGAGTCGAGATATAGCCGGGCTGCCGCTTCATCCAATTGGCGTCTGCCTCCCAAGCCTTGAGTAACGCGGGAATGTCTGCTTCCGCGACCCGGAAGAAATTGACCAAAATTACGGGCGAGACATCGGTGCCGAATTGCTGGAAGATTGGCGTACTCGGATCAAGTGGTTTGAGCTGAAGCATTGAGCTCTCCGTCGTTGTGTGAGTTAGGATGAAAGTATGACCGAATTGAGCAACCAAGCGGCCTAACGTCTGAATTAAACGGCTGGCGCAGCTTTATCGCGCCAGCCTGGGTTGAATGCAAATTTAGGCAATTAACTGACCCCAGCCTCTGTTCTATGAACGCAGCGTCAGTGTGGCCGGCCGGGTTGGGCAACATGCCAATGCCCAAGAGCGCTAATGTACCAGTGGGGTAACACCCAGCAGTTTCCAGATTTCAATAAAGAATGCCTCGTCACCAATCTCACCATTGATGTATTGCGCCATCAGCTTCTCAGTTTCTGGCGTTAGTTCAACGCCCCGTTTCCTAGAGTTTTCCTTCGCGAGTTCATACGCGGCCTTTCGTTTCGCTCGTTCTTCCTCTGTGATCATCTCAACACCTCTGTATCGGTTTCGTTAATGTGCCGTTCCGCGAGAAAATTAACCCAAT
Source organism: Accumulibacter sp. (assembly GCA_017302455.1). Classification (GTDB taxonomy): domain Bacteria; phylum Pseudomonadota; class Gammaproteobacteria; order Burkholderiales; family Rhodocyclaceae; genus Accumulibacter; species Accumulibacter phosphatis. The sequence continues at coordinate 23,566 of JAFLDO010000060.1, forward strand.
GCGGAGCGTTAAAGTCGGTGCTGGTAAGACGGCGACTTAGTGCTAATATGCTCATGTGGGGCCCAACGCCAAAGCTCAGCGGCCGGACGACACCGGCGAAGCCGCTGTTGGACGGTCCGCCCCAGCGCCGGGTTGGGCGTGACGGAGTAGTAACTCTCACAAGATTTCATTGGTTCTGGCAAGTCGTGACTGCACTGTCGGTGGGAGCAGCCTAAGTAGATGCACCCGACTTGAGTGCCAATACGCTGACAGGAGCAGCAGCGCCGATCCAATAACGAAAGCTGTGATGGCAAAACTGAGGCCAATGACCCCGTACTGCTTAAGCAAAGTGCTCAATGCATACAGTACATAGATCAACGCCGAAACCATTAGCGCTCTACGATCAATGCAAAGCGAAATGAGCGCTATCGCAACGTACAGCGCGACAACCGCAGCTGCTTGTCCGTAAGTTGTTTGACCTTCAAATACGCCCAATAAAGTAAATACAGGATGCACGAGTAGCGGTGCAGCGAGAAGGTGAAGCCAAAAAGCCACATCTGACCTTCGTGTTTCCCGTGCCGTGTCTGTGCCGTCCCATGTTATGGCCAGAGTGAATACGACTACCCCTGTCGCGAGTGATATCGCGGTTGTCCAATTCTTGGCTTCTGGTATTGCCCAAATAAGTAATGCAACAACACAACTAGCGCCAGCGGCCACTCCCGCTGCGACAGTAATTGGAACGTGAAAGCGCAACCAATGCAACCACGCGGCCGCTGCAGCAACGGCGGTAGCAAAAAAGAGGTGCTGGGGACTGTTCCCCAATAACAGAACGAAAGAAGTTAGAACGCTTCCCACAAAGACCAATAACAGAACAATCGCCGGAAGTGCCATTCGGCGTTTTCGGGTAAAGAACTCCGCGAGAAACCATGCCGTGGCAGAGACTGCCAATGCACCAAGCCACGGCACCAACGCTGAGCCAATCCACGCCACGGACGTGAGCAACAGCAAACACGCTATTACTACGAATATGTCGTTGAAACCTGTGACGAGTCGAAAGTGCTCCTCATCAACTGCAGTTTCACTCTTGAGTCCCGCAACGTGCGCCCGAAATGCGGACGCCGCCTCCTTGGTAAGAACTCCCGCCTCTATTG
>JAFLDO010000061.1 GCA_017302455.1 Accumulibacter sp.
GTCGCCGTGGCAGCCGGGGCGGCCTCGGCCGGGCGCTGTCGGGCCGTCGGCCCGCCGGGCGAGCGGTCGGCCTGGGCTGCCGTAGCGAGCTTGAACAGCGGATCGCCGAAACCGATCATCGCCTTCGTTGCGGCCGCCGGCTGCGCCACCCGGCGCAACGCCTGCAGCGCCGATGGCGAGGGGATTTGGGTGATCGCCACTTGGCGCACCAGCCAGGCGGGCGGTGCATCGCCTTCCGGCGCGCGCGTGACGAGTGCAGCCAGTGGCAGGCTCGCCAGCGGCCCCTGGGTGGCGACGATCAACGAGCGCAGGTCGCGCAAGTCGCGCTCGAACGGCGCCAACAAGTCGCGATAAAGGGCGTACAGGCTGGCCGGCTGCAAGGCCGGCTCGCGTCCCGGCGGCGCACTGGCGAGGTCGAGCATCGCCCGCAATTCCGCGACACGCTTGGTCAGGTCAGTGCGCGTCAGCTTGCTGGCGACAAAGCCGCTGCGGCCGTCGGCCCCGACCAGCCAGACGAGAGTCGCCGTCTCCGTCGGATGAACGAAAAGCAGCGCTTCGCCGGGACCGAGCAGGCGGCGCAGTTGTTCGGCGGTCGGCGTCGCCGGCGTGATCAGGTCGGCATAGCCGGGGAACTCGCCGGCGATCGTCTGGCGCTGCTTGTCGAGGTTGGCGCGGGCGCTCGCCGCCTCGGCCTGCTGTGCCTTGATCTGCGCGCGCACGGCCTGCGCGCGCTCCTTGTGCGCCTGGCGTTCGCCTTCCGGCAGCGCCTGGAAGGCTTCGCTCCGGGCTTCGCGCCGCAGTCGGTCGTCCTCGCTCAGCGTGCCGGCGAGGCGGGCGAACAGTGCGGCAGTCGTCTGGCGCTGCGCCTGTTCCTCCTCGACCAGCGTGCGCAGCGCCGGCGTCGCGGCCAGCACGCGCGCCGTGCTGTCAGCCAGCGCACGCTGCGTGACGCCGAGGTTGCTGCGATCGGCGAGCTGCAGGGCGCGGTTGCTGAGCGCCGGATCGACACGTTCGCCTCTGAGGGCCTGTTCGGCAACATGGCGCAGGAACTCGTCGAAGGCGATTCCGAAGACGTAGCCGCGAACACCCCGCAGGTCCAGGTCGAGCCAGCCGCCGGGGCTGTCGAGCGTCGCCGCAAAGAGTTCTTCGTAGTCGCTCATCGCCGGCTTCACGTCGCCGCGCAACAAGCGGACGACTCCGCGCACTCCGGCGGCTTCCTGCGTTTGCGGATGCTGGGCACCATACAGGCGAACGCGGTAGCGGTGCGAACGCTCCGCCTGTTCGAGCGCCTCGTCGAGGCGGCCGTTCTTCGCCCCGAGCAAGGCGAGCAGCCGCCAGTCGGAAGCCCGCGTGCGCGCCAGCACGTCGGGCGGCAGCGCGGCGAGGAACTCCCGGTAGGACTGGTCGGCCTCCTGCCAGCGTCTGAGGCCGATCAAGGCGCGGACGATTTCCTGGCGTGCCATCCAGCGCGTGTGGCTGGCGGCGCCGGCGCCGGCGCGCTGCAGCATCTCGTCCGACAGGCGTGCCGCGGCCAGCGCGGCTTCATACTGCTGGGTCGCGTTCAGGCTGGTCGCCAGCCGATAGTTCCAGCGCGCGCCGAGGCCGTCGGGGAGTTCGCCGGCGCGCCAGAGCGCCAGATTCGCCTGGGCGATGGCGATCGCCTCCTGCGCCCGGCCGTGCCGCACCAGGGCGTAGGTGAGCATGCCGAGCGAGCCGTCGAGCCAGCCGAGGGCGTCGCGCACGGCGGGGTCGCTACTTGCGCGGCTGCGCGCCCGCGCTGCTCGCAACTCGCTCTGCGCAAAGACGACGGCCTCGCGCAGGGTGGCCACCGAAGCCGCCGCATCGCCCTGCCAGCGCTCAATCTCGGAACGAACCTGGAGCCGGCTGACGACCAGTCGCGAGGTGGTCTTGCCCGCCGACTGGCGGATGGCCTTCTCGGCCAGTTCATCGGCGCGCGGCCAGATGCGGAAGAGCAGCGCACGGTCGTGCCCGAGAGCGGCGAAGTAGGTCTGGCGCAGGGCAACCAGTGCGCGCGTGGTCAGCGACAGTTGGCGGTCGGCCAGGAAGGGCTCGCAGGCGGCAAGCGCCTTGCCCTGGCTACCCCACTGGAACTCGGCGCTGAGATAGGTCGGAATCCACGCTTCGCCGTCGGCACGGCCGCGGCCGGCGTCGACCAGTTGCCGCGCCAGTTCGATCAGGCGCTCGTGGTCGTCGAGCACCTGGGCGGCGCGGTAGTGGCGGCGCAGCGCGTCATAGCGGGCGTCCGGCGCTTCGGGCAAGGTCTGCGCGAGCAGCCGGGCGGCTTCGTCGCTGGCCAGCGGTGTCACCGTCTCGTCCCCGTCGACGAAGGCGGTCACCGCGTCGTCGCCGGCGTCGGACTGCGCGTCGGCGGCCGACGCAAAGAACGCCAGCAGGCAGAAGGCCAGCGTCGCCGTCGTGCGCAGGCCGCGCGTCCACGCGCTCCCAGACTTGTCGAGGGGTGCGGGGCAGGAAGCGGCAAATGGAAGTTCCGACATGAGATTCGTCCTTGCGAGGCGGCCGCGCGCAGGCGGACTGTCGCGATGGTAGCGAATCGGTTCGCGCAGCGATAGCTCGACTCGTTGCCTGCGCGTCGTCGGCGAGCGGCCGAGCGGCCGGGCCATCTGCCTGGGGCGAGATGAAGCCGACCACCGGCAGCGTCGTTAACGCGAAGACTGGATGAGCGTCGCGAGCCCCCTTCGCCGCAGAGCGCGGGAAGCGCTACTACCAGCGAATCTGGACTTCCTGGATCACCTGCGGAGTTGCGCGCTGGACGATGAACCTGATGCCTTCGACCTCGATCGTCGCACCGGGTTTGGGAATCTCGCGCGCATGTTCGAGCAGGAAGCCGGACAGCGTATCGTAGGTGGCATTGCCCGGCAGCCTCAGTCCCAACTTCTCGATCAGCATCGCCGGGTCGGCGCGGGCGCTCACCAGATAATCATGGTGGCCGAGCTTTCTCAGCCATTCGGCCGGTTTTTCCTGTCGGTCGTACTCGTCCTGCATATCCTCGACGACATCCTCGATGATGTCCTCGATGGTGATGATCCCCTCGGCACCACCGAACTCGTCCATCACCACGGCCATCGCGTCACCATCCTGGCGCAACTCGACGAGCATCGACTCGGCACTCTTGCTGGCCGGGACGTAGCGCGTTGCCGTGATGAAAGGCGCGATCGGCAACGATTCGTCCACGCCGAGCAGGTCCATCGCGTTGAGTACGCCGATCACCCGGTCGATACGTCCGTCGTAGACCGGCAGGCGAATGTTTGAGCACTGGACTGCGAGTCGCACCGCTTCACCGACGGTGCAGGACTTCTCGATGGCGTTGACGTCGATCAATGGCACCATCACCTTGTATACGGTGGTTTCCGAGAAATTGAACATGCGCCGGATCATGGTCTTCTCGATCGCCCGGATGTCGCCGCCCTCCTGTGGCGGCATCTGCACCATGCTCTGTATCTGCTCGCGCAGGGTGAAGGGGTTGTGCTCGTCGCGGCTGCCGGCAAGGCGCGAAAGAAACTTCGACAGGGTCACGAAGACGATCAGAATCGGCCAGAAGAGGATGGAGAAGAAGCGCAGTATGTAGATCACGTACGGCGTGATCGTGTCGGCGCGCTGCTGGAAAACGCTCTTCGGGACGATTTCGCCGAAAACCCAGATCAACGGCGCAACCAGGACGACCGCCAGCCAACTGCCCGCTTCGCCGAACATCGAGATCATCAGCGCTGTTGCGACGGTCGAGTTGGCGACCACGGCGATGTTGGTGCCGACCAGCGTCGTCGACAGCAACCACTCCGGCCGTTTCTCGAGCATCTCAAGCGCCAGGCGCGCGCCGCGCGAACCTTTGGCGGCGTCGTGGCGCAGTTTCATGCGGTCGGCGCTGACGACGCCGAGTTCAGACCCCGAGAAGAAACCTTCGGCGAGCAGGCAGACGACCATCAACAAGACCGTGAGCCAGATGTCAGACATCGCCAATCCTCCGGTCGGGCCGATCCGTCGCGCGTTTCGCGGCTTCGGGTCGGCCGGACGTATCGCTGGGTAGTTCGCCACTGTCGCTTGCCGGTTTTTCGATTGCCTCTGGCAGGCGCTCGACCAGGACACGGGTGATGCGGTTGTGCTCGATGCCCTCGACGGTGAATTGCAGCCCGCCAAGGACGGTCGTTGCTCCACAGGCAGGCAGTTCGCCGAAGGTGTCGAGCAATGCGCCGGCCAGCGTTTCGGCGTCAACGCTGGCGATGGTCACCGCGAAGGCCTGGTTGAAGTCCCCAAGCGACATGCCGGCATCGATCAGGCGACGACCATCGGCAAGTTCGCTGACCAGATGCTGGCTAGCCGTATCGACGTCCGAAGGGCTCGATATCTCGCCGAAAACACACTCGAGCAGATCTTCCATCGTCACCAGTCCGGTGACGCCGCCATATTCGTCGACGATCAGCGCGAAGGACAGCTTGCGCTGGCGAAAGGTGTGGAACAGTTCCACCGCCGGCTTGGATTCGGGAAAGAAATGTGCCTGCCGCAAGAGCTTGCGGAATCCCTGGGAATCGCGTTCGAGCCTGGCGAGATCGACGCCGAGCAGGTCGCGGGTATACAGGACGCCGAGGATGGTGTCACGGTGCCCTCTGAATACCGGATAGCGTGACTGGCGGGTGGCCTTGATCTGGGCAATCAATTCCGGCACCGGCAAGTCCGCCGAAAGGAACTGGATGTCTGAACGTGGTCGCATGACGTCACGCAAGACCTTGTTGCCGAAGTCGAAGATCTTCTCGATGTACTGCGCTTCCTGGCTGTCGAGCGCGCCTTCGCCAACGGCATCCTGCACCAGCGTGCGGATCATGTCCTCGGTGACCAGATTGCCCTGCGAGCGCTGTTTGCCGACGATCAGGGTAATGAAGAAGTCGGCGATGTGCCTGATCACCTCGCGCAGCGGCGTGATCAGGCGAGCGAAGAGATCGATTGGACGGCACTCGACCTGGGCAAACGCGACATTGTTGCGAATCGCCAGCACTTTCGGGGTGATCTCGCCGAACAGCAGCAGGATAGGCACCATGACCAGCAGGTTGACCATCTCGTTGTCGGCGCCGAACAGGTGGATGACCATTGCCGCCGAGATCACCGAAGCCGAGACATTGACGAACTCGTTGCCGATCAGGATGGTGACGATCAGGCGTCGAGGTTCGCTGCGCAAACGCTCGATCAGTTCGATGCGCGGGTGCTTGGTGGCGCGCATCTGGTCGAGCTGGAAGGAACTCAGCGAGAAGAGCGAGGTTTCGGTGCTCGAAAAGAAGCCCGAGAATCCAAGCAGCAAGATGAAGACGATCAGCTCTATCCAGAGCGCGGGATCCATGCCTACCTCCAGGTGAAGTGGGCTCGCCGGGCAGAACAACGTGCGCGCAGGTCACCGCGAACCCGGCTCTTCTGGTCGCGGAAGGCGGCTTGGGCTGACCGACAGCGCCGCCCTTGGCTGCCAGGACCGGCCCAAAAAAACGCCGAATAGCGTTTGCCGACGAGAACACCAATTATCGGCCCCCTTGATGCCGTGGTCAAATTCGCGGTGACTCGCAGCCAGCGGCGCGTCGAGGACCTCGCCGGGCGTCATCAGATTGCGGCTGCAGTCCTTTGGGGGTGTGGCCGATCACGCGGCGAGTCGATGCCCCGTCGCTTTCGAGCGCCCGCGAGAGCGAGTGGCGGCGGTGCTATAATCAAGGCTTTGCGCGGCCTTCCGATGCTCATCACCCGCCGCCTCGAGTTCGACGCCGGCCACCGCATTCCCGACCACCAGAGCCAGTGCCGTCATCTGCACGGCCACCGCTACGCGATCGAGATCACTCTCGCCGGCGACATCATTCGACGGACGGGCGATCCGGCCAACGGCATGGTGATGGATTTCTCCGAGGTCAAGGCGCTGGCCATGCAGCATCTGGTCGAAGCTTGGGATCACGCCTTCCTGGTCTGGGCCGGCGACCGGCCGATCGTCGACTTTCTGCAGTCGCTGCCGGACCACAAGACCGTTCTGCTCGATTGCGTGCCGACCGCCGAGAACCTCGCGCAGCAGGCGTTCGCGATTCTCGATGCCGTTTATCGCGATACCTACGGCAATCAATTGCGCCTCGAGCGTCTGCGCCTCTACGAGACGCCCAATTGCTGGGCAGAGGCGCTGCGCGGATAGCAGTCGGCAGTTCGCTACTGCGGGCAGGGAGTGGGAGTGGAAGGAAGAGCGGCATGACGCTGCGCATCCTCGACGCCGGCGACACGGCGCTGACCATCGAATTCGGCGACGGCGTGGACCGCCGCCTGCTGGCGGCGGTGGCCGCACTCGACGCGGTCCTGGCGCAGGCGGTTGAAGACGGCCGCTTGCCGGGAATCGTTGAAACGGTGCCGACCTTTCGCTCGCTGACGGTCATTTACGATCCTCTGCGGACGACGCGGGCCGCGATCGAACCGGTGATTCGCGGCCTCATCGACGCCTCGCCCGCGGCGCGCTCGCCTGCCCGGCGCCAGTGGCGGCTGCCCGTGTGCTATGGCGACCAGAGTGCCGATTGCGGGCCTGACCTCGATGAGCTTGCTGCGGCCTGTGGTCTGACGCCGGCGGAAGTCATTCGCCTGCATTCGAGCGGCACCTACGAGGTCTACATGCTCGGTTTCCTGCCCGGATTCGCCTTCATGGGCGACCTGCCAGCCGTTCTTGCTCGGCCGCGGCGCAGCGAACCGCGCGTGCGCGTGCCGGCCGGGAGTGTTGCGACGGCAGGCACGCTGACCGCGATCTACCCCTGGGAGAGTCCCGGCGGCTGGCACCTGATCGGCAGCTGCCCCGTGCCGCTGTTCTCCGCGGCGTGGCCGCAGGCGGCGTTGCTGCGGCCGGGCGATCGGGTGAGCTTCCGGGCGGTCGAGGTCGGCGAATATCGGGCGCTGGCGGCAGAGCTGATGGGGGCAGGCAATTCGCCGTTGCCACCGATGTCCTTCCTGATCGATGCGGGGACTACGCCATGAACGCCGTGCTCGAAGTCGTCAGCCCGGGGGCGATGGCGTCGCTACAGGATCTCGGTCGCCCCGGCTTGCGCCGGCTGGGTGTGCCGCATGCCGGGGCGCTTGAAGGCGGGTGGCTGCGCCTGGCGAATGCTCTGGCCGGCAACCCGGAAAATGCGCCGGCCGTCGAATTCCTCGCCGGCGGCCTTTGGGTGCGTGCTGGCGGGCTGCCGCTGCGCCTGGCGCTGGCCGGCCATTTTTCTGCCGAGGTCGTCGGCAGCGGCGAGCGTCGCCGTGTCGACTCCTGGCGCAGCCTGACGCTGGCGCCTGGCGATAGCCTGCGCTGTGGTATGCCGGTGGTGGGCCGCCTGGGCTACCTGGCGTTGGCCGGTATACGCTTGCCGCAGCAGTTCGGCAGTGCGTCGACCTATGTTCGCGCCGGACTTGGCGGTATCGACGGACGCTTGCTGGCCAGCGGCGCCCGCCTGGCCGGCACGCCATGCGACGGCGGCGAGCGGGTGTTGCGAACGCCGCCGCCGGTCGATGCGGCGCCGATCCGTGTCGTCATGGGGCCGCAGGACGATTACTTCGACACGCCATCGCTGGAGCGTTTCCTGAGCGCGACTTACCACGTCCTGCCGGCCGCGGACCGCATGGGGATGCGCCTCGACGGCCCGGTGCTCAGGCATCGTCCGGAGAAGGGCAGTGAGATCACTTCGGATGCGACGGTTCCCGGATCGATCCAGGTGCCCGGCCAGGGGCTGCCGATCGTCCTGCTTGCCGACGGGCAGACGGCGGGCGGCTATCCGAAGATCGCGACGGTGATCTCGGCCGACCTGCCGCGTCTGGCCGTGATGGCGCCGGGACAGCCGCTGCGCTTTGCGGCCGTGTCGGTGGCCGCCGGCGAACTGGCGGCGCGCTCGCGCGAAGCGGCGCTGCGTGCACTCATCGCCGGCATCGGCCCCCTGGAAGATGCGCGGCAGATCGATGCGCAGGCGCTTTACGCCGTCAATCTGGTCAGCGGCGTCGTCGATGCCTGGGCGGCCGACGGCGCTGCGGCGGTCGCGAGTGCTGCCCGGAGGCAGGAATGATGGTGTCCCGAATCAATCTCAACGCCGATCTCGGCGAGGCTTTCGGTGTCTGGCAGATGGGCAACGATAGCGAGTTGTTGCGCGTCGTCGGTGCGGCCAACATCGCCTGCGGCTTTCATGCCGGCGATCCGCTGGTCATGCGGCGGACGGTTCGCCAGGCACTGGCGGCCGGCGTCAGCCTCGGGGCGCATCCGTCGTTTCCCGACCTGCAGGGGTTTGGGCGGCGGGTGATGCGTCTGCCTGCCGCCGAACTGGAAGCGATGCTGATCTACCAGATCGGCGCCCTGGACGGCCTCGCTCGGGCCGAGGGCGGGCGCCTGACGCACGTCAAGCCACACGGGGCGCTGAACAACATGGCCTGCGAGGAAACCGACTTGGCCACCAGCGTGGCGTCGGCGATTGCCAGCTTTGACCCGTCGCTGATCCTGCTCGCCCCCGCGCTTTCGGAACTGGCGGCGGCGGGTGCAGGCGCCGGCCTGCGCGTGGCGACCGAGATTTTCGCCGACCGGGCTTACGCCGAAGACGGCAAGCTCGTCGCGCGCAGCCAGCCGGATGCCGTCCTGCACACCGCCGACGCCTGCGTTGCGCAGGTCTTGCGCATGCTTGACGCGGGCGGCATCGTCACCGCGAAGGGGCGTCTCATCCGGTGCGAATTCCACAGTATCTGCGTCCATGGCGATGGCCCGCAGGCGCTCGCCACGGCGAGCGCCATCCACAGCGCCTTGCTGAGCGCCGGCGTTCGCCCTCTGCCACTCCCCGAAGTTCTCCAGCCGCCGGTCGATTCTGACGTCTTGCCGGCGATGGTTTAGAATTTCGCCATGGCCGTGGCGAGCGGGGTTCGCCGCGGCGCCTGCAGCGGTCTCCACCTGCCTGCCCCGGCATCCACCAGAAATCTCCCCCAAGCACCGGAAGGAAGCTGATGCCTCACAGAATTCTCCGCGTCCCCGAGCGCGGCATGCTCGACGCCTACGAGGGCCTGCTCGCGGTACGGCACTTCACTGCCGACGCTGCGCAGCGGGCGGCCGCCGAGCGCCTGCAGCGCCTTTACTATGCGCTGCTGTCGTTCAAGGTCGGGCGTCGCAGCGCCCTGCGGCGGTTCTTTTCCCCGCCCGATCTGCCGCGTGGCGTCTATTTCTGGGGCGGCGTGGGGCGCGGCAAGAGCTTCCTGATGGATTGCTTCTTCGACTCGGTGCCCTACCGGCGCAAGCGCCGGATTCACTTCCATGCCTTCATGCACGGCGTCCATCGCCAGTTGAACGAGCTGAAGGGTGAGAGCGATCCACTGCTCCGGGTTGCCGACCGGATCGCTACCGAGGTGCGCCTGTTGTGCTTCGACGAGTTCCACGTATCCGACATTGCCGATGCGATGATCCTCGGAAGGCTGCTCGAAGCGCTGTTTGCCAGGGGTGTCGTCTTCGTGATGACCTCCAACTACCCTCCCGATCGGCTCTACCCGAATGGCCTGCAACGCGAGAACTTCCTGCCGACGATTGCGCTGATCAAGGAGCGTCTCGACGTTCTGGAGATCGATGCCGGTGTCGACTACCGCTTGCGAACCCTCGAACAGGTCGAGATCTTCCACTATCCGGCGGATGCGGCTGCCGAGCTGAAAATGGCCGGGTACTTCGCCGCGATGGCTGGCGGTGAGGGCGTACCGGCGGGCAGCATCGAGGTGCTCGGGCGCGAAATTCCGACGCTGCGTCGCGGCAACGGCGTGATCTGGTTCGATTTCAAGTCGCTTTGCGGCGGTCCGCGCTCGCAGAATGACTACCTCGAACTGGCGCGCGGCTATCACACGGTGCTGCTGTCGGCGATTCCCAGAATGTCGGCAAGCATGTCGTCCGAGGCACGGCGATTCACCTGGCTGGTCGACATCTTCTACGATCACAAGGTCAAGCTGATCGCCACCGCCGACTGTGGTCCCGAGGGTCTGTATACGCAGGGAACGCAGGCCAGCGAGTTCTTCCGCACGGCGAGTCGTCTGACCGAGATGCGTTCGCGCGAGTATCTCGGCCTGCCGCATCTGTCCTGAGCGGCCGGGCATGGCGGCGGCGATTGGCTTGGCACGCGTCGGCGCCCTCGGGGGCTTGCTGCTTCGGCTGTGCCTCTGCCTGCCGGCGCTGGCCATGGCGCAGCAGGAGATGGAGATCATTGCCCTGCGGCATCGCACGCTCGATCAGGTGCTGCCGACATTGCAGCCCTTGCTGGAGCCCGGCGCTACCCTTTCGGGGATGAACGATCAATTGATTCTGCGTGCTTCGCCGCGCAACCGCCAGCAGATCAGGCAGGCGCTCGCGGCGATCGACACGCCGCCGCGGCGCTTGCTGATCCGGGTCAGCCAGAACCGTGAGGTGGAGGGTCGCGACGAGGGGGTGGCGGTGGTGGCCGGGGGCGATATCGGCCAAACGCGGTGGATCGGCAAGCCGTCCGGCGGCATGCAGGAAAGCAAGGAAAGTACGCGCGTCGAGGTCCGGCGTGGCGACGCGAGCGTCAGTGCGCAGGCCTGGGACTCGCGCCGGACGCAGGCCAGCGGCAGCATGCAGACGGTGCAAGTGGTCGACGGTGGGCGGGCGCTGATCGAGGTCGGACGCTCGCTGCCGATCCCGCTACGGCAGGTGGCGATTGGTCCGCGGGGCGCTGTGGTCAGTGAGAGCATTGTCTACCGTGATCTCGGTCAAGGCTTCTACGCCGCACCCCGGGTCGTCGGTGGGCGTGTGACGGTGGACATCAGCCCGCGTTTCGACTCGCCCGGCGAGAGTGCTTACGGCACCGTCAGCACGCAGCTGCTGACGAGTACGGTTTCCGGTCGCCTCGGCGAATGGCTGGAACTCGGCGGCAGCAGCCAGCAGGCCGTGGGTGCCGGTAGCGGTCAGGGGCGCAGCGGCAATAGCCAGAGTCTCGACCAGCGTAGCGTCTGGCTGCAGGTCGAGGAGTTGCCGTGATCCGCGGCAGCGCTGCGCCGCTAGAAGATGTCCATGTTCACGCACAGCCGGTTGCAGCCGGCTTCGCGTGCGGCGGTGAGCAGCGAGCGGACGCGCTCGATCAGCGCCCCGGCATCCTCGCCGGTGTATTCGGTCACGCCACCGCTGACCGTCAGCAAGGGCCCGCTGTCGCTCGTAGCGCTGGCCTCGATAGTTTCACGTAGTCGCTCGAGGCCGATCATCGCCTCGTTGACGCGCACGTTGGGCAGGATCAGCAGGAACTGGTCATCACCGAAACGGCCGACCATGTCGAATTCACGCAGGCTCTTGCCGAGCAGTCGACTGACGTCGGCGAGCAGTCGGTCGGCCGACCCCGTGGCATGCGCTCGGCAAAGTTCCCGGAAATTGTCGATCGCCAGGAGGGCCAGAGCAAAGGGCGTACCGTAGCGACGGGCGCGACGTCCCTCATCGTCGAGGAGGAGCTGAATGTAGCGCTGGTTGAAGACCCCGGTCAGCGGGTCGTGCGTCGGCAGTTGCTGGCTGTCGCTGGCTGCCCGGCTGTACTGGCGCAGGTCGGCGAGGATCAGCAGAACACGCCGCAAGCCGCCATCGCTGGCGAAGACGGGGAAGGCGCTGGCCTTGCACCATGTGCTCGCGGCGGACGCGCTTCCGCGCAGCCCGATGGCACGCTGATGGACGGCTTGGCGCGTGTTGATGACCTGCCTTTCGGGGCGCTCCTCGGTGGCCAGAGGCTGTCCGTTCTCATCTTGCCAAAGGCTTGGCGCATCGCCGAGGAAAGCAATCGCCTGCGTGTTGCGCTCCAGCAGCGATCCGTCGGCGGCAAAGACCAGCAGCCCGATGCCGAGACTGTCGAGCAGGGCGGCATAACGCCCGATCTCGGCGTCATCGGCACGCAGATCGACGAGTGGCAGGCGGTCTTGCTTGGTGGGCATCGGCGGACCCGCACGAAGGTATGTCTCTATCGTATCCCAAAACCCTGTTCGGCGCTTGCCAATGCCTGCGTTCGTCGCGCAGGGCCCGCCGGCAGCATGCCGGGCAGGCCCCCGCGTCAATGTCCTCAGGCGGCCGCCAGCGCCTGTTCGAGATCGGCCAGCAAGTCGTCGATATGCTCTATACCGATCGACAGGCGGATCATTTCTTCGGAAACACCGGCCTTCGCCAGTTCTGCCGGCGCCAGTTGCCGGTGCGTGGTCGACGCCGGGTGGCAGGCGAGTGACTTGCTGTCACCGATGTTGACGAGACGAGTGAACAGCTGCAGTGCATCCTGGAAGCGCGCACCCGCCTGCGAGCCGCTGCAGTCGGTTCCCTTGACGCCGAACGTGAGAATGCCGGAGGCCTTGCCGCCCATGTACTTCTGCACCAGCGCGTGGTCGGGATGGTCGGCCAGTCCGGCGTAATTGACCCAGGCAACCTTGGCGTGGCTCTTGAGATAAGCCGCGATCTGCTCGGTGTTGCTGCAGATCCGGTCCATGCGCAGGGGCAGCGTCTCGAGTCCCTGCAGAATCAGGAAGGCATTGAATGGCGAGATCGCCGCGCCCATGTTGCGCAGCGGGACGACGCGCGCCCGACCGATGTAGGCCGCGGGGCCCAGCGCCTCCGTGTAGACGACACCATGATAGGAGACGTCCGGTTCGTTGAGGCGCTTGAACTTGTCCTTGTGCGCGGCCCACGGAAAGCGGCCGCTATCGACGATCATGCCGCCGATCGAGTTGCCGTGACCGCCGATGTATTTGGTCAGCGAATGGACGACGATGTCGGCACCGTGTTCGAACGGGCGGCACAGGTAGGGCGAGGGAACGGTGTTGTCGACGATCAGCGGGATGCCGTGCCGGTGCGCGATCTCGGCCAGCGGCTCGAAGTCGGTGACGTTGCCGAGCGGGTTGCCGACAGATTCGCAGAAGAGTGCCTTGGTCCTGGCGCCGATGAGCTTCTCGAAACTTGCCGGGTCCGCATGGTTGGCAAAACGGACATCGATGCCGTACTGCGGCAGCGTGTGGGCAAACAGGTTGTAGGTGCCGCCATAGAGCGTAGACGCGGAGACGATGTTGTCGCCCGCTTCGGCGATCGTCTGGATGGCGTAGGTGATCGCCGCCTGCCCCGAGGCGAGAGCCAGCCCGCCGATGCCGCCTTCCATCGCGGCAACGCGTTTCTCCAGGACATCCTGCGTCGGGTTCATGATCCGCGTGTAGATGTTGCCCGCCACCTTGAGGTCGAACAGGTCGGCTCCGTGCTGGGTATTGTCGAAAGCATAGGAGGTGGTCTGGTAGATCGGTACGGCTACCGCCTTGGTCGTCGGTTCGGGGCTGTAGCCGGCGTGGACGGCGAGAGTTTCGAGTTTCATGCGGGTTCTCCCTGTGTGGGTGGGGCGGTATCAAGAGAAGGCGCGAATCTTAGCATTTCGCTTGTCGGGGTTGACGCTCGATCTATGGCCAAGGGCGCCCCGTCTTCTGTCCAGCTCTTTGACGATGGCACCTGGCAGTTCCAGGGCCTGTTCGCGCAAGGAGACGGTTGTCAGATTGCGGAGAGGAATCTGGCGTCTGACGGCGTGGCGGTTCGCGCGGACAGCACCGTACCTTCGGAGGTCTGTGCCACGCCTGTCGCGTTCATAGCTCATAACCCCACGCCCGACCCCAGTTGTGTGCGTGATGACGGCCCGACTCGTCCTGCGCATAGGCACGGATCGCCAGCAAGCCGGGACCGGTGGCACGAAACATGGGTGCTTCGAGTGGACGGCCGAAGGTGTCGGCGATCGCCACCACCTGGCGCGGCTGCGAGGCGCTGCCGAAACGCCGCCGCGTGACCACCGCCAACTCGCGGTTGCTCAGGCGAACGAGGCTGCCCGGTGGAAACGGCCCGAGAGCCCGCATCAGTTGATTCACCAGCGATTTGTCCATGCGCGCGAGGTCAGCGCCGAATACGTGTCGCGTCAGCAGCGACGCATCACCCGCGTGGTTGAGGTTCCAGTAGACGGGTGCGCGCGCCTTGCGTCCGCTCAAACGCGCGGCGAGGGTGTCGGCGACGCGCAGAATGCGCGCCGTCAGGGGTATCGATGCTCCCCTCAGGCCGCCGGGATAGCCACTCCCATCCACATTCTCATGGTGGCAGATGACGGCAGGAACCCAGTCTTCGTAGTCCTTGCCAAGTCGCCTCAGGAGCCGGGCGCTTTCGATCGGATGCTCGCCAATGCTGCGGCGCTGGGCGTCATCGGGAGCCCCGCTGAGATCGAACATCTCGTCGTGCAAGGCGAATCTGGGCAGGTTCATGCTCAGGGCGGCGCCGGCAAGCGTCGTCAGGTTCTGGCTCGGCAAGCCGCTTGCCGATCCCGACTCGAGCGCCAGCAAGGCAACATGGATGGCGTGCCGAACGCTGCTGCGCGCGAAGCGTCCCAGTCGCGCGAAGCCCAGGCAGGCATCCGCGTCGAGCAGCCAGACTTCGAGCAGGTCGCGCGCGAGTTCACGGAGTTCACTCGCGGAAACGTGCGCGTTGCGGGCGATGCGCTCGGAAATGTCGGCGAGGCTTGCCGCGATCCGCGACAACTCCCTGGCCGGGTGGGCATGGGAAATCCTGGCAGCGAATGCCGCCGGGCAGAGGAAGCGCAGAGGCTGCGACGGATCCCGGCGGCCATGGACGATCAGCGCTCCGGCGCGCAGCAGAAGAACTCCGCTGGCATTGAACAGATCACAGGGCGCAGGGTGGCCGATGAGTTCGGGCGGCATCACCACCGGGCGCAGGATCGACGTCGACATGGACATGCGTACTCCTCGTGCCGCTATTTCCCAGGCTCGGGAACGCATCTCCCGTGTTGTCCGTACATACGGCATGCGGCGTGCCTGCCGATGGTGGTCTGTCGGCCGGCTGGGCGCCGCCGACAGGGCCGGGGACGCCCGGCGGGCCAGGGAATTCGCGAGCGTCGGCGGCAGTATAGGGGCCTCCTTCGAGCGCGGTCAATGCGGGTGCGGCTGCCGGTGCGCGGGGTGGCCACTGCCGTAGTGAAGGCGTCGGCGGGGCGTGCGTCTATGTCCCGCTGCCGGCGTCGTCGCGGCGAACCCTTCTCTGGCGGCCGCGCAGCAGGAAGCGGCCGGGGTCGAGCGCGCTGACCAGGTCGTCGGCGAGGGGCAGTGGCGCCCCGGTGATCAGGCAGGCGAGGAGTTCGCCGGCCAGCGCCGACCAGACGATGCCGCGCGCGCCGAAACCGTTGATCACGTAGAGGCCGGGGTGTCGCGGCATCTCGGCGAGCGGCCGCGATGGGTGGCTGGCCTCGATGGCGGTGGCGTCGGCGACCGCTCCGACCATCGGCAGGCGATCGGGTGCCAGCGGCCGGAAGCCGACGCGGCCGCCGAGATCGGCCGGCTGGATGCCCTTGGCGTGGCCCGGCAGGATGAAAGCGAGCCTGGCCAGGTTTTCGGCATGGTCGGCGGTACGCAGTGCGGTCTCGCCGTCATCGATCGAGAAGGTGGCGCCGGCGCAGCGCAGCCCGTCGATTGCCGGGGTCACGTAACCGAGACGACAGACGACGATGTCGGGCGCCGAACCGGCTGCAGCGGGCAGATGCGAGACCTGCCCGCGCGCGGCGCGCAGGGGCAGGTGCGCGGCCACGGCGAAACGTCCGGCGTCGGTGGCGTTGGCGAGAATCAGCACCGGCGCTTCGGCAATGACGGCGCCACCGTCGGCGTACGCTCGCCAGAGACCTGCCCGACGCTCGACCTCGGCGACCCGGCAGCCGTAGTGTGCCTTGATGGCGACGGCGTGGCGGGCGATGTTGGCCCGGCACAATGACGCGGGATCGACCCAGCCGCCGCCGGGGAACCACCAGCCGCCGTGTGTGACCGGCCAACCGGCAAGCTGGCTGGCTTCGCCCCGGTCGACGAAGCGCAGATAGTCGGCGGCCGGTTGCTGGACGTCGACCACCCGTTGCTGGGTGGCGGCATGCGTGTCGTCGCGCGCCAAATGGAGGACGCCGGTCTGTGCCCAGCGCAGCGGCAGGCCAGCGGCCGTCAGCGACGCGAAGTGCCGGCAGGCCTCGAGGAAGCCGGCACGGGTCAGCCGCGCCAGCCGGTTGTCGTCGACCGAGGGCAGGGGCCGCAGGACGCCGGCGAGGTTGCCGGACGCCCCCTGGGCGGGTGCGTCGGCGCGCTCGATCAGCTCGATGGTCCAGCCGCGTGCGGCCAGACGTTCGGCGGCGCTGCTGCCGGCCAGCCCGGCACCGATGACGATGGCGCGGCGGCTCATGAGCCGGTGCGCGGGCCTGCCTGCTCGCTACTCAGGTCGCATCTGCGGAAAGAGGATGACGTCGCGAATGTTCGGCGAGTCGGTGAGCAGCATGACCAGCCGATCGATGCCGATGCCGCAGCCGCCGGTCGGCGGCAGGCCGTACTCGAGGGCGCGGACATAGTCGGCGTCGTAGTACATGGCCTCCTCGTCACCGGCTTCCTTGGCTTTCGCCTGTTCGAGGAAGCGCGCTGCCTGGTCTTCGGGGTCGTTCAATTCGGAGAAGCCGTTGGCGATCTCGCGGCCGGCGATGAACAGCTCGAAGCGCTCGGCAACCTCAGGGTTGCTGTCGCTGCGGCGCGCCAGCGGGCTCACCTCGGCCGGGTAGTCGATGATGAAGGTGGGATCCCAGAGATCTGCCTCGGCAGTTTCCTCGAAGAGCTTCAATTGCAGCGTGCCGAGGCCGTCGGTCGCGCCGATGTCGACCTTCATCGCGCTCAGCTTCTCGCGCAGCCAGGCGGCGTCGGCGAGCTGAGCGACGCTGAAGCCGGGATGCGACTGGCGGATCGCGTCGCTGATCGTCAGGCGCGCAAACGGCTTGGCGAAGTCGAGCCGGCGGCCCTGGTATTCGAACGCCTCGGCTCCGAGCGCCTCGCGCGCGCTGTGCCGCAGCAGCCCTTCGGTGAAGTCCATCAACTGGCGGTATTCCGTGTACGCCTCGTAGAACTCCATCATCGTGAATTCCGGGTTGTGGCGCGGGCTTAGCCCCTCGTTGCGGAAGTTGCGGTTGATCTCGAAGACCCTCTCGAAGCCGCCGACCACGAGCCGCTTGAGGTACAACTCGGGCGCGATGCGCAGGAAGAGCGGCATGTCCAGCGCGTTGTGGTGTGTCGCGAAGGGCCTCGCCGTCGCCCCGCCGGGGATCGGATGCATCATCGGCGTCTCGACTTCGAGGAAGCCGTGGTGCACCATGAAGCTGCGGATCGACTGCACGATGCGGCTGCGGACCGCGAAGGTGAAGCGCGACTGCTCGTTGGTGATCAGGTCGACGTAGCGCATGCGGTACTTCTGTTCCTGGTCGGTCAGACCGTGGAACTTCTCCGGCAGGGGCCGCAGCGACTTGGCAAGCAGGCGGATCTCCAAGCATTCGACCGTCAGTTCGCCGGTCTTGGTACGAAACAGCGTGCCGACAGCGCCGACGATGTCGCCCAGGTCCCAGCGCTTGAAGCCCGCGTAATCGTCCTCACCGAGGTGGTCGCGGCTGACGTAGACCTGGATGCGGCCGGAGAGATCCTGAAGCGTGATGAACGAGGCCTTGCCCATCACGCGCTTGAGCATGATGCGGCCGGCGACCTTGACCTCGACCGGCGAGGCGGCGAGTTCCTCGCGGCTTCTCACATCGTAGAGGTCGTTGATCTTGCCGGCGGTGTTTTCGCGCGCGAAGTCGTTCGGGTAGGCCTTGCCGCTCTGCCGCCATTCGGCGAGCTTGCCGCGACGTTCGGCGATGATGTGGTTTTCGTCGTGTTGCGGCGCGCTGTCGGGCTTGTTTTCGGTCGGGGACATGATGGGTGCGGTTCTCGTGATCGGTGCGGGTGCGGGTTGGTCAGGCGGAGCAGGCAGGGGTCGGCAAGCAGGTACCGGAATCACACACCCTGCTTCAGGCTGGCTTCGATGAACTGGTCGAGGTCGCCGTCGAGGACGCCCTGGGTATTGCCGACTTCGACGTTGGTGCGCAGGTCCTTGATCCGCGACTGGTCGAGGACGTAGGAGCGGATCTGGTGGCCCCAGCCGATGTCGGACTTGGCGTCTTCGAGCTTCTGCTGTTCGGTCTGCCGCTTGCGCATCTCGGCTTCGTAGATGCGTGATTTCAGCATCGCCATCGCTTCGGCACGGTTGCGGTGCTGCGAGCGGTCGTTCTGGCACTGGACGACGATGTTGGTTGGCAGATGGGTGATGCGTACCGCCGAGTCGGTCTTGTTGATGTGTTGACCGCCGGCTCCGGAAGCGCGATAGGTATCGATGCGCAGTTCGGCCGGATTGATCTCGACTTCGAACGAGTCGTCGATTTCGGGATACGCGGAGACCGAACAGAAGCTCGTATGGCGGCGAGCATTCGAGTCGAAGGGGGACTTGCGTACCAACCGATGGATGCCGGTCTCCGAGCGCAGCATGCCGTAGGCGTACTCACCGGAGATCTTGATGCTCGCGGTCTTGATACCGGCGACTTCGCCTTCGGACTCCTCGAGCACCTCGACCGCGTAGCCTTTGCGCTCGGCGTAGCGCAGGTACATGCGCAGCAGCATCGCCGCCCAGTCCTGTGCTTCGGTACCGCCGGCGCCGGCCTGAATGTCGACGAAGCAGTTCAGCGGGTCGGCCGGATTGTTGAACATGCGGCGGAACTCGAGGCCGGAAACCTCCTTCTCGATGCCGTCGATATCGGCCGCGACCGCATTCAGCGTCTCGTCGTCGTCTTCTTCGCGCGCCATCGCGAACAGTTCGCCGGTGTCGCGCAGGCTGTCGGCGACGCGGTTCAACGTCAGAACGACGTTCTCCAGCGACCGCCGCTCACGGCCAAGTTCCTGCGCGCGCTCGGCGTTGTCCCAGACCGCCGGGTCTTCGAGCTCGCGGGCGACGGTCTTTAACTGATCGGCTTTCTGATCGTAGTCAAAGATACCTCCGCAGCTCACTCGCCCGCTGTGCGAGGTCGGCGAGCCGGTTGTCGATGATGTTGAGTTGTTCGGCTTCCATGATGTCTCTGATCGTCTGATGG
The DNA here is from genome assembly GCA_017302455.1 of Accumulibacter sp. Lineage (GTDB taxonomy): Bacteria > Pseudomonadota > Gammaproteobacteria > Burkholderiales > Rhodocyclaceae > Accumulibacter > Accumulibacter phosphatis. The sequence continues at coordinate 18,996 of JAFLDO010000061.1, forward strand.
GGAAACGCTGGATTATAACCGTCCGACGCTCGCGGTGTTGCCGGCGCTGAGACTACGAGGCTACGCGAGGCTACGCCGCCGGGTTGTGGCGATAGGTCGTCGGCGACATGCCGCTCCAGCGTCGGAAGGCACGCGTGAAGGCGCTTTGTTCGGAAAAGCCCAGCAAGAAGGTGACCTCGGTAACCGATTTGTTCGTGTCATCAAGATAGCGTCGGGCCAGTTCGTGACGGGCTTCGTCGCAAAGGCTCTGGTAGGTCAGGCCGAGTTCGTGGAGTTTGCGCTGCAGGGTCCGCTGGCTCATTCCCAGCGCCGTACCCGTCTCTTGCGCCGACGGCACTCCTGACGTCAGTTCGCGCAGCAGGTGGGCCTTGCAGCGACTGACGATGTCGTCGTCGAAGGCGTGGGCCAGTTGCTCGCTCAGTATTCTGTCGAAGGTGTTGGCCAGTGGGACGTTCGCAGACGGAAGCGGCGCATCCACCGTATCGCGATCGAGCAAGAGGCTGTCTTCCAGGGCGCCAAACCGAACATTGCAGCCGAACAGTTTCGGCCATGGCTGTGGGTCGGCAGGTTCCGGCCGGCGCAGAAAAAGCGCCGCAGCGTTGAGCTTGCCGCCGTAATTTGTTCGGCACATGCCGAGCAGGAGCGACAGCGTGTAGTCGGCGATCGAATGACCAATCGGCGTATCGCCGCGGCCATGCTCCAGGACGAAGCGCAGGCTGCCCGGCGTATTTACGCAGCGATAGGTGCTGCGGTTGCCGAGGATGCAGCCGAAACGTTCGAGCCGCTTCAGCCCGGTGTGCAGCGTTCGGCTGGAGAGCCAGGCGTAACCCATCGTCCCGAGGTTGGAGGGGTGCCAACATTCGCCGGCGCGCAGGGCAAAGGCCGGATCCGGGATCAGTGCTGCGGCTTTCGCAAAGGCGACATCGGCCAGCCGGCTGGGAAGGCGTGCATGCACATCGCGCAGCGTTGCCGCCGGCACGCCGACTTCCTGGCTGAACGCCTGGGGGTCGATGCCATGCAGCTCGACGAGACGCAACACGATCAGCCAGAGGCTGGCCAGCGAGGTTTCGGGATTCAACATGGCGGGAGTCCCCCGGGCATTCGTCTGTCACGGTGGCGCAGATGGTCATGCGAAAGGCGTGCCCGGTCAAGCACTTTTCGGCCCTGCCCCCTAAGCTGTCCAAACTTGGCAAGCCAATCGGGGCAAGCGAGTTCATTTTGCAGGAGGAAACAGCGCAGTGAGCGACCCGGTCCGTCATCCGTCGTCAGAAGAGGCGCTTCGCCGGCGCTTCGACACGATCCCAGCGGCGAACCCGACGCTTGATCCGGTCACCGGCTTCCTCAGCCGGACGGCCGGTCTGCAGGCGGCGGCGGTGCTGATCGCCGATGTCGGCGCCAGGCAGGCGCGGCTGTGCGCCATCTGGCTGGATATCGATCGCTTTCGGCAGGTAAATGAATCCTTCGGACATGCGGCTGGAGATGGTGTCATCGCTCGCATTGCCGAGCGTATTCGTTCAGCGATCGGCCTTCCGTGCGCCTTGTTGCGGATGGGGGGTGACGAATTCGTCGTGCTGGCAGCGGTCCGTGACCGGTCCGCTGCCACGCAACTGGCTCGCCAGTTACTGGTCGAAATCCGGCTGCCGTTGACCGTCGATGAGCTCCTGATCCGCCCGTCCGCCAGCATCGGCATTGCTCTTGAACAGGTCGGGGAGGAGCCCGCGGCCTGGCTCGAACGCGCCGACCGCGCCATGCTCGAGGCCAAGCGCCGGGGCGGCAATCGCCTGGCGCTATCCGGCGACGAGTTGCTGACCGGGCGTCTTGGCGTACAACTGGCGCGCGAGGAACTGGCCATCGAGAGCACCCTGCACGCCGCTCTGGAGAACGGTGGCCTGCGCCTCCACTTTCAACCCATCGTCGGCCGGGACGGTCGGGTCGAGGCGGTGGAGGCGCTGATGCGCTGTTACGCCGGCGGACATCAGATCGCTCCGGCGCGCTTCATCCCCGTCGCCGAAAAGACCGGCCTCATCATTCGCCTTGGCGAATGGAGCCTGCTCGAGGGCGCCCGCTGCGCCGCCCGCCTGCGCGCGCGGGGGACACCGACGACGATGGCGATCAATGTCTCCCGTGCGCAACTGCTTTCCCCCAGGTTCATGCCCGCCCTGCACGCTGCCCTGGTGTGTGCCGATGTTCCAGCGCGCCTGATCGAACTCGAACTGACCGAGTCGCTGTTCCTGGATCTCTCGCCAACCGTTCAGGCCAATCTGCGTAGTGCGCGCGAGGTCGGCGTCGGCCTGGCGATCGACGATTTCGGCACCGGCTATTCCTGCCTCGCCAATCTCAAAGACCTGTCGGCAAGCAAACTCAAGCTGGACCGGTCCTTCATCGCCGCTCTGCCGGGAGACCGCCGGTCCTTCGCCGTGGTCAGGTCGATGACGCGTTTGGGCCAGGAACTGGGAATGGCGGTGGTCGCCGAAGGGGTGGAAAACCACTCGCAATTGGCTGCACTGACGGAGGCTGGCGTCGATGCGAGTCAGGGCTTCCATCACGCCCGACCGATGCCCGAACACGCCTTGCTCAAATGGATGGCGCGGAGAGCAGAGAAATGACTGACATCCCCGAGGAAACCCTGAACGGGCGCCCGCAAGTGGACCAGGTGCTGGAGCAGACGTTGCAGGACCTGGACATCCCACCGCGCCCGCTCATCATCGACCGGATCAAGGCCGAGATCGGCAGCGACAGTCGAAATGTGAAGCGCATCGGCCAGTTGATCAGCGCTGATGTCAGTCTGGCTGCCGGCCTGATCAAGACCGCGAACTCGCCGTATTTCGGCCTGCGCAACCGGGCGCGCTCGGCGCACGATGCGCTGTTGATGTTGGGTCTCGATGTCGCCAGCCGGGCCGTCGCCACCATCAGCCTGCGCCAGGCTTTTCCGAGCAACGGCCAACTCGAACGTTTCTGGGGCGCATCGGCCCAGATTGCCGCGCTCTCGGGCTGGCTCGCCGAAGAGCTGCCGAACCGTCGAGTGCGTACCCACGACGCGTATACTTATGGGCTGTTTCGCGACTGCGGCATCGCCATGCTGCTGCGCCGCTTTCCGGGCTACCGGCAAACGCTGGAGCGCGCCAATGCCGATGGCGTGCTGACCTTTACGGCGGTCGAACAGCAAGAATTGCCCACCGATCACGCCATGGTCGGCTGTCTGCTGGCGCAAGACTGGTGGCTGCCGGAAGAAATCTGCCTGGCCATCCGTCACCACCACGACCAGTCGGCAATCGACCTCTTCGAGTCTGGTCTACCCGCCGCCAGCCGCTATCTGGTAGCCATCAGCCAGACGGCCGAACATCTCGTCCAGCAACTTACCGGCGGCAGCCGCACGCAGGAATGGAGCAAGCTCGGCGGCTCGTGCTTGCGCCTGCTCAAGCTGGCCGAAACAGACCTTGGCGATCTCCACGAAGGGGCGGAAGAGGTGCTCAGAACGGTCGACTGAGGTCACTGGACAGGCCTGCCGTCCAGGGGCCTCCCGGACGACGAGGCGTCTCCGACGCGCGCCTTGAGTTTGTCGATGATCATCGATGCGGCCTGCTCGATCGAGCGATGCGTGACGTCGATGACGGGCCAGGCGCGCCTGATGAATAGGCGGCGTGCTTCGAGAACCTCCTTGCGCAGGGCGTCGGCATCGGTGTAGTCGGTACTGGTGTCCTGCTGCAGCGCCTGCAGGCGGGCGGAGCGCACCTTGGCCAGGCGCGTCGGATCGACGACCAGCCCGACGACGAGCGGTCCGTGCGCGTTCATCAAACCGGCCGGCAGCGGTGCGCCCGGCACCAGCGGCACATTGGCCGCCTTGATGCCGCGCGAGGCCAGATACATGCAGGTTGGCGTCTTGGTCGCCCGCGACACGCCGACGAGGACCACGTCGGCGCCCTCGAGATCGTCGCTGGCCATGCCATCGTCGTGGGCGAGGGCGTACTTCATGGCTTCGACGCGGCGGTAGTAGTCCTCGTCGAAGGCATCGCCGGAGCTGTGATGAAGCTGCACCGGGGCGCCGGCGTGCGCGGCCAGGCGGCCGATCAGCGGTTCGAGCGCGAAATCGCACGGCAGGTCGAGCCGGCGGCAACCCTCCTCGAGCGCTTCCCGGATGTCGGTATGGCTGATGCTGTGCAGGACGTAGCCAGGCGAAGCGGCGAGCGCGCCGAGGATCTCGGGAATCTGGCCCAGGCGGCGGACCATCTTCCACAGTCGCCGCTCGACCTCGACACCTGCGAGCTGCGCGACCGCATTGCGCGCCAGCATCTCGACCAGTTCGCCCGAGGCGTGTGAGACGAGGTGCAGGACGAGTGTCTTGCTCATGATGGTTCTCCGGGCCTGGCCTCTGCCATCGCCTAGCGGTGGTAGCCGCCGTCGAGGCGCAGCACGGTGCCGTTGATCATGACATTCTTCAGGACGTGCAGGATCAGCATGGCGAACTCGGCGGCATCGCCGAAGCGGTGCGGAAACGGGATCTGGTGGGCGAGCCGGGAATCGAGGTTCTTCTCCATGTTGAACAGCGTCTGGGTGCCGAACAGGCCGGGCGCGATGCCGACGACGCGGATGCCCAGCGGACCGAGCTCGCGCGCGGCAGGCAGGATCATGCTGACGACGCCGCCCTTGGAGGCGGCGTAGGCCGCCTCGCCGCTCTGTCCCTCGTAGGCCGCGACCGACGCCGTCGACAGGATGACGCCGCGCTCGCCGTTGGCCAGTGGCTGCAACTGCGCCATGTCGGCGGCGGCGAGCCGCATCATGTTGAAGGTCGAGATCAGGTTCACCTCGACGAGTTGCCGGAAGTCGTCGAGCGGCATCGGGCCGTCGACGCCGACGATCGGCTCGGAGTGGCCGCGGCCGACGCAGTGCACGAGGACGCGCGCCGCGCCATGCGCAGCACGCGCCGTCGCGACGGCATTCTCGGCGGACAGCGAATCGGCGACATCACAGTGAATCGCGAGGCCGCCGATCTCCTCGGCGACCTTCTGCACTCCGTCGCCGTCGATGTCGATCACGGTCACCTTGGCACCCGCCTCGGCCAGATAGCGGGCCGTCTCCGCGCCCAAGCCAGATGCTGCTCCGGTGACCACCGCCGGGCACGCCCACAGATCCATTCACTGCCTCCCTGTTCGCTCGGCCTGCACGGCCGCTGTCGGTTCGGATTATCGTCGCTCGGGCGATGCTAAGCAAACCCGAGCCTTGTCCAACGTGGTATGAGCCTGAACGAGGATCGTGTTTCCACCCAGGAATGAGCCTGAGCGAAAGAAATTGCGGGTGAAGTGAGGTGTGGGTTGATCATCGCAAGGATGGTGATCAACATGA
>JAFLDO010000062.1 GCA_017302455.1 Accumulibacter sp.
CATCTGGAACAGGTCATGTTTGCTCAGGTGCATCGTGCCGCGTCTGTCAGGTCGTCTGCAAGTTCCGCAACTATGCCATACAAATCATCAGGCTGGCAGCTTTTCTTAAGGGGGTGTGAACGATTACGATTCCGTCGGTGTGCCGTCCGCCATTTCAAGCAGCGGTCTTCCAAATGTTGCTCCCTCGGTCCCTGTGGCGTCGTAGTTTACGCGTAGTACGAGCATTTCGAAGTCTGAACTGCGCGGTCGCATAGTTCCTCGGCCGTCATTCCATTCCGGCATACGCTCTATCGAGTGGACGCTTACGACGACACCCTTGTGCTTGGCTGCCTTGTTTGCGCTACCATCAGAGCACGAAGCCAGGAAGGGAACCAGTACCAAAATCAGGATCAGGATCGACGCAGAGAGCGGTGATCGGTGCATTAACATTGTATTTCTCCAGAGAGGCTTGAACGTGGGTGAAAGGCCGGGCAATTTGGTTGGCCGGCCGCACAAAGGCTATTAGGAACAGAACCGCAGCTCGCTGATATTCGCACTTGCTGCGGGACCGCTGACAAAGTATTCACCCATGCAGGCTGCTACACAACTGGATGGGTGACTTGGATGCGCGGCCCAACGTTGGAGGTGAGCACCTTGACGCCGTAAGGCGGCGAGTGTGCTCCAGCGACGCGTTGAACGGGAAAGGCGGCGGGGAAAGCCGGAAGGTCTCCATGCCCACGGCCGGACAACCCACCACGAGGTACCTGCCTTACTCCGAAGTGTGCGCTGGGCGTGTGTATGAACGCTCGCGTTATACATCCGCTCAGTACACACTTCGCTTATTAGCAGATTCTTCACGCTTTATACAGCCCACGCCAATGTGGTAGCAGTACCCTTGCCCGTTGCGTCCATCAGCGCAGCCGCCTTTCCCGAGCAACGTCGAAGCTCAGGCGACGGCCGCGGCTTTATGCGGCCGGTCGCCTGGAGCGCAGGGTTAGCCACCACCAGCGGTAACCATTTGGTAGTAGCTGAGATAGATTTGGCCTGTTTGGGCAGCATGGCGCTTTTTCCGTAGTAATAGGCTTATGAAGTCGATTCGTTCTTCAAAGACAGCCATTAGATCGCCCCCATCCACAAGCAGTAGTGACGCTCCGCCAGCTTGGTGTGCAGTGACTCCATCTTGTGAAAAACCATTGATCGAGAGAAAGATACCTAGGGTGTTTTCAAGCTTTGTCCTGACTTTGTCGGAGAACACTGCCAGGTCCGCTTTATTGACCAACTCTTTTTGCCACTTGGCTTCAAACAGGTACTCAGTGCCTTCAAGAGAAAATGCCCCGTCGATCTGCTCGCCGAGGTTCTTGAATGATGCTTTTGGATCAAGGTCGAATAGCTCAAAGAGTTCGTACATTACGCGCTCCAGTTCAAAACCTCTGCTTTGTGCATTGTCGAAGCCTACCAGCGCCATATACCGAGCTTTGATTGCTTCTAACTTTTGACGAACTGCTGCGTTCTCTCGTAGCTTTTTGGCCGCAAGTTCTTGCCGACGTTTGATGTCGTCTTGTTCTTTCTTGACGTCTTGGTGTGGCTCGACGAGTTGCTTTAGTTGGTTAACCGCGTTCCTAGCCTTTTCGACCTTTTGCGGGCCATCATCAAGAGGCTTTAGATGCGAAAAATCAGTTAGTTTGCAAAGTTCGTAGCAGACCTTCGTTAGATCTCCCAGATGCGCAGCAGGATCGATAACGAGGTAGTCGACGATGTCGGATGCAATCTGACGCTTGTAGTTTTCCCAATTGAATTTGTTCAGTATTCCCGGGTTGGATAAGCACAGTTGCAGAAAGCCTCGAAGCTCGGATTTGTACCAATAGACAGAACAGAGCGCTTCCTTGAGCGCCATAATACCAGCCGGTGATAGTTGCTTTGCCATGTGGCAATCCCTGTTTTGTGGTGGCTAACGCCCGAAGTGAGGCGCGGCCCGCTTGCGGGGCGTCGCGCTCCACTGAAGAGTTAGGGGGCAGAAAGGAAGACATATGCACGGACTGACGGGAATGCGCATAGTGCCGCACTTATTGGCACGAGAGGTTCGCGACGAGTGGAAAGTGGAACGCCACCCGATACCGAAGAAGCGGAAACAGTGGTCCGTGGTGAAACACCACATTGACCGACCGGGTTGCTACCAAATTGGAAACACGTTCTACATGCACCCGGAGCTTGTCGAGAAGTTGAAGCAAGCGACGACGCCCTCTAACGTGAAGTGGACACCAAGAAATGTGTATAAAAGTACAGTACAAGGTGTATACTACGGCTCATCCTCTGTAACCTCTTGATTTCTTGAAAGGTGCTGACGATGAACACACCTGACACGACGCAAAACACACCTTCGGAACCCAAGCTGCTCGATCAGCTTCGCGACCGGATCCGACTGAAGCATTATAGTATCCGAACCGAAGCACAGTATGTTCAATGGGCGAGGCGATTCATCCTCTTCCAACATAAGCGCCATCCACGGGACATGGGGGCGCGCGAAGTCGAGGCCTTTCTCACACACTTGGCCGTGGAAGGCCAAGTGGCCGCGGCGACGCAGAATCAGGCGTTGTCGGCCTTGTTGTTCCTGTACCGGGAGGTCTTGGGCATTGACCTGCCGTGGCTCGACGGCGTGGTGCGAGCCAAGCGGCCAGCGCGCTTGCCGGTGGTGTTGTCGGGCAACGAGGTGCAGCGCGTTCTCGACCGGATGCAGGGAGTCCAGGCCCTGCTCGCGCGTTTGCTTTACGGCAGCGGCATGCGCCTGATGGAATGCGTTCGCTTGCGGGTGAAGGATCTCGATTTCGAGCGGTGCGAGATACTGATTCGCGACGGCAAGGGGGCGAAGGATCGCGTAACGATGTTGCCGGAGACGCTGATAGCGGAGCTGCGCGAGCATCTGGCCCGTCGCAGACGGATCTTCGAGGACGATCTGCGACTTGGGAAAGGCGGCGTCTACTTGCCCTTCGCACTCGAACGCAAATATCCGGCCGCCAACCAAACCTGGAGTTGGCAGTACGTATTCCCATCCGGGAGTTACTCGATCGATCCGCGCAGCGGGCTGGAGCGCCGCCATCATCTTGACGAGAAGCTGCTGCAACGGGCGATGAAGAAGGCCGTGATCGCAGCGGGCATCACCAAGCCGGCCACGCCGCACACCGTTCGCCATTCGTTCGCCACCTCGCTGCTCGATAGCGGCTATGACATCCGCACTGTGCAGGAACTGCTGGGCACGCCGATGTGAGCACGACGATGATCTACACGCACGTGCTCAAGCGCGGCGGGCGAGGTGTTCGGAGTCCGCTCGACGCACTGGTGTAGAATGGGGCGTTGTGACTCTTCACGGCTATGCTCGGCCACCGCAGGTCGGGTTGGCACAGCGTAACCGGACGTTCTTGCCGCGGGATGTTGGGTTACGGCCTGCGGCCTAACCCAACCTACGACGCTACGGCGCCGCGACACCAGGATGCCCGTGGGCGAAGTGCGACGGTGGGTCTTTGCCGTACAGATCTGGCTGCTGTCGCCCGTTTTCCTCGACCGATGATCCTCAATCCCCCCCCTTCTGTGCAGCCGCGAACGCCAAGCCGAGCGGCCGACCCCTTCGCTGACTGCCTGGCAGCCGATCAGCGCCGTCTGCGGTCGATGGCGCGCGACCTGCGACACCTCTTCGGCAGCAAGCGTGATGCGCTGCAGGTCCAGCGCGACGAACTGCTCGGAAGATCGCGGGCAGCCGTCGCGGCCCGGCGTGCGCGCCTGCCGGAACCCGAGTTTGCCGACGACCTGCCGGTCAACGGGCGGCGCGACGAAATCGCCGGTCTGATCGCGAAACATCAGGTGGTGATCGTCTGCGGTGAAACGGGCTCGGGCAAGACGACGCAGATCCCGAAGATATGCCTTGCCCTCGGCCGCGGCGCGACCGGTCTGATCGGCCATACGCAGCCCCGCCGCATCGCTGCGCGGGCAACGGCGATGCGTATCGCCCAGGAGTTGCACAGCGAGTTCGGACGTCTGGTGGGCTACAAGATCCGCTTCAGCGACCGCACGTCGCCGGAAGCCTTCGTCAAGCTGATGACCGACGGCATCCTGCTTGCGGAGACGCAGGGCGACCCGTGGCTCGAACAGTACGACACGCTGATCATCGACGAGGCGCACGAGCGCAGCCTGAACATCGACTTCCTGCTCGGCTACCTCAAGCAGCTCCTACCGAAGCGACGTGACCTCAAGCTGATCATCACCTCGGCGACGATCGATGCCGAGCGCTTTTCGCAGCACTTCGACGCTGCGCCGGTGATCGAGGTCTCGGGCCGCCTGTACCCGGTGGAAGTGCGTTATCGCCCGCTGCAGAGCGCGGATGTTGACGCCGCAGGCAATGCCGCCAGCGACGACGAGCGCGATCTGTACGATGCGATTGCCGACGCCTGCGACGAGTTGCATCGCGTCGGGCCCGGCGACGTGCTGGTCTTCCTGCCCGGCGAGCGCGAGATTCGCGAGGCGGCCGAGGCGCTGCGCAAGCACCACCCACCGCACACCGAAATCCTGCCGCTGTTCGCCCGCCTCTCGGCCGAAGAGCAGGGGCGCATCTTCAAGTCGCATGTCGGCCGCCGTATCGTGCTGGCGACGAACGTCGCCGAGACCTCGCTGACCGTGCCGGGAATCCGCTACGTCGTCGATTCGGGGCTGGCGCGCGTCAAGCGCTATTCCTACCGCAACAAGGTCGAGCAACTGCAGATCGAGAAGATCGCGCAGGCTTCGGCCAACCAGCGTTCCGGGCGCTGCGGCCGGGTGGCGGCGGGCGTCTGCATCCGCCTTTACGACGAACAGGACTTCGCGCTGCGACCGGCGTATGCCGATCCGGAGATCCTGCGCTCGTCGCTGGCCGGCGTGATCCTGCGCATGCGAGCGCTGCGCCTCGGCGACGTGGAGGATTTCCCCTTCCTCGAAGCGCCGCCGCGCAAGGCGATCAGCGACGGCTACCAGTTGCTGATCGAACTCGGCGCGGTGACGGCCGAGCACGCGCTGACACCGGTCGGCCAGGAACTGGCGAAGATGCCGCTCGATCCGCGCCTGGCGCGCATGATCGTCGGCGCCCGTGCTGAAGGCTGCCTGCGCGAGGTGCTGGTGATCGCCGCCGCGCTGTCGGTGCAGGATCCGCGCGAACGTCCGCAGGAGAAGCAGGGAACGGCGGACGCGGCGCACCGCAAGTTTGCCGACGAGAAGTCGGAGTTTCTCTCCTGGCTCAGGCTCTGGGACTGGTATCAGGCCGAGATCGAACACCGCAAGTCGCAGCGCAAGCTGGTCGAGGCCTGCCACGAGAACTTTCTCTCGGCACTGCGCATGCGCGAGTGGCGCGATATTCACAGCCAGCTGCACGCACTCGCCGCCGAGCATCAGTGGCAGGAAAACCAGTTGCCGGCGACCTACGACGCCATCCATCGCGCCCTTCTCGCCGGTCTGCTCGGCAATATCGGCTGCAAGTCGGAGGACTCGGGGTATTACCTTGGCGCCCACGGCATCAAGTTCCTCATCCATCCGGGCTCGCCGCTGCAGAAGAAGGCCGGCAAGTGGGTCGTCGCGGCGGAACTCAGCGAGACGACGCGCTTGTTCGCCCGCTGCGTCGCGCGCGCCGAACCCGAGTGGCTCGAACGCGTCGGCGCACATCTCCTCAAGCGTAGCTGGTTCGACCCGCACTGGGAGCAGAAGGCGATGCAGGCGATCGCCTTCGAGCGCATCACGCTGTACGGGATCGTCGTTGAAGCGCGCCGGCGGGTGAACTTCGGGCCGTTGAACCCGTCGGCGGCGCGCGAGATCTTCCTCCGCCAGGCGTTGGTCGGCGGCGAGGTCAGCGAGGAGTTCGCCCGCCGCTGGGATTTCTTCACGCACAACCAGCAGTTGATGCTCGACATCGAAACGCTCGAACACAAATCGCGTCGACCCGACGTGCTGGTAGACGACGAACTGATCTTCGCCTTCTACGACCGGGTCGTCCCCGAAGGAATCTTCAGCGCCGCCGCTTTCGACAAATGGCGGCGCGAGGTCGAACGCGAACAGCCGCAGTTACTCCACCTGCAGCGCGAAGACCTGATGCGGCACGAGGCCGCCGGCATCACCAGCGAAGCTTTTCCGCATCAACTGCGGCTCGGCGGCGTGGACTTCGAGCTGGCCTACCACTTCGAGCCGGGCAGTGGGCGCGACGGCGTGACACTGAGCGTACCGCTGGCGCAACTCAATCAGCTTCCGGCGGCACGCTGCGAGTGGCTGGTGCCGGGGCTGCTCAAGGAGAAAGTGGTGCAGCTCGTCAAGACGCTGCCGCAGAAGATCCGCGCCAAGCTGGTGCCGGTACCGGACTTCGCTGCCGAGTTCGTCGCCCAGGTGCCCCCTGCCGACAAGCCGCTGGTGAGCGCCCTGGTGAGCTTCATCCTGCAATCGCGCGGCCTCAACGCGCGCGGCTGGGAGATCACTCCCGACGCCTTCCGCCCCGATGTTCTGCCGGCACACCTGTCGTTCAATTTCCGTCTGCTCGATGAAAATGGCCGCCAACTGGCGATGACCCGTAACCTGAGCGAACTGCGCGCCGAGTGGGGACGCGAAGCGAAGCAGGAGTTCACCGAGCTGCATGAAACGCCCGACGAGTACTCGGGAATGACCGACTGGGTATTTGGCGAACTCCCCGAGCTGATGGAAGTCGAGGCCGGCGGCGGCCAGCGCGTTCTCGGCTACCCGGGACTCTCCGACGATGGCGACAGCGTCTCGCTGTGCGTCTTCGATTCGCCGGAAGAGGCGCGGCAGGCGCATGCGGCGGGCCTCCTGCGCTTGTTCATGCTGCAGTTCCGCGAGCAGGTGAAGTACCTGGAGAAGAATCTTCCCGGGCTGACACCAATGGCGATGCAGTTCATGCCTCTCGGCACGCTCGACGAGTTGCGCCGGCAGGTGATCGAAGTCGCCTGCACGCGCGCCTGCCTGGGAGAACCGTGGCCGACTGATGCGGCCGGTTTCCGCGCCCGCTGTCTCGAGGGCAAGGCGAGGATAAACCTGCTGGCGCAGGAAATCTGCCGCCTGGTCGGGCAGATCCTCACCGACTGGCAAGCCTTGCAGAAGAAGCTGCCGGGCTTCAAGGCCTACCCCGGCACGCTGCAGGACATCGAGGCGCAGCTCTCGCGCTTGATCGGCAAGCGCTTCGTCGCGGAAACGCCGTTCGAGCGCCTGCAGCACTACCCGCGCTACCTGAAGGCGATCGGGCTACGTCTCGACAAACTGAAGGCGGCAGGTAGCCTCGGGCTGGCCCGCGACGCGCGCCTGCTTGCCGAGTACGCGCCGCTGTGGGCCCACTACGAGCGACGGGCCAGCGTGCGCGCCAGGCAGGGGGTGCGCGAGCCGCAACTCGAGCAGTTTCGCTGGTTGCTCGAGGAACTTCGCGTGCAGTTGTTCGCGCAGGAACTGCGCACGCCGGTACCGGTATCGAGCAAGCGGCTGCAGAAGATGTGGGAGGGCATGTGAGGCGATGATGACGGGGGAGACGAACTGTGCATGAGGTGATGCTGGCGCTGCTGCGCAGCGTCAAGACGCTCGGCCGCGGCCGGGTCTGGCTGCTGTTGCTGGGACCAGCCGCGGTGGCACTGGTGGTCTGGATCGGGCTCGCGCTCTTCTTCCTCGAGACCCTGATCGGCAGCCTGATCGAGCAGCCGCCCTTGACCTGGCTGGCCGGCTGGGGGGCGCTCTGGCTGGCCAAGTTCGCGGCCGTGCTCGGCGGCTGGCTGCTGGTGCTCGCCGCGGCATTCGTTACCGCGATGCTGCTGGCGGCGCTTTTCGTCATGCCACTCCTGCTCGAACATGTGGCGGCGGCCGACTATCCGGAACTGGCGCGCCTCGGCAAGGACAGCCTGGCGGCAGCGGCATGGAACAGCATTTCGGCGGTACTCCTGTTCATCGTCGGCTGGCTGCTGACGCTGCCACTCTGGCTGATCCCCGGCTTTGCCCTGCTGCTGCCGATTCTCTGGATGGCCTGGCTGACGCGCCGCACTTTTGCTTACGACGCGCTGACCCTGCATGCGACCGACGAGGAATGGCGCGCGCTGCGCCGCCAGAACGGCTTTCCGCTGCTGCTCCTCGGCGTCATCCTGGCGCTGCTCACGCACATCCCGGTCGTCGGCTTGCTGACACCCACGCTGGCGGCACTGGCCTATACTCACTACTGCCTCGAGGCGCTGCGCCGCTGGCGGCAAGGCGCCGTCGTCACGGCCGGCAGGCAGCCACTTACGGAGAAGGAAGCGACATGAGTTTCGGGGCGATCATCCTCGGTGACGAGATCCTGTCGGGAAAACGCGTCGACCGGCACTTTGCGAAGATTGCCGAGTTGCTTGCGCTGCGAGGTCTACGCCTGGCCTGGGTCGAGTACCTCGGCGACGAGCGTTCGCGCATCGCCGCCACGCTCCGGCGCACTCTGGCTGCCGGCGATGTGGTCTTCAGCTTCGGCGGAATCGGCAATACGCCCGACGACCATACCCGGCAGGCAGTAGCGGAGGCGCTGGATGTCGATCTGGTTCTGCATCCGGACGCCGAACGGGAAATCCGGGCCCGTTTCGGCGCCGAGATCACCGACGTTCGCCTGCTGCTCGGCACCTTCCCGCGCGGCGTCGATATCATCCCCAACCCGTTCAACCGGATTCCGGGGTTTCGTGTTCGCGATCACCACTTCCTGCCGGGTTTCCCGCAGATGGCGCACCCGATGGCCGAGTGGGCGCTCGACACCTTCTATGCGCATCTCTTCAACCAGCGTCCAACGGTCGAAAGGGCCTGCCTGCTGACCGGCGCGAATGCCTACGAGAGCGCACTGCTCGATCTGATGGAACGGGTCGTCGCCGATTTTCCGGCGCTGCGCCTCTTCAGCCTGCCGTCGATCTCGGAAGACGGGCAGCGGCGACACCTGGAGCTTGGTGTCGAGGGCGACCCGGCACTGGTCGATCGGGCAATGGCAGCGATCAGGCAGGAGGTCGAGCGGCGCGCCATCCACTGGGAGTGGCGGCCATAGAACGGCGACCGTAGCGCGGCGACCCGGGAAGGCGACCGGTAGACGAGAAAACCCCGGCCAAAACCGGGGTTCGTCAGCGATCAGGCGCGCATCGCGCGCCTGAAGATCACTTCTTCGGGGTCAGAGCCGCTGCTGCCTGGGCGGTAGCGCTGGTGGCCGCCTTGACATTGGAATCGACGATGTCGGTCATCTGCTTGGCCATCTGGGAGATGTTTTCGAAGGCGGTGCTCGACGCGTTCATCATCTGCTTCATCGCCGCGCCGAATACGTCACCGGCGATCGGCGTCGCCACGCCGGTCTTCTCGATCAGTCCCGACGCGTTGTGGCGCATCGTGCTGTACTGGTCTTCCATGACCGACGTGATTTCCCGCTGCATGTTGGCGGCCAGTTCATACAAACTGCGCGAGTATTCCATCAGCTTGTCGACGTTCGGCCGGGCCAGCGAAGCGGCGACATCCTTGAGCTGCTGCGGATCCTTGACACCCATCAGCTGCTGCGCGCCGGAGGTGCCGGTGTTGAACAGTTCGCGGCTCGCCGAAAGGTTGAGTGCGGACAGTTGCTCCAGCCCGTGAAAAGCCGTGCGAACCAGGGTCATCATGACTTGTGCGTTGGCCTTCTGGCTCTGGGCGAGTTGTTCTAGATCGATAGTGCTCATGGATATCTCCGTTTTATGGCAATGGTAATGCGCGTGACGGCTACTCGGGGGCGCGTCGCCGCAGCGACACGCTTTTTCCGCTCCCGCCGGAATACTGATTTCGGACTGTGCTCAGACGAGGACTCGAAACAGGCCTGAGAGCAGGCTCCCGAACCGCAGCGGGAGCCTCTCGCATGCCTTGCTGGTGAGACGGCGGCATCGAGCCCGTCCATCAAGGCCCAGGCAGACCTACTTCTTGACGTTCGCGGCGGTGGCGCCAACTGCCTTGACGGTAGCGTTGGTAGCCGCGGCAACGTTGGCCTCGGCGATGTCGGCAACCTGCTTGGCCGCCTTGTTCATGCTGTCGAAGGCCGAGGTGGCCGAGGCGATTGCCGACTTGACGGCTGACACCGCAACGTCCGAACCCACCGGCGCATTCTTCGTGGCCTTCTCGAGCAGAGCCAGAGTCTGCTTCTGGAAATCGCTGAACTGCGCTTCGAGCAGTTTGGTGATCTCTTCCTTCGACTGAGCCGAGATTTCATAGACGCTGCGGGTATAGGCCACGGCCTTCTCGAGGCTGGGCTGCGCCAGCGAAGCCTGAACCGAGAAGAATTCCTGCGGGTCCTTGGCACCCAGCATCGCCTTGGCGTTGGCAACGCCGTCCTCGAGCATCGAGCGGGCCGTATTCAGGTTCAGCGCGGCAATGCGCTCGGCGCTGGCCAGAGCGGTGTTGGCAAGGGTCAGCATGGCATCAACGGAAGCCTTGTTGGCAGCAGCGAATTGTTCGGGCGTGGTGAACATGGTCAATCTCCTCATTTAAAGTGGGGGCACAACACAACATGTGCAATGGTTAACTCGCTGACCCTTGTGCGTCACCGCACTCCGATCTTTTGTTGCACTGCACCATGGAGCGAATTATAAACCTCTGAACTCGCTTGTCAAGCACTTTATTGTGCGTCGCACAATCTACACAACACGTTGATTTACAGGAAACATCATGAAACCCGTCGACGCCGGGAGCGATTCGACGGGGGCGATTGGTGCGTCGCACCAGAAAGAATCGCGGGATGGTCAGTCGATGGGTGGGCCGCGCCACCGCGAACCAGAGGCCCTGCCGCACGGCGCCGGGCCAAGCGCTGGCGGCGGTGCCTGCGCCGACGGCAATGGTAACTGGCCGACAAACGGAAGCGGCTGGCGATTCAATCCGCTGCCGGCTTGACGTTCGACGCGGGCTTGAGGCTCAGTGCCGGGCCTTTCTGATCAGTCGCCGCTTTCTGGTCAGCCGGCTTCTCGTCCTTGCTCTTCGGCTGAATGATCGCCCGCACTCTTGCCTGCGCTGCGCCAGTGGCCGTCTTCGTGGCGCCGCCGCTATTCACGGCGTATTTCTCGTTCAGCGCGTCGTAGGAGATATAGGGGCCCCTGACCTCGTCCGCTCCACTCTGGACCCAGGCGCGGATGAAGAACTGGGTTACTTCGCTCCGTGCATCGTGCTCGATGCGCTCCGCCTCGCCTTCCATCCATTCGTCGACGCCCTCGCGTTTCTGCCGGAAACGGGCGAGGCCGTTGGCGCCACCAGTGGCCACCCCCTTCTGGAAACCGTCGGCGTCGTCGGTAACGACCAGCCGATTGGTACGCAGCTCCAGGGTCCCCTGGATCATCACGACATTGCCTTCGAGTGTCTTGACCTTCTTGATATCGTCTATGCTCATCCGGTCCGCTTCGAGGTGAATCGGCTTGTCGCGGTCTGCGCGCTCGGCTTGCGCCGGCAGCGACAGGACGATCAGGAGGCTACTCGCGCAGGCGCAACAAAGGGTCGTCTTCATATCTATGGTTTCGTCTTGGCCGGATGGCTGGCAATCTCTCCGGTGACCTGGGATTCCAGCAGGTAAGTCTGCAACTTGTTGTCGATCTGCATGCCGACGCCCTGTACCCACGACTTGCCCTGAGTAATCACTACCCGGCTCTTCGTGAAGGCCTGTTCCTCATCGGTGAGAACCGTCAGGTCGGGAGTTTCGAGTACGAGTTCCGCCTGCCTGTCGGTCGCAGCACGCCGCACCTCGACGCGTTCACTGAGCTCGACGCGCTCACCCTTGGGGCTCACGTGTCCGCGCACGGCGCTTATGGTGACCGTCGGCTTGGTCGGGTCGAAGTACTCAAGTTTGGGATTGGTCAGGTCGGCAGTATCGTCATCGGGGTAATGTCGAATCTCGTCGGCAACCAGCGTGTAGAGCAGCTGGCCTGACTTGTCGAGTTTGTGCGCGGTCGCCGTAGTGACGATGAAATCAGGATCGTGGCGACTCTTGCCGTCGTTGCGCTCGTCCGGCAACTCGGTCGCATAGCGCAACCAGAAGCTCAACACGGCCAGCGCCAGCAGAAGGGTCAACGGCAGGGCCGCGCTGCTCCAGCGTTTCATCGCTCGACCACCGGAAGATACGGCGCCAGCACGGCAGCGAGTTTGTCCTGCGCTTCAAGTATGAACTCACAGACCTCGCGCACGGCACCCCGACCGCCCCAGCGAGTAGCGATCAGCGAAGCATGACTTTGCACCAGCGCATGGCCATCACCTGGGGTCGCGGAAAAACCGCAGGCGCTCATCAGCGGCAGGTCAGGCAGGTCGTCGCCCATGTAGCCGGCAACATCGGCTGTCAAGCCGAGTTCGACGAGCAGCGAATTCATCACGGCGAGCTTGTTGTCGACACCCTGGAACAGGTAGCCGATGCCAAGGTTGCTGGCGCGCAACTCGACGCAGCGCGCACGCCGGCCGGTAATGATCGCGACCTTGACACCTGCCTGTTGCAGCATCTTCAGGCCATGCCCATCGAGGGTGTTGAAGGCCTTGATCTCGACGCCGTCGTCGGTATAGAAGAGCGAGCCATCGGTGAGCACGCCGTCGACGTCGAAAGCCATCAGCTTGAGGCGGCCGGCGCACGCGGTCGCGGATTCGCGGACGACGGGCATCAGATCACCTTGGCCTTGAACAGGTCGTGCATGTTGAGGGCACCGACCAGAACGCCGGTCGCATCGACCACCGGCAACTGGTTGATCTTGTGCTGCTCCATCATCTCTACCGCCTCCACGGCGAGCCGGTCCGGTCCGATCGAACGCGGTTGGCGCCCCATGATGTCGGTGACGAACAGGTGTCGCGGGTCCGCCTCGCGGCCAAAAGCCCGCCGCAGGTCGCCATCGGTGACGACCCCGATGACCCGGCGCTCAGCAGTCACCACCGCGGTCATGCCGATGCCGCCGCGGGAAATCTCGAGAATGGCCGCGGGGACACTGGTCGCTGGATCGACCTCCGGAATGGCCGCACCGACGCGCATGACGTCGCGCACGTGCGTCAGGAGACGGCGACCGAGCGAGCCGCCGGGGTGCGAACGGGCGAAATCCTCGGGGCCGAAACCACGTGCATCGAGCAGGGCAACCGCCAGCGCATCGCCCAGCGCCAGTACAGCAGTCGTGCTGGCGGTGGGCGCCAGATTGAGCGGACACGCTTCCTGGGCCACCGCGGCGTCGAGGTGAACATCGGCTTCGACGGCCAGCGACGAGGACCGGTTGCCGGTCATGCTGATCAGTCTCGCTCCCTGCCGCTTGATACTCGGGACGATGGTGAGCAGTTCGGCGCTTTCGCCGGAATTGGAAATCGCGATCAGCACGTCGTCGCGGGTGATCATTCCGAGGTCGCCGTGGCTGGCCTCGGCCGGATGCACGAAGAAGGCGGGAGTCCCGGTGCTGGCCAGGGTCGAAGCGATCTTGCGCCCGACATGCCCGGACTTGCCCATGCCGCTGACGATGACCCGACCACGGCAATTGAGGACCAAGCGCAGCGCCTGCAGGAAGGCCCCGTCGATACGGTCGGCCAGCGCCAGGACGGCGTCGGCTTCGATGCGGAGAACCTGCCGTGCCAGATCGAGCGCTTGCGCTGAAGGCTGAATTTGGTTCATGAGCAGGCAGCGGTTATCATGGCGCGAGTATAGCAGAAGCCCCTGGTGCGCTGATCTCGCGCCGACGCCACGACCGCAACGAGGGACAGGACTGATGGCAACGCTACCAACCATTCTGCTGCTGCTGGGCGCTTCGGTGGTTTCGGTGATCGTCTTTCGTTCGGTCAGCCTGCCGCCGGTACTCGGTTACCTGCTGGTCGGCACGCTGATCGGCCCGCACGCCTTCAATCTGGTCGAGGGCTTCGCCGGCGTGCAGCATCTGGCCGAGTTCGGCGTCGTCTTCCTGATGTTCTCGATCGGCCTCGAGTTCTCGCTGCCCAAGCTGTACGCGATGAAGCGCATCGTTTTCGGCCTCGGTCTGCTGCAGGTGCTGGCGACCCTGGCAGTCGTCACCGCCGTTCTTGGTGCCGTGGGATTGAGCTGGCAGGCGGGAGTGGCCCTCGGTGGCGCACTGGCGATGTCGTCTACGGCGGTGCTCACCAAGTTGCTGAACGAGCGCCTCGAACTCGATGCTCCGCATGGCCGCGAGGTGATGGGCGTGCTGCTGTTCCAGGACCTGGCGGTCGTGCCGTTGCTGATCGTGATCCCCTCGTTTTCGGAATCACCCGAGCAGATGGCGACGATGATCGGTCTGGCGATGCTCAAGGCCGTGCTGGTGCTGTCGGTGGTGCTGTTCTTCGGCCAGCGGCTGATGAACAGGTGGTTCTACGTCGTGGCGCGTGGCAAGTCGGCCGAATTGTTCATGCTCAACGTGCTGCTGGTCACGCTCGGCCTGGCGCATCTGACCGAACGTGCCGGCCTGTCGCTGGCGCTCGGCGCCTTTGTCGCCGGCATCCTGATTTCCGAAACCCAGTACCGGCACCAGGTCGAGGAAGACATCAAGCCCTTTCGCGATGTTCTGATGGGCCTGTTCTTCGTCACCATCGGCATGATGCTCGACGTTCCGCTGGTCCTCGCCAATGCGCCGCTCGTCCTGGGCGTGCTGGCGGCGCTGCTGGGCGTGAAGTTCGCACTCATGCTGGGGCTGTCACGGCTGTTCGGGTCAAGCGCCGGCAACGCCACGCGCACCGCTCTCTGGCTCTGCGCCGGTGGCGAATTCGGTTTCGTTCTGCTGTCCGAAATGGGCAGACTGCACCTCGTACCGGCGCTGGCTCTGCAGGCCGTTCTCGCGGCGCTGGTCCTCTCGATGCTGCTGGCGCCGGTGATCGTGCAGTACAGCGACCGCATCGTCCTGCGCTTTGCGGCCAGCGAGTGGCTGATGCGCTCGATGCAACTCACCCGCTTGGCGGCGCAGACGATGAACACCGAGCAGCACGTCGTCATCTGCGGTTACGGCCGTAGCGGCCAGCACCTGGCCCGCTTCATGGAGCAGGAATCCGTCGCCTACGTGGCCCTGGATCTGGATCCCGAACGTGTCCGCGAAGCGGCGGCGGCCGGCGAGAACGTGATGTATGGCGACGCCGCACGCCGCGAAACGCTCGTTGCCGCCGGCGTCGCTCGCGCCAGCGTGCTGATGATCTCCTTTGCCGATACGCGCGCCGCCGAGCGCGTCCTCGAACACGTCCACCGGCTCAAACCGGACCTGCCCGTGGTCGTACGTACGCTCGACGAAAAGGACCTCGACCGACTGCAGCGCGCGGGGGCTGCCGAGGTCGTCCCGGAAACACTCGAAGCGAGCATGGTGCTCGCCGCGCACGCGCTGCGTCACGCCGGCGTCCCCACCGCGCACGTCCTCGAACGTTTCCGCCAGACGCGACTGGTCGGCTACCGGGCGCTGCGCGGCTTCTTCCGCGGCGAAGGCGACGCCGACGACGACGCTCTCGACCGCGACGAGGCGCGCCTGCATTCGATCCTGCTCGTCGACGGCGCACACGCGATCGGGCGTACACTCGGTGAGTTGGCGGTGAATGAACTCGGCGTCGAGGTGACAGCCGTTCGCCGACGCAACATCAGGGCCCCGGAGCCGTCGGCGGAAACCCGCTTTCAGGCTGGCGACGTCGTCGTCCTGTTGGGCGCACCCGGTGCGCTGAACGCGGCCGAGGAACGACTCCTGCAACGGTAAACGGAAGAAGCCCGCAGGCGCGGGCTTCTTTGTTTCCGGGCGACAGAGAGTAGCGCCGCGTGCTCAGTTGGCGAGGCAGACCGTGTACTGCTGGCTGTCGACGATCAAGTTTGTAGCCACGGCGGCGGAACCGCGGGCGGCACCGTTGAGCACCGCCTGCACCGATCCGCCGGCGGTATTGCCGTCGTCCATGGTGGTATCGATCTGCTTCGCGTAGCGTCCGAGGATGCCCGCGGAGCAGACGAAAAGCGACCCGCGCATGTTGGCGATATACGGCGCCGGCAAGCCGGTGGCACTGCTGATGCCGCTCTCGATGCCGATGAAACCGCCGTCGGCATTCCTGGGCCGGTAATTGGGGTCTGTGGTGATCGTAGCGGTCGGGCCGGTCGCCAGATTGGCCAGACGAACGTGCTGCCAGAACACCGAGGTTTCGTCGGTGGTCACTCCCGTGCCGCCGGCGCCACCGGCAAACCAGTCGCCATCGATGCGCCCGTTATTGTTGTCGCAGTTGGTTGCCGCAGCCGATGGCGCGCACGGAGTGGCTGCGACCGCTGCCCCGAAAGACTGCGTCAACTGCGCTGCCGTCTGGTCGCCGGGCAGCGCCTTGAAGCGGTCCTGGTACGCATACACCATGCTCGAGACGGCACGCAGGTCACCGATCATGTTCTTGACCTTGGCGCTGTTGATCAGCTCCTGTCCCTTGAGGACCCCGCCAAGCAGCAGGCCGATGATGACGAGTACAATGGCAATCTCCACCAACGTAAACCCTGACTGTTGCTTTCTCATTGCTTCGTTCACTCCGGGTCGAAAATCACAGTGGTCGTAAAGCATTTTGTGTGCCAGGCAAAAGCCGTCGATACGGGCAACAAGGGTCATCGATCTGTCCAGTTTTCGACACCCCTGTCGAGAGCCGGACTATTGGCGGGCCGACAACCCGACTCCCTGCCGCCAACTGACGAAAGCCGGGCATGACCACGCTGCAGCGCCTGGGTAGCGCGCTGCGCCAGCGCCAGCGTTGGCTGTTGATCGCCTTGCTGGCGCTGCTGCATCTGGCTCTGGTCGCGGATCCCGGCACGTCGTTCGGCTTGCTGTGCTGGCTGGTCGATGTCGGCTTGTTCATCCTCTGGCAACCGTTCATCTATGCCGAAAGAACGGTCGACCTGGGCGGCCTGACGGTGATTGCCCTGGTCCTCGGCTGCGGAATCGCCTGGTACGGCTGGTGGCTGCTGATCATCTGGGTGATCCTGCTGGCCGCGCTCGTCGGCGGACGCGTGATGTTCGTCGATCATCGGCCAACGCGCATCTTCTACCTGATCGCCTTCGCTTACCTGCTGGCGGCATTGCTCTTGTGGCTCGTGCCGAAGGTGGTCGCCAATGCGGCGCCGGTCGGCCCTTCGCTGAATCGCGAGTTCGCCTGGGGAATGCCGGCCTTCCTCTGCGTCATGACACTGCTGCCGCTGTCGCGCGACAGCGACCGTCCCGGCGGAGCGATGGTCGATCTGTTCTACAGCCTGCTCATCTTCCTGCTCATCGCCGTCCTCGTCCTGGGCAGCCTGGCGTTCATGGTGCTACGCCAGTCCGGCTACCTGGAAGCACTGCTCAATACGCTGATGCTGATGGCCACGCTGCTGCTGCTCATCGGCTGGACGTGGAATACGCGGCCGGGGTTCACCGGCATCGACGTGTTCTTCTCGCGCTACCTCCTGACCATCGGCCTGCCCTTCGAGAAATGGCTGCATCGCCTGACGACCCTGGCCGGCGACGAGGCCAATCCGGAACGCTTTCTCGCGCAGGCGCTCGACGAAATGCTCGCTCTCCCCTGGGTCGATGGTGGAAGCTGGGTCGCCGGGGCGAGTGGCGGATCTTTCGGCAACGAGTCGCGTTTTCGTCAGGAATTCCCGGGACACCCCCTGCACCTCACCTTGCACACCCGGCACAAGTTGAGCCCGGCACTGGTCTGGCACTTCCACCTGCTGGCGCAACTGGCCAACGAGCATTACGTCGCCAAGTTGCGTGCTCGCGAGTTGCAGCAGGTCAGCTACCTGCGCGCCATTCATGAGACCGGCGCCCGCCTGACGCACGACGTGAAGAATCTTCTCCAGTCACTCAACAATCTCTGTTATCTGGCACAGACCCTGGAAGGTCGGGCCGACGAGCGGCTCGACCTGCTGCAGCGGCAGTTGCCGCAAATCACCCAGCGCCTGCAACAGACGCTCGGCAAGCTGCAGAAGCCGCAAGCCGAGGTCGGTGGCAGGCTGCCCGCCGAGATGTGGTGGAAGATTCAGCAGCGGCGTTACGCCGATTCGGCGGTGGTCTTCCCCGTCACCAACTTCGACCCGGAGGCGCTGGTGCCGACCGCGCTCTTCGACAGCGTCATCGACAATCTGCTGCAGAACGCGCTGCTCAAGCGCCGATCTGAGGAGGGTCTGCAGGTGCGTGTGGCACTCGCGCCCGACGCTTCGCTGCTCAGCGTGTGCGATACGGGAAGCGCGGTCAGCGAGGAAGTGCTCGCCCATTTGCTGCGCACACCGGTGACCTCCGAGAGCGGTCTCGGCATCGGGCTCTACCACGCCGCGCGACAGGCCGAGGGCTGCGGCTACGATCTGTCGCTGACCAGCAATCGGCCGGGCGAGGTGTGCTTCGCGTTGCGCCGGCACGCGGGCACTGCCACAGCGGTAGCGGGCTAGGCGTCGACCGTCGTGGCGGATCGCCGACCGATGAGGCGATGCACCACCATGTTTCCCTTGCCCTTCAGGTAGATCGTCTGTGGTTCCCGAAAATCGAAGCGATCCCGCAAGCGCCGATAGCTGCGCTCGTCGACCTGCACCATACCTGGAACTCCCTCGCTGGTGACCCGGCTGGCGATGTTGACCGTGTCGCCCCACAGGTCGTAGATGAACTTCTTCTTGCCGACGACACCGGCAACGACCGGGCCGGTACCGATGCCGATACGCAGTTCGAGGCGCATCTCGTTGATGCTGAAATCGTCATGCAGCAGCGCGCACATCTCGAGGGCCATATCGGCCAATGCCTCGGCACAGTCGCTGCGTGCATCGTTGAGGCCCGCAGCGACCATGTAGGCATCGCCGATGGTCTTGATCTTTTCAAGACCATACCTTTCAGCGAGTTCGTCGAACGACGAGAAGATCTTGTTCAGCATCGTGAAGACCTGCTGCGGCGTCAGCCCCTCGGCAACCCTGGTGAAGTTCACGATATCGGCGAACATCACCGAAACCTCGGCAAAACCGTCAGCGATCGTCTGGCTGCTGTTCTTCAGGCGCTCGGCAATCGGCCCCGGAAGAACGTTGAGAAGCAACCTCTCGGAGCGCTCCTGTTCGACCTGCAGCAGGCGATGCGCTTCCTGCAGCCGCGCCTGGGCCTGATGCTTTTCCGTGTCGGAGTAGCGAAGCAGCAGGTAGACGATGGTCGATACGGCCGCAAAGTTGAGTGCGAAGAAGAATGCCGCGGTCTGCGGCGATACCTTGTCCCCGGACAAGGGCAGCGAGTCGGCGAGGTAGAAATCAAACACGCCGGAAAGCGTGGTGAGAAAGACGTAGGCGAAAAACCAGGCTCCCGACTGTCGCGGACCAATGAACAGGACGGCGCCGATGGGAGCGAGCAAGGCCCAGATGCTGATGCCGCTGGCGGTGATGAAGCTACCGATGCTCCACTGCGCCACGAAGGGCGTGAACAGGAACAGCGACAACTGGAGGACGCGGAAGGCGTTGAAGTTGAGCGTCTTGAGATAAACGAGCAGATTGCCGACAAGCAGGAGTTGCACGGCAAACGGCAGGTTGGACGAGAAGCGCGGCCCGAGTTGCCAGTAGATCAGCAACCAGACCATCGACGCCAGGCTGATCAAGCCGGTGGCGAAAAACAGGAGGGACTTCTGCAGCCGCAGTTCTTCGTCGTCGCCGGGCGAGATGCCGGCGTTGCGCAACCTGTCGAGGAAGGTCTGATCGGCACCCACCTACGGCAACCTGCCGACGCTGATCATGCGATTGAAGAGAACACCCGGCGAAATCCACATCACCTCGTCGTCGAACGTCGCCGTTGGCGTCTTGCTGACGAAGTCATAGTTGGCCATCGTCACAACACCGGCAGGGTTGATCAACTGGTTGTCCTGCTCGTCGACGTCAGCCCCCGCCGGCAATTGTGTTCCTCCGGGCGTATAGGCCCCGTTGCCGTTCTTGCCGTGGGAAATCACGACAGCCGGAACTTTGCTGGCAATGACGCTGCCCCCGGCAGTGGAGCGTACGTCCAAGCCCCCCAGGGACGCGAGCACAAAGCTGTAGCCCGGCGTGCACGGCGCCCCCACGGCATAGGAAGGTGCCACGCACTGGGCGAAAACCGGAGTGACTCGATACGTGTAGCGGCGCCCCCAGGCGTCGGTTTCCTTGACACCCAGGGTCGCCCAAGGCAGCACACCGGCGAGCGGGGCGCACTGACCGGTGACGGTATTGAACTGTTCGGTCCCGTCACCCGCCGTCGCCGCCGGGCAAGGCAGACGGCCGTTGACCGCGGCATAGCCGAGCAGCGCCTCGCGGATCTCCGCCAGAGATGCGCGCGTATCGCTGGCATTGCGCGCATCCATCTGCGCCGACAGCGGCACCAGCAAACCGCCGATCAGCAGCGACACGATCACCAGCACGACGGCCAGTTCCGTCAAGGTGAATCCGGCGCTCGGCAGGGCCTGCAATGGGCGTCCGCTCACGGCAGACACCTCACCAGATCGGTAGCCGGAGTGCGCCAATTGAAGACCGACGCGCCGGCAAAGTCGCTAGCGCTGGCAGTCGGCACGTTGAACGAGGTCGCGTTGACACCTTCCAGATAGTTCGCCCGGTTCGCTTTATCAGTCGAGGTGCTGCGGCTCTGGCCAGCCGTCCGGCGACCGGCGAAGATCAGAACACGGTTGCAGACATCGGACGACAAGCCGCCATCGATGGTGATCCTGGACGGACTCGGCAACTGCGCGAGAAAAAGCATCTCTTTCCAGTTCTTGCAGAACTCCCGGTTGTCTGCGCCGGTTGCGGACGTGCAGAGGAGGTTGTCGGTTCCTTTGTTGCCGGCTACTACTATAGTCTGCAGATGTGCCCGGAAGGTCGCGTCGTCAAGGAGGTTGCCGATCGCGTCCCTGAAATCGCGACGCCGGATCAAGGGATCGAAGATCTGACCAACGCTCAGGAAGGTGAAGCGATCGTTGTAGTGGGGGTAATTGACGACCATCACGAACTGCTTGTTGTTGCTGTCCGACGCCACCCTGTTGTTGGTGCTGTCCGTGTAGTAGTTGACCTGGCCGGCGAGCGCATTCGTACCATTGAAGGCATCGAGATAATTGCGGGCATCGTAGTTGCCTCCGCATTCCGTATAGGCGGCGTCGGCCAGCGCACGACTCTGACCGTCGAGCGCTGGCCCCGGGGAGACGAGCAAGGCGGCGAGATTGACCGCGAGGAAAGCACCGTTGGCGTTGATGACGTCGATCTGGCCGAGCGTATCCCAGTTGAACACGTCGGTCTTCAGGAGATCGGTATCCTTCTTGAAACGACCTGACACCACGTACCACAGGCATTGCCCCGTGCTGTCACGCAACGGTCCCGTGTCCAGGGTCTTCCAGGGAAACTTGCCGATAACCGAAAGATCCTTGCCGTCCTCGGCAAAGGTTCCTGAAGCGTATCCCTCAGCGGGTGCGCCCACGTTGACGCCCAAGTCCGGCAAGCGCAGGTAGCCGGCATCGTTGATCGACACGCGTGTGACCGCCTCGTCGACCAGCGCCTGCCTGGCCTCGGCCAGCGCCGCCGCGGATTTCTCCTCACGCGCCAGTTGGAACTGGGTGGCACTGAGTTGCCCGACGAAAAGATACAGTCCGAACAAGGACAGCAGCGTCAGCAGCGCCAGCAGCGCCACCCCACGCTGCTGGTACGGACTACCCACGGTATCGTTGCTCTTGCACATGTGTGCCTCCCACGTGCACGGTGGAAACGCGATTAACGGATCTCACCGCCGGTTACCGTTATGCCTATCTTGTCGCCGGTGGCCGAGCCCTGACCAGGACCTGTCCGCCGCTCAGCAAATCACTCGCCTGACCCGTGGTGCGATTGACCGTCTCGCCAACACGCGCCCTGGCGGCCGGCGAATCATTGGCTTCGACCAGAACTTTGCCCGGATCGCCTCGCCGCGGTGTCACGGTCAGACCACTCGCCACGTCATCTTCATTCTGCGGGCTACCGTTCACCCAGGCCGTACGTTTGCCGCTGCTGCGTGTGACGATGCCGTCGATGGTCAGCGTCGGATCGGCGGGGACCTGCTGTTTGTCGAGGACGTTCATCTCGCGTTGGCGGTCGAGTTGCTGGCGACGCTCAGGGGTAAAGAACAGCCGACCCAGGGACTCTTCGGCGCCAGTGGACGCACCCGGCACGAGAACAAACAGCCACGCGCCAATGGCAAGAGAGCGGCGTGCTAACGACGAGCACTTGAGCATGGGCTTTCTTCCTCCTCGCGACTGGCAATCGACCTACTTCCGGCTGACTTCGCGCAAGGTCAGCCAGTCGATTTCGCACTCCGCCGACAGGTTTGCGCGCCGGCCACTACGTTCGTCGGCACTTGCCGGCAGGCGCGCCACGTCACAACTGCGGACGCGAATGAGCGCCTTCGCCCGGCTGCGCAAGTCGCCGATCAAGCGTGTCAGGTCCTCCTCATGCAACAATCGAAACTGCAGCTTCATCGCGCTGGAGTAGAACGCGTAACTGCCGGTCGGGTTGCCGTCGAGCAGACGCTGTGGCGCGATTTCGTATTGCAGGTCGATCAGACGACGTTTGTCGCGAATCTCCTTCAACAACTCCACCCACTCGAGGCGCTGTTCCGGGCCAATGATGCCACGCTCCTGCAGCCGAGTGAACAGGATGGATTTCTGCTTGATTTCGATTTCCTCGTCGCGCACCTGCTTGAGCTTGCCATCCGACTCCTGCCGTTGCGCCATGACGAGATCTCTGGCCAGTTCAGCGCGCGTCTTGGCGCTGTGCGAGAAATAGAGCGCCGCCGCGCCTATGGCGATCATCAGCAGCGCCACCCAGAGGCTGGCCTGAATCTTCCGGTAATCGCTGCGAAGAAACTTCATGAGCCGATCGCCCGGCGGATCTGCACCTTGAACGGGCGTGGCTGGTTCTCTTCCAAATCGGCATCAGCCCCCTTGAGTGCCTTGCCGGACTCGACGTCGAATGGTTGCAGGAGCACCTCCACGGTCAGCTTCGGGTTGCTCTTCAGGGCGTCGACCAGACGGTTGAAGGCCGCCAGGACCTGCCGCGGGTTACTGTCGGGGCCCAGCCGCAGGGTACCGCGCACGATCGCACTCTCCTGGTCGGCGGCAAGCGGCGCGTTGCGTGCGGCATCAGCGTTAACCGGAATCCGCGACAACTCCAACGCCCCGCTCTTCCATTCGATGCCATCGAGTTCCACGGACGCCGCACTGTCCAGGGCTCGGCTGATTTCGCGGTAGAGGTAGGCGGGCGACCCGCTGCTTCTTTCGAGCTCGGCGTAGCGATTGATAACTGCACGCAGGCTCTCGTTGCTTGTCGGAATCGGCGGAAAGGTTCTGACGATTTCATCGTAGCGCTGACGCGCGAGAGCCGTTTCCGCGCCGAGCGCTTCGCTCTCCTGATTGAGCCGGTACGCGTCGAGGAACTGTCGCCCCGACAGCAGCACGCTGCCGAACAAGGCGACTGCCCCCACCGCGCGGAGAACCGAGCGGACGAGCGAGAGATAGTAGTCATGGCGCTGCTCGTCGCTAGCGAACTGAGCGCGTGGAGCAGCCATCGCGAGAAGGTCGAGGAAGATGGACTCGCAACGCGTATCCGCCGGCAGTGTCCTGAGACCGCACTTGCGCGCGCAGTCCTCGATATCGAGAACGACGAACGACAGCGTCTCCGTGTCGGCACAACTGCTCTCGATCGCCACCCTGGCGTTCGCGTGCGCCATGAGATAGGCGGTGATCGGCTGCCGCCGAGCGATCAGGCGCTGACTCACCAGATACTGCTGAAGCTTCAGCGATTCCGTCGAGAAGGTCTGCGCCATGCCGGCAATACTGCTCTGGTGCAGCGGTGTCAGGCGGCTGAAGTGCAGTTCGCCCTTTTCCAGATAGCTCTGGCGAATGCTCTGATCCTGAATGGTCAACAGCAGGCAGCGCTCGTCGGCGATGCCAAGCTTCCTGAGTGTTACGTCCCGCCCTATTCTGGATTCTTTGTCCCGAGCTATTTCGGGGTGAGACAAGCCGAAAGTCCCACGCTGTCGCCGGGAGGACTGGCTCCGGCGACAGGGTGGGACAAGGGGCCTATCGGGA
>JAFLDO010000063.1 GCA_017302455.1 Accumulibacter sp.
AGCGACTGAAGCGACTGCCGGTGGCGCGCACGCGGCGTCGACGGAGCAGACGGTCGGCGACGCGCGGCCGCTGGACGCTGCTGTGTCACGTCCGGAGCCCGGCGATGGCGCGCGTCAGGCGCACGAGTCGGCGGCCGATGATCGGCGCGGGGCCGCCAGCCGACCGTTCGGTCTCGATGTGCACGGCATCATTTCGGCTTCGCTGGAGGCGGCAGGCCTGCTCAAGGGCGACAGGCCGCGCCGCGCGGCCAGCAACGCGCCGCTGGGCATCGACGTCCCAGGAATCATTTCGACGGCGCTCGAGGCGGCTGGCGTGCTGAAAGGGATCGCTCCGCGGTCGGCTTCCGGCGATCCCACCGAAGCGCTGAAGACCTCGGGCTGGCAAGGCGCCGGCTGGGAACTGCTGCTCGACGACCCGCGCGCCTTCCGCGGAGGCTCGATGCTCCATGGGCAGGTGTCGTCGGGTGAGGGGGGTGCCGTCGGCCCGCGAGCGCAGTCGACGTCGCGGCGGATCAAGCTGGGAGCGCGGCCGGAGTTGAGCTATGTGCGGCGACTCGATCTCAGCGCGGCGGTCAACGATTACACCAGTGCGAGTTTCCGGGTTCTCATCGATGGCGTGGTCGTCGATGAAGTCACCGCCATCGGCATGGCCCACCAGGAGAGCGAGTGGTTGCGCCCGCCAGCGATCGATCTATCGCGCTTCGCCGACCGTACGGTAACGCTGACGCTCGAAGTGGCCGCCTACTCGAACCTTTACAGCACGGTGTACGCCAAGGCATGGGTGGATCAGATCAGCATTCACAATGCCGTCGATCTGGCGCCTTGCTGAGGGCTCGCCGACCCTCCCGGATCCCGCCGCACAGGCGGGCGAGGCGGGAGGGCGGCAGAAACGGCGGTCAGCGGTTGGTGAAGGAGGCTTTGCGCTTTTCGACGAAAGCCGCCATGCCTTCCTTCTGGTCCTCGAGGGCGAAGGCAGAGTGGAAAGCGCGACGCTCGAACAGCAGACCTTCGGACAGCGAGCTCTCGTAGGACCGGTTGATGCATTCCTTGATCATCATCACCACCGGCAGCGAGAAGCTGGCAATGCGGGTGGCTGTGGACATCGCCTCTTCGAGCAGTTTGTCGGCCGGCACGACGCGCGAAACGAGGCCGGCGCGCTCGGCTTCCTGAGCGTCGATGTTGCGCGAGGCGAGGCACATTTCCATCGCCTTGGCCTTGGAGATGGCGCGCGGCAGGCGCTGGGTGCCACCGGCACCGGGCAGGATGCCCAGGCGGACTTCGGGTTGGCCAAACTGCGCATTGTCGGCGGCCAGGATGATGTCGCACATCATCGCCAGTTCGCAGCCGCCGCCGAGGGCGTAACCGGCCACCGCCGCAATCACCGGTTTGCGGCAGTTCTTGACGCCTTCCCAGTTGCGCGTGATGAAGTCGCCCTTGTAAGCCTCCATGTAGGTCAGTGACTGCATCACCGTGATGTCGGCGCCGGCGGCGAAGGCCTTGTCGGATCCGGTGATGACGATTGCACCGATGTTCTCGTCGGCCTCGAAGCCGGCGAGTGCGCAACCCATTTCATTCATCAGGTCGTCGTTCAGGGCATTGAGCTGCTTTGGCCGGTTGAGGGTGATCAGGCCGACCTTGCCGCGCACTTCGGCGGTGATGTTGAGGTAAGTCATGAGGAAAATCTCCGTACTGAAATGTAGATGGATGCGAGCTGCCCCCGAGCAGGGAAGCTTCCTGGCGTTGCGGCCATGAGTCGCTGCGTGCGCAGGCGGCCCGGGCCATTATGACGAGGAAGCGCCGGCCTGAACAGATGGCGTCCAGCCGGCGCGTCGCTTGCTGTCGACTACGATGTGGGCGTTGGCGGCAGGGCGTCTCCGGCTCCTGCTTGACGCCGCATGCCGATCGCGCTTACTTCGAAATGTCGATCTGGAACTTCACTGGTCCGCGCGAAGCCTTGCCGTTGGCGTCGGTGAAGGAACCGGTGACGGGAGCCTTCTTGCCGTAGGGGCTGGTCAGGATGGCCACGTGACCACCGAAGAAGGCGACCGACTCGAGGCCATCCCAACCTTCGAGGAACTTGTTGCCGGCGGTAGCGCACGGAGGCGTGACGAGGTCGTCCTTGATCGCGTAGTTCTGGTACCACGGCACTTTCAGATCGATCAGGCTCTTGATGTTGAGCGGCTTGTCGAAAAGCTTCACCGGCAGGCTGCCGTCGTCGGCGATCGGATCCTGGAAGGTGTGCGAACTCATGTTGGCGACGGCCAGCGGCAGATGGACACGTTCCTTGAGCAGCCAGCGGAACAGCGCTGCCGGCGTCTTGCCCGGATTCATGTCGGTGGCCCGTTGCAGCGACGCCTGATCGAGCACCTTGACCAGCGGCGTTTCGCGGTCGATGGCGACGAAGCGCATGCCGAGGCTCAGCAGGTAGCCGTTGGCGACCTTGTTGCCGCTCGGTAGCGTGGTGGTGATGAAGTCGTGGTGCATCGTCGGCATGCCGCTGATGGCGTCACTGTAGGTCCCGTCAACCGGCGTCACGTTGGTGATCAGGGCATCGCAGACATCCTTCAGCTTGCCCGAAAGAATGTTCATCAGCGAGATGTAGCCGCCCTGGCAGGTCCCGTTCAGGGTTACCTTCTTGCCGTCGTTGAGTTCCATGACCTTGGCGCAGAGCTGGCGCGTCTGTTCGCAGTCGTCTTCCGGCGTCATCGTCTGGACCTTCTCATTGGTCATGATGTCTTTGACGACGCGCACGTAGGTGGGAATGCCCTCGTTGGCGAAGGAGTGGCTGTAACTCTTGTTCTCGTAAGGCAGGAAGGCGAGGATGTGCACACCAAGCATGTACGGCGGGACGAGAATGATCGGCTTGAGGTGCGGGTTGACCTTGACGCCTTCCTTGATCGGCAGGACCTGGTAGAGCTCGAAGGAGTCGGTTTCGTGGACCAGCTTGTAGGCGGGGGTATTGAAATGGAAACCGAACTCCTCGCCGATCGCCTCGATCTGCTCGTGAAAGTTCGACACAGCTTCCATGATTTCGGCTTCGCGCTTCATGTAGCCGCCCAGCTTCTCGCCATCGGTCTTCAGGACCGTGTTCAGCAACGCGCGCGTGGCCTCTTCAATCTGGTCGAAGGCGTAGTCGGCCATCTTGCTCTGCGTGCCAGCTAGCCCCTTGCGGGCCATGCCGACGTTATGCTCCATGACCTGGAAGGCTTCCATCACGCTGAGCGGATTGTCGCGCGCGGCGGTCATCGCGATTTGCGCGGCAATGTAGAGGTTCTCATTGAACTCGCTCATTTCGCGGTTGGACGAGCGCATCATCGCCATCGTGTAGCGCATCCAGCTGGTTGTGAAATCGGGCATCTCTTTTAGCAGTGAAAACATTTTTCCAACCTCCAACAAATCAACGTCAGTCAAAACGGGCCAGCCCGCAGCGAGCGACCCACGATTACCTTTGAAGGGCTATGCACCAGACTCCGGCGGGCGAAACCACGGCCGCGACTCAGCCAGCCTATCGCGCTGCCCAAGCGCCTTGCCGGTTCGTCCCGGGAGCCATGTACGCGTACGGGACCGACAGGCCCACGGGAGCGTGTCGCGAACCGCAGCGCCCCGCGGGAACCCACTGTGCTCGCTACCGGCAGGTCGTGCCATTCGCCGCAGGTGCATGCCTGAACCCATCTCGTGATCCGTTCCGAACAAGCCGCGCGCCACAACCCGTGTTCCGTGAGGCCGGCGCCATCCGGTTTCCCGAGCCTTCCCGACGAATGCGGGAGCGAACCGGCGACTATCCCTCGAAGGTGCGACATTCCGCACCGCACAATTCATTCTACTCCTCTGTGTGGGATTTGTTCACCCCGCTTTGCCGTTCGTCGAAGGAATATTTGTCGGGTCGCTGGAGCTCTCCTTAATTGCTCATTGAATGGTTCTTCAGGCTGGGTCGCGCCGACCCTGGCAAGGCCTCGTCGAGCGCTGGCCAGTGGTCTCGCCCCGGGCCAGCCCAAGGGACGGTATACTGCGGGTTTGTTGCGCTGCGATAGGCGTGCTGGCGTGCCGATCGGCTGTCGTTGGCGCGTGCTGCGAGCACGCTGCGGGAACCGTGGATGGGGGAAGACATGCTGCAACTTGCGAACCTGATCGAGCATCACGCCCAGTTTCGACCGAATCAGATAGCCGTCGTCTTCGAGCACGAGCGCCTGACCTGGCGCCAGTTCGGCGCCCGCGTCAGCCAGTGCGCGCATTTGCTGAGCCGGCTCGGTGTGCGCAAGGGCGATCGCGTGGCAACGATTCTTGCGAACTGCCGGGAATTGCTCGAGATCTACTGGGCCGTTCCCGCGATCGGCGCTGTCCTGGTGCCGTTGAGTCCGCTGCTGATGGCTTCCGGCCTGGCCAGCCTGTTGCGCGATTCGGGTGCGGTGTGCCTGATCACGCAAACCTCGATGGCGCCGCTGATCGATGCGGTTCGTGATCAACTTCCCGGGTTGCCGGCGGACCGCGTGCTGATGATCGACGCTCCGGCTGCCGACTACCCCGACTACGCGGCGCTGCTCGGCGCGTGTTCCGAGGGACCTGTCGACCGCGTCAGCGTGGGCCAGGATGACCTGTTCAACATCATGTACACGAGCGGCACGACCGGCTTGCCGAAGGGGATCATGCACAGTCATTTCGTGCGCGCCGTGTACTGTACGCTGTTTGCCTCGGCGTGGCGGATGCACCCGGAGTCGGTCGTTCTGCATACTGGTGCAATCGTTTTCAATGGTGCTTTCGTCACCTTGATGCCCTGCTTCTATCTGGGCGCGCGCTACATCCTGCAGCGTCAGTTCGACCCCGACGAGGCGATCGACATCATTTGCCGCGAGCGGGTCACGCACACCATGATGGTGCCGGCACAGATCATCGCCTTGCTCCATTCGCCGAACTTCTCCCCGGAGAAGCTCTCTTCGCTGGAGATGATCCTGTCGCTGGGAGCGCCGCTTCATCAGGAGCAGAAGGACCTGCTCAATCGCGTCTTGCCTGACCGGTTTTACGAGCTCTACGGGCTTACCGAAGGATTCTGGACGATTCTCGACAAGACGCAGTCGTTGCGCAAGGCCGGTTCGGTCGGGTCGCCACCCTGCTTCTACGCGATGCGCATCGTGCGCGACGATGGCAGCGATGCGCCGGCTGGCGAGGTTGGCGAGATCGTTGGCCGCGGTCCTTCGCTGATGCTCGGTTATCACGGTCGGCCCGACCTGACCGAGCAGGCGATTCGCGACGGCTGGCTGTTTACCGGCGACCTGGGGTATGCCGACGACGAGGGCTACCTGTATCTGGTCGATCGGAAGAAAGACATGATCGACAGCGGCGGAGTCAAGATCTACCCCAGGGACGTCGAAGAGGTCGCCGCACGTCATCCGGCGGTCCGCGAGGTTGCCGTCTTCGGTGTCGCGCATGAGAAGTGGGGCGAGACCCCCGTCGCGGCGGTGGTTCTGCACGCCGACGCCTCGGTGAGTGCCGACGATTTGCGCGACTGGATCAACGAGCGCGTTGGCGCCCGCTATCAGCGGGTGCACGCCGTGCAGATCATGGACGACTTCCCGCGCAACGCCGCCGGCAAGACGCTCAAGCGGGAGATGCGCGACGCTTACCAGCGTCCGTCGCCCATCCCCAGGACATAGAAGCTACCGCCATCGCTTTCGAGAATGCCCCGGTAGCGATCGACGCCAGGAGCATTTCCCTCGCCGACGGTCGACCTGCTCGTTCTGCCCACACGCGCAGGATCCGGGCGCCGGGTCCTGCCGCCGACGGGGCGGCCGACTCCAGCCGCTACTGCTGAAAGATGTAGGTGCCCGGGGCGTCGCAGAGGGCCGTGTAGCCTTTCTCCGGCGCACCCATCGGTGGCGCGGCTTCGCCGCCCGAGGAATGCCGCACCAGCCATTCCTGCCAGACCGGCCACCAGGAGCCCTCGAATTTCGGTGTCCGTTCCTTCCAGGTTTCGGCATCGAGGAAGCGCTCGCCTTCGCGGCAGACGCTGAGCTGGAAGGACCGGCGCGGGTGGCCCGGTTCATTGACGATGCCGACGTTGTGCCCGCCGCTGGTCAGGGCGAAGGTCAGCTCGGCCGAATCGCTCTGCAGGTGCAGCTTGTAGACCGAGCGCCACGGAGCGACGTGGTCGGCCACGGCGGCGACGGCGAACATCGGGCAATGGATGTTGCTGATCGAAACTGCACGTCCGCCGACCATGTATTTGCCCTGGAAGAGTTCGTTGTCCACGTACAGTCGGCGCAGGACTTCGGAGTGCTGGCGATAGGGCATGCGCGTTCCGTCGGCATTCCAGGCCATCAGGTCGAACATCGGTTCGCGATGTCCGAGGTAATACTCGCGAACCATCTTCGACCAGATCAGGTCTGCAGACTTGAGCAGCTGAAAGCCCCCGGACACCTGCTTGTGGCCAAGATAGCCCTTCTGCCACATCATGTCCTCGAGCAGGGTGACTTCACTGGCGTCCATGAAGACGTTGATTTCGCCGACGTCGGTGAAGTCGGTCATCGTCGTGAACAGGGTGACGCTCGCCAGACGGTCGTCACCGTCGCGAGCCATCGCCGCCGCGGCAATGGTCAGCAGGATGCCGCCGAGGCAATAGCCAACGGTGTGTATCTTGCGTTGCGGCAGGATCTCGGAAATGGCGTCGATCGCGGCCATCGTTCCCGACTTGCGGTAATCCTCCATGCCGAGATTGCGGTGTTCGGGCCCCGGGTTGAGCCACGAGATCATGAATACCGTATGACCCCGGTCGACGAGGTACTTGACCAGCGAATTGTGGGGGGACAGATCGAGGATGTAATACTTCATCATCCAGGCGGATTGCATCAGAACCGGTTCGCGCTGGACCGTGTCGGTGCTCGGTGAGTACTGGATCAGTTCGATCAGGTGGTTCCGGAAAACCACCTTGCCCGGGGTGATGGCGAGGTTTTCCCCTACCCGGAAAGCCTCGATGCCGGCGGGTTTCTCGTCGCGCAAGGAGCGGCGGACGTCCTCGCCGTAGAACTCCGCCCCGCGCGCCAGATTGGCGCCCCGTTCCTTGACCGTCGCCTCGACGATCTCGGGATTCATCGCCGGTACATTCACTGGCGACATCATGTCGAGGATCTGCTTGGCCGTGAACCAGACGGCAGCCTCGCTGTGCTTGGAGATGCCGCGCACGCCGGTGGTCGCGTTGTGCCACCATTGCTGATTGAGCAGGAAGCCTTGGTAGATCACGTTGTAGGGGAAACGCTGCCATCCTGGATGGTCGAACCGATGGTCGCCGGGCAGCGGCTTGATACAGGGTTCGGCGTTGCCCGTGACCGCCGAGGTCAGCGCGTAGGATCCCAGGCGCAGCGCCTTGCGGGCCGCCTTGGCGCCGAGCTGAAACTGTTTTCCGGGCGATGCCGAGAGGTGCACCATCCAGTCAAGATAGGCCATCGCCAGCGATGCGGGCGAAACGCCGCCGCTCAACTGGCCCAGCGCGATGTTCGTCATGCGGTCGATGTTTTCGAGCGCATCCGAGTCGAGCAGATGGCGGTCGCTGAGTCGGCGCGAATACCCACCGTGTGGCGACGCTACGCTGCTCGGCGCCGTCTCCGGCGCCGAGCTTGCCGGCGTGGGCGCGTCCGGTCGCGGGGCCGTGGGCGTCTGGGGTTTGGCGGCTGACTTCTTGCGCGGTGCGCTGGTTCGGGTGCGCGGCTTCGCTGCGTCAGCAGTGATCGATGAGTCGGCGACTGCAGTGGCGGTGGCCGACGTTTCTTCAGGGGTCTGAACCATGGTTGTTCTCCGTTGTGCGCTGAAACAATCTTCAGCCCGGCACGCCGAAGCGACCGAGTACGCCGCACTCTAAAGCATCCCCCGAGCGAGGGGCTGATCCAGGTCAACTCCGCGTCGTCTTGGGCCGCTCGAATGCCGTGAAGCAGCACCGGATGGTCCGCAAGCTCCCCGTCGAGCCGATCGCGTGCGGCGGCCTGAGCGCAGGCGCTACGCCCGATGCTTGACTCGGTAGCGCTCTGCGTTCGACAATGGCGAGGTTGCTCGCCGCCGCCAACCAGGCAAACTTGGGCGGGGCAGATGCGACGGAGTCGGCGGGTCCGATCTGCCCGGATTCTTGCGGTGCAGCATCTTCCGGTGCCACCTGGTACCAGTGTCCGTCTTGCCAAGAGGACCTTCGCAGCGTAGTGAGAGGGTCGGATTTTCCTGTGACGATGCAGGTCCATGATGATCGCCGTCGGCACAGACCAGTAGCGCGGCATCGCGTGATGTCGCGATATTTTTTTGGGGGTTAAAATGCAAATCAACGGTAGTGTGTTTGTGGTGACGGGAGCAGGCTCCGGATTGGGAGCAGCCACGGCGAGCAACATCGTAAATGGTGGCGGCAAGGTGGTCATTGTCGACGTCGACGCCGGTGCCGGCGAGGCGCAGGCCGCGCAGCTGGGTGCGAACGCGCGCTTTGCCAAGACCGACGTGACCGATGAAGCGAGCGCACGTGCTGCCATCGACCTGGCGGTCAGTGAATTCGGCGCTCTGCACGGACTGGTCAACTGCGCGGGTGTCGCACCGCCCAAGAAAGTGCTCGGCCGTGATGGCCCGCATGACCTGGCGACCTTTGCGCGTGTTGTCAGCATCAACCTGGTCGGCACCTTCAACATGATCCGCCTGGCGGCCGAGGCGATGAGCAAGAACGAGCCGAACGAGGGTGGCGAGCGCGGCGTCATCGTCAATACGGCGTCGGTCGCCGGTTACGATGGTCAGATTGGTCAGGCGGCCTATGCCTCTTCGAAGGCGGGGGTCATCGGCTTGACGCTGCCCGTGGCGCGCGAACTGGCGGCGCATGGTATCCGCGTCGTGACCATCGCTCCCGGCATCTTCGAGACGCCGATGCTCAAGGGATTGCCGCAAGCGGCTCAGGACTCCCTGGGCAAGATGGTGCCGTTCCCATCGCGTCTCGGCAAGCCTGCCGAGTATGCTGCGCTGGTCCAGCACATTTGCGAAAACGGCTATCTGAACGGCGAGGTCATTCGCCTCGATGGTTCGATCCGGATGGCGCCGAAGTAATTCGCGGCAAGCCGAAAACTTCAATCTCGCAGTATCCGTTGGAATAAAGGAGTGTGGTATGAGTGAATCCGTTGTTATCGTCGGTGCCAAGCGGACGCCGGTCGGCGCCTTCCAGGGCCAGTTCGCGGGTGTGACGGCGCCGCAGCTCGGCGCCGTGGCGATCAAGGCCGCTGTTGAACAGGCGGGTGTCAAGGGTGAGGATATCGACGAAGCCCTGATGGGCTGCTGCCTGATGGCCGGCCTGCGCCAGGCCCCTGCCCGCCAGGCGGTGTTGGGAGCCGGGCTGCCGAAATCGGTGCCGTGCACGACGCTGACCAAGATGTGTAGCTCAGCGCAGAAGACGGTGATGATCGCGCATGACGAACTGCTGGCCGGTTCGATCAACATCGCCATCGCTGGCGGCATGGAGTCGATGACCAATGCGCCGCATGTGCTGACCACCGCTCGCACGGGCTATCGCTTGGGTAATGGCGTGCTGCATGACCATATGTTCCTTGATGGTCTTGAGGATGCGTATGAGCAAGGCAAGCCGATGGGCGTGTTTGCCGAGCTATGCGTTGACAAGTACGCTTTTTCGCGCGAAGAGATGGACGCCTACGCCGTTGAGTCGGTAACGCGTGCCCAGAACTCCGTCGCCGCCGGGGTGTTCAAGGACGAAATCGCGCCGGTTACCGTCAGCACGCGCAAGGGTGATGTCGTGTTTGATTCCGACGAAACGCCGATGAAGTGCGATGCGTCGAAAATCTCCAAACTGAAGCCCGTGTTCAAGAAGGACGGCGCCGTGACGCCGGCCAACTCGTCGTCGATTTCCGACGGGGCGGCGGCGTTTGTCCTGATGCGCGAATCTGATGCGAAGAGCGCCGGTATCACGCCACTGGCGCGGATTGTCGGACATTCCACCTTCGCCCACGATCCGTCGTGGTTTACAACGGCGCCGGTGTTCGCTTTCCAGAAGCTGCTTGCCAAGCTCGGCTGGCAGGCCGAGGATGTCGACCTCTGGGAAATCAACGAGGCTTTTGCGGCGGTCACGATGGCGTCGATGCGTGACCTCAAGCTGCCGGCCGACAAGGTCAACGTCAATGGCGGTGCCTGCGCTCTTGGCCATCCGATCGGCGCCACGGGTTCGCGCATTCTGGTGACGTTGCTCTACGCCCTCAAGGCACGTGGGCTCAAGCGCGGCATCGCCGGCCTCTGCGCTGGTGGTGGCGAAGCCACCGCGATTGCCATCGAAGTTCTCTGATCGAGTCGCCAACGAGCGTTCCCACCCCGTTGTTCGGGGTGGGTAAGGAGTGAATCGGATGTTGATTGACAAGAAACACATAGGCATGAAAGTGCCGCCACATTCCGTCAATTTGACGGCGTGGCAATTGAAGTGGTTTGCCAAGGCGACGGGAGAAACCAACCCCATCTACTTTGACGAAGCCGCCGCGCACAAGGCCGGGTTGCCAGGCGTTCTGGCGCCGCCGACCTTCTTCTTCTGCATGGACATGGACAAGGAGCATCCCTTCGATTACCTCGAAACCATGGGCTGCGACCTGATGAAGATGCTGCATGGCGAACAGTCGTTCACCTACCACAAGCCGGTGTATTCGGGTGATGTCCTCGACTTCGACGGAGAGATCACCGATATCTACGACAAGAGGAACGGTGCGCTGCAATTCGTCGTCAAGGAGGTCAAAGTGCGTCGGCAGGGCGAATTGGTGTGCGATGTGCGCTCCGTGATGGTCATTAGGGCATAGGGGAAAGTCGATGACAAAACCGAATTTTGATGCGCTGAACGTTGGCGACGAACTTCCGTCGTTCACGACTGAGCCGGTGTCGCGACTCACGCTTGCCCTATATGCCACAGGCTCGGGTGACCACCACCCGCTGCACCTCGATCAGGACTACGTGCGCGCCAACGGCATCCCCGATGTTTTCGCCCATGGCATGCTGGGCATGGCGTATCTGGGCCGTCTGCTGACGCAGTGGGTGCCGCAGGCAGCCATTCGCAGTTTTGGCGTGCGTTTCACGGCCATTACGCAAATCGGCGAGCGCATGGTGTGCACCGGCAAGGTGGTTGAAAAGCTGGAGCAGGGTGGCGAAAAATGCGTTCGCCTGGAACTCACCTGCGCCAACGAGCAGGGTGAGGCGAAGCACAAGGGAGATGCAGTCGTGGCCCTGGCCTGATACGTCAAGAGCCCTAATCTGCGTCATCGCGGCCGTCGCCAGACGGCCGCAGTTTTGTTGTAGAGTGCACGCAGCCTGCCGCTGGGCATCCGCCTACCGTGGCGGTAGGCGAGTCTGACACACTGAAAGGAGATCACCGGAGTGGAAAACAAGAATCCGAATGAGCAATTGGGCGGCGTCGTCAACGCTTGGGCTGATATGCAGAAGCGCATGTGGGGCGATTGGTCCTCGCTGTTGCAGAATCTCCCGGGCGGCAGCGAAGGCCCAGTCGAAGCCGCAAAGAAGGGCGTTGCCGCCGCCAGCAAGGGTACCAACGAAGCAGCGCGCATGCTGATGGATCGCATGACCAGCAGCCAGGGCGCCATGAATCGCGTCATGGACTTCTTCTTCAAGTCGATGAAGATCGTGGCGCCGAATCTTGAGGCAAACAAGGACTGGCGCCCTGATCTCAAGGGTTTCGCCGAGCAGTGGGCCAAGGAGTCGACCGCCATGCTCGAGCGCAGTTTTGGCATGGGTTCGCACCTCGGTAACCTCAGCAGCACCTTGAGCAAGGACTTGCCCGATGCCATGGGCCCCTGGCTGTCGTTCCTGATGCAGGCGGCTTCCTCCGGTCACGTCGGCGAAGCGATGCTCGGCGGCACCTCGGGAATCAATCGTCTGTTGTCGATGGAAGGCGATGCCGCCCTGGCCGGCGTCGGAGAAATCCCCCTCTTCGGTGCGTCGCGTGAAAAGAACGCCAAGCTCTTGCGTTTGGTCGACGCCGTCGTCGATCTGCGCAAGAACAGCCTGACGTTCCACACCGCGTTTGGCGACGCACTGGCCAAGGCCGTCGAAGCGACCGTCGAGGAACTCGGCAAGGTGGCTGCCAAGGGCGAGAAGATCACCGCGGTGCGTCAATTGATGAGCCTCTGGTATCGGACAGCCGACAAGTCGTTGCTGGTGACTTTCAATACGCAAGAGTTCCTCGACAAGCAGAACGCGTTCACCGCGGCGCAGCAGCAATTCAAGCTCGCACAGCGGGCAGTCGTCGAGGACATCTTCCGCGGCCTGGACATGCCGACTCGCAGCGAACTCGACGAAACCTATCAAGTCATCCACGAACTCAAGAAAGAGGTCCGAGCTCTCAAGAAGGCACTGCTTCCGGCAGCACCGGCTGCCGTCGCCAAGAGCAGCCCGGCGCCTCGCAAGGCTGCGGCAGCGCGTGCCAAGAGCGAATGAGCCGAGAAGCCTGAAATTCGTTATCCGGCTGATAAGCTAATAGACCTTTAGGAGGGTGCTACCGATGTTTTCTTTTCCAATCCAGATTCTTCCCGCTGACGTTGCGGCTGAAACCGCAGCCCTGAACGAGAAACTTGCCAAGGGCATCAGCAATCTCACCAACCTGACGGACGACGATATCGATATCGGCAGTACGCCGAAGGATGTGGTTTTTGAACAGGATGGGATCAAGGTCTACCATTACCACGCGCTGGCCGAGCCCTCGCAGATCATGAAGACGCCGCTGCTGATCGTGCCGCCGCTGATCAACGGCTACGAGGTGGCCGACCTGCAGCCCGATCGTTCGCTGGTGCGCAACTTGCTGAACCAGGGCATCGACGTATACCTCAATGACTGGGGCTACCCGCGTCAGGTCGACAAGTACCGCACACTCGACGATTACATCAACGGCTACTTCGACGATACGGTGGACTTCATTCGCAAGCACCACGGTGTCGACAAGATTGCCCTGTTCGGGATCTGCCAGGGCGGCGCCATGTCGACCACCTACTCGACGCTCAATCCAGACAAGATCAGCCACCTTGTCCTGACGGTTTCGCCGATTGATTTCGACGCCTACAAGGCGAATCACAAGCCGCACGAGGGCTTGATGTTTACCATGGGTGCCGACGCCGACGTCGAAAAGATGGTCGCCGTGCATGGCAACGTGCCGGCCACCGTGCTCAACGAGTCGTTCATGATGGCGTCGCCGTTTATCCTGAACTACGGCAAGTACGCCGACGTGATCGATATTCTCGATGACCGTCTGGCGTTGCAAAACTTCCTGCGCATGGAGAAGTGGCTGTTTGGCGGTCCCGACGCGGGCGGTCAGATGTTCAAGGAGTTCATCCGCGACTTCCTCAAGGGAAACAAGCTCGTCAAGGGTACGCTCGAAATAGGCGGCCGCAAGGTCGACCTCAAGGAACTGACGATTCCGATCCTCAACATCTTTGCCGAAAAGGACCATATCGTGCCGCCACCGTGCACGGTCGCCCTCGGCAAGCATGTCGGCAGCAAGGACTACACCGAGTTCGCCATTGCAACGGGGCACATCGGTATCTACACCGGTGGCCTGTCGCAAAAGGTCTTGGCGCCGACGGTCGGCAAGTGGATGCGTGAACGCGGCGCCTGATGCCGGTTGAGCTTCGCGTTCGCCAGGACGCGGAGCGGTAAGCTGCAAGCAAGGTGGGAACGCGCGTCAATTCGCTGCGCGGTGACGGTTTCGGCAGTCAGGAGCCGCGCAGCCCGTTCCCACCGGTTTCACCAGTTCGGCGATTCGCCGAGAAATGAGCCGGTGGGCGTCTGGTTGAGCCAGCCGCCACGGATTGCGAATCCCTGGCTGCGTCGTGTCCCTGGCCAGAGGGCGGACGTTCGCGGCCGACACCGTTGCTTCGATTGCCCGCGCCGTTGGCCCCAGGCTCTGCGCGGCGGGAGGAGCAGTATTGCTGGTCGAACTAGCGCGGGTTCCTGTGCGCGACCACCACCAGACAACCCAGGCCAGGGCCAGTGTCGCCATACCCCAGAGACTCTCGATCGGTTGCAGGGCGACGGCGCTTGCGGTCATCCACGATACACCCCCCAGGAACAGCAGCGGTGCCACCGGCCAGCCGATGACCCGGAGTCGAACGCCCTCGTTCAGCTTGAGGCGGATCAGTCCAACTATGGTGGCGGCAGCGCACAGGTTGAGGGTGAATCCGATATAGGTGAGCAGGCTCTTGAAGCTGGCGCTCCATAGCAGGACCAGCGCCAGAGCGCACTGCAGGGCAATTGCGCGGTGGGGTGCACCGGCATGTGTCGCCAACATTCTCGGCAGCATTCCGTCACCTGCCATCCGCGCATAGACGCGTGCGCCGGCTATGGTCATCGCCGAGACCGAAGCCGCCAGCGTCAGAGTGATCAAAACCGTCAAGGCGTCGGCCCAGGCCGTTCCCCCCAGAGCCTCGGCGGCAATACGGCCAATCTCCACCTTGCCGGCCAGGGTTTGCCAAGGCGCGGCGAACACGAAGGCGGCGTTCAACGCCAGATAGACCGTCGTCACCAGCGCGGTACCGGTGAGCAAGGCCCGCGGCAGGACGTGCTGCGGATCGCGAACCTCGCCAGCGACATAGACAGCGGCATTCCAGCCGTAGTAGCTGAAGGACACCCAGATGAGCCCGAGGGCAAACGCTGCTGGGCCGCCGCCGTTGGGAGTTGGTTGCCGCACCACGTCGGCGGGAAGTCGCGACCAGGCCAGGACGACGAAGACGACGATCAGCATGATCTCGATACTGACAGTGACATTGTGCAGCCACGCGCCGCTTTCCATTCGCAGCGCGTGGATCAGGGCGAAGCTGCAGAGCAGCCCCGTTCCCAGCCATTGCGGCGAGCAGCGCGGAAACCAGTCCTTACCGTATTCCCCGAAGCCAAGAGCCGCCGCCGCCAGAGGGGCGGCGAAACCGACGATGATCGACACCCAGCCGGCGATGGCCCCGGCGGCCGGATGGAGGGTACGTGACAGGAAAACGTACTCGCCACCGGACTCGGGCATCCGCTGCGCCAGCGCGCCATAACTCAGGGCACCGCAACTCGCCAGGGCGCCACCGACCAGCCAAGCGA
Source organism: Accumulibacter sp. (assembly GCA_017302455.1). GTDB lineage: Bacteria > Pseudomonadota > Gammaproteobacteria > Burkholderiales > Rhodocyclaceae > Accumulibacter > Accumulibacter phosphatis. The sequence continues at coordinate 15,076 of JAFLDO010000063.1, forward strand.
GCAGCACCTGCCAGGGTGACTGCAGACTGGCCAACAGGAAGCCGCTGGTGGTGAACACGCCGCTCCCCAGCATGCTCGCCACCACCAGCGTTGTCGCCGAGAACAGCCCAAGGCGGCGGGGTGCGGGCGAAGACATCACAGGGTGGATATCGCGCCAGCAGTAGTCATCGGCATCAGACGCAGCGGCAGCAAGCGCACACCTTGGATGGCTTCCTCTCGGAGCCGGTACCTGCGCGCGAGTGACTCCCGCTCACCGATCAGCAGAGCGGGGCAGGCGGAAGACGAGCGCAAGCGCGATGTCCATCGCCCCGGCGATGCGACCTTGCCATTCTCACGGCAGTCCCTTCGATGCCTCTTGCCGCTCCTCAGCATGGGCAATGACTCTGCTGCAGCTTCCGCGCACCTTCGAGCACCGCCTGAGAAGGCAGTTCAGCCGTCACCTGAAGACGCTGCATGGTCTGCAGGTGGGCGCCCATCTTCTTCAGCGCCTGAAGCGACGCAGGGTCAACGGTATTGACGTCGGGTCGCGACGTGTCTGCCGGCGTTGGCTCGCCGAAGATACCGGGTGCAGCGCGCGAGAGTGACGGCCAGCGGACCAGCACCCGTGTCGCTGCCGGAGAGTGCGCTGATTGACGCGTACCAGGCGACGGCATCACGGTGCGGGCTTCCTACCGGCACGGGTCATCGGCACGAAGCGTACCGGCAGCACGCTCTCACGTTCCAGCTTTGCACCACGCTTTCTCAGCAGACTGAAGTTTAGACACTCGCGATCGCCGGCGGATGCCGAAGGCATCCCGGCGCCGTGAAAAAACTTTTTTTAAAAAATGCAAAAAAAGACTCGACGTGACACGGGAATCGTGAGGTCGCCGCGCGCTGCTTGCGCATGGTTCTCGCGCAAGCAGCGCGCGGCGACCAATGAGGGATCGTTTTCGATCTCGGACTTTCCCTCATGTCGCTCGCTGCCAACGTTGGCTTGCTGCTCTCGGAATGGATTTCCTTTCTCCTGGTGGCCGTACCACCGCGTTCCCGCCGAACTTTCGTCGAACTCCTGATCGGCGGCATGCTCAACCCGGAGGGCTGGGTTACGCGGGCCATCGGGGCCATTCGCCGAGAGGCGCACTGGACGACCTATTACAAGCTCATCGAGCGGGCAAACGTGTCGGTCACGGAACTGTCGTTGCGTTTGTTGCAGCTGGTGCTGACGGTGTGCCCGACCGAACTGGTCACCCTGATCCTCGACGATACGCTGGTTCCGCGCGGCGCGAAGGTCGGGCCGGGGATCAGTATCAAGCACGATCACAGCCACAAGGCCAATCGGCCGACCTTTCTGAACAGCCAGTGCTGGGTCACGCTGGCTCTCGTTGTTCGCGTCCGGCTGGGCTCGGCGCTGACGGTGCCCATTCGCTCGTGGCTGCTCGAAGAGTCAGGCCAACGGGGCAAGCTCTGGGTGGCACGGCAGTTGATGGACTCGATCCGGGGGCAGGTCAAGGGGGTACGCTTGTTGATCGATGCCTGGTTCATGCGCAGCACCCTGATTCTTCCTTTGCTCGAACAACAGGTCCGGATCATCGGACAGGTGCGCCGCGATACGGCCTTGTTTCTGCCGCCCGAGCCGGAGCCGAAACGCCGAGGACGCAAGCGCAAGTACGGCCTCCGGATCGATGCCGCGGTACTCGAAGCCTTACCGGTGCAGGAGATGGAACTGGTGCTGTACGGCAAGGTGCAGCGGGTTCGGGTGCGCTCGGCCCTCGCCGTGGCGCGATTCTTGAAGGGTGTCCCGGTACGGGCAGTGTGGTGCGAGATGTTCCTGTCCGACCACACCTGGTCGCGTCGGCGCCTGATTCTGGCGACCGAGACCGAGCTCTCGGCGCAACAGGTGGTGGAGATCTACGCCGAGCGCTGGGGGATCGAGCCCTTGTTTCACAACCTGAAGCGCTGGTGGGGAGTAGCCAATCTGTGGCAGCGGTCAAAGGCTGCCCTGGAACTGTGGATGCAGATTCGCTCCACGGCCTATGCCTTGACGCAATTGCTGGCTCTGCAGTTGTGGCAGTCCTTTCCGCTGATGGCCATCGCGCCCTGGCGAAAGGGTGCCATGATCACCGCGGGCCTTTTCGCTCAATGGCTGCGGATTCAATTTATCGGACTTCCCCTGCGTGACGCCTATGACCCGAAGTCCGGTCAATTCATGATGCCTTTCCCCGGTCAGGATCAGCGTTTGCAGTGTTGAGGCGTCTGGCCCAGCGCCGATCGGTGCTGGGGAATGCCATCGTCGTGCCCCTCATCGATCGCCTCCGCGGAAATCCCGCCCGGCGGGACCCGCGTGTGTCTAAACTTCAGTTACACAACCGTATGAATAGTTGCTGAGATTACCTAAGGGCTTCCGGCGTCGGATCCAGCCGGACGATGTGCTCCACCTTGTCCTTCGCCTCCTCGACCGACGGCGTATGGCCGCGCGGCACCCACCACAGCACCTGGTGAGCGCTCCTCAGCTTGGCCATCCAGGCGTCGCGGTCGCGCGCAGCAGTTCGACATGCGAGGTCTTATAGACGAAGTGCTGCAGCGACTGCAGGTCGTCCCAGACGCTAAGGCTGACCAGCAGCAACTGATCTTAGAAGACGCGGATCGCCGTCGAATCGCCGGCATCGGTCTGCAGGCGCCAGACGAAGCCCGCTGTCCGGTCGGCAATGATATTGATTTCGCCGAGGCTGGCGACGAAGCCTGCCATGTGTTCGGATTCCATTTCGTCCCTCGCGAGGGCGACGTTGATCTGCGCAAGCTGGTATTTTTTAAGGGCTGTCCCCGGGTGGCCGGGGATCTCTCCGGGCGCCGGACTCAGGACTCAGGACGGAGGCAGGGTTCAATCCGTCCAATCCTCGACCAGCAGACCGGCAACCTGAGAGAACCGTCACCAGCACAGCGCCGACGCTGAGCGCATGCGTGGCAATCAGCAGATCGAGCGGGGCATGCGTCTTTCCGTAGCGCGCCAGGTCGGCTCGCACCACGCCGTAGTGCTCCGCCACAGCACTGTCCCAAGGCAGCACATCAACGCGCCGCAAGAACTCACGCACGGCGCGATGGAGCCGCCTTGCCTTCGGCCGCTTTGCCTGGGCAAAGAGCAACCCGCCCTCGCTGATGGCCGAGATGCAAAGCGATGCCATTGGTGCGGCCACGACTCGCCGAACGAGGGCTGGATTCTCCTTCATCAGTTCGCTTGCTGCGTTGGTGTCGAGCATGAAGCGCTTCATTCACCCCACCCGCTGAAAGGGTCCCGATCTTGTTCCGGTTGGCTCCGTTCGTTCTTGTCGAGAAAATCCAACGGCACATCGGCACCTCTGAGCGCGGCAAAAAAGCCATCCCAATCCACCGGCTTACGTGACAGGATGACGTCGCCGGTTTCCGGATCCTGGCGGATGAAGACTTCCTTGGTATCGAAGCGATAGGCAGCGGGCAGCCGCACAGCCTGGCTGCGACCGTTGCTGAAGAGTTTGGCGACTTGGCTCATGGCTGCCTCCGGCTGCCGGGGTAGATCCCAAAATCTATGCCTGGTAACGGGATGCATCAAGGGCTGTGCCAAGCGCTTGGAGCGGGCGAAGGGCGAAGGACGCATCTGCCGCACGCCGAGGATGCGCCGTTTGACGTATTCGTGCGTTTGCGCCGCGGCGTGGGGTGCGGGATTTCTCGGAAAGCTCCTGGGGTGCTTCGACTACGAGGCACCGCGCATGGCGGCGGTAGCCCTTCTGAGGACGGTCAAGGCGCCGCGATAGCCGCAGCTCGCGGGTCGGCCTGCCCAGGCCTGCCACAACGAAGATCGTGCAGTCGGTCGGGCCTGTCGTCAGGCCCACGCCAGTCGCCGGGCGGTCAGCTACGGGTCAGCCGGCGCCTGGAGGATAGAGCAAGCACGAGGAGACCGATCCCGAAGACTCCAGGCATTCCGGGCTCCGGCACCTGCAGCATGGCGAGGGCACGTCGGCCATCAAGGGTGGCCGCGCCTTGCCAATACCATTCGACGTCGAAGCTATCGTTGACCAGCGCCAGTTCGAGCGGCGTCACCCCGGTAACGGCGAACGGGGTGGCAAGCGTCAGTTCGTAACGGTAGAGATCAAGGCCATCTACGGAGCCATCGGCAACGCTCTTCACACTACCGCTTTGCGTCTTGCCGCCGAGCGCGATGACGAAGCTGTCGTCGAGGACGCTGCCGGCGAGGTAGTAGCCCCACCAGGAGATTCTGTTGATCGACGCCGGCGCCGGCACGGCCACGCTTTCGGCATAGGGCCCCGTACTTTTGTCGGCTTGCTGGCCGACAGCCGTCACGGCAGGCAATTGCTCGACGAGGAGCGTGGCCGACGCGTTGGCGGCCATGAAAAAACAGCCGATCAGCACGGCAGCGTGGAACTTTCGTAAGGTGGTGGAGAGTTTCATATGATTCCCGTTGTGTTGGCTCCCGTCGGCGCGAAATCAGTCTTGTGCCGACGAGAGGATTGCTGTTGAGCTGGCCCCCGGATTTCATTTCATTTCATCCGGGCTACTCGGCCGCCAATCCCGTAGCCCGGATGCAGCGCCAGCGGAATCCGGGATCCCCAGGCACCTCGAACCTTGCCCCGAATTCCATTTCATTTCATCCGGGATACTCGGCCAAAAATCCCGTAGCTCGGCCGCTGCTACGGGGCAAAGACGTCGGTCAGCGGCACACCCAGGACCGGCACCTGGAAGTCAATCTTGTCGACCAGGAAGTCACTGCCGTGCTTGACTCCCACGGCATCGCTCGTCACCGTCGCGGCAAAGCTGCCGTCCGCGTGGGCATAGCCCCCCGGGACGAAGGTGCTGCCGTCGTAGACGCCGGCACTCAGCTCGATGGCGCTGAAAGCCAGGTCCGATGTCAGGGTGATGGCCTGCGTTCCCGCCGCGCCGCCGGCGTGGAAGCTCGTTTCCTTGACAACATGACCATCGGCGTCGAGCAAACGCAGACGCCCGCTTTCGACAAAGTCGCCGCCGTCGTCCTGAGTGAAAAGACGCGACAGATAGACCGTCAGTCCGGTTGCGCTCTCGGCGAGGTTGAATCGCAAGGCTTCCTTGCCGTCGATTTCCTGCCGCACCGGGCTGCTTGCCTCCGACTGCCCGCTGACCCCCAGGTCGCCAGCGTAAATGTCGCCTCCCGCCAGGGTCTGCGGGCTTACTCCGTTCAAGCGCACCGCGCTCCAGGTCTCCGTCGCATTCGTGTAGTCGGCTTTGTGGACGATAGAAGTGACGATGTCCGCGTTGGTCCACGCGGCTGCCCACTGGCCGCCAAGGCCGGACTGGCGATCGGGAGCATTACCTATGCTCACCGTCTTGGTGGGAATCGGCACGACATCGATCGCGGCGGTTGCGGTCGCCGTGCCGCCGAAGCCGTCGCTCGTCGTGTAGCTGAAGCTCGTCCGCCCCGTGAAACCGGCCTTCGGGGTGAAGATGAAGTGGCCATCGGCAAGGAGCGAGATTGAGCCCTGCAGACCCGTAACGTCGGCCAGCTTGGCGGTAAGGGCATCGCCATCTGCGTCGCTGTCGTTGCCCAGCAACCCGGGCGCGGCAACCTCGAGTGTCCGGCCAGCATAGACAGCATAGCGGTCGTTGACCGCGACTGGCGAACTGTTGACCAGGTTGATGGTGGCCGTGCCGGTCGCCGTACCGCCGGCGCCGTCGCTGACCGTGTACCTGAAGCTGGTGGTACCGGCAAAATCCGTCGTCGGGGTGAAGCTGAAGTGGCCGTCGGTGAACGGGGTAATACTGCCGCGCAGGCCGCTGACGTCCAGGGCCACCACACTCAGCGTGTCGCCGTCGGGGTCGCTGTCGTTGGCCAGCAGGCCGGGGGCGGCGACGCTCAACACCTCGTTCGGGCGGATGTTGTAGGTGTCGTTGTTGACGACCGGCTTGTTGTTGAAAACGTCTATCTTGACTGTTGCCGTCGACGTGCCGCCGAAACCATCGCTGATCGTGTAGTTGAAGCTGGTCGTGCCGGTAAAGCCTGCCGTCGGAGTGAAGCTGAAGTGGCCGTCGGCAAACGGCGACAAGGTGCCCTGGAGGCCGGTGACGTTGAGCGAGGTCACCTGCAGCGGATCCCCGTCGGCGTCGCGGTCGTTGGCGAGCAGGCCCGGCGCAGCGATGCTCAGCGTCTTGTTGGTGTGCATCGCGTAGCTGTCATTGACGGCGACTGGTGCCGCGTTCACGACGTTGATCGTGGTCGTGCCAGTCGCCGTACCGCCGGCGCCATCGCTGACCGTGTACTTGAAGCTGGTGGTACCGGCAAAACCCACCGTCGGTGTGAAGCTGAAGTGGCCGTCGGCAAACGGGGTAATGCTGCCGCGCAGGCCGCTGACGTCCAGGGCCACCACACTCAGCGTGTCGCCGTCGGGGTCGCTGTCGTTGGCCAGCAGGCCGGGGGCGGCGACGCTCAACACCTGGTTCGGGCGGATGTTGTAGGTGTCGTTGTTGACGACCGGCTTGTTGTTGAAAACGTCGATATTGACCTTTGCGGTCGACGTGCCGCCGAAACCATCGCTGATCGTGTAGTTGAAGCTGGTCGTGCCGGTAAAGCCAGCCGTCGGAGTGAAGCTGAAGTGGCCGTCGGCAAACGGCGACAAGGTGCCCTGGAGGCCGGTGACGTTGAGCGAGGTCACCTGCAGCGGATCCCCGTTGGCGTCGCTGTCGTTGGCGAGAAGGCCAGGCGCAGCGACCGCCAAGGTCCGGCCGACGTGCACCGAATAGGAATCCTCTACCGCCACCGGAGCGGCATTGCCGACATGGACGAGCGCCGTGGCGGTCGCATTGCCACCGAATCCATCGTTGATCGTGTAGGTGAACGTCGCGTCGCCGGCGAAGCCCGCGTTGGGCGTGAAGGTGAAGCTGCCGTCCGCGCGTGGGATGATCACGCCCTTGCCCGACAGGCCGGTGACGTTGAGGACCGACACGCTGAGGGAATCGCCGTCGGAATCCTTGTCGTTGGCCAGCAGGCCCGGCGCGGCCACCGTCAGTACGCCGCCGGCATGAACGAAGTACTCGTCGGCGTTCGCGTCCGGTGCGTCGTTCACCACGTCGATGCTGGCCACTGTGGTGGAGGCGTCGCCGTTGCCGTCGCTGAGGTAATCCCAGGCGGCGCCGACAGTGATCTCCTTGATCGGGGTGGGCACGGAGACGCCGACGTAGTAGTTCAGCGAGTTCTCCTGGATGCCCATTCCGAAGTCGCCATCGGTGTAGGTGTATCCGCTGCGACCATTGCTGACGATGCCGCCGTAAAGCGCGGCACCGGCCAGGGAACCCCAGCTCTCGGGAGCCTTCAGGGTCACGGCGCCCATGTACGTCAGCGTGCCGTTTCCGGAACCACCGTTGGAGGTGATGGTCCCGTCGTTGTTCTGACCGTTGTAGGTCTCCTTCTGGTTGGTCCCGTTGAAGGCGGAATCGGCAACGCCGCCCACCACGCTCAGCCACTCGGCGACCTGGTAGGTCGCGGTCATGCCCGTGTGGGAGAACGGCTCGATGTTGAAGCCCAGCGAACGGCTGAAGGTCGGGTTCGCGTAGGAATCGAGCACTTCGTAGCCGATGATGGTGTCAATCTGGCCGACCTTGAAGTCGAGACCATTGCCCACCGGGGCGCGCAGGGCGCCTGCGCCCTGGGGTTGTCCCGGGGAGAACTCGATGCCGTCGAACACCGTTGGCGCCAGTTCCAGATGACTCCGCTGCGCGTCCACCTCCAGCGTGAGGATCTCGGGGGCGGAGGGCAGCGTGTAGCTGAGGATCGTGCCCAGGAAGCCGCTGCCGCCGTTCTCGGTGGCGAAGAGCAGGCGGTTGCCGAGCACGCTCAACTGATGGTCCGGTTTAGCTCCCGTGGGGCCACCGAGATCCTGAAGGACCGAGACATTGGTTCCACCCCGGGCGACACCAAAGACGCCGAGGTTCTCCGCCCCGCCCTTCTCGGTGGTGAAGTACAGGTCGCCGCCCGCCAGGGCCAGTCCCTTGGGCTTGAGGCCCGTGGTGCCGTCGAAGAGGTGACGGCGCTGGACGCCGCCGGTCGCGGGATCACAGCTCATCAGGGTGCCGCCCCCCTTGCCGCCTTCCAGCGACAGATCGCCGCCCTCCTCGCACACCCACCAGAGCTGTCCCTGCCAGAAGAGCAGGTTGCGGACCTTCGATCCATGCTCGGCGTTTTTAAGCGTGACCACCGTGGTGATCCCACGGCTGGACAGATCCAGTCGCCGGACGGTTCCCGCGCCCTTGCCGCCCACCTCGGCGAGGTCGCCGCCCTCGCGGGGCGCAAAGTACAGGTGTCCGGCGCCGTCGTGCGCGAAACTCTCCACCTTGATGCCCGTGGCCACCTCCAGGTCCGCCACCCAGGTCACCGTGCCGCCCGGGAGGCTCAGCTTTTCGATCGATCCGTTGCCGGAGCCCCCCTTCTCGGTGGCGAACCACAGGTCCTCGCCCACCGCAAGGAAGCCGGACTTCGGCT
>JAFLDO010000064.1 GCA_017302455.1 Accumulibacter sp.
CGCCGTCCTTGGCGGCGGCGCGCCGGCGGCGCAGACGACGGACTTGCCGGCTACCGTCAGCGAAGCGCTGCAGGAAGCAGGTATCCCGGCGCGTTCGCTCGGCATCGTCGTGCAGCCGGTCGATGGCGGGCCGGCACTGCTCAGCCACAATGCCAGGCAAGCGATGAACCCGGCCTCGGTAATGAAGCTGGTCACCACCTACGCCAGCCTCGAACTGCTCGGGCCTGCCCACACCTGGCGGACCGAGATCCTTACCGAAGCCGTACCGAACAACGGCCGACTCGACGGCAACCTCTATCTGCGCGGCAGTGGCGATCCGAAACTCGCGCTCGAGCAGTTCTGGCTGCTGCTGCGCCAGTTGCGGGCGCGCGGACTGAGCGAGATCAGTGGCGACCTAGTCCTCGATCGCAGCGCCTTTGCGCTGGCCGCGCACGATCCGGGCGAGTTCGACAACGAACCGCTGCGTCCCTACAATGCCGGCCCCGACGCCCTGCTCGTCAACCTCAAGAGCGTGCGCCTCACCTTGCAGCCTGACCCGGCGCGCAAGGCAGTCAAGGTGATCGCCGAAACGCCGGCCGAGGGCCTGCGAATCGTCAATCGCCTGACTCTCGGCCGCGAAGCCTGCGGCGACTGGCGCGAACAGATCAAGCCCGTGATCAGTGGCCTCAGCATCGAGCTCGCCGGCAGTTTTTCGGCCGCCTGCGGGGAGAAGGCCTTGCACCTCGCGCCGTGGACGGCCGACGTGCAGGTCGAGAGCCTGTTCCGCGCCCTCTGGCGGGAACTCGGCGGCAGCCTCGGCGGGCGCGTCCGTGAAGGACGCACGCCGGTGACCGCGCGCCCCGTCGCCGTCCAGGAATCGCCGACGCTCGGCGAGATCGTCCGCGACATCAACAAGTACAGCAACAACGTCATGGCCCGCCAACTGTTTCTGAGCCTCGACGGCGAACGCCCGGCGACGGCCGAGGGAGCGCGCCGCCAGATCGCCGGCTGGCTGCAGGGCAAGGGACTGACGCTGCCCGAACTGGTGCTCGACAACGGTTCGGGCCTGTCGCGCAGCGAGCGCATCTCGGCCCAGGGGCTGGCTCAACTGCTGCGTGCCGCCTGGCAAAGCCCGGTGATGCCCGAACTGATCGCCTCGCTACCCCTCGCCGGCGTCGATGGCACCTTGCGCAAACGGCTGAACGACGGCGCCGCGACCGGCCGCGCGCACCTGAAGACCGGCTATCTCGAGGGCGTGCGGGCAATCGCCGGTTACGCGCTCGACAACAGCGGCAGGCGCTGGATCGTCGTCTGCCTGATCAACGACCCGAAGGCTCGACTCGCGAAACCGGCCATCGATGCCCTGCTGCTCTGGGTGACGAAGCGCTGAGTTGCCGCCGGCAAACCCCCGCAGGAAACGGCGACCACGCGGCCGCCGGGGTGCTCCCGGCGAACTCCCGGGCAGCGCCACACGATGACTAAGCGTGAGCGCGCACGAAAGCCGCGAACTGGGCTGGCGCCAAGGGCCGGCTGAACAGATAGCCCTGCGCTTCATCGCAGCCCTTCGCACGCAGGAAAGCGAGTTGCGCTTCGCTCTCGACACCCTCGGCGATCGTCTGCAGGCCGAGGTCGCGCGCCAGGCTGATCGTCGCCGTGACGATCGCTTCGTCTTCCGGGTCGGCGGCGAGATCGGCGACGAACGAGCGGTCGATCTTCAGCTTGTGTACGCGAAAGCGCTTGAGGTAGCTCATTGACGAATAGCCGGTGCCGAAGTCGTCGATCGACATGCGTACGCCAAGCGCGCGCAGTTTGTCCATGGTCGCGATGGCGGCCAGCGGATTGTCCATGGCGACGCTTTCCGTCAACTCGAGTTCGAGAAACTGCGCCGCCAGACCCTCGGCGTCGAGAATGCGGGAGACCACATCGGTCAGACTCGCCTGGCGAAACTGCACCGCCGACAGGTTGACGGCAACCGTCATCGGCGGCAAACCCTCTTGCTGCCAGACCCGCAACTGGCTGACCGCCGCCCTGAGCACCCACTCGCCGATCGGCAGGATCAGTCCGCACTCCTCGGCGATCGGGATGAACTCGACCGGCGAGACCATGCCGAGTTGCGGATGCTGCCAGCGCAGCAGTGCCTCGGCACCGACCAGACGCCGGTCGGCCAGCGTGAACTGCGGCTGGTAATGCAGGCGCAACTCGCCGTTTTCGAGCGCCCGCCGCAGGTCGTTCTCGATCTGCAGGTTGCGTGCCGAGCGCTCCTGCATCTCGGCCGTGAAAAAACAGTAGGCATTGCGGCCGCTCTGCTTGGCACGATACATCGCCGTATCGGCACTCATCGACAGCGCCTCGAAGCTCTCGCCGTCGGCCGGGTACATGGCGATTCCCGCCGACAGCGAGCAGGTCAGCTCATGCTGCTCGATACGATAGGCCGGCGCCATCACCTCCAGGAGCTTGGCGGCGACATGCGCCGCGCCGTCGGCGTCGGTGCTCGGCAGAACGACGATGAACTCGTCGCCGCCGAGGCGGGAAACAGTGTCCTCGTCGCGCACGGCACGCCGGAGTCGCTCGGCCACCTGAATCAGCAGGGCGTCGCCCACCCGGTGACCCAGCGAATCGTTGACATTCTTGAAACGGTCCAGGTCGACGAACATCAGCGCCAGCGCTTCACGGCCGCGATGCGCACGCGCAAGGTCGTGCCTGACCCGCTCCTCGAGCAGGCTGCGGTTGGGCAGACCGGTCAGTGCATCGAAATGCGCCAGACGCTGAATGCTGGCCTCGGCTTCCTTGTGCTGGGTGATGTCGATGAAGGTGCCGATATAGTGGGTAGGCGCGCCATCGCCGTCGACCCGGCTGATCAGGAGCCACTCGGGATAGACGCTGCCATCCTTGCGCCGGTTCCAGATCTCGCCCTGCCAATGGCCCAGCGATTCGATGGACTCCCACATGCTCTGGTAGAAGGCCTGATCGTGTCGCCCCGAGGCGAGCAGGCTCGGATTGCGGCCGAGGACCTCGACCTCGCTGTAGCCGGTGATACGAGTGAAAGCCTGATTGATCATCACGATGTTGCACGCGGCATCGGTGATGGCGATCCCTTCGCCACCCTGCTCGAAGACCTTGGCAGCGAGATTCAGTTGCGCCGCCGCCTGCTTCTGGGCGGTGATGTCGACGATGGTTCCCAGGTAACCGGCGAGCGCGCCCTGGGCATCGCGCATCACGGTAACCGCCAGCCGAATGGTGATGCGGCGTCCGTCCTTGCGCACGCCGGCCGTCTCCCGCTCATCCACCTGACCGCTGCAGCGCGCCCGCGCGACCAGCGCGTCGAAGCCGGCTTCCACGCGGCAACCGAGATCCCGGCTCAGCGCCACGGCCGCCGCCGCGATCTCCTCGGCGTCGTGCCAGAGCGTCGGCGTCACCTTGCCCACCACCTCGTGCGCGGCATAGCCGAAGATCGCTTCGGCGCCGGGGTTGAAGACCGTGATCAGCCCCTGCGGATCGGTGGCGACGATGCCGCACGCCGCACTCGCCAGGACCGATGCCTTCAGCGCCTCGCTCTCGCGCAGCGCTTGCTCCACCTGCCGGCGTTCGGCGAGCAGCGCGGAGTTCTCGAGGGCTACCGCGGCGCTCGCCGCCAGCCCGTGCAGCAGGCGCACGTCGCCATCGCCAAAGCCACCGGGCTTGTTGTGAATCTCGAAACAACCGAGCAACTCGCCATGGCGGCTGATGATCGGCATGTCGAGCAGACAGTCGAAGCCGATCGCCTGGCGAATCTCGGGGATCACCCAGGGATCGTGCTCGGCATCGTTGCTGAGATGAAAGCTCCGCGTCTGCATCACCCGACCAGGCACGCCGTAGCCCGGCGAAAAACGGTAATCGACCGGCAGCAACTGGCCACCGCGGTTGTACTCGGCGAAGACCATCTGCCCGCCGGCAATGCGCGCCGCCGCGCCACCGCCAGCGCCGGTGACCTTGAGGGCAGCGGCGATGAGCTGGCGCAGGATCACCGGAATGTCGAGTTCGCTGTTGATCTCCTGACTGGCAGCCGAAAGCTGCACGAGCTGTTCACTGCGCCGCAACAAGGCGGCCTCCGCTCGTTTGCGGTCGGTGATGTTCATTGCCGTGCCGACCGCCAGTACCGCCCGCCCCGCCGCATCGCGTTGGGCAACACGGCCTCGCGTCTGCAGCCAGACGCCTTCGCCCGAATGCGTGACGATCTGATGCTCGAAACTGAAGACCGGCTCGGCCGAGGCCATCGCCGCGCGGAAGCTTTCCGTCAACGCCGCGCGGTGATCCGGATGCACCAGTTCCATCAGCGCCCCCGTACTCCCCGGATCCTCGCCGTGATCGAGCCCCAGCACCTGCAACATGCTCGTATCGTAACGAAGCTGGTCGCTGAGCAGATCCAGTTCCCAGAAGACCAGTTGCGTGGCTTCGGTCGCCATGCGCAAGCGGGCCTCGGCGCGCTTGCGCTCGCTGATGTCACGCGCAAGCACGACAAAACGGGGCTCGCGGCCGACTCCGGTCGGCTTGCGGGCCACCGACAGTTCGAACCAGAAGTTGCCCCCCCGCAGCGGCAGCTCGAACTGCTGGCCGGCCGAGTGACCAGTGGCCTGTGCCTCGCGCAGGGCCGACAGGCAGGTGGCCGCCGCTGCCGCCGGCAGGACATCGGTAAGCAATCTGCCGATCAGCGCATCGGGCGGTGCGGCGAGCAGATCGGCGCGCGGGGTATGGCAATCGTGGTAACGGCCATCGAGTCCGAGCTCGAACAGCGGATCGGGAATCGCGTCCAGAGTGGCTTCGAGCGTCGCCGTCCGCTGCCGCACGAGGCGCCGCAAGGTCACCACCCAGATCAGCAACAGCGCTCCTACCAGCGACCCGGCCAGCAGCGCGTAGCCGAGATAGCGCGTATGCGGCGACAGGACAAAGGGAATTCCCATCCACTTGCGCCGCAGAGCCTGCTCCTCGTCGGAGGAAATGGCGGCGAAGCCGCGCTGCAGCAGCGCCAGCGTGGCGGCATCGCCTTTCTGGACGGCCCGGTGAAACTGGCCCGAGTAAAGCGAGAACGCCTTGTTGAACTCACGCTCGGCCTGGTACAGGTAGAGCAGGTAGTTGGCCGGCGGCTCGTCCAGACAGAACACCCGGACCTTTCCGTCCACGGCCTGGCCCACCAGATCCTCGTAGCTGGCAAACGCCTGGACGCTGGTGATCCCGGCAGCCGCCAGCGTCTCGACACACGCATCGCCGGCTTTCACACCGACCAGGAAACCCCGCAAGGTATCGAGATCGACAATCCCGCCGATGCTGCTATGGGTATAGATCGACACCGGAATGGATTCATAGGCTGGGGAGAAATCCAGCGTGCGTTCGCGTTCCGGGGTACGGAAGATGGTGTCGATGGCGTCCGCCTGGCGGTCGCTCATGCGCTGCTGCGCGGTCGCCCAGTCGCTGGCCAGCAGATCGACGCGCACGCCGGTCTTTTCTTCCCACAGGCGCCAGAGATCGACCAGGTAGCCGGTCACCAGCCCGCGCGCATCGCGGAACACGTAAGGCGGGTAGTTGTCGTCGATCGCCACCCGCAGCACACGTGGCGACGGCACTTGGTCGGCAGTCACGGCGGCGTGCAGGAGCGGCGTCGCGAGCCCGAGGAGGAGGAGGAAACAGCGAAGGAACCGTCTCATGAGTGCAGGCCATCCAGGCGACCAACGGCCGATGCGCGGTGGCCGCCAACGCTGAACTATAGGCCGAATGCGTGCCCTTGCCTATTGCCCTGGCAGGCGAACGAGCGAGATTTCCCTTGACTTCCATATCGACATAACTACACTTGTCGATATGATATTCAGTGTGTCGTCAGCGGGAGCAGAGCATGAGGCGCGATTACGGTCGGCAGATTCCCTGCGAATGGCAGGCCATGTCGAGAGTCTTCTCGGCGCTTGGCGACGAGCATCGGCAGCGCATTCTGCTGCTCTTCGAGGGCGGCGAACGCCTCAACGTCGGCCAGATAGCCGAGGTGTCGACGCTTGCCCGGTCGACGGTTTCGCATCATTTGAAAACCTTGCGGGAGGCCGAAGTGCTGCGCTCCGAAAAGGTCGGCAAGGAAGTCTTTTTCTGGGTCAACACGCCGTTCCTCGAAGAGTGCCTCGGCAATGTCCTGCGCTATCTGCAGGAGTCGGCGTGAGCCTGCGGCAGCTGAGCGTGTTCTGCGGCAAGCGGAGACACTGAGATGACACCGGCGCGGCGCCGCCTGCTGCTCGGTGGCCTGGCCCTGGGTGGCCTGACCCTGTCAGGGGTCGTCGCGCAGCGTTCAGGAAGCCTCTTCAACAGCTGCCAGGCGTTGCTACCGCCCACTCCGGCCGTGGACGAGCTGATTCGCTGGGCGTGGGAGGGAGTCGACGCGCGGCAATTCCTCGACTGCCACGTGCATCTGGTCGGCACCGGCGACTCGGGCAGCGGCATCGAGGTGAATCCGCAGATGGAGAGCCTTTTCCATCCGCTGCAGTATGCACAACGCCTGTTCTATCTCAATGCCGGCTGCGTCCATGACGCGCCCGGAAGAGTCGATGACAGCTACGTCGAGCGCATGCAGAACCTCGTCGACGGCTTGCGGCCCGGAGCACGGCTGCTGCTCTTCGCCTTCGACCGCTTCCACGATGTCGACGGACGCGCCAGTCGGCAACGTAGCTCGTTCTACACGCCCAATGCCTACGCCCAGGCGGTTGCTGCCCGGCATCCGCAGTACTTCGCGTGGGCGGCCTCGATTCACCCGTATCGCAACGATTGCGTCGAGGCACTCGCCGCGGCTGTCGCCGGCGGCGCGCTGGCGGTGAAGTGGCTGCCGCCGGCAATGGGAATCGATCCGTCGTCGCCGCTTTGCGACCGCTTCTATGCCGCCCTGGCCGCCGCCGGCCTGCCGCTGATCAGCCACGCCGGTGAAGAGAAGGCGGTACATGGCGGCGATCAGGAGGCCTACGGCAACCCGTTGCTCCTGCGCCGGGCGCTCGACCACGGCGTGCGCGTGGTGGCGGCGCATTGCGCTTCGCTCGGCAGTGCCGTCGACCTGGACCAGGGGGAGAACGGCCCGCAGGTGGCCTGCTTCGACCTCTTTGCGCGGCTGATGGGCGAGGCGCGCTACGAAAAGCTCCTCTTTGCCGACATCTCGGCGCTGACGCAGCGCAACCGCAGCGAGGAAATCCTGCGCGTCCTGATCGAGCGCAGCGAATGGCATCCCCGCCTGCTGAACGGCTCGGACTACCCGCTGCCCGGCATCGTGCCACTGATTTCGCCCGCCGACTTTGCCGCCCGTGGTCTGCTGCCGCCGTCGGCGGTAGTGGTGCTCGAGCTTGTCAGGCAGCATAATCCGTTGCTCTTCGATTTCGTGCTCAAGCGACACCTGTCTTCGCGGGGTCAGCGCTTTGCTCCGGCCATCTTCGAGACGCGCGCCTTCTTTGAAAGGAAGACCGTATGAGTTCCCAGTTCGACCTGCTCAAGGCCCGTCGCTTTGCTCCGTTCTTTGGCACGCAGTTTCTCGGGGCGTTCAACGACAATCTGTTCAAGAACGCGCTGATCGTCTTGCTGACCTTTCAGGCGGCGAGCTGGACGGCGATCGCGCCCGAGGTGCTGACCAACCTGGCCGCGGGGATTTTCATCCTGCCCTTCTTCCTCTTCTCGGCCACCGCCGGACAACTGGCCGACAAGTATGACAAGGCGAAGCTGGCGCGCCTCGTCAAGCTGCTCGAGATCGTCATCATGGGCGTCGCCCTGCTCGGCTTCACACAGCACAGCCTGCCGGTGCTGCTCGCCGCGCTGTTTCTGCTCGGCCTGCATTCGACGCTGTTCGGCCCCGTGAAGTACGCGATTCTGCCGCAACACCTGCGCGAGAACGAACTCGTCGGCGGCAACGCGCTGGTCGAGGCCGGCACCTTCGTCGCCATCCTCATCGGCACGCTCGCCGGCGGCCTGCTCGCCGGTGCCGCCGACCATCCGACCTGGGTGGCCTATGCCGGGCTGGTGATCGCCGTCCTCGGCTACCTGACCAGCCGCGGCATCCCGTCGGCGCCGGCGCCGGCGCCGGAACTCGTGGTCAGTCTCAACCCGCTGGCGGAGACCTGGCGCAACATCGGTTTTGCGCGCGAGAACCGCACGGTCTTCCTGTCGATCCTCGGCATCTCCTGGTTCTGGCTCTACGGCGCCTTGTTCCTGGCGCAGTTCCCGGCCTACGCGAAGAACGTTCTCGGTGGCACCGAGACCTCCGTGACGCTATTGCTGGCGATATTCACGATCGGCATCGGCCTGGGCTCGCTGCTCTGCGAAAGGCTGTCGGCCGGACACGTCGAGATCGGCCTGGTTCCCTTCGGTTCGATCGGCCTGACGATCTTCGGCATCGACCTGGCTTTTGCCTCGCCGACGCTGCTGCCGGCCGGCGCGCCGCTGCCGCTGCTCGGGCTGCTGGCGCTGCACGAGACCTGGCGGGTGCTCTTCGACCTCTTCGCGCTCGGCCTCTTCGGCGGCTTCTTCATCGTGCCGCTGTATGCCCTGATCCAGATCCGCAGCGCGCCGGAACAGCGCGCGCGCATCATCGCCGCCAACAACATCCTGAATGCCCTGTTCATGGTCGTCGGCTCGCTGGCGGCGGCCGGCCTGCTCGGCGACGGCCTGTCGATTCCGGCGCTGTTCGGCGTTGCCGGCGTCTGCAATGCGGCGGTGGCGATCTACATCTACAGCCTGGTACCCGAGTTCATGCTGCGCTTCATCGCCTGGCTGCTGATCCACTCGGTATACCGCCTGCAGCAGAAGGGGCTGGAAAACATCCCCGAAGAGGGCGCGGCCGTCCTCGTCTGCAACCACGTCAGCTTCGTCGACCCGCTGGTCATTGCCGCGGCGAGTCGGCGGCCGATCCGCTTCGTGATGGACTACCGGATCTACCGCACACCGCTGATCAGCTTCGTCTTCCGCCACATGCACGCGATCCCGATTGCGCCGGCGCGCGAGGATGCGGCGATGATGGAGGCGGCCTTCGAGGAGGTGGCCAAGGCGCTCGCTGCTGGCGAACTGGTGGCCATCTTCCCGGAAGGCAAGATCACCGACACCGGCGAACTTTACCCGTTCCGCCCGGGCGTGCAGCGGATCGTCACGCGCACCCCGGCGCCGGTGATTCCAATGGCCCTGCAAGGTCTGTGGGGCAGCTTCTTCAGCCGCAAGGACGGGCCGGCGATGAGCAAGCCGCTGCGCCGCGGCATGTTCTCGAAGATCGCGCTGAGCGTCGGCGCGCCGGTGCCACCGGCGGCAGCGACTCCCGAGCACCTGCAGGAGATCGTCGCCGGCATGCGCGGCGACTGGCGTTAGAATACCGCGCATGGGAATCTCGTGGTCACGCCTGCGCGAACGCATCGACCTGTACGAAAGCTTGATGCGTCTGGACCGGCCGATCGGCATCCTGCTGCTGCTCTGGCCGACGCTCTGGGGTCTCTGGCTGTCGGCGCGCGGCGAACCGCACTGGATGGTGGCGTGGATTTTCGTTCTCGGGACGGTGTTGATGCGTTCCGCCGGCTGCGTCATCAACGACCTTGCCGACCGCAACTTCGATCCGCACGTCGAACGAACCCGAAACCGGCCGCTGGCCTCCGGTCAGGTGTCTACCAAGGAAGCCCTGTTCCTCTTCGCCGGGCTCGTCCTCTGCGCGTTTGCGCTGGTCCTGCTGTTCGAGAGCTGGCTGCTGATCGGCCTTTCGGTGGCCGCACTCTTTCTGGCGGCCAGCTATCCGTTCACCAAGCGCTTCCTGGCCATTCCGCAAGCCTATCTCGGCGTTGCCTTCGGCTTCGGCATCCCGATGGCCTACGCCGCGCAGCTTGGGCGAGTGCTGCCGGAAGCCTGGTGGCTGCTGCTGGCGAACGTCTTCTGGGCGATTGCCTATGACACCGAATATGCCATGGTCGATCGCGTCGACGACCTGCGCATCGGCATCCGCACGTCGGCGATCACCTTCGGCAAGGCCGACGTGGCGGTGGTGATGATCTGCTATGCTCTGGCGCTCGGCCTGATCGGCGCGGTCGCCTACCGCATCGGCCTCGGCTGGTGCTTCTGGGCCGGACTGGCGGTCGCCGCCGGCATTGCCGCCTACCACTACACGCTGATCCGCGAGCGCGATCCGGCGCGCTGCTTCAAGGCCTTCCTGCACAACAACTGGTTCGGGGCCAGCGTCTTTGCCGGCATCGCCCTCGATTCCCTGGTCCGAAAGGGGTTCTTTCGATGAGATCTGCGCTTTTCCTGCCCCTGCTTCTGCTGGTGGGGGCTCTGCACGCTGCCGAGGACGCGCGCCAGTTGGCGCCGATGCCTGCCGCCGCGGAAGCCAATCTGCGCGCCGAAATGCGTGCCAACCTGCTGGCCTTGAACGAGATCCTCGGACTGGTCGCGGCCGGCAAGCTCGCCGAGGCTGGCGCACTCGCCGAGAAGGAGCTTGGCGTCTCGGCGATGGGCAAGCATCGCAGCCAGCCTTTCGACGCCCGACCGGGACCGCACATGCCGCCGGCGATGCACGCCATCGGCATGGACGGGCACCAGGCGGCGAGCGCCTTTGCGCGCATTGCCGCCACTGGCGACCGCGAGCGGACGATCGCCGCACTGCCCTCGCTGACCGCTGCCTGCGTCGGCTGTCACTACGCCTACCGCATTCGATGAAGTATCACGACCTGCGCGACTTCATCGCGCAACTGGAAGCCATCGGCGAACTCAAGCGCATCGCCGTCGAGGTCGACCCGCGGCTCGAGATGACCGAGATTTGCGACCGCGTGCTGCGTGCCGGCGGACCGGCGCTGCTCTTCGAGAATCCACGCGGCCACACGATGCCGGTGCTCGCCAATCTCTTCGGCACGCCGCGGCGGGTGGCGCTGGGCATGGGGCAGGAGTCGGTAGTGGCGCTGCGCGAGGTCGGCAAGCTGCTCGCCTACCTCAAGGAGCCGGAACCGCCAAAGGGACTCCGCGACGCCTGGGACAAGCTGCCGGTCCTCAAGCAGGTGCTCAACATGGCGCCGCGACTGCGCTCGTCGGCGCCCTGCCAGGAGATCGTCCGGGAGGGCCGCGAGGTCGACCTGGCGTGCCTGCCGATCCAGTTGTGCTGGCCGGGCGACGCGGCGCCGCTGATCACCTGGGGGCTGACGGTGACGCGCGGACCGCACAAGACGCGCCAGAATCTCGGCATCTACCGCCAGCAGGTGCTCGGCGCGAACAAGGTGATCATGCGCTGGCTGGCGCATCGCGGCGGCGCGCTGGATTTCCGCGAGCACTGCCTGGCCCATCCCGGCCAGCCCTTTCCCGTGGCAGTGGCTCTCGGTGCCGACCCGGCGACGATCCTGGCCGCCGTGACGCCGGTGCCCGACACGCTCTCCGAATACCAGTTCGCCGGCCTGTTGCGCGGCGCCAAGACCGAACTGGTGCAATGCCTGGGTTCCGAGCTGCAGGTACCGGCTTCCGCCGAGATCGTTCTCGAAGGCTTCATCGATCCGGCAGAGAGCGCCCTCGAGGGACCGTATGGCGACCATACCGGCTACTACAACGAACAGGCGCGTTTTCCGGTATTCACCATCGAGCGGCTGACGATGCGCGCGCGGCCGATCTACCACAGCACCTATACCGGCAAGCCGCCCGACGAACCGGCGATGCTCGGCGTCGCGCTCAACGAAGTTTTCGTGCCGCTGTTGCAGAAGCAGTTCCCCGAGATCGTCGATTTCTACCTGCCGCCGGAAGGGTGTTCGTATCGCCTGGCGACGGTCAGCATCCGCAAGCAGTACCCGGGGCACGCCAAGCGCGTGATGTTCGGCATCTGGAGTTTCCTGCGCCAGTTCATGTATACCAAGTTCATCATCGTCGTCGATGACGATGTGAATATCCGCGACTGGAAAGAGGTGATCTGGGCGATGACGACGCGCGTCGACGCGGCGCGCGACACGCTGATCGCCGAGAATACGCCGATCGACTATCTCGACTTTGCCAGCCCGGTCGCCGGTCTCGGCAGCAAGATGGGTCTCGACGCGACCAACAAATGGCCCGGCGAGACCAGTCGCGAATGGGGAACGCCGATCGTCATGGACGCGGCGGTGAAGCAGCGGGTCGATGCGCTGTGGGGCGAGCTGGGACTGTGAGCGGCAGCAGCCTGCCGGTGCCTCGGCAAGGGCGTGGCGATCCCGCTCTGTCGGCACGGCACCGGCGATCCTGGAGAGACGAATGAACGACGAACTGATTCCGCACGTAAACCTCGACGGTGCGCGCGCCTGGTGCCACGTCATCTACGGTTTGCACGCGCTGGCGGTGGTGGTCGGCGTCACCGGCGCGGCGACGGTGGCCGGCGCCTTCGTTTTTGGCGTGCCGTCGCTGATTGCCGTCGTTCTCAACTACCTGAAGCGCCGCGAGGTCGCGGGAACCTGGCTGGACAGCCACTACCGCTGGCAGATCCGGACCTTCTGGTTCACGCTGCTGTGGTTGCTCGTCTACGGCCTGCTGGTGATCACGATCATCGGCATTCCGATCGCCTGGGTTCTGATCGTCATCCTTGGTCTGTGGGTCGCCTACCGCGTCGTACGCGGCTGGCTGGCGCTGGCCGGAGACAGGCCGCTCGCCGGCTGAGCTGCGCCGGCAAGCGGCGCGTCGACATGCCAGACGCGGCGCGGCAGCAGAACCACCAGTTCGGTCCCGCCGTCCGGCGCTGCGACGATCTGCAAGTGCCCGTCGTAGAGATGCGAAACGCCGTGCACCACCGCCAGACCCATGCCTGACCCCGAGCCCACGTCCTTGGTCGTGAAGAAGGGCTCGAAAATGCGGTTGCGAATCGCTTCCGGGATACCGTGGCCCTGGTCGACGACAGCAATACGCAGGAACTCGCCGGAAAACTCCGCATGGCAGGAAGCGCAAATCTGCGCTTCCTCGACGTGCACCGGGCGCGCCGAAATGACGACCGATCCCGGACCGTCCATCGCGTCGCGGGCGTTCACACACAGATTGACCAACAGGCGATGCAGGTGCGAACGATCCATTTCGAGCGCCGGCAGATCATCGGCCATGCGCGCCGACAGCGTCACGCAGGCGGGGAACGACGAGGCCACCAGCGTCACCACTTCATGCGCCACGTCGGGCAAGTCGATGGTATCCACCTTCAGCGACCCGCCACGCGAGAAGACCAGCAACTGCTGCACGAGGGCGCGCGCGCGCTCGCCGGCGATTTCGATCTCCTCGAAGTACGACACCACGCGCTCGGGACCGCCCGCCGCCCGCAACACCGTCTTGCCGAGACCGGAGAAGCCGAGAATGGCGACCAGGATGTTGTTGAAGTCGTGGGCAACGCCGCCGGCCATCGCCCCCATCACCTCCATCCGTTCGACCCGGCTCAGCCGCGTCTTCAGGTCGTCCTTCATGCGTTCGGCTTCGACGCGCGCCGACACGTCCTCGGTGATCGCCACGAAATGGGTGATCAACCCGCCGCGGTCGCGTACCGGCGAAATCGATACCGCCTGGTGAATCAGCCTGCCGTCGCGGCGGCGGTTCTCGAGTTCGCCGCGCCAGACGCGGCCGGCGAGAATCGTCGACCACAAGGACTGATACGTCTCCAGCGGCGTCAAGCCCGATGCGAAGACGCGCGGACTGGCGCCCAGCAAGTCCGCGGCGGAATACCCGTAGGCCTCGCAGGCTGCCGGATTGACGTATTCGATCGCGCCATCGACATCGGTAATCAGCACCGCTGCCGCCGACTGCTCGACCGCCCGCGAGAGCTTGCGCAACTCCGTCTCGCTGCGCCGCGCCGCACCGACGTCCACATAGGCGATCACCACGCCGCGCGCTTCTTCGGGTCCGGCACCGCCGGCGGCGTCCTCGCGCCGACCGAGCACAGGCGCCGGCGACCCGACCGGCACGGCGCTCACCGACAGCCAGCGCTCGCCGTCCGGCGTTTCGACGATCATCTCGACGTCGAAGACCGCGACGCCGCTGTTCAACGCCCGTCGCGCCGGCTCCTCGTCGCTGTCCATGCGGCTGCCGTCCGGACGCCGCATGCGCCCGAAACACGCCGCGTAGCCACGCCCGAAATGCGCCTCGCGGCTGATACCGAGCAGCCGCTCGGACGCCGCATTGCAGTCGACGATCATCCCCGCCGCGTCGGTCACCGAAATACCCACCGGCAGAACGTCGAAAACGGCCTTCAGGCGCGCCTCGCTGGCGTGCACCGCCGCCTCGACCTGCCAGCGTTCGGTCACATCCTGATTGGTGCCGATAACCCGCAGCGGCGCCCCTTCGGCGGCGCAGAACGGCCGCCCCAGCGCACTGATCATGCGGATAGCTCCGTCGCCGCGGCGGATGCGAAAATCCATACGGAACTGGGCGCGATCGCCAATCGATGCCTGAAACGCGGCTTCGGCGAGGGGCAGGTCGTCGGGCAGCACACGCTTCCGCCAGTCCTCGTACTGGCTCACCGGATCCCCCTCGGCCACACCGTAGAGCCCGTACATCGACGCATCCCAGGTCAGGCGCCGGCCGACAGGATCGTACTCCCAGACGCCGAGACCCGCCGCATCGGCCGCCAGACGCAGGCGCTCGGCCGCCGCTCGCTGCTCGGCGCTGCGCTCCGCCGCGATCGCATCGATGCGGCGCTGGCGACCTTGCACGACGTTCAGGCCGAATACCGACGAGAGCACCACAACAAGAAACAGGCCGCTCTCGACTGCTGCCTCCAGGCGCCAGTTGACGTGCATCAGCGACTGCCTGCGGGCGACGCCGACGACCAGATCCTCATCGAGCCCGCCGGCGGCGTGCCGCACCGTTTGCATCGCCAGCACCACGTCGTCGCCACTCGCCTCGGCGAGCGACGCGCTGACACCGCGCATCAGCGTCGCCACCTGGCCGCTGGCGCGATGGTGCGCGAACGCCGCCGCCGTCCCGTCGAGGCGCCGGCCCGCGTCCCCGGGCGATGGTGGCACGAGCAGGAGCACCCGGCCCCGCGCATCGGCGACCGACACCGACACGTCCGGCGCATAGCGCAGCGAATCGACCAGAACGCTGAAGTAGTCGGCGTCGAGTTCGGCGACGACCACACCCGCGAAGCCGCCGCGGCCGTCCGGAATCGCTCTCGACAGTTCGAACACCTGGCCCCCAGGCCTGGCGGGCGCCGGCGACGCGGTGAGAACCATTGCCGGTTCGCGCCGCTGGCGCGCCGAGTTGAACGCTTCGCGCGCGCTGAAATCCTCGCCGAGAGGCTCCGCACGACTGGAGCCGACTACCCGGCCGCGCGCGTCCACGACGCGCACGACGCGGATGCCATCGAGGGCGCTGGCGATGGCGTTCAGCGGCAGCATCGGCGTAGCGTGCGCCGGCCCATTCGACGGCGCCAGTTCCCGGTCGAGCGTGCTCAAGGCACGTTCCGCGCCGGCCAGTCGCTGGCCGATCATCTCGCCCAAAACCTGCGCCGCCGCGCGCAGCCGGTCACTCTCTTCCTGCTCGACGCGTTGGTACTGCAGGGCGAGCGACAGGCCGATCGAGCCCCCCAGGACCAGGAGGGCGGCTGTCAGCAGCAACCACTCGAAGCGGAAGCGACGCGGCCGAAAGGCGCGCGCGCGCGCCATCAGGCGTTCCCCTGCCCACCCGCGGCCGGCGGGGAGAGAACGCGGGGTGTTGTGGCAGATTCTTTCATCGCTCGGCCCAAAAGGTGTGCTACGGCGCGCAGAGCCCCAACGATAGCGCGCCAGGCGCCGCCGGGGCATACGGACTTTCCCGTGCATTCTCCGTATTTTTACCGATTGCGGATAGAATATCCCTCTCCCACCGTCGGATATCGCCTCGCCAAGCCTGCACGAAGCCCATGACATCCCCCAGCACACACACCGTCTGCATCGTCGACGATGACGTACAGGTTCGCCGCTTCCTCGTCGAAATCCTCGCCAGCATCGGCCTGGTCGCCGAGGAATATGCCTCCGGCGAGGATTTCATGCGTCGCTGGCAACCCGGCGGCACCGGCTGCGTGCTGCTCGACATCCGCATGCCGCGCATCACCGGCCCGGAAATCCATGACTGGCTGCGGCAGCAGAGCCCCGATGTACCGGTGATCTTTCTCTCCGGCTACGCCGACGTGCCGACGGCGGTGCGCGCCATGCGCCTGGGCGCTTTCGACTTCCTCGAGAAGCCGTTCAACGTCCAGCAGCTCATCGAGCGGGTCAACGCCGCCTTGCGTCTGGCCGAGGAGCGGCGCGCTGGCAGCCGCGCCGTGACCGACGACTGGCGGCAATCGCTGACCGCGCGCGAGACCGAGGTCCTCGACGGCATCGTCAGCGGCAAGCGCAACAAGGTGATCGCCGCCGACCTCGGCATCAGCGAGCGCACGGTCGAAACGCACCGTGCCCGCATCATGGAAAAGTCTGGCGCCAACAGCGTCATCGACCTCGTCGGCCAGGTCATCGGCAGCAAGCCCAGCGCCCAATAGCCGCCGCCGGCAGCCGGCGCCTCGCCGTCTGCCGCTTTCTCGCACGGCCTGTCGGGTTGCGCGGCGCCCGGCCGACCCACGACGCCGTCTCCCTCCGTATTTCTACCGACCCGCCCGGGTGTATTTCCGGATAGCCGAACCCCGCCGGCGCCGCTATTCTCCGCCCCCATCAGATTGTCATCCCAGCGGCAGCGCTGCCCCAGCGCCGGCCGCACCGCATCGGAGAAGGCTCACCATGGCGAAAACGATTTTCCTCGTCGATGATTCGGCGACCATCCTGCTCAGCGTCTCGAGCATTCTCGGCAAGGCCGGATTCGCCGTCGAGAAAGCCGCCAACGCCGAGGAGGCGTTGAAGAAGTTCAGCGCCGGGGTCAAGGTCGACCTCCTGATCACCGACCTCAACATGCCCGGCATGAACGGCATCGAACTGATCAAGAAGGTGCGCGCGCTGCCCGCCTACCGCTTCCTGCCCATCCTCTTCCTGACCACGGAATCGCAGCAGAGCCGCAAGGTCGAAGCGAAAGCCGCCGGCGCGTCCGGGTGGATCGTCAAGCCGGCGACCGCCGACGACCTGTTGAACACGATCAAGCTGGTCATCAAGTAGGCCGGCACGATGGCCACCCCGCTCACGCCGCTCTATCGGCAGTACCACCAGCGCACGCTGATCACCGGCATCGCCGCGACCGTCGTGGCCGTCATCGTGGTCTTCCTGATCCACGATCTGTACAACGAATTTCTCGCGCGCACGTTCGGACTCGGCGATCGCAGCATCGATACCTTGATGACGCTGTGCGGTCTTCTTCTCTTCGTCGCCGTTCAGCAGAGCATCTCGCGCGCCCTCTACCACGACGTACACATGGGCATCGACAGTCAGCTCAAGGACGAGCGCCCGCCCTGCCCATCGAACAAGGTCTGCCAGCGCGTCGCCATGCCCGAGTTGCGCGAGATGCCGCGTTTCAACAAGGTTCTCGTCGGCCAGTTGCGCAGCGTCGTCGAGCAGACCGAGCAAGCCGCCTACGACGTCACCTCGCGCCTGCAGACCATCGACGACGTCGTCACCGATCTCAACCGCTTCGTCGCCGACGCCGCCAGCGACGCGGAAACGATGGCGCAAGCTTCCGAAGAAACCCTCGGCGCCAACCAGGAGCTGATCGACAAGCTCAAGGCCTTCATTGGCCAGCGCATTGACGAGACGGCGCAAGACCAGGCGCGCAGCGCCGAAGCCGTTCGCGAAGCCAAGGCGCTGCAGACCCTCGTCGACCTGATCAAGCATATCGCCGGCCAGACCAACCTGCTCGCGCTCAACGCCGCCATCGAGGCCGCCCGCGCCGGCGAGGCTGGCCGTGGGTTCGCCGTCGTCGCCGACGAAGTACGCAAGCTTTCGCACGAAACCGAAGCCGCAGTCAAGAAGATCAACGACGGCATCGCCGCCGTCGCCCGCATCATCGAGAGCCAGTCCCAGGACAAGCTCGCGCACTCGCACATCGCCGAGGAACGCGACAGCCTCGAACGCTTCGCGCAGCAACTCGCCTTGCTGGGCAACAGCTACGCGACCCTCACCGAACGCGAGCGCGCGCTGCTCGCAACAATCAGCCAGAGCAGCGGCAAGCTCGGCGCCATGTTCATGGATACGCTGGCCAGCGTGCAGTTCCAGGACGTGACGCGGCAGCAGATCGAACAGGTGATCAGCGGCATCGAGCGCCTCGACACGCACGCCGACGCGCTGGCCGGAGTCATCGAACGCGGCATCGACGTCCGCCGCGAAGACGCCATCGAACCCCTCGCCAAGCAGATGCAGGAGGTGTTCTCGACCTACGTGATGGACCAGCAGCGCCATGCTCACCACCAGGCCATGGATACGGGCAGCGGCAGCGGCAGAAGCAGCGCTGGCGGCAGTCGGCCCGGCACCGCCGCCACGGCGCCCGCCGCGCCGGCGAAGTCGAACAACGTCGAATTGTTCTGAACCGCGCCGCAGGCGCACCCAGGAGGAAATCACCATGAAGGCTTCCCCGGCCAACCGCCTTGTCATCGACGACGACATGACGATCTACCAGGCGCAAGCGCAGAAGGAGCAGTTGCTCGCCGCGCTGGCGGCGGCGGATCACCTCGAACTCGATCTTTCCGGCGTCGCCGAAATGGACACCGCCGGCCTGCAACTGCTGATGCTGCTCAAGCGCGAAGTGCTGCAGCAGGGCAAGCGCCTGACGATCAGCGGCCACAGCCCGGCCGTCCAGCAGATCCTCGACTTCTGCAATCTGGTCGGCGTCTTCGGCGACCCGATGGTCATCTCCGCCAACGCCTGAAACCGCCGCCGACAACGATCGAACGCAAGAACGAGGAGAGAACCCGATGGACGAACTGACCAGCACCTTCGTCACCGAGAGCCGCGACCAGCTGCTCGCCATGGAAGACGGCCTGCTCAAGCTCGAGCAGTCGCCCGACGACGCCGACAATCTCGGCGCCATCTTCCGCGCCGCACACACCATCAAGGGTGGCGCCGGCGTCGTCGAATGCCACTTCATCGAAGCCTTCACGCACAAGGTCGAAAACGTCCTCGACAAGCTGCGCAACGGCGAAATCGCCGTCAGCGGCGAACTGTCGACAGTCATGCTCGAATGCTGCGACCACCTCGGCGCGCTGCTCGACGTCCTCGTCGCCGGCCTGCCGCTACCCGACGCTGCCGTCCAGGCACGCGGCGACGCGCTGCTGGCGGCGCTGACCGAGAAGTTCCTCGGCGGCGGCGCAGCGCCCAGCGCGATGCCCATCGAGCGCGAGGCCGCACTGGCCGCGTCCGGCGGCGGCATGGTCGTCACCGACGCCTGGCACATCTCCGTCCGCTTCGGTCCCGGCGTGCTCCGGAACGGTACCGACCCGCTATCCTTCCTGCACTACCTCGCCTCGCTCGGCGAGATCATCGCCATCACCACCCTCGCCGACGCCATGCCCGCGGCCGACGAGATGGACCCCGAATGCTGCTACCTGGGTTTCGAGATGCGCTTCCAGACGCGCGCCTCGAAGGCCCAGATCGAGAACGTCTTCGACTTCGTCCGCGACGACTGCACGCTGCACATCCTGCCGCCCAACTCGAAGATCGACGAGTACCTGAAGTTGATCAACGAACTTCCCGAGGACAACATGCGCCTCGGCGAGATCCTCGTGCGCTCCGGCGCGCTGACGCAGGCCGAACTCGACGCCGGCCTCACCGCGCAATCCCTGCCGACGGCTGTCGAGGGAACGCCGGCGCCGCAGACGCCGCTCGGTGACATTCTCGTCGGCCAGAAAGTCGTGCACAAGGAGATCGTCGAGGCTGCCGCCAGCCGCCAGGCCGTGGTCAGCGAGAAGAAGGCCAACGAAGCGCGCATGATCCGCGTGCACGCCGACAAGCTCGACCAGTTGATCGATCTGGTCGGCGAACTGGTCATCGCCGGCGCCGGCGCCAACCTGCTGGCCCAGCGCAGCGGCCAGTCCGAGCTGAGCGAATCGACCTCGGTACTGCTGCGTCTGGTCGAGGACATCCGCGACTCGGCGCTGCAACTGCGCATGGTGCAGATCGGCGAAACCTTCAACCGCTTCAACCGGGTGGTGCGCGACAACGCGCGCGAGATGGGCAAGAGCATCGACCTGGTGATCACCGGCGCCGACACCGAACTCGACAAATCGGTGGTCGAGAAACTCGGCGATCCGCTGATGCATCTCGTGCGCAACGCCATCGACCACGGCATCGAAGCGCCGGCGCTACGCGCCGAGCGCGGCAAACCCGAGAACGGCACCGTGCAGCTCAACGCCTACCACGACTCGGGCAGCATCATCATCGAGGTGATCGACGACGGCGGTGGCCTGCCGAAAGAGAAGATCCGCGCCAAGGCCATCGCCAAGGGGCTGATCGACGCGGCAGCGACGCTTTCCGACCACGAGATCATCAACCTGATCTTCGAGGCCGGCTTCTCGACCGCCGACCAGGTGACCAACATCTCCGGCCGCGGCGTCGGCATGGACGTCGTCCGCCGCAACATCCAGAGCCTGCGCGGCAGCGTCGAGGTGAGTACGGTCGAAGGCGAGGGATCGACCTTCACCGTCCGCCTGCCGCTGACGCTGGCGATCATCGACGGCTTCCTGACCGGCGTCGGCAAGGCCGCCTACGTCGTGCCGCTCGAATCGGTCGTCGAATGCATCGAACTCGCCGACGCGCCGGGCAGCCGCAACTACCTCAACCTGCGCGGCGAAGTCCTGCCCTTCGTCCGCCTGCGCGAGCTGTTCGAAATCGGTGGCGAGGTGCCCGGTCGCCAGAACGTGGTCATCGTCCAGTACGCCGGCAAGAAGGCTGGCCTGGTCGTCGATACGCTGCTCGGCGAATTCCAGACGGTGATCAAGCCGCTCGGCGTTCTCTTCAAGCACCTGCGCGGCATCGGCGGCTCGACCATCCTCGGCACCGGCGAGGTCGCACTGATCCTCGACGTGCCGGCGCTGGTCAGTCTCGTCGGCAGCAGCGAAGAGCGGCGACTGGCGCCGCCACGCCGCGAAGTCGCCGTCTCGCCCTGACGCGGCCGCCCGCCGTCGCCAGCAAGTTTCGCTTTTTCCACCCAAGACTGACTGCCACTCGTAAGGAAAAATCATGTTCAAGAACCTTCGCATCGGCGCCCGGCTCGGCCTGGGCTTCGGCCTCGTCCTCGTCCTCATGGCCGCCCTCGCGGCGACATCATACAACCGGCTTGACCATCTCAACGGGGCGATCACGGGCATGCTCAAAGATCGCTTCCCGAAGACGGTCTGGGCCAACGACGTGATCGACCAGGTCAATGTCGTCGCACGCGCGACGCGCGGTGCGATGCTCTCCAGCAAGCCGGACGACATCCAGAAGGAACTCGAACGCATTCCCGAAGCGCGCAAGGCGGCCGGCGAAGCGCTTGCCAAGCTCGAAAAGGTCAGCACCTCGGAAGCGGACAAGAAAGCACTCGCCGCGGTAGTTGACAAGGGCAAGGCTTACGGCGCCGAGCTGGACAAGTTCATTGAGATCGCCAAGTCGGGAAAGCGCGAGGAGGCCATCACGCAGTTGATGGGCCCATTCCGCAAGGTTCACAACGACTATGTCGCGACAATTACCGCACTGATCGACTTCCAGGTCGATCTGATGAAGAAGAGCGGCGAGGCGGCCGACAAGTCGGCCGAACAGGCAGAGGTCATTGTCCTCGTCTTGGCGATTAGTGCCTTCCTCATCGGCATCGGCTTCGCTTTCTGGGTGACACGCTCGATCACGCGACCGATCAGTGAGGCGGTAAGCGCCGCCAACGCGCTCGCCGAAGGCGACCTGTCGGTCAACATCAAGGTCGACAGCAAGGACGAGGTCGGCCAGTTGATGGCGGCGCTGCAAACGATGGTCGGCAAGCTCTCGCAGATCATCGGCGAGGTACGCACCGCCGCCGACAATCTCTCCAACGCCTCGGGCCAGGTCTCGGCGACCGCCCAGTCGCTGTCGCAGTCGTCCAGCGAGCAAGCGGCGTCGGTCGAGGAAAGCACTGCCAGCATGGAAGAGATGAGCGCCTCGATCGTCCAGAACACCGAGAACGCCCGCGTCACCGACGGCATGGCGTCGACCGCCGCCCGGCAGGCCGTCGAAGGTGGCGAAGCCGTCGGCCGCACCGTCGAGGCGATGAAGAGCATCGCCGAGAAAATCGGCATCATCGACGACATCGCCTACCAGACCAACCTGCTGGCGCTCAATGCCGCCATCGAGGCGGCGCGCGCCGGCGAGCACGGCAAGGGTTTCGCCGTCGTTGCCGCCGAAGTCAGGAAGCTCGCCG
>JAFLDO010000065.1 GCA_017302455.1 Accumulibacter sp.
TGGCCTCGGAACGGAGCTTGATCTCCGCTTCCTTGCTCAGCGTCACCATCACCTGGGCAAACGGCGTCGGCTTGCCGTTGCTTGTCGATGGTCCTGCGTACGAGATGTCCGATCCAGAGCCCATACGTCGAAGTCTACCCAAACTCGGCTTCTGTGTCCAGCCCTCCGCCATCTGCTCAGTCGCCGACTATCGGCCGCCACCTCCGACTACGGGTTCACCGAATACTTACCTTGCAACTTCCACGTCGAACGTTTCGGCAGAACGGGTGGGTGGTTCCGGCGGCGACCAGACTGGCCGACGGCGACGATGACGCCCGGCCGGGACGGCCGCTCTTCAGCCCGCCTCGACGGCGAGCTCGCGGCTGTCCCGGATGACGTGGTCCGAGATGACGTCGCAGGAGATGAAACCGACGAGATCACTGGCCGCCAGTTGACCGCTGAGAAACTGGTCGCGGACAGTGGCCGCCTTGGCCAGGAGTGCGCGATGGCTCGCCTGATGCTTCCTCAGGATTGGCGGCTGCGTTTCGGCCAGCACCGATTCTTCGGTGGAAAAGTGGTCGATGATGTGCTCGATCAGATCATCGAGCAGCAGCTCCACTTGCGAAGGCGGCTGCCTGATCAACACCGAATTGATCAGCTCGCTGCCCAGGCGGCACAAGCGACGACGTTGCTCGTCGATCAGCGGATGCCCGCACTCGAATGAATTGCGCCACAGGAACTGGACGAGTACGCCGGCCGGCGCCTCTTCCTTCCCGGCATTCGGCAGGTCGCTGGGCTTCTCGAGCTGATAGAGACCCCGACGATGCTGCGCGCGAAGCAGTCCCACCAAACCGCCAGCCGACAGCAGTATCAAGCCGAGGACGACCGCCACCCCGTCGCGCAGCGCGATCATGGCCAGCAGGCCGGCGCTCGCGTAGAAGTAGGGCAGCGCATTGTAGAGCCCAGCCGGGATTCGCCACTTTCTCACCTTGCCACCTACCCAGGACACCTTTGGAAAAGTTGCCGTCACCGGGATTCGCATCCTCGCCAACAGCATGTGTTCGAAGCGTCGCCACGCGTACCGTGTGCACGTGTGCGGGTAGATTGGAACAGCGAAACCGTTGGGAGCACGTGAGGCTTTTCACGATTGCCCGCAGACTCGCGCGGAGTGGCCGATTCGGCGGCCGTCGCCGATTCCTTTCGGGACGTTCGGCCGGCACAATGCCGGCGACTTGTCATTGGCGGATGTCGTCGCCTGGCCGCGTTACCGACCCAGGAACCACGGTATCACCACCGGCAGCAGCAGCGCCGTCATCAGGCCATTGAGACCCATCGCCAGCGCGGCAAAGGCTCCCATCTGCTCGTTCTCCTGAAAAGCGCGCGCGGTACCGATGCCGTGCGCAGCAATCCCCATGGCGAAGCCGCGCTGGGCGTCGTCTTCGATGTGCAGCGCCCGATAGACATAGCGCCCGCCGATGGCGCCGACGATTCCCGTAATGATCACCAGCACCGCCGTAAGCGAGGGCAGGCCGCCGAGACGCTCGGCGATGCCCATGGCGATCGGCGTGGTCGCCGACTTCGGTGCCAGCGAGAGCAGCGTCGCCCGGCTGGCCCCGAACAGGCTGCCGATCGCGACCGCAGACAGGGCTGCGGTCAGGGAACCGACGACCAGTGCGACCAGCAAGGGCAGCGCCAGGCGCACCAGGCGTTCAATCTGGGCGTAGAGCGGAATGGCCAGCGCCACGGTGGCCGGGCCGAGCAGGAAATGGACGAACTGTGCGCCGTCGAAGTAGGTGCTGTAGGGCGTGTCGGTCAGCGACAGCAAGGCGACCAGCGCAGCGACCGCGAGCAGAACCGGGTTGGCCAATGGATGCCCGTGGCAACGCTTGTGCACCCAGGTGGCGCCCTGGTAGGCGAGCAAGGTCAGCGTCAGACCAAGCAGGGGCGACGCCGCCAGGTAGACCCAGATCTCGCTGATGCGCGGTGTCATGGCGTGTCCTGCGGGAGGTCGCGGTGGCGACTCAGGAAGCGCAGCACCAGGGCGGTCACGGCGATGGTGATCAGCGTGCTGGCCACCAGCGAGATGAGCAACGGCAGCCACTCGTCGGACATGCGCTGGAAGTGCAGCATGACGCCGGTGCCGGCGGGAATGAAGAGCAGCGAGAGATGCTGCAACATCGCCTGCGCCGTCTTGCGCAGGTCGGCGGATGGGCCGCCACGCACGGTGAGGGCGATGAAGAGCAGGGCAATGCCGATTACCGGCCCCGGGATGGGCAAGGCCAGGCCGCGCGAGATGACTTCGCCGAGCAGTTGGAAAACGAGGAGAAGGGTGATCGCGCCGATCATGGGTCGACTGGCCGGGGTGGCCGAAATGGTGAGGGTGATTGGCCAGCAAGTATAGTAGAAGCGGCGACGCGAGTGGCCGCGTCGCCAGCGCTCGAACCGCGCCGCGCGGTGTGGATATTGTGTGCAGGAATGGCCACTCCTCCGGCGGCTGCGCTTGCCGCTCAGAAGTCTGTCTTTGGCCCTCGCCACGTTTCGCGCAGGGGTTCGGCGCGGGCGATCGCCAGCGACGCCGCGCACCAGCCCTCGCAGGCATTGCGACCCGGGCGGCGGCGCCAGAGGTTCAGCAGCGCCTTGCAGCGCGCGTAGAAGCGGAAGAAACGCAGGACGTTCCGGCGTTCCGCCAGGGTCAGCGAGTGAGCGCTGCAGATCAGCTTGTCGTCGCTCATGCCGCGGTCGGTGAGGGTCACCGCGCCCCAGGCGCGCACCCGGAGGCGGGTACCGAAGGGCAGGCGTGGTCCGAGCACCAGCGCGTCGAGCAGATCGCCCTCGAGACCGAGGTAGTTGGGAACGGAGCCGTAGTTGAAGGGGCAGGGCAGAGGCGAGACGAAATCGACGCGCCCCGTTGAGCCGCGCTTGAGGAAGCTGCCGCGCGGAACCTCGATCACCACCTCGACTTCCGGCGCTTCGTCTTCGCTGCTGGGTGGATCAAGGCGTTGCGTAGGCATCGCACAAGTCTACTCCAGCTTGCCGCCGGCCGCCGGCCTTGCCGTCCGCGCGCGCGCGAAACCTCCCGGTGAGGGCCGCGTGGCGAACAAAAAGCCGCGACCCTTGTCGATTTGCTGACTGGTGGTTCGTCGTACACACCAGGACGGGCCTTTGCCGCCCCTTTGAAAACCCCAAGGAGACTGCCATGAACACCGTGCAACCGATTCCCCCAGGCATGACCGCGATCACCCCGCATCTCGTCTGCCGTAGCGCTGCCGATGCCATAGCCTTCTACGCCAGGGCCTTCGGCGCCGTCGAACTCGGCCGCCTGCCCGCCCCGGATGGCCGCCTGATGCACGCCATGATCAGGATCGGCGACGCTTCGCTGATGCTGGTCGACGAGTTTCCCGAGCAGGGATGCCTGGGGCCCTCAGCCGTCAATGCTTCGCCGGTGACCCTCCATCTTTATGTGGCGGATGCGGATGCGACCATGGCCGCGGCCGTTGCGGCGGGCGCCACGGTGACGATGCCGCTGGCCGACATGTTCTGGGGCGATCGCTACGGTCGACTGGTGGATCCCTTCGGTCACCAGTGGTCGGTGGCCACCCACGTGCGCGATGTCAGTCCGGCGGAAATGGCCGCTGCCGCTACCGCCGGTTGTAGCGCCGCCAAGGACTGAGGAGGCCATGGCATGCTATAGCTGCCATTGCGGTGGCGGCAGCGAACTGGCAATTGCCACGCGCGCGACGACCGTCGCGCCGGTACGGGGCGGCTTGCACCGGCAAGGCAGGACTTTCGCCGGCAAGCTGCGGTATCCTTGACGGTCGGGCGCTTGCTCAGGCGCCGATGATCGCCGTCAGTCCCGGAGAAACCATGCCAGTAACTGCCTTCCTTTCCGATGTCGAACCGTCGCGCGCCGAGATCGATGCCCTCGAAGAACCTGCGGTGATCGAGTTCGGCACGGACTGGTGCGGTTATTGCCAGGGCGCTCAGCCGATGATCGGCGCGGCGCTTGCGCAGTATCCGCAGGTGCGGCATATCCGCGTCGAGGATGGCCCGGGACGCCGCCTGGGACGG
The DNA here is from genome assembly GCA_017302455.1 of Accumulibacter sp. Lineage (GTDB taxonomy): Bacteria > Pseudomonadota > Gammaproteobacteria > Burkholderiales > Rhodocyclaceae > Accumulibacter > Accumulibacter phosphatis. Next base: position 4,048 of record JAFLDO010000065.1, read on the forward strand.
TCCTTTCGCGTCAAACTCTGGCCGACCCTGATCTTTCTCGAGCGCGGCCGGGAAGTGAGGCGCCTTGTCCGGCCTGCCGCGCCTGGCGAGCTCGACGAGGCACTGGCGCAGATCGCTGTCGCCAAGTGATGTCTGACGCTTCCGAGTGAAGAAGAGCACGCGGGTCGCCGTGCTCGCGCTCACGCTGCTTGGCGTCGGCGCTGGCTACTGGTACCTCGGTCCTCGCCATTCGGGCGCCGGGCAGCTGACCAAGGAGCCGCCGCCGGTGCCGGTGGTGCTGGCGCGGGCCGCCGTCAAGGACATGCCGATCGTGCTGGCGGTCGTTGGTCGGGGCGAGGCGTATGAAACTGTCAGTCTCAAGTCGCGTGTCGACGGGCAGGTCGCCAGCGTCGTCTTTGCCGAGGGCCAGCATGTCAGCCGGGGCGACGAACTGATCCGGCTCGATACCACTGATTTCACGCTGCGCCTCCGGCAGGCCGAGGCCATCGTGGCGCGGGACGAGGCGCAACTGGCCAAGGCGAGTGCCGACACCAGGCGTTACCTGGCCTTGCGTGATCGCGGTTTCGTTTCTGAAGAAAAGGTCAATGAGATGCGTACCGGCGAGGCGGTGGCCGGCGCGGCGCTGCGCGCGGACCAGGCGGCCGTCGACCTGGCGCGTGCGCAGCTGTCCTATGCCAGCATTCGTGCGCCGTTTGCCGGCGTCATGGGCGCCAGGCTGGTCTACCCCGGCGCAGCGGTCAAGCTCAATGACACGGTCTTGGCGGTGATCAACCGGGTGCGTCCGCTCCATGTCGGTTTTGCCGTTTCCGAGAAGCACTTGAGCCGCCTGCGCAGCGCGATGACCGGCGGCTGCCAGACGGGTGGCTGCCTGAAGGTCAGCGTCGGCATCCCCGGTGAGGAGGCGCGCCGTTTCGATGGTGAGGCACGTTTCATCGACAATGCGGTCGATCCGGCCACCGGCACCATCCGCATGAAAGCCGTGGTCGACAACCGGGACGAGGCGCTCACACCAGGGCAGTTTCTCGATGTCAGCCTGACTCTCGATACCCTGCGCGATTCCGTCGTCGTTCCCGATGCGGCCGTTCAGCAAGGCCCCGAAGGACCGCTGGTCTTTGTCGTCAACGCGCAGGGCATCGTCGAGGTGCGCAAGGTCGAGGTTGCCGCCAGTTCCGGTGGTCTGACAGCCGTGTCGAGGGGTGTTCAGTCGGGAGAAAGCGTCGTCACCGACGGCCAGCTGCGGCTCGTTGCCGGCGCCAGAGTACAGGCGCAGGAAGCCGGCGCCGGCGTACCGGCCGCCGGACAGCAAAGATAGGCACCGCCGATGCAAGTTGCCGAGCTCTGCATTCGCCGCCCCGTGATGACGACACTGCTGATCGCCGCGGTCGTCGTTTTCGGGATCATTGCCTATCGGGCCTTGCCGGTCGCCGAACTGCCGACAGTAGATTTTCCGACCATTGCGGTCACCGCCAACCTGCCCGGCGCGTCGCCGGAAACCATGGCCGCGGCCGTGGCGACGCCGCTCGAAAGCCAGTTCTCGACGATCGCCGGGCTCGATTCGATGACCTCGACCAGCGCCCAGGGCTCGACGGCGATCACCCTGCAGTTTACGCTCGACCGCAACATCGACGCGGCGGCGCAGGACGTGCAGTCGGCCATTTCGGCGGCGCTGCGCAAGTTGCCGCCGAACCTGCCCGCACCCCCCTCGTTTCGGAAAGTGAATCCCGCCGACCAGCCGATCTTCTACGTCGCCATGTCATCGGCGACGCTGCCCCTGCCGATCGTCAATGAGTATGCGGAAACCCAGCTCGCGCAGCGTCTGTCGACGATCCCCGGGGTGGCTCAGGTGCAGGTCTTCGGCGCCCAGAAGTACGCGGTACGTATCCGCGCCAACCCCGATCAACTGGCCGCACGCGGCATCGGCATCGACGAGTTGCAGCAGGCGGTTGCGCAGGCCAACGTCAATCAACCGGTGGGGATGTTCGACGGCAGCCGCCAGACCTTCGCCATCAAGGACAATGGCCAGCTCGCCGATGCCGCCGCCTATCGGCCGCTGATCGTTGCCTGGCGCAACGGTGCGCCGGTCCGGCTGGACGACGTGGCGACGCCGATCGACAGCGTCGAAAACAACAAGATCGCTAGCTGGAACGTGGACAAGCGCGCCATCGTCCTCGCCATCCAGCGCCAGCCGGGCGCCAACACGATCGAGACCGTCGATTCGATTCGCAAGATCCTGCCTGGCTTCAAGGCCAAGCTGCCGGCGGCGATCGACATGAACATCCTCTACGACCGCAGCCTGTCGATCCGGGAATCGATCGACGACGTGCAGTTCACGCTGCTTCTCGCCGGCTTCCTGGTCCTCGTCGTCATCCTGCTGTTCCTGCGCAACCTGTCGGCGACGCTGATTCCCAGCCTGGCCCTGCCAATCTCGGTGATCGGCACCTTCGCCGCCATGCACGTGCTCGGCTACAGTCTCGACAACCTGTCTCTGCTGGCGCTGACGTTGGCCGTCGGGTTTGTCGTCGATGATGCTATAGTCATGCTCGAGAACATCGTCCGGCATCTCGAGGCCGGCGAAGCGCCGTTCGAGGCGGCGATCCGGGGCGCCCGGGAAATCGGCTTCACCATCGTTTCGATGACCATTTCGCTGGTTGCGGTGTTCATCCCGGTGCTGTTCATGGGCGGTATCGTCGGCCGCTTGCTGCATGAATTCGCGGTGACCATCTGCATCGCCATTCTGGTTTCCGGCTTCGTCTCTCTGACGCTGACGCCGATGCTCTGCAGTCGTTATCTCAAGCCGGCCGGGTCGGCGCAGCATGGGCGCCTGTTCCGGGCCTTCGACAGCTTCTTCGCCGCGCTGCTTGGCGGCTACGAACGCAGCCTGGCCTGGGCGATGGCCCGGCCCAGACTGATCCTGGCCAGCTTCTTCGCCAGCCTGGCACTGGTCGTCGCGATGTTCGCCATGGTGCCGAAGGACTTCATCCCGAGTGGCGACAGTGGTCGCCTGATCGCCTTCACCGAAGGCGCACAGGATGCTTCCTTTGCGGCCATGGTCGAGCACCAGCGGGCCTTGGCCGAGATCGTCGCCAAGGATCCGAACATCCGATCGTTCATGTCGTCGGTAGGTGCCGGTGGCATCCGGCCAACGTCGAATACCGGGACGATCTTCATGCTGCTCAAACCCCGCGACGAGCGGGCTCTGACGCCCGACGAAATCATCCAGGAACTGCGACCCAAGCTCGCCGCTGTGCCCGGTATCAAGGTTTACCTGCAGAATCCGCCGGTGATCCGCATCGGCGGCCAGATCACGGCGGCACAATATCAATACACCCTGCAGGACACGGACCTCGACGAACTCTATCGGTGGACGCAGACGCTGCTCGGCCGGATTCGCCAGTTGCCGGGATTCGTCGATGTCACCAGCAATCTCAACAACCTGAGCCCCGTTGTCGCGCTCGATATCGATCGCGACAAACTGTCCGCGCTGGGCCTGACTTTCGCCCAGGTCGAGGATGCTTTGCAGAGTGCCTTCAGCGCGCGCCAGATTTCAACGATCTACGGGGCGACCAACCAGTACCAGGTGATTCTCGAAGTTGCTCCCGAGTATCAGGCCGATCCGACGATGCTTTCGCGTCTTTACGTTCGTGGTACCGCCGGCAAGCTGGTGCCGCTCGACACGATCGCCCGTATCAGTCGCAAGACGCAGGCGCTGACTGTCAATCACCAGGGGCAGCTGCCAGCGGTGACCATTTCCTTCAACCTCTTGCCGGGCGTCTCGCTCGGCGAGGCGGTCGACCGCATCAAGGCGCTGGAACGGGACCTGAGCTTGCCGGTATCGCTGAACACGAGCCTGCAGGGAACGGCGCAGGCCTTCCAGTCGTCCCTGCAGGGGCTGGGTGTCCTCCTGCTGATCGCCGTCCTGGTGGTCTATCTGGTTCTCGGTATTCTCTACGAGAGCTTCGTGCACCCCTTGACCATCCTTTCCGGTTTGCCCGCCGCCGGCCTGGGTGCGCTGTTGACGCTCTTGATCTTCAACGTGGATCTGAGCCTCTACGCCTTCGTTGGCGTCATCATGCTGATCGGCATCGTCAAGAAGAACGCAATCATGATGATCGACTTCGCGCTCGATCGGCAACGCAATGACCGGATGCCGGCGCAGGCGGCGATCTTCGAGGCCTGCCTGATCCGTTTCCGGCCGATCATGATGACCACGATGGCGGCGCTGGCCGGTACGCTGCCCATCGCGCTGGGCCTCGGTGCCGGCGCCGAGGTGCGCCGCCCCCTGGGTCTGGCCGTCGTTGGCGGTCTGCTGGTTTCGCAGTTCCTGACGCTGTACCTGACGCCGGTGATCTACCTGTACCTCGATCGCCTCACTGGCCAGCGACTCCGCGCCGTCGCGGCTGCCGGTTCGGGTTGATGAGCGCATCGCCACTTGTCACGGGAAGTACGCAGGCGTGCCTTTGCCGGTGCGTGCCACGCTAGCGTTCGCCGGCCCACCGGCATGATGCACCAGTGGAGTGCATGATGCTGTCCTTTCGCACCATCCGCTCGCATCGCCAGAGGCCTGCCGCTTCTGTTTTCTTGGCAGTTTTGGTGGCGTCCGGTGGTGGCACGGTTTCTGCTTGACTATGGCAACCCACATTGGCGGTGAGCACCATGAGCACACAGTTCTATAACGAAATGTACGATGCGGCCGGGACGCTGCGGCCGCACTACCAGGCCTTTGCCGAGTGGCTCGCGGCAATGCCGCCCGAGCGTCTGGCACGCAAGCAGGTCGAGGCCGACACGGCCTTCCACCGCGTCGGTATCACCTTCGCGGTGTACGGCGAGGAGGCCGGCACCGAGCGGCTGATACCCTTCGACATCATCCCGCGCATCATCCCGGCGGCCGAGTGGACGGCGCTGCAGGCAGGATTGTGGCAGCGCGTGAAGGCGCTCAATGCGTTTCTGAACGACATCTATCACGAGCAGGAGATCCTTCGCGCCGGACGAATTCCCGCCGAGCAGGTGCTCAACAACGCGCAATTCCGCAGCGAGATGATGGGGGTGGACGTGCCTTCCGGCATTTATGCCCATATCGCCGGGGTGGACATCGTCCGCGCTGGGGCGGGTGAGTCCTACGTCCTGGAAGACAACTTGCGAGTGCCGTCGGGCGTGTCGTACATGATCGAAGATCGCAAGATGATGATGCGGCTCTTTCCCGAGTTGTTCTCGAGGCACATGATCGCGCCGGTGCAGCATTACCCGGACATGCTGCTCGAGAATCTGCGCACCGTGGCGCCAAAGGGCGTGACCAACCCGACGGTTGTCCTGCTGACGCCGGGCGCCTACAACAGCGCCTACTTCGAACACACCTTCCTGGCGCAACAGATGGGAATCGAGCTTGTCGAGGGGCGGGACCTCTTCGTCAAGGACGAAACCGTTTTCATGCGCACCACGCAGGGGCCGCAGCGGGTTGACGTCATCTACCGGCGGCTCGATGACGACTTTCTCGATCCCCTGGTCTTCAACAAGGAGTCGATGCTCGGCGTGCCAGGCTTGCTGTCCGCCTATCGTGCCGGCCATGTCACCCTGGCCAACGCCATTGGCGCCGGCGTTGCCGACGACAAGTCGATCTACCCCTACGTGCCGGAAATGATCCGGTTCTATCTCGGCGAGGAACCGACGCTGAACAATGTTCCCACCTGGATGCTGCGCAAGCCGGACGACCTCAAGTATGTCCTCGCACACCTATCTGAACTGGTGGTCAAGGAAGTCCATGGCGCGGGCGGCTACGGGATGCTGGTCGGGCCCGCATCGACAGCCGCCGAGATCGAGGACTTCCGCACCCGCATCATCGCCGCACCGGAGAAGTACATCGCGCAGCCGACCTTGGCGCTGTCCAACTGCCCGACCTTCGTCGAGTCGGGAATCGCGCCGCGCCACCTTGACCTGCGTCCTTTCGTTCTTTCCGGCAAGCAGATAGGCATGGTTCCTGGCGGCCTGACCCGGGTGGCGCTACGCGAGGGTTCACTGGTGGTGAATTCGTCGCAGGGCGGAGGCACCAAGGATACCTGGGTATTGGAAAACTGAGATGCACGGAGAACCGAGATGCTGAGCCGCACCGCTGATCACCTGTACTGGATGGCGCGCTATACGGAGCGTGCCGAAAACCTGGCGCGTCTTCTCGACGTGTCGTACCAGATGTCGCTGGTGCCGCAGTCCGTCGCTGCGCAAAATGAAAACTGGCGCGCCATACTTGCGCTCAACAGCCTCGAGGCGGCTTTCGCGGAGGTCTACGACGAAGTCAACGTCGACAACGTCCTGCGCTTCATGGTCGCCGATCCTGCCAATCCTTCGTCGATCTATACGTGCTTGCGGGCGGCACGGGAAAACGCTCACGCCGTGCGCGGGACCCTGACCGCCGAGATGTGGGAGAGTGTCAACGCGACCTGGATCGAGTTGCGCCAGCAGACTTTCGAGCAGATTCACTCGCGCGGCGTCAGCGAGTTCTTCGACTGGGTGAAGCTGCGATCGGCGGTCATCCGCGGTGTGACTTTCGGAACCATGCTCAAGGACGATTCACTACATTTCATCCGCCTCGGCGGACTCCTCGAACGCGGAGACAATACGGCCCGCATTCTCGACATGCAGTACCACATCCTGCGCAACGGCGATGAGGGGGCAAGTGACTTCTATCGCTGGGGTGCCTTGCTGCGCTCGGTCTCCGCCTTCCAGGTCTATCGCAAGGTGTATCGCGATGCGATCACCCCCGGCCGGGTTGCGGAGTTGCTGATCCTGCGCATGGACATGCCCAGATCCTTGCATGCCTGTGCCGACGGCATTGTCCACATGTTGCAACTGATTGCCAACGGCGCTTCGGCGGAAACCGAACGCCAGGCCGGCGTGCTGCATGCCAGACTGCATTTCGCGCGCATCGATGATGTGCTGACCAGTGGTCTGCACGAATACCTGACCGACTTCATGGATCGCATCTACGACCTGGGAGACGGCATCAGTCGCGACTTCCTGGTCCCGGCCTGAGGCGCCGATGCGGTTTCGTCTGGCTGCGCGCGAGGCGACGGTGCGGGGCCGTCGTCAGCGGTCGTCGGCAGCCGTGCCGTGACCTACTGCATCGCCATGCGGCTCGATGCCGGCCTGGTGTTTCTGTCCGACTCACGGACCAACGCCGGTGTCGACCATGTAAACACCTTTCGCAAGATGACGGTCATTGAGCGACCGGGCGACCGCGTACTGGTCCTCATGACGGCGGGCAACCTCTCGGTCAGCCAGTCGGTGGTCAACATCCTGCGCGAACGCCTGGAGCGAAGCGATGAGGAGAACCTCTGCAACCTCTCGAACCTTTTCGACGCCGCGCGCCACATTGGCGGCATCGTCCGCGAGGTCTACCAGCGCGATGCGGCTGCGCTGAAGGAATTCGGTATCGAGTTCAACGCGTCGCTCATCTTTGGTGGCCAGATTGCCGGTGAGGCCCCGCGCCTGTTCAGCATCTACGCTGCCGGCAACTTCATCGAGGCCAGCGCCGACACCCCCTATTTCCAGATTGGCGAGTCGAAGTACGGGAAACCGATCATCGATCGCGTCGTGACTTGCCGCACGAGCTTCGAGGAAGCGGCCAAGTGTGCACTGATCTCGATGGATTCGACGATCCGCTCGAATCTCTCGGTTGGCATGCCGCTCGATCTTCTGATCTACGAGAGCGGTGCCCTGAAGGTGCGCAACCACGTCAGCATCGGCCCGCAGAACGCTTACTTCAACGAGATCAGGACACTCTGGGGCGACCGCCTGCGGCAGGCATTCACCGAGTTGCCGGACCCGGACTGGGCGCATTTCTGACGGCGGTCCGATCAAGAATGGCGGTTGGGACGCGGTCGAGAAGGGCGCTGTCTGCCGGGCTTGGGCGCACTGTGCTCGTCGGCGTGATTGACCGGATTGACGAGGTGTGATGTAATCCGCCTCTCTGCTCGGCGGGTCATCGGGCTTGCTCCTGGCCAGCGTTTCACGGTCGAGGAGGTCGCAGGCTAGTCTCGCGAACGCCTTGTTCTGTCGGTTGCCAATTGGCGGCTGGTCGGGCAGGCGAATCAGGTTGGTCCGTGGATCAGGACGCAGGGCGATTAACTCAGCGGTAGAGTGCCACCTTCACACGGTGGAAGTCAGTGGTTCGATCCCACTATCGCCCACCATCTCGACGTGTTCCGCACTGCCAGTAGGTGCACGCATCCCCCCGGCTGTTCGCGGTCGGCGACGCTGCGGCGAACGGCGCTGTCAGAACCGGCAATGCCCCCACCTTTCTGGTAAAATTCGTTCGTGGACCCTGTCCGCAGATGCTGAACGACCTCCAAGAGACTATTTTTGCGGCTCACCTCGCTACGCCATGACCGAGATATGACCACTTCGTCGCACTCCTCTTTCATCATCGTCGGGCTGACGACTGCGGGCAAGAAGTTCCGCCCCAGCGACTGGGCCGAGAGACTCTGCGGCGTCCTGTCGGCTTTCGGCGCCGAGAAGAGAATGCGCTACTCACCCTACGTGGGTCCGCGCAACTACAAGGGCGAAAAAGCGGTTTTCGTGGATGGACGCCTGTACGAGGTGGAACCCATGGCTTATCGCTTTGTTCTTCACTTCGCCCAGGACAACGACCTGCAACTGATTCAGGATGTCGCTTCGGACGGTAGTCCGAGGCCGCCCGCGTCGCCCGCTTCCTGAGCGCGCCGGCCCTGCCGGCTGGGCGTTCGCGAATCAGGCTAACGCAGGCGCCAGCCTGATTCGTGGGCTGCCTCCAGGCGGCAGTCGCTGTTCAGCGAATCCGCCTGACGCGCGCCCCAAGCTGGCCGAGTTTCTCCTCGATGCCTTCATAACCCCGGTCCAGATGGTAAATGCGGTCGATCAGAGTCTCGCCCTGGGCGACCAGGCCGGCGATGACCAGGCTGGCCGACGCACGCAGGTCGGTAGCCATTACCGTCGCGCCCTGAAGACGCTCGACGCCGGTGACCATGGCGTTGCTGGCGTCGATACGGATGTCGGCTCCGAGGCGAATCAGCTCGACGGCGTGCATGAAGCGGTTCTCGAAGATCGTCTCGCGGATCACCGCCGATCCCTCGGCGACACAGTTGATGGCCATGAACTGTGCCTGCATGTCGGTCGGAAAGGCCGGGTAGGGTGAGGTACGGATGCTGACCGCCTTCAGCCGCGGCGGAGCCTTGAGCCTGATCGCATCGCGCTCGGCGACGATGTCGCAGCCGGCGTCGAGCAGCTTATCGACTACCGCGTCGAGGTAGGCCGCCGAAGTTCCCGTCAGGCGAACGCTGCCACCACTGGCGGCAGCAGCGCAAAGGTACGTTCCCGTTTCGATGCGGTCGGCCATGATCCGGTGTGTTGCGCCGTGCAGGCGTTCGACACCGCGGATGCGAATCTTGTCGGTACCGGCGCCGGAAATCTGTGCCCCCATCGACACCAGACAGTTGGCCAGGTCGACAACCTCCGGTTCGCGCGCGGCATTTTCGATGATTGTTTCGCCGTCGGCCAGTGCAGCCGCCATCATCAGGTTCTCCGTCCCGGTCACCGTGACCATGTCGGTGACGATGCAGGCGCCTCGTAGTCCGCGCTTGCCTGTCCCTGCCCCGGCCTGGATATAGCCGTGCTCGACGTGAATCGAGGCGCCCATGGCCTGCAGTCCGAGAATGTGCTGTTCGACCGGCCGCGCGCCGATTGCGCAACCGCCCGGCAGCGACACCCTGGCTTCGCCATGGCGTGCCAGGAGGGGGCCGAGGACCAGGATCGACGCCCGCATCGTCTTGACCATGTCGTAAGGCGCCAGCGGGTTGCTGAGTCCGCTGCTGTCCAGTACCACCCCATTGGCGCCATCGTGCGTGACCGCGACGCCCATTTGCTCGATCAGGCGCAGCATGGTTGCGATGTCCCTGAGCCGGGGCACGTTGGTGAGATGCAGAGGTTCTGCCGTCAGCAGGCAGGCGCAGAGGATCGGCAGCGCCGCATTTTTTGCGCCGGAGATGGCGATCTCGCCGGCCAGGGGTGTGCCACCCTCAATCAGCAGCTTATCCACGTGTCGCGCTCCACTCTTCCGGGGTCTGGGTCTTCATCGACAGGGCATGCAGTTCGCCGCTGTTGAAATGTCCGCGCAGCACGGCGTTTACCCGCTGCTGTCTTTGCACGCGGCTCATGCCGATGAATTCGGCACTGACGATCAGTGCCTCGAAGTGCTGGCCGTCGCCGATGACCTGCAGGTGTTCGCAGGGCAAGCCTGCGGCGATGATCGTGTGAAGTTGTTCTGGCTGCATCATGATTCAGGACCTCAGTTTGTAACCACTCTTGAGCAGCGCCAGCGTCGCCGCCGACACCAGCAGGAAACTCGTGGCGACCACGGCCAGGCTGGTTTCCGGCGCCACGTCGGAGACGCCGAAGAATCCGAAGCGAAAACCGTCGATCATGTAGAAGACGGGGTTGAAACGCGACACCTGCTGCCAGAATTCCGGCAGGGAATGAATCGAGTAGAAGACGCCGGAGAGCATCGTCAGCGGCATGATCAGGAAGTTCTGGAAAGCCGCCAACTGGTCGAACTTGTCGGCCCAGATGCCGGCGACGACGCCCAGGGTTCCCATGATGCCGCCGCCGATGACGATGAAGGCCAGAATCCACAGCGGTGCGATGAAGGACGGCGGCGCGAACCACATGGTCACCAGCAGAACGCCCAGTCCCACCATCAGACCGCGCAGCATTGCCGCGACCACATAGGCGAGAAAGAATTCGACATAGGAGATCGGCGGTAGCAGCACAAACACGACGCTGCCGGTCACCTTCGACTGGATCAGGCTCGACGAACTGTTCGCAAAGGCGTTCTGCAGCGCCGACATCATCACCAGGCCGGGGATCAGAAAGGCAGCGTAGGGGACTCCGTGCACCTGTACGTGTGCCTCGAGCACATGCGAGAAGATCATCAGGTAGAGCAGGGCGGTCAGCACCGGCGCACCGACCGTCTGAAAGCTCACTTTCCAGAAGCGCAGCACTTCCTTGTAGAGCAGGGTCCGGAAGCCGCTCATCACGACGTGGCCTGGCGAGTGCTGGTGCTCTGCATGACACCGAGGAAGACGTCCTCGAGGTCCGTCTGCGTGAGGCGCAAGTCGTCGATCTGGCAACCTGCCTCCCGGACCGCCGCGAGCAGGGGTTCGATCTCGCCGAGGGCACCGAGAGGGAAAGTCCAGGCGCCCTCGCTCTCTGTCGCTCGGGCCCGCAGGGTCTGCGGTAGTGGCGTCGAACGCGCGACCCGTAGACGCAGAGTCTGCCCCGAAAAGCGTGCCAGCAGGTTGCTGGTGGTATCGAGGGCGACCACGCGTCCTTGTTTGAGCATGGCGATCCGTCCGCACAGGGCTTCGGCTTCCTCCAGGTAATGCGTCGTCAGGATCACAGTGTGTCCGTCTCGATTGAGCCGCCGGACGAATTGCCACAGGCCCTGGCGCAACTCGACGTCGACACCGGCCGTCGGCTCGTCGAGAACGATCACCGGTGGCTTGTGCACCAGTGCCTGGGCGACGAGAACTCGCCGCTTCATTCCCCCGGACAGACGGCGCATGTTGGTGTCGGCCTTGCTGGTCAGGTCGAGGTTGGCGAGAATCTCGTCGATCCACTGGTCGTTGTGGCGGATTCCGAAGTATCCCGACTGGATGCGCAGACTCTCGCGCACCGAAAAGAAGGGGTCGAAGACCAGTTCCTGCGGTACGACGCCGAGCAGGCGACGCGCGGCGCGGTAGTCGGTGACCACATCGTGTCCCAGCACAGTCAGGCTACCGGTATCCGGACGCGCGAGACCGGCCAGGCAGGAGATCAGCGTCGTCTTCCCCGCCCCGTTGGGGCCGAGCAGACCGAAGAACTCGCCCTCGGCGATCTGCAGCGAAACGCCTGCAAGTGCCAGCACGGAACCGAAGCGCTTCTCCACCCCCTCAATGGCAACGGCGACGCTCATGGCATGTTTGCTGGCGAGGGGCCACGCCGCCCGTTCAGGCGAGCGGGAGAAGTTCGGATACGCCGTAGAGCGCTGCCAGGCTGATCAGGTTCGCTGGTGGGTTGGCCAGGCGCAAGGTCAGGCCACGCGCGCCGGCCGTACGCAGCCAGGCAAGAACGACGCTCAAGGCCGACGAATCGACGTCGTTGACGGCCGCCAGGTCGAGCAGCATGGCGGTGCCTGCCGGCGGGGAAGACGATGTCAAAGAACGGCGCCCTGCTTCGAGCAGGGCGCGGGCATTGGCGATGATCATCGGCGCGGTAACGCGCAGAGTGCCGTCCAGGCGTTCGATCATTTCTTGCCCGCTTCGAGTTGCTTGTTGCGATTGCCCAGCATCTGGATCAGGCCGTCGATGCCGTTGTTGCGCACTTCCTGGTTGAACGTGTCGCGGTAGTTGGTGACCAGGCTGACGCCGGCGACAATCACATCGTAGACCTTCCAGCTGTCACCCTGCTTTTCCAGGGCGTAATCGAGTTGCACCGGTTTGCTGCCCGGCTGAACGACTTCCGTCCTGACCAGCACATCGGTGTCGGCCGCCTGCATCTTGGTTGGCTTGTAGCTTATCGTCTGGTTCTTGTAGGAGGTCAACGCATTCGAGTAGGTGCGCACCAACAGGGTCTTGAACTCTTCCGCCAGACGCTTCTTTTGCTCGGGGGTTGCCTTGCTCCAGTCGCGACCAACCGCCAGTGCGGTCATGCGCTGGAAGTTGAAGTACGGTAGCACCTTGCTGTCGACCAGTTCCATCGCCTTGCGGGTGTTGCCGCTCTGGATCTCCTTGTCCTGGCGAACGATCGTCAGGACGTCGTCGGTCACCTTGCGGACCAGCGCATCCGGCGCACTCTCCTGAGCAAGCGCGGAGGACAACATTACCAACAAACCCAAGAGCAGTGATACGAAGTACTTCATGAGCAGTATCCAGGCAGGTGAGAGTACGTTGTTAGCGCCCAGCCAGCTGCGACCGCGGCCGGCGAAATCCTCGGTCCAGGGGGCGCTCCTAATCGTCCAGGGGGACGCGCGGTGGATCACCATCGAACACCTCATTGCGACGATGCTGCAGGTAGGCGTCCCTGATGTAGTTGTACTTGTCGAAAGCCGCTTCCTCGATCACTTTGTCGGAAGGCAGAAGGGTAGCCCGCAAGTCGATGTAGCGCGTAGCTACCAGGCTGTTGCGCAGGGCCATGTCGTCTACTCGCCACACCGGATCGTAATAGGTGTCGACCAGCCAGCCGAAGGTGTCACGAGTCGTGCGCGGCCCGATGAGTGGCCAGTAGAAGTACGGGCCGTCACCCACCCCCCACACGGCGAGTGTCTGTCCGAACTCTTCCGAATGTTTGGTCAGACCCAGTTCTCCGGCCACGTCAAAGGCGCCGCCGATGCCCACAGTGCTATTGACCAGCACCCGACCGACATCGGAAGCGGCGTCTCCCGGCTTGCCCTGCAGGAGGTTGTTCAAAGCCGTCCACACATCCCAGAGATTGCCGAAGAAGTTGCCGACGACCACCTTGACCGGCAGTGGTGCGACCGTGTCGTAACCCTGCGCCAGAGGTTTGACGATGGCGACGTCGAGGCCCTCATTGACGGCGAACATCGCCCGGTTGAAGCCCTCGAAGGGATCCTTCGGATTGCTGGCCGTCGTCGCGCAACCGCTGGCGACGACGACTGCGCAGGCCACGGAGGACAGGTACGGCAAAAGCCGAAGTTTCATGGATGTTCTTCCATTCTATTGGTTTGCGGCTGGTCCTTCGGAAGCCTTGTTGAACATGAACTGGCTGATCAGCTTCTCGAGTACCACCGCCGACTGCGTTTTCGCGATCACGTCACCCGGTTTCAGCATCTTCTCGTCGCCACCGGGGTCAAGTCCGATGTACTGCTCGCCCAGCAAGCCGGAGGTCAGAATCAAGGCGAAGGTGTCCTTGGGGAAATGGTAGCGGCCGTCGATGCTGAAGGTCACTACCGCCTCATAGGTTTCCGGGTCGAAACGCACGTCCGCGACTCTGCCGACGACGACGCCGGCGCTCTTCACTGGCGCGCGAACCTTCAAGCCGCCGATATTAGCAAACTTGGCGGTCAACGGGTACGCCTCGGAAAAGTTGGCTGCCGACAGATTCCCGACTTTAAGCGCCAGGAAAAGCACCCCGGCGAGCCCCAGGGCAACGAAAAAACCGACCCACAGGTCGAGCAACTTGCGACTCATCCAGCCTCCCGGAACATGAAAGAAGTCAACACGAAGTCCAGCGCCAGGATGGCCAGGGCCGACTTGACGACCGTGCTCTTGATCGAACTCGAAACGCCCTCCGCCGTTGGCAACGCGTCGTAGCCCTCGAAAACGGCAATCAGGGAAACCGCGACGCCGAAGACGAAGCTCTTGACGATGCCACTCCAGATATCGTAGCGAAAATCAACCGACGCCTGCATCTGCGACCAGAAAGCGCCGTCATCGACACCGATGAAGACCACCCCGATCAGGTAACCGCCAAAGACGCCGGTCGCGGAGAACAGCGCCGCCAGCAAGGGCATCGAGATCACGCCTCCCCAGAAACGCGGCGCGACGACGCGGGCAATCGGGTTGACCGCCATCATGTCCATTGCCGTGAGTTGCTCGGTGGCCTTCATCAGGCCGATCTCGGCCGTGATCGACGAACCGGCGCGCGACGCGAAGAGCAGGGCGGCGACGACCGGGCCGAGTTCCCGCACCAGCGACAGCGCCACCAGTATGCCGAGTGCGTCGGCCGAGCCGTAGCGCTGCAGCGTTTCGTAGCCCTGCATGCCGAGCACCATGCCGATGAACAGTCCGGAAACCATGATGATCAGCAGCGACTGAAACCCCGAATAATAGATCTCGCGAATCGTCAGATTGGGTCGCCGGAAGGACTGTCCGGAGCAGAGGAGCAGCATGACGAAAAAGCGGCTGGCAAAACCCAGTCGCTGCAGTGCGTCAGTAACATGGTGTCCGATACTGGCGATGGTCGACAGGAGCGGGCCGGGGCCTGACTCACGCTTGCTCATGGGCGTGCGCCTTTCCCCAGAAGTTCGTGGGCCAGCGGCGGCGCCGGATAATGGAAGGGCACTGGTCCGTCGGCTTCGGCAAAAACGAACTGATGGACAAAGGGGTGTCTGGAGGCGCGGATCTCGTCGGGCGTGCCGAGCGCAACGACCTTCCCGTCAGACATGAAATAGATGTAGTCGACGATCAACAGCGATTCCTGGATGTCATGGGTGACCATGATCGTCGTCGCACCCAGCGCGTCGTTGAGCTTGCGGATCAATTGTCCGATGACCCCAAGGGAAATCGGATCGAGACCCGCAAAGGGCTCGTCGTACATGATCAGCATCGGGTCGAGCGCGATTGCCCGCGCCAGCGCCACGCGTCTGGCCATGCCGCCGGACAACTCGGCCGGCATCAGCTGATGCGCTCCGCGCAGGCCAACGGCATTGAGCTTCATGAGCACCATGTCGCGAATCAGTTCCTCGGGCAGATCGGTGTGTTCGCGCATCTGATAGGCGACATTATCGAAGACCGAGATATCGGTAAACAAGGCGCCAAACTGGAACAGCATGCCCATTCGCCGGCGCAGGGCGTACAGTTCGTCGTCCTTGAGGCGGGGCACCGACCGACCGTCGACCAGCACGTCGCCGCGGCTCGGCTTGAGTTGTCCGCCAATCAACCGCAACAGCGTGGTCTTGCCGCAACCGGAGCCGCCCATGATGGCGACCACCTTGCCGCGCGGAATCTGCATGCTGATGCCATTAAGGATCGGTCGATCGTCGTAGGCAAAATCGAGATCCTTGATTTCGACAAGATTATCGGCAGGCACCGCAGTATCCCCGGGCAAAAATGAGCCGGAATTATACTCGACTGTCCACCGTCGTCGATGTGAATCGCTTGGCGCCAATACAAGTGTGGAATAATGCCGCGCAGGCACATTCTCGAGCGACGCCACGCCCTTCATGCCCAGCGAACCGGACGCCATCCTGCGCGACAAGCCATTTCTCCTCATCGTTGACGACGATGCGCTGATCTGTGACACCCTGAGCTTCTCGATGAGTCCGCTCTTCGAGGTTGTCACCAGTCATTCGCGTCCACATTGCCTGCAGATGCTGCGACAGCTGCGCCGACTCCCGGAATTGGCCCTCGTCGACCTCGGACTGCCGCCGCTGCCACATCGTCCCGATGAAGGCTTTGCGCTGATCACGGATCTGCTGAAGCTTGCGCCGGACATTCGCATCGTCGTCCTCTCGGGGCAGAGCGACGACGGCAATGCTCGCCACGCGCGCACGCTTGGCGCTGCCGAATTCGTCGCCAAGCCCTGCAACCCGGGCGATCTACAGCAGATCCTGAAGCGCGCACTGGCCTTTCGCGCGCTCGATGAAATGGGGCGGGACGGCGCCTCGCCGCTGATCGGCAACAGCCCGGCAATAGAGAAACTGCGCCTGCAACTGCGCCAGTATGCTGACCTGCCTTTTCCGGTCCTGATCGAGGGCGAGTCGGGCAGCGGCAAGGAGATCATCGCTGCCAGTTGCCTCCATTACGGCACCCGGCGCCGGCAGAAGCCGTTTCTGGCGCTCAATTGCGCTGCCGTGTCGCCGAATCTGGTCGAGCCGACGCTGTTTGGCTACGCCAAAGGTGCGTTTACCGGTGCCGTCGCGATGAAGACCGGCTATTTCGAAGACGCCGGCGACGGCACGCTGTTCCTCGACGAGATCGGCGAACTGGCGCTCGAACTGCAGGCAAAGCTTCTGCGCGTGCTGGAGAATGGCGAGTACCAGCGCGTCGGTGAAACCCAGAAGCGCGTCAGCCAGGCACGGATCATCGCGGCCACCAACCGGGACCTGCGCAAGGAGGTCAGGTCGGGCAACTTCCGGGCCGATCTTTATCACCGCCTGTCGGTCTGTGCGATCACTGCCCCGGCACTGCGCGACATGGGTGACGACCGCTTGCTGCTGCTCGAGCACTTTCGCCAGATGTACGCGGCGCAGACCCGGCAATCACCTTTCCGGCTGTCCCCGGAAGCGACGGCACTGTGGCTTGCTTACAGCTTTCCCGGCAACGTTCGCGAACTGCGCAACGTCGTCATCCGTCTGACCACCAAGCACCCCGGGCAGACGGTGGACGCCGGGGCGCTCGAAGTCGAACTCGATCTTCCCGACGAGCCGCTGGCCGCCGGCGCGAGTTCGCTGACGGCGGCCGACGAAATCTCGGGGGACGCCATCGTTACTGCGGCAAGCCATCGCTTGCGGCAGCGGGAACCATTCAGTCTCGATCGCCTGCTCGACGCCACTGAGCGGGGCTACATCGAGGCCGCGCTGAAGCTCGCGCACGGCAATGTCAGCCAGGCGGCACGCCTGCTCGGCATCCATCGCACGACGCTCTACAACCGCATGGAAGCCTCGTTTCGGGAGCAGTGATGTACACGATCGATGATGTATCTTGAGCATTTCGGGCTGCGCGAGCCACCGTTTCGCATCACGCCACATACCGAGTTCTTCTTTGCCGGCGCCAATCGGGGGGCGACGCTCGAGGCGCTGATCTACGCGATCACGCACGACGAGGGGATCGTCAAGGTCAGCGGCGAGGTCGGCAGCGGCAAGACGATGCTGTGCCGGATGCTGCTTGAAAAACTCCCGGAGAACGTCGAAACGGTCTACCTGGCCAACCCGATGCTGTCGCGCGACGAGATACTTTTCGCCATCGCCGACGAGTTGCATATTCCGCTTCCCGATGAGCGTAGCCATCTTCTGCTGCGCGCCTTGCAGGAACGTTTGCTGAGCATCTATGCCACCGGCCGGCAGGTCGTCGCCTTGATCGACGAGGCGCATGCGATGCCGCCGGAAGCGCTCGAAGAGATCCGTCTGCTCTCCAACCTCGAGTCCAACCACCACAAGCTCCTGCAGATCGTCCTCTTCGGTCAGCCGGAACTCGATCTGCGTAATCATTCACTCCCCTACGCGGTTGCCGGGATGGCGGGGATCGTGGGGAGCTGCAAGCCTTTGCGGGCGGCGGCGATGACGGTGCCGAGGTACTGCCAGGCGGATGCTCCGCGACGGCGACAGGT
>JAFLDO010000066.1 GCA_017302455.1 Accumulibacter sp.
CGAGACTCCCCGTCATCGCGGCACCTGTTACCAGGCCGCCAACTGGATCAAGGTCGGTCAAACCACCGGACGCGGCAAGAAATGCCCCACGTCCAAGCCTATCCTGCCGATCAAGGATATCTGGCTCCATCCCCTGCACAGGAACTTCCGCTCAATTCTGTGTCGCTAGCGCCGATCGTCAAGGTCAGACTTGGCCCACGGGTTCACCGAATACTTACCCGCGAAACGCCGCAACGCACCCCAAGCCCTTGAGCGTACTCGCGTCTCGGCCCCGGTAAAGGGTTCGCTTCGCCGGGCTGCGCCCGCCCTTGACAGGCCCCTCAACGCACTCTCTCTGCTCGCGACTGTGCTCATGCCAGTCCCTTCGCATCGCTGCCAGGCCTCGCGAGTGGCGGCCCCTTCCACACCAAAACAACATCGCGGCCGAGTCATCCCTCGCCGCCCTCCTGCACAAGCCGCGCCGTCTGGCGGGCGCCCGTGGACAACTCTGCGCTTTGCTCCTGCCAGGCGTCAGGCACGCCACCACCGACGCCTCGGTTTCAGGGGTTTCTTGCGCGCCAGCGCACAAGCAGTGCGTTACTGCGTAACGCTCACCAGGAGGTAAAAATGGCCAAGACCAACGCGCAACGCCAGTCGGAATACCGGGAACGTCATCTGAAAGGTCAGGACGGACAGGGGAATCGGCTGAATGTCGTTATTGATTTCCACGCCAAACGTGCCCTCGAACGCCTGGCATTCAGTTACGGCGTAACGCAAAAAGCATTCCTCGAGAGGCTACTGCGTCAGGCCGATGGTGACGCCGCGGACCAGGCGTCGAGGCTTCCCAAGGGTCTCGCCGAGGACTACGAAAAACAACGCCCACTGGGTCCGGAACTCGTTACGCCGTAACGAACCTTGCCTCTACCAGCCGGCACCAAAAAGACCAGAGACATTTGTTCGGGTGAGCTACAAACTTGACCCAAGCAAGCGTCCTGGAGTACAACCCTTTCACCCCGCGTTGCTACGCTGCGACTGTCCAGTTTGCGTGGAATACACAGTTCTGATCATGAAGCCGTCAGAGGAAGACAACGCTAATTCAATGACCATCTACTCACAACGTCAGCGATGCCGCCGTGACCCGGCAAGATTCTCACCCTAGAACCTCATGAAAGATCCGCGCTGGACAGCGATCTCGGAATCAAACTTTGCCTGGGAAAAGGCGGCGCTCGATTGGCTGCGTGATCGACTCTCGGATCGCGATCCCTGGCACGTCTGGTCGAACTTTGAATTCATCGACGACGAAGGCAAGGTCAATGAGGTGGATGCCTTGGTGCTCTCGCCCGTGGGCATCTTCCTGGTCGAGGTCAAGAGTCGCCCCGGCGTTCTCACCGGTGATGCGCATACCTGGACGTGGCGTACTGACGGGCGTGACTACGCCTACGACAACCCCTTGATTCTTGCGAACCGCAAGGCCAAGCGACTGGCGACGCTGTTGCGTCGGCAATCGTCGGTGATCAAGGCGAGGTCCCGGGTGCCGTTCATCGAGCCACTGATCTTTCTCTCGGCGATCAACGCTGACGCTTTCAGGCTGTCAGGTAACGGGCGCTCCGGCGCCTTTCTCAAGGGTCGTCCCGACACCAGCAACGACGACGGGATCATCGCCCGCCTGGAGGGCACCGGGAATTACCCACCCACTGGACCGCTGCTCGGTCACGAACTGGGGCGTGTGGTTTGCCGCGCCGTTGTCGAAGCCGGCGTGCGCCCATCCAACAAACACCGGCGCATCGCTGACTATCAGTTGGGCGCCCTCATTCAGGAGGGCGAGAATTATCAGGACTGGGCGGGAGAGCACGTTTCGGCCGGTGTCCGCCGTCGCGTCAGGATTTATGGCTACGCCCTGGCGTCGACCGTTGACGCCCGGCAATCGCTGGTGCGGCAGGCGACGCGCGAGTTCCAGATTCTCGAGGGCGTGGATCATCCCGGCATCCTCAAGGTGCGCGATTTCAAGGAAAGCGAACTCGGCCCGGCCCTGCTTTTCGACTACAACCCGCAGGGCCGACGACTCGATTTCCTGCTGCGCGAGCAAGGCAATCAGCTCAACGCCGACCAGCGGCTGTCCATCCTTCGGCAACTGGCGGAAACCCTCAAGTATGCCCACCAGAAGAAGCTGATTCACCGGGCACTATCACCACAAAGCATCCTCGTCCAGAACCAGGATGGCGCCCCACTCAAGCTCGCCATCATGAACTGGCAGCTCGCCGCGCGCGGTGGGCAAGGGACGGAGCAGTCGAATCTGACGGCTCTTGGCGCATCGGCTGGAACATTGGCGCGTACCGTCGGAACCCGGCACGTTGAAAATTACCTGGAAGATCCGGCGAGAGTATTTCTCGCACCGGAAGCCCTCTGGGATGGCGCGCCAACTGGACCCCACCTCGACGTCTTCTCGCTCGGCGCCATCGCCTGGCAGGTGTTCACCGGCGCGCCGCCGGCAACCAGCGCCTCCGAGCTGCAACAGAAACTCCGGGCCGGCAACGGATTGCGCATCTCCGATGTGCTGGATGGCGCCGGCCGGGCGCTGCAGGACCTGATCCAGTTCTCGACCTGCCCGGACGTTTCTGCCCGCCTCGGCTCGGTGACGGATTTTCTTGAATACCTCGAACTTGTCGAGGATGAACTGACTGCGCCGGCCGAGTTGGCCACAGTCGATCCAGCTTCCGCCAAGTCAGGCGACCCCATCGATGGCGGTTTCACCGTCGTCCGTCGTCTCGGCAAGGGCTCGTCATCCGATGTGCTGCTGGTCACTCGCCGCGGCAACGCCGAAGAGCTGGTCCTCAAGGTTGCCCTCGACGCCAGCCACAACAGGCGCCTGCTTGCCGAAGGGGAAGCGCTGCGCAAGCTGCGCCACGCCAATATTGTCGAGTGGCGCGAAACGCTGACCGTTGCCGGCCGCACGGCGCTGCTGATGAGCAGTGCCGGCAAGGACACGCTGGCTCATCTCCTGCGCAACAACCGCCCCTCGCTGGATCTCGTCCGGCGTTTCGGCGAGGAACTGCTGCAGACAGTCGTCTATCTGGAAAACGAAGGCATCTATCACCGCGACATCAAGCCCGACAACATCGGACTTTGCCCGTCGTCGCATAGCGGTCGCCTGCAACTGGTACTGTTCGACTTCTCCCTGTCGAAAGCTTCCGTCGACAACATCCAGGCCGGCACGCGCCCCTACCTCGATCCCTTCCTCAGCCTGCGCAAGCCGCCACGCTGGGACATTTACGCCGAGCGCTTTGCCGCAGCCATGACGCTCTACGAGATGCTCACCGGCACACTGCCGGGCTGGGGCGACGGCGTCTCCGACCCGGCCGTGATCGAGCCCGAAGTCACGCTCGATGTCACCCTCTTCGACCCCAACCTGCGGGAAGCCTCGGCCGCCTTCTTTGGCAAAGCTCTGCGTCGTGATTTCCGCGAGCGTTTCGACAACGCAGAAGACATGCTGCGTGACTGGCGAAAGATTTTCGACCAGGCCGACACGCAAACCGCAGCCGATCCCTTCGAGGTCATCGCTCTTCGTGCGACGCGGGAAACGGCCATTGGTGAGCTCGACTACAGCGTTGAAGCGCAGAACGTTCTCGACCGCATGGGGATCCACAGCGTTCGCGAACTGCTCGCCGTCGACCGCGTCCGTTTCCGCTACCTCAAGAGCGTTGGCGACAAGGTGCGCAAGGAAATTCGGGGCACCGCCAAGCGCCTCGCCCAGATTCGTCCCGATCTCGTTGCCGGCACGCCCACTGTTCTCGATACCGATGCCGGCAAGAGCGGCATTCGCAGCCTCGACGAACTCGCCAACCACCTCTTCCCGAAGCGCGCCGCAGCCGACGAGCGCCCGGATGACGATGCGCTGGCGATCTACCTGGGCCTGGAGACAGCCGAAACGGGCACCGAGAATGAACGAAACGCCACACTCTGGCCCACTCTTGGGGACGCAGCGCAGGCAGCGGGAATTGCCCGGCCGGCCTTGACCCATGCGATCGTCGCCTCGCGCGCGCGCTGGATCAGGTCAATCGCCATCAGCGAAGTGCGCGAGGAACTGGCCATCACGCTCAGCGCCAGTGGCGGCGTCATGGCCGTCACCGAAGCAGCCAGCTCGCTGCTGGCGAGCCATGGCTCGATAGAGCAGGACGACGCCAATCGCCTGCGGCTCGCTGCTGCCGTGCTGCGCGCCGTCAGCGAAACCGAAGCCGACCTCGCGCAACCGCGCTACCAGGTATTCCCCGGCGCTGCAAAGGGCGCCGTACCGCTGGTCGCGGCCAGTGTCGACCATGCCGACTACGCACTCCGACTCGGCGCCGCCGCCGACAGCGTCATCGCCGCCGATGAAGAAACATCGGCTGGCGAAAGCCTGCCGACACCGCAACAGGTGATTGAAAGGCTCGAAGCGGTGGATCGTCCCCACACCGTTGCCGCCGTGTCCACGCAGCGGCTGGTGAAGCTTGCGGCAGGTTGCAGCCAGCGCGCGGCAGTTTCCAGTCGTCTGGAACTCTATCCCCTGGCGATGGCTGCCCAGCGCGCCATCCGGATCGCCATGGGCTCCCTGATCGGCCCGCGTGTCCTCACCGAGAGCCAGGTACGCGAACGCATCATGGGGCGCTACCCCGATGCGGAGCCCCTGCCCGGCCGGCCGTCGCTGGACAGCCTGCTCGGCGCAGCAGGTTCCGATCTCGTCTGGCGCCATGACGGCGAAGACGGTCCCGGCTACTACTCCGCGCACAGAGGCTTTGGCCCTTCGGCGGGAACGACCACCTTCCTGCACCGTCCCGACACGGTGGCCGACGACGACCAAAGCGAAGAAGTCCTCGCCGCACGCCAGTTCGACGACAGGCTCAAGCACGCCATCAAATCGGGGGGATTTCTGGTGTTGACCGCCGCACCGCGGCTGGCGCGCCACGCCGAGGCGGCACTGCGGCGCACCATTGCCGGCGCCGACTTCCTGCCGATCAGCCTCGACCGCATCGTGCTCGAATCACTCAAGGAAGAAGCACTGCAGCGCAAGGTCGGCTGGAGCAAGGTCCTCGAAGCCGACATCGGCGGACCGGGCTCGCGCGACTGGAGCAACCTCATCCGCCTTGCCTCTTTCGCCAGGGCGCGTATCAGAGGAAAGCTCACCGCTCAGGGCAAATCGCTGCTGCTTCTCGATCCTGGCCTGCTGGCAAGGCTGGATTTGCTGGACCTGATCAGCGACCTGCAAAGCATGGCCGGCAGGGCCGACGGGATTTTGTCGGTCTGGATGCTGGCGCCAATGGCTGGCCAGGGCATGCCAACGCTGGATGGCGTACCGATTCCCGTGATTACGCAGGCCCAGTGGGCAAGGGTTCCAGACCGATGGCCAGGCCATTCTTCTCGCACCGCTGCCTGAATGACGAATCAACGACCCATCATCGAGCTTCCTGCCGTTCCCGGGCAAAGCCGGGAACGGCAGGAAGCGCCGAACCATGAAGGAATCCCCTCGTGATCAACGCCGCCGCCCTCCTGCGCGACCTCAAGCGCCTGACCACGACGATCGAATCCGACCTCCGCGAGCGGCTGGCCGCGACGCCGGACCTCGATGCCTCGTTGGACAACGAATGGCAGGCCGCCCGCAACGCCGGGCGAATGGCTGCGACGCTGCACGACTTCAAGGAAGAAGCCATCACCCAGGCCGCCGTGCATTGGTTGCTGATGGGCGTGTTCATCCGTTTCCTGGAAGACAACAGCCTGATCGATCGCCCCTGGTTGAGTGCCGCCAGCCCGGCCCAGCGGGCGCTGGCGCAGGACCGGCACGAAAGCTACTTCCGCGCCCATCCGGGCGACAGCGACCTCGAATACCTGCTCGCCGCCTACCGCGACGTCGGCCGGCTGCCCGGCCTGGGGCCGCTGTTCGACGAGCGGCACAATCCGCTGTTCCGCCTGGCCGTCTCCGGCGACGGCGCGATGGCCATCGTTGGCTTCTGGCAGAAGATCGACCCGGACACCGGCACGCTGCTCCATGACTTCAGCGACCCCGAGTGGAGCACGCGCTTTCTCGGCGACCTCTACCAGGATCTTTCCGAAGCGGCGCAGAAGAAGTTTGCGCTGCTGCAAACGCCGGAATTCGTCGAGGAATTCATCCTCGACCGCACGCTGAACCCGGCCATCGCCGAGTTCGGTTACCGCGAAGTGCGGCTGATCGACCCGACCTGCGGTTCCGGGCACTTCCTGCTCGGCGGTTTCGCCCGCCTGCTCGAATGCTGGCAGAAGAACGAACCCGGCCGCAACGCGCGCGATGCCGTGCAGCAGGCGCTGAACGGCATTTACGGCGTCGACCTCAACCCGTTTGCCGTCGCCATCGCCCGCTTCCGTCTGTTGATTGCCGCGCTCAAGGCCTGCGCTGAAACCAGTCTCGCCGAAGCGCCGAACTTCAGGTTCAACCTCGCCGCCGGCGACAGTCTGCTGCATGGCCCGCGCCTTGGCCACGGCCAACTCGCACTCGGCGGCGAGGCCGAAAACCTCGGCCGTGGCGCGCTCGCCCACGCCTTCGCCAGCGAAGACCTGCCTGATCTCAACCGCATCCTCGGCCAGCGTTACCACGCCGTCGTTGGCAATCCGCCCTACATCACCGTCAAGGACGCGGCGCTGAATGCTGCTTACCGGGCGCGCTACCTCACCTGCCACATGAAGTATTCGCTTGGCGTGCCCTTCACCGAGCGCTTCTTAGAACTCGCCATTCCCGGTAGCGAGCGCGAGCCGGCCGGCTACGTCGGCCTGATCACTACCAACAGCTTCATGAAGCGCGAGTTCGGCAAGAAGCTGATCGAGGACTTCCTGCCGCGCATCGACCTCAGCCACGTCATCGACACCTCGGGCGCCTACATTCCCGGCCACGGCACGCCAACGGTCATCCTCTTCGGTCGCAACCGGGCGCCGCTGACGTCGGTGGTGCGCACCGTCATGGGCATCAAGGGCGAACCCTCGACCCCGGACGACCCGGCGCTGGGACTGGTCTGGCGGGCGATCGTCGAGCAGGTCGATGTCGCCGGCAGTGAATCGGCATTTGTGTCGGTGGCCGATACCCCACGTTCGACCTTTGCAAAGCATCCGTGGAGCATCGGCGGCGGTGGCGCGGCGGATTTGAAGGAGATGCTTGAGTCGGGTAGTGAACGCACTTTGGGCGATGTTGCGAATGTTGGTGTGGGTGTTGTTACGCTCGAAGACGACGCCTATCAGATTCCAAGCGATCTTGTAGGCCGCAGATCTTTTCCAAAGGAATTCGTTCGTGGATTCGTCGTGGGTGACATTGTTCGAGACTGGTTCTTCAACACGCATTCGGTTGCCGTGTTTCCCCATGTGGACAAATCATTCCAAGCATCTCTTGCGCCGGAGATTTATCGTTGGCTTTGGCCGTTGAAGACTGGTTTGTCCAACCGAATATGGTTCAAGAAAACACAATTGCAGCGTGGTTACGAATGGTTTGCCTATGGCCATATCTCAGCGGAAAAATTCAATACTCCACTCACCATCACCTTCGCCTTCTACGCAACTCACAACCATTTTGTTCTTGACCGAGGTGGCAGGGTTTTCAATAGAACAGCGCCAGTTATCAAGCTGCGGGCGGCGGCGAGCGAGGGGGAGCATCTGGGCTTGCTTGGTTTACTCAATTCGTCGGTAGCATGTTTTTGGTTGAAGCAAGTCGCTCAAAACCGAGGAAGTACCGTCGATGGCAAGGGGGCACGACAAAGAACTGACCCTTTCGAGGATTTCTATGAGATCGGTGCGGGGATAGCAGCTAAACTCCCTCTCGTAACGCTAGATTGTTATGACCTTACTCGTCGACTCGATGATCTCTCTCAGCATTTGGATGACAATAGCCCCGCTGCCATTGTTTCCGCCACACGGACGAGAGCGGCACTTGTCGCCGCAAGATGCGAGAGCGTTTCTCTGCGACGGCAAATGATCGCGACCCAGGAAGAACTGGACTGGCGCTGCTATCAACTTTACAGCCTGACGCAGACCGAACTCACCCACCCGCAGCCGCCAGACATTGCCCTCGGCGAGCGCGCCTTTGAAATCGTCCTCGCCCGGCGCATCGCCGCCGGCCAAGCCGAAACCACCTGGTTTGCCCGCCATGGCTCAACACCGATCACCGAACTGCCCGCCCACTGGCCGGCCGATTACCGCTGCATCGTCGAAGCCCGCATCGCGCTGATAGAATCCGACAAAGTCATCGGCCTGATCGAACGCCCCGAGTACAAGCGCCGCTGGGCGTCGACCGCGTGGGCAGAACAGGAGCAGACCGCCCTCAAGGGCTGGCTGCTCGACCGCCTGGAATCGTCTCTGAAAGACGCTGCGGCCGACACCCCGAGCCTGACCAGCACCAACAAGCTGGCCGATCCGTTACGGTCCGACACCGATTTCATGCAGGTTGCCGAACTGTATGCCGGCCGCTCCGATTTTGACGTGGCGCTACTGGTGGCAAACCTCGTGGCCGGCGAAGCAGTGCCCGTGCTGCCCGTTCTGCGCTACAGCGAAGCCGGCCTGCGCAAGCGCGCCGAATGGGAGCGCACCTGGGACTTGCAGCGCCGGGAAGATGCGGTCGACGCCGAGACAAGCGACGAATCGGAACGCCGGCGGCGCAAGACCGCCGAGATCGGCGACATTCCGGTGCCGCCCAAGTACAAGTCGAGCGATTTCCAGAAGACCGACTACTGGCGCCTGCGCGGCGGGCTCGATGTACCGAAGGAACGTTTCGTCAGCTTCCCGCACTGCAGCCGCGACGCCGACGGCAGCCTGCTGATCGCCTGGGCCGGCCTCAACCCGCTGCAACTCGGCACCGCCATCGCCACCTGCTATCTCGACATGAAGGACAACGAGGGCTGGCATGCCGAGCGGCTGAAGCCCTTGCTGGCCGGCATCGCCGAACTGGCGCCCTGGATCAAACAGTGGCACAACGACCCCGATGCCGAACACGGCACCCGCATGGGCGACTATCTGGATGGCTTCGTCGATGAAGAAGCCCGCGACCTCGGCTTGACCCGCGAGGCCGTAGTGGGCTGGCGGCCGCCGGCGACTACCGTTCGTCGCGGTCGACGGCCGGCGATTTGAGGAGGATGACCATGAATGATCCTGCAAGAGGCAGCGGCAAAGGAGTCTTGTGCCATGCGCCTTAAGAAAATCACCTTGAATAATTTCCGCTGCTTCGAGTCCTTCGAGGTAACGCTCCACCCAAGACTGAGCGTGTTCGTCGGCGAAAACGGGGCCGGCAAGACCGCCGTCCTTGATGGCATCGCCACCGCATTGACGCCTGTACTGAACTATCTTTCGTCGGCAAACCAGCGGCTCACCGGTCGGGGTATTGCGGATGCGGATTTCCGCGTTGAACCGGCGACAGTCCGCTCGGGCAAGGAGCGCTGGAAATTGGCTGACTTCGCGCAGGTTGTCGCGGAAACCGTTGACGGTCTGAAATGGGACTATTGGCGGCCTTCTGGTACCAAAGGACAGGAACCGAAAACCAAACACGGCCTGACTGAACTCAAGAGTCGCCTGCAGACCATCTCGGAAAGCTACAAATCTTCGGCGCCTGCACTGACGCCTGTGTTTGCCTATTTTGGCGCGCGGCGAGGCTATATCGAGGTGCCGGAACGCTTGCGCGAAAGCAAGGAAAATTATGCCTATCCAACCTCCGCGCTGATCGGTGCGCTCGATTCCTTGAGTGATTTCAAGGAACTGCTGAAATGGTTCGACCGAGAAGAAGCCTCCGAGTTACGCGCCAACAAAGGTGTTGCAAGCGATGATTACGCTCCTTCTCAGGCGCTTGATGCCGTTAGAGAAACCATCAAGACATTACTCGATGGAAGTTACCAGAATCCCTGTTTCAATCGGGACCACAAATTTGTCGTGGAACCATCTGACGGCGGCGCCCCCTTGCTGGTGACTCAACTGAGTCAGGGGTATCAAAGTATGTTGGCACTTGGCGTTGATTTCGCGCGCAGGCTGGTTTTGGCCAACGGTCACATGAATTATGGCGACCAGAATTCGATTGCCATCGCTCTCGAAGAACTTCATACCTTGCGCAGACCCGATGAAGTAGCTGAAGATCTCCCCCTTTCCGCACCGCTGATCGCCCCCGCCATCATGCTGGTGGATGAAATCGACCTACATCTTCACCCCTCGTGGCAGCAACGCGTGTTAGATGATTTGATGCGTGCTTTTCCGTCGACGCAATTCATTGTGACCACCCACAGCCCGCAGGTTATCAGCACGGTCAGGCGAGAAAATATCCGCGTATTCAGTACAGACACGGACGGCAGGACCGTGGCGACCGAACCACTGGCAAACCCCTACGGCCAGCCCAGCGGCGATGTTCTGCAGAGTGTGATGCTGGTTAACCCCCAGCCCCCAGTGGATGAAAAAAGTGACCTTGATCGCCTGACGAATCTTGTCGATCAGGGGCGTTACGAGTCAGACGAAGCCAAAGATTTGTTTCGCCGGCTTGGACAAGCCTTGGGGCCCGGACATCCTCAAATGCTGCGCTTACAGCGGAGCGTCAGCCGCCAGACTTTCCTGGTGCAAAGGGACGGTGAGGGATGAGGCATGTTGCACCGACAGGCGCCGGGCCCGTAGCACTTTCACAGGCAAATCAAACGCCCCCAGAATCATCAGATGAAGTAACGCGTCGCTGGCATGAGTTTGCACCGAGCAAGCAAGCAGTCATCGATCGCCTTCTGCAAGATCAGTACATGCTTTGTTGTTACAGCGAGTTGCGTGCGGATTTGTACGGGCTGGGTTATCACATCGAACATATTGAAAATAAGAGCCAGAATCCGCAACGAACCTTTGATTGGTCCAACCTTGCTGCAAGTGCCTTGAGTAGTGACGAGGGCTTGCCCAAGCTGGCTTCGTACCGCGCTGCCATCCCAGGCAAGGTTGAAGTGAATTTTGGTGGCCATGCTCGAGAAAAGCAGAATCAAGTTGATACGGTGCAGTTCGTTTCGATCCGTGACCCGCAGTGCGCTTCCTATTTCGCTTATCTGTCCAATGGCGAAATGGGGCCGAATCTGAATCGCAGCCTGGCAGATCAAGCCAGGGCCGAATACACAATTCGGCTGTTGAACCTGAATAGCCCCTATCTCGTCACCTTGCGCCGAAATCTTTGGGACGAGCTGGATGCGCTTTTGGCGCAACATTTGGATAAGGGATGGAGTATTGAGCACTTGTGTCAGGGAGAAATGACTCCTCATGGTCGCCATACAGCTCCCCATTATCTCCCGGCACTTAACTCTTTTTTTAGTCTGACGCGCCAGTTCTTCGGCCCTGTAGCCGAGCAAACCTTGCGGCAATACGCGCCAGGACTTGTATGACATTGAAAGTTTCTTCGTCAAGCAAGGCGGGCGGACCTGCGCTCGGCATTTCCCGGGATGAGCGGGTTTTCGCCGCAGAACCTGTGTTCGATGCGTCAGTTCTTTGTGATTTGTCGGGATGCGCTAATTCTCCAACAGATTGTTGGAGAAATGCCCAGAGACTGGATTGAGCAGCGCCTCTGTTCGACAAGAAAAGGAGTAGCACATGCAAGCTTATAAAACCTATGCACGGGTACAGCCAAGCGGGGATCTGGCCCTCAGCCACTTGCCCTTTGCTCCCGGTTCGCTGGTCGAGGTGCTGGTTGTCGGGTCGGAGCGGAATTCCGCAGAGCGTGAGCAGGAATGGAGCCGGTTGATGCAGATGGTTCAAAGCCTGCCACAGGCCGCGACGATCCGTGATGCCGATATTGCGGCGGAAACCGATGCGACCCGGGCCGCACGATGAAGGTGCTTGTCGATTACCTGATTACCGGCGATAGCGACTTTAGCGAAGCGCGCCGTCTGATTCCGCAGGTCAAGATCGTCAGCGTGCGTGACTTTGCCTTGGCTGTTGGACTGGATTCGACATGACGCTGATTCGTGAACTGATACCGATCCCCGAGCGGGTCCATCAAGGGGACTTTGTCCTCAAACTGTCCGATGGCGTCCGGGCCGCGGACGAAACACTCGGCAATTACGTGGTCACGCCGCAGTTGGCACAGGCTTTCGACAATGCCCTGGCCTTCATCCAGTCGGCACTGGCGACGCGCCAAAGCAAGGCAGCCTACCTGCATGGCAGTTTCGGTTCAGGCAAGAGCCATTTCATGGCGGTGCTGAACCTGCTTCTGGCCGGAAATGTTCGCGCCCGCTCGATCAAGGAACTGGCCAGCGTCGTGACCAGGAGCAACGCCTGGACCGAGGGCAAGAAGTTCCTGCTGGTTCCCTATCACATGATCGGTGCCCGCAACATGGAGTCGGCCATTCTCGGCGGCTACGCCGACCATGTGCGCAGCATCCACCCCGATGCGCCAGTGCCCGGCTTCTACCTGGCCGAGGGGCTGTTTCGCGATGCCCAGCAACTGCGGGCGCGCATGGGCGATGACGCCTTCTTTGGCAAACTGAACGAACACGCCGGCAGTGCCGACGGCTGGGGCGAGCTTTCCGGCGGTTGGGATGCCGGCAGCTTCGAAGCGGCGATGCTGGAATCACCTCGGGGTGACGAGCGTAGCCGTCTGGTCGGTGACCTGATTTCGTGTTTTTTTAGCGCCTACGCCTCGGTGGCCAGCAGTAGTGGCGGTGGCCAGGGCGAGGCGTTTGTCAGCCTCGACGATGGACTCGCCATCCTTTCCCGCCACGCGAGCGAACTCGGCTACGACGGTGTAATCCTCTTCCTCGACGAGCTGATTCTCTGGCTGGCGAGTCGGGCAGCGGACGTCGCGTTTGTCAGCAGCGAAGGGTCAAAGCTCTCGAAACTGGTCGAGGCAGCCAATGCCGATCGTCCGGTGCCCTTGATCAGCTTCGTGGCGCGTCAGCGCGACCTGCGCGAACTGGTCGGCGACAACATGGCCGGCGCGATGCAGATGCAGTTTGCCGACGTGCTCAAGTACTGGGAGGCGCGCTTTCACAAGATCATCCTGGAGGACCGCAACTTGCCGGTCATTGCCCAGGCCCGCGTTCTCAAGCCGGCGACCGAATCAGCCCGTCAGGTGCTGGACGCGGCTTTCGAGGATTTCGCCAACAGGTCGAGGACGGTGACCGACACGCTGCTGACATCGAACGCCGACCGCGAGATGTTCCGACTGGTCTACCCGTTCAGCCCGGCTCTGGTGCAGACCCTGGTGGCGGTGTCGAGTGTGCTGCAACGTGAGCGCACAGCCTTGAAGCTGATGCTGCAACTGCTGGTTGACCGCCGCGACGACCTTGAACTGGGCCAGATCATCCCGGTAGGTGACCTGTGGGACGTGATCGTCGATGGTGACGAGCCCTTCTCGGACGCCATGCGTCTGCATTTCGACAATGCCAAGCGCCTCTTCAGCCAGAAGCTGGTGCCGCTGCTCGAACGGACACATGGGGTCGTCTGGCAGGATCTGCGCAACCCGCAGGCCCATGCTGCGGTCGACCCTGTGCGGGCACGGAATTTCCGTAACGACGCCCGCATCCTGAAAACGCTGCTGCTGGCGGCCCTGGTGCCCGAGGTCGAGTCGTTGAAGGCCCTGACGGCGCAGCGACTTGCCGCCTTGAATCATGGCTCGGTGAAGTCGCCGATTCCTGGCCGCGAGGCGCAGGACGTATTGAAGAGGTGTCGTGACTGGGCGGGCGAAGTCGGCGAACTCAAGATCACCGACGAGCAGAATCCGGTAATCTCGATTCAGGTCACCGGGGTCGATATCGAGCCGATCGTCAAAGGCGCCGAGGGGCACGACAACACTGGCAACCGCCGGCGCAAGATTCGCGAGATGCTGTTCGGCGAACTCGGCATTCCGGATAGCAACGAGCTGTTTACCCGTTTCTCGTTCTGGTGGCGCGGCACCCTGCGCGAGGTCGAGGTACTGTATGAGAACGTGCGCGAACTGGCCGATGATCGGCTACGCGGGCGTGAAGGGGCGTGGACGGTCATTCTCGACTTCCCTTTCGACGAACCCAACCGCACCCCGGCCGATGATCTTGCCCGCCTGGACCGCTACACCGGCGAAGGCTCGCAGACGCTGGTCTGGCTGCCAGCCTTCCTTTCGGAAAAGGCCCTGAAGGATCTTGGGCGCCTGGTGGTGCTCGACTACATCCTGACGGGCGAGCGTTTCAACGACTACGCCGCGCATCTGGCGCAAGTGGACCGGGCACAGGCACGTTCCCTGGCCAAGAATCAGCGCGATCAACTGCAGCAGCGCCTCAAGCAATACCTCGAGGTCGCCTACGGAATCGCCCAGGATCCGCGCGAAGCCGTCGACCAGAAGCTCGGAGTGGCCGACCAGTTCCGCACGCTCGACCGGACATTCCAGCCGCAGGCGCCGGTGGGCGCCAATCTGCGCGAGGGATTCATCAACCTGCTGGACCAGTTGTTCACCCACAGGTATCCGGCACACCCGCAGTTCGAGACCGAGATCAGGATCGCCGTGCTCAAGAAGGTCGAGGCGGAGCTGGTTCGGGCGCTTGAGGACAAAGACCAGCGCGTGCATGTGGCCGATCGCGCGCTGCGGCAATTGACGCTTGCAGTGGTCAATCCCCTGCGCCTGGGCAACATGGGTGCGACCCATCTCGCGCTGGAGAATCACTGGCGCACTCATTTCCTGCAAAGACAGGCTGCGGATGGTGACCCCGGCGCGCCGATCACGGTCGCCCGAATGCGCAAATGGATCGACGATCCGAGCCCGATGGGCTTGCTGCCGGAAGTCCAGAATTTGATCATCCACGCGTTCGCAGCGATGACCAATCGTTCTTTCTTCCTGAACAACGGCCCCTATCCGCCGACGCTTGAAAACACACCGAACGAGCTTGAGTTGCGCGAGCAGGCACTGCCCGGTGAAGACGATTGGAAAGTGGCGATCCGGCGCGCTGGCCTGTTCTTCGGACTGACGGTGGCGGAATCGTTGAATGCGGGCAATGTGGCCCGACTGAAGGATCAGTTGACCACCGAAGCAAGCGCCAGGCTTGCTCCGCTGCAGGATTACGCCAAGGCACTGGCCGTGAAGTGGCGGAGTCTTGGCAATGCCGGACGGGATTCCGATCGGCTCAGGACAGCCGAGGGTGCTGCGGCTCTGCTCCTCGGCATGACATCCGCCAATGCCGACGTGATCAGCACCCTTGCGGGCGCGGCAATGGCGACGACAGAGGCAGCTTACGGGCAGACCATAGGCAAGGCGAAAGCGCTTGACGAGGCTTTGAAGACGACAGACTGGGAACTCTTCACCGCCGTGATCGCGCTCGTGGATCACCGCCGGGTTGCCGCCCAATCGATGCGGGAACGGCTGGCGGAGATACTGGCGAGTGACGAGCATGCAATTGGCCTGAAGGCGGCCCTGGCCGAGCAAAAGAACAAGGCTTTGAAGCTGCTGACTGACGCGCCGCCGAGGCCAGAGCCTGAGCCACCAAAACCAGGGACTCGAGTCATTCGCGAAGAGGTCAAGAAGGACCTGGCCGTATCCGATGCGATCAACTCTCTTGATGAAATTCGTGCGGAACTTGTGAAGGATGCCGACTACCGACTGAGCATCTCGTGGAAAATCACGAAGAAGGGCTAAGCAGGTGAATGTATTGCTCAACCCGTCGGCCCGCCAGATCGTCGCCCAGGTCGATGCGGTTCTGCGCCACGATAGAACAGCAGCGGTGATCGCCATTCGTGCGCAGCACAACGAAGACTGGCCATCGACGTTGGCGGTTGGCGATCGGGAGTTTTCAGTGGCCTGGTGTCCGTCGCCGATTGCGGTTCGGGAACGACTGCTGGCGCTTGCTGACGGGGCGATGGCCGATGCAGGCCAGGTATCCAGCGAATCGCCAGGGAAATTGCCTGGTCTGGTGGTATTGACGCCTCTGTCCGATCATGTGCTGGGCGCCGACGTGCTTGCACGGTTTTCGCGTGGCAAGGTTTTTTCGGTTGAAGCGTGGGATATGTTGCGCCATGCGTTTCAGGCCAAGGCAATCGATTCGCGGCTTGCTCGCTGGTCCTGGGTTGCCGAGGCACTGTTGGAGAATCTGCCGGCAGGCGGCTATCCACCAGTCGCCGGCGGCGTTCTCGATGTTGACGCGGCCTGGTCGCAGGTCTTGCGCTGCGTCCTTGGGATGACCACCGAACATGCGGGGCGTCCCGACCTCGCTTCGGTGTTGCGCTGGACCCTCTCACCCGAGGCAACACGTCGCTACGGCGATCTTCATGAGAAGGCACGCCAACAGGTCGGTGAATGGTTGATCGAGATTCTCGGTTCCTGTGGACGGTTGGTCGCGCAGGTGCTGGAGGCGGGCTACGGCGGCGAGTTGCTGCCGATCGCCCTGGTATGCGGCATGGTCCTCAAGCGGCCTGACGACACGCCGCTTGCACCGGAATTGCTGGCCGCGGCCGTGCGGCTGGAGCGCTACACCGGCGGGACGCCAATTCCGCAGCGTGAGGGACTGCGTTTGCATGCGGCGGCCGTTCAGGTCACAAAAGCCATGGATGCTTCGACTTTGATGCCCGTCCTCGATGTGGCAGACCAGCTTGTTGCATCCCTTCACCTGATGGCGTTCGCCGAAAGATCCAGCGACTTGTCTTCAGGGTTCAGCGCACGCCTGAGCATTTTCGCCAACGCAATTACAGAATTTCTCGCAACAGGGTCCGAGAAGAAGCCGGCTGCTCGCTCGGCTGCCACGGCTGCGGTGCTGGTCGTGGGAGGCTCCGTCAAAGAGCATCGCCTCGCGGTTCATCAGGCACACGGGGTGCGCCGTGTCGAGATGGCCATGCGGCTGGTCCGCTGGCTGTCGAACGCTGAGCCTGGCCAACACATCGGGCTGGATTCGTTGGCGAAGTCCTATGCCGACGAAGGCGCATTTGCCGACTGGGCACGCCTTGCCTTGATGGGAAGCGATGACCTGGCGGTCGTGACTCGTGCCTACAGTGCTTTGCGCGAAGCGGCCCGGGCGAGACGCGAGTCGTCAAACAGGCAGTTCGCGCTGGCTCTGTCCGCCTGGAATCAGGGGGGATGCCCAAAGCTCGACCATGTCGTCCCGGTAGAGCAGATCATCGCCGACGTGCTCGCTCCCGTGGCAACGCTGGCGCCGGTGCTGCTGCTGGTCGTCGATGGCCTGTCGTTTCCGATTTATCGGGAATTGCTTGAGGATGCACAGCGACAAGGCTGGAATGAAGTTTTGCCGAGTGCGCAGGAAAAGGCATCGGTTGGCTTGGCGACCATTCCATCGATCACCGAGATCTCCCGCACCAGTCTGTTTTGCGGAAAACTGCTGCAAGGTCAGGCAGCCAACGAGAAGACCGGCTTTGCCCAGCATCCCGCACTCATCCCCCTCGTACCATCGAACCGGCCTGGTGCAAGACCGGTCTTGTTCCATAAAGGTGACCTGACATCGGCCAGCGATGGCGTCGCCCTGTCCGAGGTGGTGCGCGATGCCATCGGCAGCCGAGAGCGAAAGCTTGTGGCCGTTGTCTTCAACGGTGTCGATGATCACTTGTCGGGCTCGGCTCAACTGAACCACCGCTGGGCGCTGGATGACCTGCGCCTGATCAAGCCACTTCTCTACGAGGCACGCAACGCCGGGCGCCTGGTTCTGATCACTGCCGATCATGGTCATGTGATCGACGAGGCCACACATGCCCTTGCGAATCCGGCGCAGGACAAGGCAGTTGCGAGCTATTCAGATCCCGCAACGGGTGATCGCTGGCGAACTGTTGCCGGCGCTCCTGTCTCTGCCGAAGAGATCATGCTCTCCGGCGGGCGGGTGATGACACCGCATGGGCAACGGCAGATCTTCGTTCCGTGGAGCGAAACCCTGCGGTATGGCTCGCGGAAGAACGGCTACCACGGCGGCATCAGTCTCCAGGAAATGCTGGTCCCGATCACGCTTCTGACTACTGGCAGTGTGCTGCCAGAGGGTTTGCGCCATGCACCCAGCGCCGCACCCGCCTGGTGGGAGCTTGCTGCCGAGACAAGCCCCGCGTCCCCCGGCTCTCAGGCTCAGGCCAAAGCGCTCAGCAGGAAAAGCAGGCCGCCAACACCAATAGCCGCGGGACAGCAGTCCTTGTTCGAACTGCCAGCGCTTGGGGTGGTTCAGGCCACGGCAGTCGAGCAGGACTGGATTGCTGCATTGCTTGAATCGACGGCATTCCTGTCGCAGAAACAGTGGGTGGCTCGTGCTGGTGTGACGGATGAAGAGATCCGGGCGCTGCTGGAAGCCTTGTCGGAGCGAGGCGGAAAAGTGTCCAAGCAAGCCCTGGCTGCACGCTTGGGCATGCCTTTGCTGCGGGTTTCCGGCTTCGTCAGTGCAGCGCGTCGCCTGTTGAACGTAGACCAGGCTCCTGTGCTTAGCCTCGATGAAGCGGAGGGGACGGTCGGGCTGAATCGAGCGCTCCTTGAGACGCAGTTTGGTGGGCGCACCGGGAGAGCACAATGATCAGTCCAGCCCGTCGCTCGGAGATCATCGATGCCTTGCGTCGGGGTACGGTGCCGCGGAATGGCCTGGATGCTTTCGCAGTCGGCGTTGACCGCCTTCAGGCGACGCTCGACAACGAACTCTCGTCGGTCAGTTCGGGGGGCGCTGTGTTCAAGGCGCTGCGCGGCGAATATGGCAGCGGCAAGACGTTCTTCGGTCGCTGGTTGCAGGAACGGGCGCGTGCCGCCGGCTTCGCCAGCAGCGAGGTGCAGATCTCGGAGACAGAAACTCCTCTGCATCGAATGGAAACGATCTATCGTCGCCTGATCGAGCGGCTTGCCACGGCCGACGCCGGCGAAGGGGCATTCCGCGGGATCATTGATGGCTGGTTTTACGTTCTCGAGCAGGATGTACTTGCCGATGGCCAGCTTGACCCGAACGATGCGCAAGGGCTGATGGCCGCTACCGGCGTGCTCATGGAACAGCGACTGGCAAGTATCAACAAGGTGGCTCCCGCGTTTTCGGCAGCCCTGCGCGCGTATCGCGAAGCGGTGGCGCGCGGGGAAACGGCCTTGGCCGAAGGCCTGGTGAGCTGGGTATCCGGACAACCGAACGTGGCAGCACAGATCAAACGGACGGCAGGCCTCAAGGGCGATATCGATCACTTCGGTGCTGCAAGTTTTATCGCTGGGGTCTTGGCAATCCTTCGCGATTCGGGCTACCAGGGATTGATCCTCGTAATCGACGAGGTCGAAACTTTGCAGCGAATGCGGGCTGACACCCGGGAAAAAGGGCTCAATGGTCTGCGCCAATGGCTCGACGAGATTGATGCGGGTCGCTTCCCCGGGTTGTACCTGATGATCAACGGCACGCCTGCGTTCTACGATGGTCCGCAAGGGGTGCAGCGGCTGGCGCCCCTGGCGCAGCGCCTGCATGTTGATTTCAGCACGGAGGCTCGATTCGATAATCCGCGCGCGGTGCAAATCCGCTTACCCAACTTTGACCTTGGATTGCTGTCGCAGGTTGGTTGCAAGGTTCGCGACATTTTTGCCGAGGGTGCCGTCGATGCGGATCGTGTTCGGTCCCTCGTAGACGACAGTTATGTGCATGACCTGGCCGTCGCCGTCGCGGGAAAGCTTGGTGGAAAGGTTGGTGTCGCGCCACGGATCTTCCTGAAAAAACTGGTCGCTGATGTTCTGGACCGTGTAGACCAGTTTGCTGATTTTGATCCCCGCCAGCACTACGCGCTGACGCTTGCGCCCAACGAATTGACACGTTCCGAGGCGGCAGCCTCGGGACTTTCCAGCATTGATGCCATTGAACTCGACGTGGAATGAGCGAAGAGCAAGCAGCCTTTGATCGCTTGCATCCAGCCGTTCAGCATCACATCGTCAATTCGCTGGGGTGGAACGGGCTGCGTCCTACGCAGCAGGCGGCAGTAGCCCCTATTCTCGATGGGCAGCACTGCATCCTTTTGGCCCCCACTGCCGGTGGGAAGACCGAGGCGGCGATATTTCCTGTTCTCTCGCGGATGCTGTCGGAAGACTGGCGCGGCTTGTCCGTGCTGTATGTTTGCCCGATTCGCGCGCTCCTGAATAACCTGGAACCTCGCCTTTCCTGCTATTTCGGCTTGGTAGGACGACGTGTCGGCGTCTGGCATGGCGACATCAGTGACTCGATCAAGAAAAGAGCGATCAAGGATCCTCCGGACCTTTTGCTGACGACACCCGAGTCTCTCGAAGGGATGTTGATTTCGGCAAACGACGACAAGCGAAACCTGCTTCTTGGCGTCGGCTTGATTATTGTCGATGAGCTGCACGCCTTCTGCGGTGACGATCGCGGGTGGCATGTGCGGTGCCTGATTCAACGAGTTCAGCGACTTGCTGGGCGGCGAATCCAGGTACTGGGATTGACCGCTACCGTTGGAAATCCGAAATTTTTGATCGACTGGATGCTTCCCGGCCAGCCAACGACTGTCATTGGAGCGGGCCATTCCGGAATCGACGCTGACCTAACTATCGACTTTGTTGGTTCGCTCGAAAATGCGGCGACAGTCATCTTCAAGTTGCATGCTGGCGAAAAGCGCCTGGTTTTCTGCGATAGCCGGGCGAAGACGGAAGAACTCTCGGCAGTCCTTCGCGGTTTTGGGGTCCGGACGTTTGTCTCTCATTCCTCGCTATCCGCAGATGAGCGGAGACAAGCGGAAAAAGCATTTGCCGAAGAGCCGAATTGCGTCATCGTTGCGACATCCACGCTGGAACTTGGGATAGATGTCGGTGATCTGGATAGGGTCATCCAGATCGATGCACCTGGTTCGGTAGCGTCGTTTCTGCAGCGTATGGGGCGAACAGGCCGGCGCAAGGGAGAAATGCGGAACTGTTTGTTCCTTGCGACGGACGACGAGGGGCTCATGATCGCCAGTGCAATCGTTCGCCTCTGGCGCGAAGACTTTGTCGAACCGATAAATCCTCCGGTAGCGCCATGGCACTTGGTCGCACAACAGGGAATTGCGCTGATCCTTCAAAGCCGTGGGCTGGAGAGAGCAAGCCTTGAATCGCAATTGACTGACATCTTTTTCGATCTCGACTCGAACAAGATTTCACAAATTATCAGTACGATGCTTTCTCGTTCCATTCTTTGGGAGGACGAAGGAATTGGTGGGCTGATTGGCTTGGGGGAGGTGGGTGAAGATGAATTCGGCCGTCGCCACTTTGAGGCCATCGTTTCCACCTTCAATTCTCCGTTGCTACTGACAGTCCTACATGGTCAGCGTGAATTGGGTTTTGTTGACCCAATGAGCATTCGGACAAATGACGAATCGGCGCCGACGCTGATTCTGGCGGGCAGATATTGGCGAGTGGTGACCTCGGACTGGAGGTCGCGCGTGGTCTA
This sequence comes from Accumulibacter sp., assembly GCA_017302455.1. GTDB lineage: Bacteria > Pseudomonadota > Gammaproteobacteria > Burkholderiales > Rhodocyclaceae > Accumulibacter > Accumulibacter phosphatis. The sequence continues at coordinate 21,282 of JAFLDO010000066.1, forward strand.
TGTCGAGCCTAGCGAAAACAGGGGGAAGGCTTCATGGCTAGGATCGTCACGAGCGCTTCGTCTTGAACTTTGCCAGAAAATTAAGGCGCTATTGATTGATCGCAAAGTCCCGGCTGTTCTTTCGAACCGTGCGAAAAATCGACTCGACAATCTGTCATCCTCGTTTGCTTTTCTTGAGGTTGGCAAGACCACTGCTGAAAAGACTGTTGGCGCCAACCAACCGGAATGGAGATGGTGGACGTTTGCTGGTGGCGCGGCCAATTTCTTGTTAGCCGAGATGATGACCCTTTCAGGGAACAAATCAATTGGCCACGACAATTTTTCTATCAGGCTAACTTTCCCGCCAAACGTGGCAGAGGGAATGGCATTACCTGTTGAGCTTACTCAACAAGGAGAAAAGCGGATAAGGCAAATCGGTAAGGACCTAAAATTTAGTCGATGCCTCGAAGATGCCGACGTTGCCGCAGTGATCAAACCTCGACTACTAGATCGGGGAGGTGCGGCCTCGATTACGGCACAGGCAATAGTGGCATCGAACGAGTATTTCGCGCCACATCAGTCACGGGACGCGCCCTGAACAGGGCTCCCGCGCCTTTGCTCTGCTCGCCAGCCTTATCGAAACCTGTCGCCGTCGCGCCGCTTCTGCCTGGCAGTACCTCGGCACCGTCATCGCCGCCGCTCGCAAGGGTTTGCCGCTTCC
>JAFLDO010000067.1 GCA_017302455.1 Accumulibacter sp.
TGCCGCTCTGGCGGGGAAGTGAAGTCATGCTGGTCCTTTGTGTTGATCCGGGTGATCGGCCGCTGGCGGGCCAGGAAAAACCGTAATGCTAACCTGCATTTGGCCGTCGCGAAACGCGCCGCGCTGGCTGGATCCGTCTGCCTGGCGGCGGCAAGTCCCGGGCCGGGGGCGGACGACTGCGGGCGGCGGTCCGCAGGCCCGCCGCCCTGGCGAGGAGTCGGCAATGGGTGCTGTCGGTCGATTCTCGTCGCGCGTCCCTGTCTGAGCGGGGTTCGCTGCGGCCAGCGAACCGTGCGAGGGTGGCAGGCCAGTCATCTCTTCCGACGCGGCGGCGGATCGGTTCAACCGACCCGTTCAGGGTGATACGGGCCGGGGTGGCCGGCGGCAAGGGCCGCCGTTCGTCGCGCTGCGCGGCGTCGTACGGCGGGCCGGCTCGCCAGCCCGCTCGGCACATCCCCGGGAAGACGCGATGGTTCTAGTCGTTGAGTCGGGTGATCTTGTTCCCCTGCAGGCCAAGGCCAGCCATCAGCCCCTTCTGACTGAAGATGAAGGCGTAGATGTCGTCCTTCGCGGTCGTCGAAGTCAGCGACTTGCCCATGCCCTGGTCGACCACCACGATCGAGGGGCCAACACCGACCTCGAATCCGTCATTCTCGCTCAGGGCCTTGAGCGATTTTTCGTTCATGAAGAACATGGCATAGCCGTACTGCTGTGCACCGGCTTGCAGTCCATAGGAAGCTCCGGAGGTGTTGTAGTAGCCCGCTACCTTACCGCCCGTGAAGAGGACGCCATCTCCGTACTGCCCGCCGACGACCAGACCGGCTTTGGTGATTTTCGGGAACACGAGGACGGCAACAGCCTCCCTTGACAGGAGCCTGGCCGCCGGGACGCCGGCGATCAGTTTCTGATAGGTGTTGCGCGCGTCTCGTTCGAGCGCCCCGCGCGAGTCCGCCGCGAGGGCGCTCGCCGGCGCCAGCAGCGCCGCAATCACGGCGATCAGGAACCAACGGGATACCTGCGAGCCCCGCGCAACAAACGTGTTGTAAAGCTTGTACATAGAGTTACCCCCCTGAAGAATTGCCGCCACGTAGAAGCCGCCCGCTCTTGCGGGTCAGTTTGCCATGATAACCGAATGCCTGCCCCTTCGGCGGGTCCACCTGCCTCCTGCGTTGGCGCCCGCGAACTCGCTGGATCGATCCCCGTAGCAGCGAGCGCTGCCAGTTGTTCTGCCAGCGACATGATGATCCGCAGCGGCACGATCGGCGCCGGTGTTGCGACCGCGACTTGGCTAATGCCAGTCCGCCTCGCACTGACAAGGCTATAATGACCAGAGGGGCTCTTGCCGCTCCAGCGTCTCGACGACGGAGAGCCCCGGTCGGTCCGGCGGACTCGGTCGTCCAGCCCAATCGTCCGACCTGCCGACAGAAGAGGCTGCTTCGGTCGGCGGCAACGGCGGCGCGAGTGCTAGGTCTCCCGCGTGGAGTCCGGTGCGGGTTCGGACCACAGACAGGCCATCATCATAGTCCGAGGGGAACAGATCATGACACTGGACATCCTCCAGAATCGTTGCTTCGACGAAATCAACATCGGCGATACGGCAAGCGTCAGTCGTACGCTGAGCTTGCGCGACGTGCAACTCTTCGCGGCCGTTTCGGGCGACATCAGCCCAACGCAACTGGACAGCGAACTCGACCGGCAGCTTGGGCCGTCCGACCTCGCTGCACACGGTATGTGGTTGGGCGCCCAGGTTTCCGGACTGCTCGGCAATCAGCTGCCGGGTCCGGGAACGGTACACTCGGGACAGGATCTCGAGTTCCTGGCAACGGTACCGATCGGTGAGCAGGTCACCATCACGATCACCGCAACCGCCAAGGATCCCGCAAGTCGGCGGGTGATCTTCGACTGTCGTGGTGTCAACGGACGCGGCGAGACGATCATGACCGGCACCGCGCGGGTCATCGCGCCACTGGTCAAGGTCACAATGGAGCGTCCGGAAGCGGCGCAGGTGTCGATCCAGAGCCACGACCGCTTCGAGACCCTCGTCGAACGCTGCGCGCAACTGCCAGCGGTGCCGGTGGCGGTCGCGCATCCCTGTGACGAGTCGTCGCTCGGTGCCGCCCTGCAGGCGAGGCGTGAGGGCCTGATCGAGCCGATCCTCGTCGGACCTCTGGTCCGCTTGCGCGCGCTCGCCAAGGAGCATGGCTTCGATCTCTCCGGCGTGCAGATCGAAGACATGCCGCACAGTCATGCCGCTGCCTTTCGTGCCGTCGAGCTGGTTCGCCTCGGCAAGGCGGCGGCGCTGATGAAAGGCAGCCTGCACACCGACGAACTGATGGCTGAGGTGGTCAGTCGGGACACCGGCTTGCGCACCGAGCGTCGTATCACGCATGCCTTCGTGATGGACGTGCCGACCTATCACAAGCCGCTGATCGTCACCGATGCGGCGATCAATATCGCGCCCGATCTCGACACCAAGCGCGACATCTGCCAGAACGCCATCGATCTGGCCCGGACCCTCGGTATCGCGCGGCCCAAGGTAGCGATCATTTGCGCGGTCGAGGGAATCAATTCGCGCATGGTTTGCACGACCGACGCGGCTTCATTGTGCAAGATGGCCGATCGGGGGCAGATCACGGGCGCCATTCTCGACGGTCCGCTGGCCCTCGACAACGCCATCAGCAAGGAAGCGGCGCGTATCAAGAAGATCGACTCGATCGTCGCCGGCGATCCCGACATCGTCGTCGTCCCCGACCTCGCCGCCGGCAACATCCTCGCCAAGCAGCTTACCTTCATGAGCAATGCCGATGGCGCCGGCATCGTGCTCGGTGCGCGCGTGCCGATCATCCTGACCAGCCGCGCCGACAACAAACGTACCAAGCTGGCCTCGTGTGCCGTGGCCTGCCTGATGGCCAGTGCACCACTGGGTGATGGTTCGACGACGATCGGAGGCTGACATGGCAAACGCGATTCTGGTCATCAACGCCGGCTCATCGAGCCTGAAATTCTCGGTGTTCGGCATCCCGCGTGCCGGCGAGTTGCGCATGCTGGTCGTCGGTCAGGTGGAAGGTCTGGGCACGGCGCCGCGACTCAAGGCAAAGAACGGCGAGGGCACGATCCTCGCCGATGTTCGCTGGGCAACGGCGGAAGTTGCCAACCACGCCCAGGCGCTGCAGGAGATTGCGACGCTGCTGCGCTCCCGCTCCGAGGGACTGGAACTCGTTGGCGTCGGCCATCGCGTGGTGCATGGCGGTGCCGACTACTCGGCGCCGCTGCTGATTACCGCGCCGGCGATGGAGAATCTCGCTGCCTTTGTGCCGCTGGCGCCACTGCACCAGCCGCACAACCTGGCGGCGATCCGCGCCGTCCAGGAGGTACGACCCGACCTGCCGCAGGTGGCCTGCTTCGACACCGCGTTCCACCGGACCCAGGAGATGGTCGCCGATCTCTACGGTCTGCCCTACGAATACTACGAGCGGGGTATTCGCCGCTATGGCTTCCATGGGCTTTCCTACGAGTACATCGCCGCGACCCTGCCGTCGGTCGCGCCGGAAATCGCCAATGGGCGTGTGGTCGTCGCGCACCTGGGCAGTGGCGCCAGCATGTGCGCCATGCGCGATGGCCGCAGCGTCGGTAGCTCGATGGGTTTCACCGCGCTCGATGGCCTGATGATGGGCACCCGGCCGGGCAACATGGACCCGGGAATCGTCCTCTACCTGCTACAGCAGGAAGGTCTGTCGGCGAAACAGATCGAGGATCTGCTCTACAAGCGCTCCGGCCTGCTCGGCCTGTCCGGCATCGGCAACGACATGCGTGTCCTGCTGGCCAGCGATGCGCCGCGGGCCAGACTGGCGATCGAGCTGTTCGTCTACCGTATCAGCCGCGAACTCGGTGCGCTCGCCGCTGTTCTCGGCGGTCTCGACGCGCTGGTGTTCACCGCCGGTATTGGCGAAAACAGCGCGCGCATTCGGCAGCTCGTCTGCGAGAAGGCGCGCTGGCTGGGCGTCGAGCTTGACGAGGCCGCCAACGAGCAGGGTGGTCCATGCCTCAGTGGCGTCGGTAGCCGGGTCTCGGCGTGGGTGGTGCCGACCAACGAGGAACTGATGATCGCTCGCCACACCCGCACGCTGCTGGGCCGGTGAGCGCGGCGCCGGGGACTAACCCCGGCGCTGAGAACTGACGGTAGACGGTCTGTCGGGCTCGGCGGATGAGCGCCGCAACTCGGGAGATGTGCGCTGGCTTCAGCCGATGACGTGGTAGCCGCCGTCGATGTGGATGGTTTCGCCGGTGATCAGCTTCGCATAGTCGGAGGCGAGGAAGGCCGTCGCCATGCCGACATCCTCGATGCTGACCAGCATGCGACTGGGGGCGCGTGTTGCGGCGATGTCCATCAACTCGTCGAAGCGGTCGATGCCGGTAGCCGCCCGCGTCTTGATCGGGCCGGGCGAGATCGGGTGCACGCGAATGCCCTTCGGTCCCAGTTCGGCGGCGAGGTAACGTGCGGACGCCTCGAGCGCCGCCTTGACCGGGCCCATCAAGTTGTAACGATCGACCACCTTCTCGGCGCCGTAGTAGCTCATCGTGAACAATGAGCCGCCTTCCTTCATCAGCGGCTCGGCGAGTCTCGCCATACGAATGAAGGAGTGGCACGAGACGTCCATTGCCATCAGGAATCCGTCGCGCGAGCAGTCGGTGACGCGGCCGTGCAGATCCTCGCGTGGCGCGAAGGCAATCGAATGCAGGCCGATGTCGAGTTGGCCCCAAGTTCTCTCGATCGCCTCGAAAACGGCCTCGAGTTGCCCGGGTATGCGCACGTCGCAGGGGAGATAGAGCGCCGGGTCGACCCCCAGGTGATCGGCCAGCGCCTGCGTGTAGGTCTTGCTCTTTTCGTTGAGATAGGTCATCGCGACGCTGGCGCCGAGCGCGCGGAAGGCGAGCGCGCAGCCATACGCGATCGACTGGTCATTGGCGATGCCGATCACCAGGGCCTTCTTGCCGTCGAGCGCGCCGGCGGGGCCCTTCACCTTCACTTCGAGGTCGCGAAAGAACGCTTCGGTCGGGTTCAGTTGTGTCATGTATTGTCTTCCTCATCTGCTGGTTGGCTGGCGTGGACCGGAGTGTGGGTCGATGCCGGACGAGTCTCCCGGACGCGCATGACGCGGGTCTCACCCGCAGGCGTCGCGGCCCCGGAGTCGTTCGATGGCGACAACATTATTCTAGTCCACGCATTGTCGGCCAGCCAGGACTGTCGCACCGGTTTGACCGTCCTTGCGGGTGCCGCCTATACTCCGCACGCGGCTCTTGCCGAGGTCGCGGGGGAACTCCCGCCCCATCAACAGAAAGGAATCCCGTGATGACGGAGGCTTTTCCCGAAGACAAGGATCTGCCGCTGCGCGAAGACATTCGGCTGCTTGGCCGCTTGTTGGGCGACACGCTGCGCGCGCAGGAAGGCGAGGCGACCTTCGAACTGGTGGAACGTATCCGGGTCAGCGCGATCCGCTTTCATCGCGACGAGGACAGCGGCGCCAGGCAGGAACTGGCAGCGATTCTCGACAGCCTGTCGCGCGACCAGACGCAGACCGTCGTGCGCGCCTTCAGCCATTTCTCGCACCTCGCCAACATTGCCGAGGATCAGCATCACATCCGACGCTCGCGTGCGCACCTGATCGCGGGCTCGCCACCGCACGCCGGCAGTCTGGCGCATGCGCTGGCGCGCGCCCGCGCCGCCGGTTGCGATGTGGCGCAGTTGTACGGTTTCTTCGACGACGCATCGATCGTCCCCGTACTTACAGCGCATCCAACCGAAGTCCAGCGCAAGAGCACCCTCAACGGGCAGCGTGCGATCGCCCATCTGCTGCATCGGCGCGACAACAGCCGGCTGACGCCCGACGAGCAGGAGTCGCTCGACGAGGGGCTGCGGCGCGCCGTGCTGGCCCTCTGGCAGACGCGCATGCTGCGTACGACGCGGCTGATGGTCCTCGACGAGGTGGCCAACGGGCTGTCGTATTACGACTACACATTCCTTCGCGAACTGCCCAGGCTCTACTGCTGGCTGGAGGATCATCTCGCCGCGGCCGATGGCGGACGACCGGCCAGCGAGTTGCCCGGCTTTCTCCAGTTGGGCAGCTGGATGGGCGGCGACCGCGACGGCAATCCCTTCGTGACGGCCCCTGTCACGCGCGCGGCCCTGCGCCTGCAGTCGGCATGTGCGCTGCGTTTCCACCTCGACGAGATCCACGCCCTGGGCGCCGAATTGTCGCTCGCCGAGGGCCTGGTGAGCGTCTCGGACGCTTTGCAGTCACTGGCGGACAGCTCGCCCGACACGGCCGCTGCGCGCAGCGACGAGCCCTATCGGCGAGCGCTCACCGGTATCTACGCGCGCCTGGCGGCCACCGCGCGCAAGCTTGACGGTCTCGAGCCGGAACGTCATCCGGTTGGTGAATCGGCTCCCTACGCGAATTGCGGGGAGTTTGCCGCCGACCTGGACGTGATCCACCGCTCCTTGGTCGCCAATGGCTCACAACTGCTGGCGCGTGGCCGCCTGCGCACGTTGCGCCGTGCGGCCCGCGTCTTCGGCTTCCACCTGGCGGCACTCGACCTGCGCCAGAACTCCGAGGTGCACGAGCGAGTGGTCGGCGAACTCCTGGAGGCGGCCAGCCCCGGCACCAATTACCGCGAACATGACGAGGCCGGACGTGTCGAGCTGTTGCTGCGCGAGATCAGCTCGACGCGGCCGCTGGCCTCATCCCACCTCGCCTATAGCGACGAGACGCGTGGCGAACTGGAGATCTTTCGCACCGCCGCCGACGCCCATCGCGCCTTTGGGTCTCAGGCCGTACAGAACTACATCATCTCGAAGACTGATGGTGTCTCGGACCTGCTCGAAGTGGCGCTGCTCCTCAAGGAATGCGGCCTGCTGTTGCCGCAGTCGCGAGAACTGGCGGTGAATATCGTACCGCTGTTCGAAACCATTCCCGACCTGCGCAACTGCCCGCGGGTCATGGACGAGGTGTTGTCCTTGCCTGCCTACCGCAGGCTGGTCGCCAGCCGCGGCGATCTGCAGGAGGTCATGCTGGGCTATTCGGACAGCAACAAGGACGGCGGCTTCCTGACCTCGGGTTGGGAGCTCTACCGGGCAGAGATAGCGCTGGTCGAGGTGTTCGCCCGCCACGGCGTCAAGCTGCGCCTGTTCCACGGACGCGGCGGCTCGGTGGGGCGCGGTGGCGGTCCGAGCTACCAGGCGATCCTTGCCCAGCCGGGTGGCGCGGTTCAGGGCAGGCTGCGACTGACCGAGCAGGGCGAGGTGATTGCCAGCAAGTACTCGAATCCGGAGGTCGGTCGGCGCAACCTCGAGATCCTGGCGTCGGCCGTGCTCGAAGCGACCTTGCTGGCGGCACCCGATCCGGCGCCGCAGCCGGAGTACCTCGAGGCGATGGCCATGCTCTCGCAGTCGGCCTATCGTGCCTACCGTGGCCTGGTCTATGAGACCGAAGGCTTCGAACGTTACTTCTGGGAGTCCACCGTCATCGCCGAGATAGCGCATCTGAACATCGGCAGCCGGCCTGCCTCGCGCAAGAAGACCACCGCCATCGAGGATCTGCGGGCAATACCCTGGGTCTTCAGCTGGGCGCAGTGCCGTCTCATGTTGCCGGGTTGGTACGGCTTTGGCACGGCGGTGCGCGAGTTTCTCGCCGTGCATCCCGAGGGTCTGGAGGTGCTGCAGCGCATGCACCACGAGTGGGGCTTCTTCCGCACACTGCTCTCCAACATGGACATGGTACTAGCCAAGACCGATCTGGCGATCGCCGCCCGCTACGCCGAACTGGTCACCGATCCCGCGCTGCGCGCGGCGATCTTCCCACGCCTGAAGGCCGAGTGGCAGGCGACCATCGACGCCCTGCTGGCGATCAGCGGGCAGCAGTGTCTGCTCGAGGACAACCCGCTGCTCGCCCGGTCGATCCGCAATCGTTTTCCCTACCTCGATCCGTTGAATCACCTGCAGATCGAGCTGATCAGGCGGCTGCGTGCCGGCAACGAGGATGAGCGGGTGAAACGCGCCATCCACCTGACGATCAACGGGATCGCCGCCGGCCTGCGCAATAGTGGCTGAGCCGACTGCTCGAATGCCCCGCCCATCCCGCCAGAGCTGCTGCCAACAGGCGAGGGCAGGGGGTCCGTGCCGCTGTTTCCGCAGCGTTGCTGCCGCGGCATGCCCCGTAAGGTGCTGGTCATCCGCGGCCTGGCGCTGATCTTGCCGGAGTCTCGACTCGCGGGTACAGTGAGGAAGCCGTGGCGAGGCTGGCCGGCGTCCGCTGTGCTCGGCCCGCGCCCTTGTCGACTCCGCGGCGATCTCTCTGACCAGCGCGAAGCCGGTCACTCGCTTGTGCGCGCTACGGTCGGTCCGGGTCTGCCCTGACGCGGGAACCGTTGTTCTGGATCATTTGTCGCGCCAGGGCCTGGCCGACGCTTTCCCCTGGAGGAAGATGGAAATGGGCATTCTCGACTGGTTCAAGAACCGACCGGGTCAGTTCGATCCGAACGGGGTGTCTGACGAAATGGTTCGCGGGGCTGTCGACAAAGCCATCACGCTGACCAATCCCCGGCTCAAGCTGCTGCCGTCCTGCCAAAAGCGCCTGACGCCCGCCGTCGAGACGACGATCGATTTCCTGCGCGCGCTGGTCCCGGTGCTGCCGGCCGTGCGGCCGCTGTCGTCGACGGTGTGGTCTGCCGATCCGGCCTTGCGGGCGTTCTTTGCCGCATCATCGGACATCCCGACCGTGCTCGGCCGTTCGGACAATCTGCGTACCCTGTTCGACAAAGCCCCGGACCTCGATGAGGCGTTTCTGGTTCTCGGCATGGCGCTCAACGAGCAGCGGGTTTTCGGAATGGCGCTGCAGGGGAACATCGTACAGCGCGACGTCGCCCAGACGAGCGTGAGTTTTTCGGACCACCGGGCGCGCATCTGCGGCCGCGACGAGTCCCGCTTGCGGCGTGTCGTGGGCGTCGAGATTTTCGAGTACCTGGTCGCCCACGCTTTGGCGGAGATCGGCGCGGAGCGTGTCGAAAGGCAGGAATTACAGGCCAATCGTGCGCTGATCCGGGCACGCCTGCGCCTGCTTCAGCAACACGGACCGGGCCTCGGATCGATGTTCGGCGAGGCTCCGGCGGCGCGCAGCGAGCAAGCCCGTCTGGAAGCAGAACTACTGGAAAATGAGCAGCAACTGGAAGCGATCGGCGGCAGCGAGTCGGTGCTCGAAGCTGAACTCGAGTGCCTGAAGGAGGTGCTCGAGCACCCGCAGCGGTATCTGCGCATCGAGCCCAGGCGGCTGCGGCTCAGCCCGATGAACGTGGTGCTCGATCAAACCAGCAGCGAACCGGCTGCCGAGGTCGATTTTGCGATTGCCGAGCTGAGCGGCTCCCCACCGATCCGCAGGGCTTTCGTCCTGGCGCGCGTCGCGCGCCAGGAACTGCCCTTGCCGCAAGGGATCAACTTTGACGAGGTGACACGCTACCTCTGAGCCCCTGAGCGCGGCTTGGTTGGGCGCCGCTGTGGCGTGGCTGGCAAACGCTACTCCCCGGGCGCAGGCGGAATGAGACTGGAGGACGATTTGATGCCATCGTTCAACGAAGTCGCCGAGATGGTCGGCGTGCTGTTCGACGGAGTCGGGGTGGCGGTCATCGTCCTCGGTACGGTGGTCGCCACGGTTCGGCTGGCTGCGTACCGACGCCATGACACCGACCCGTATCGGCAGTTCCGGCAGGACATTGGGCGAGGAATCCTCCTCGGACTGGAGTTTCTGGTCGCCGCCGACATCATCCGGACTGTGGCCGTGACGCCGACGCTGCAAGGCGTCCTCGTCCTCGGCCTGATCGTCCTGATCCGGACCTTCCTGAGTACGGCCTTGCAAGTCGAACTGGAAGGTCGCTGGCCCTGGCAGCGGGCCAGTGAGTCCACTTCGCCAAGCAGCCGAACGCAGCCGCTTCGATCCGACGGCTGACGGCGCAAATGCTGCCCACAGTGTGCACCGAGCTTGCCATCACCTCAGCCTCGGGAAGATTGGCCGCACCCGGTGGTATCCGCAATGGCGCCGCGACCGAACCAGCCTCAGCCATCCCGGCAATGGAGGGGGCAGGCGCAGATCGCCGCCGTCCGTGGCAAGGGGGAGGCCCGCACAGCAACGCCTCGCCCAAGAGGAGGACCGACAACCCATGATTGCTGCCCGCAACCCTCTTGTTGGCAACACGCTCAGAAGTGGAATGACGGATAGTCTATACTGATCTGGAGGGATTTCTTACAGGGAGGTTCGCCCAGATGTCCAAGCGCCAATCCGATCCTAAACACGAATGCGCCACCGCGAGTAGCCAGGCGCTGGTTCTTTCGCCGCAAGAGCGCCGCGCACAAGGGAGCGCGCTGCGCGACGCCGTGTCGCGCGAGGCACAGGGCGGCTGGAAGCCGCCCAAGAAGCGGCGCGATCCGATTGAAGTGCTCACGGCGTCGAACGAGGGGCGGATGCTTGAACTCGTGCCGATCCGGTTTGGGCGAATGCTCCAGTCGCCGTTCACCTTTTACCGCGGTTCGGCGGCGATCATGGCGGCAGATCTCGCGTCCACCCCGAACTCCGGACTGCGGGTACAGGCCTGCGGCGACGCGCATCTGCTGAACTTCGGCGGCTTCGCCACGCCCGAACGCCAAGTGGTCTTCGATGTCAATGACCTCGACGAGACGCTGCCAGCGCCTTGGGAGTGGGACGTCAAGCGTCTGACCGCGAGCATCGTCATCGCCGCGCAGTATTTGCGCCTGCACGAGAGCGAGGCTGCCCGGGCGGCGACGGCCGCGGCGCGCGCTTACCGCGAGCGGATGGCTGACTATTCGTCAATGCGCGCGCTCGACGTCTGGTACGACACGATCACCGTCGACCGCGTGCTCGCCGAAACTCCTAGCGAGGAGGTCAGGAAGCGCATTGTCAAGCGGCTCCAGAAGGCCCGGCAGCAAAGCACCGCCGAATACATCTTTCCCAAGCTTGCCGAACACCACGGGGCGCTGCCCAAGATCAAGGATAACCCGCCGCTGATTTTCCACCTGACCGAGGAACAAGCACCCGGGCAAGGGACGCAGTACAGAGAAGTGATCGCGAGCTACCGCGAGTCGCTGGCCGAGCACGTGCGTGTCCTGTTCGACCGGTTTCGCTTCTGCGACATGGCGATCAAGGTCGTCGGTGTCGGCAGCGTCGGCACCTTCTGCTCCGTCGCCCTGTTCATGGCCGCGGACAATGACCCGATCTTCCTGCAGATCAAGGAAGCGCGGGCGTCGGTTCTCGAACCGTACGCGGGCCAGAGCCTGCATGCCAATCATGGCCAGCGAGTCGTTGCCGGGCAGCGCCTGATGCAGGGAGCGAGCGATATCTTCCTGGGCTGGACGACCACCCAGAATGGCAGGGATGTGTATGTCCGCCAACTTCGCGACGTCAAGATCAGCGCGATTGTCGAGGGGTGGGACGTCGATCTCCTGACCGCCTACGGCCGGCTGTGCGCCTGGGCGTTGGCACGGGCGCACGCTCGCTCGGGGGATGCAGCGCTGATCGCCGGCTACATGGGTTCGAATGCCACCTTCGACGACGCCATCTGCGAGTTCGCCGTCGAGTATAGCGACCAGAATCAGCGCGACTATCGGGCTTTCGTCAAGGCGATTCGCGAAGGACGCCTCGAAGCGCAGGTGGAGGACAGTCCATGACTCTGAGCGCCGAGACTGAAGAAGTGCGTCCTGCGCGTGCCCTGGTGGGCGCTCCCCCGGCGAGTGGCTGGCGCGCGCTCTTTCCGCCAGCGCAGTGGCTCGCCGCGTATCAGACCAGGTGGCTGGCCAACGACGCGATCGCCGGCGTGACGCTGGCCGCCTACGGCATCCCGGTGTCGCTCGCCTACGCCTCGCTCGCCGGCTTGCCGCCGCAATACGGCATCTACTGCTATCTGCTCGGCGGCCTGTTCTATGCCCTGTTCGGCTCCTCGCGCCAGCTGGCGATCGGTCCTACTTCAGCGATCTCGATGCTGGTCGGCGTCACGGTCGCCGGCATGGCGCAGGGCGATCCGGGACGCTGGGCGTCCATTGCCGCGCTGACGGCGGTGGTCATCGCCGCGATGTGCGTGTTGGCGTGGCTGTTTCGCTTGAGTTCGCTGGTCAACTTCATCAGCGAAACGATTCTGCTCGGTTTCAAGGCCGGCGCGGCGCTGACCATCGCCATGACCCAGTTGCCCAAGCTGTTCGGGGTCAAGGGCGGTGGGCATGGGTTCTTCGAGTCCGTCGTCACCCTTGGTAGCCAGCTCCCCGATACCAACTTCGCGGTGCTGGCTTTCGGTCTCGCCGCGCTCGCCGTGCTGTTGCTGGGGGAAAAATTCCTGCCGGGGCGCCCGATCGCATTGTTCGTGGTGGTGATTTCGATCGTTGTGTTGTCGGTAACGCCACTGGGTGAGCTCGGTTTCAAGATCGTCGGCGCGTTGCCGCAGGGCCTGCCCGACTTCAAGCTGCCGGATTTGCGGGTACGCGATGTCGACGGGGTGATCCCGCTGGCCTTCGCGTGCCTGTTGCTGGCCTACGTGGAAAGCGTTTCCGCCGCACGCGCCCTGGCGCAGGCGAACGGCTACGAGATCGATGCGCGGCAGGAACTCCTCGGTCTGGGCGCCGCGAATCTCGCGGCGGGTTTCTTCCAGGCCTATCCGGTGGCCGGCGGCCTGTCGCAGTCCTCGGTGAATGACAAGGCCGGCGCAAAGACGCCGCTCGCCCTCGTTTTCGCTTCGCTGACGATCGGCCTGTGCCTGATGTACCTGACAGGGCTGCTGTACAACCTGCCCAACGTGGTGCTCGCAGCGATCGTGCTGGTGGCCGTCAAGGGATTGATCAACATCGGCGAACTTCGCCACGTGTGGCGGGTGAGCCGCTTCGAATTCGGCGTCTCGATGGTCGCTTTCGGCGGCGTGCTGTTGCTCGGCATCCTCAAGGGCGTGATCGTGGCGGTGCTCGTGTCGATGTTGTTGCTCATACGGCGCGCGGCACACCCGCATGTGGCCTTCCTCGGCCACATCCCGGGAACGCGCAGTTACTCCGATATCGAGCGCAACCCCGACAACGAGGCCGTTCCCGGTGTGCTGATGTTCCGCGTCGAGGCGTCGCTGCTTTATTTCAACGTCGAGCACGTGCGCGAAGCGGTCTGGCAGAAAGTCCGCTCGGCCGCCGGGCCGCTCAGCCTGATGGTGTGTGACCTTTCCACATCACCCATTGTCGACCTGGCCGGCGCGCGCATGCTGGCGAAGCTGCACGAGGAGTTCCAGGCGGCTGGAATTCGCCTGCGCCTGGTCGCGGCACATGCGGCGGTACGCGACATTCTGCGCGCCGAGGGACTGGAGGAAAACGTCGGCTACTTCGGCCGCAGGATCACGGTGGCCGACGTCATCGACGAGTTTCGCGGCCGCCCGGGAAATGCGGCGGCCTGACCTCGCTGGTATCGACGAGGGACGCGCAGCCAGCGAGGTGTTTCAGGCCCACCGCCGATTCAGTAGACTTCCGGCACGTACTTCAACGGCAGCGTGATTTCCTTGTAGTCGCCGGGCTTTTGCCGTTTGGGCAGAACGATCTTCGGCTGCTTGACGACCTCGTAAGGGATGCTGCTCAGGATGTGCTTGATGATGTTCAAGCGCACCCGCTTCTTGTCGTTGGAGCGCGCCACGAACCACGGCGCCCATTCGGTATCGGTCTCCCTGAACATCTCGTCGCGCGCGCGCGAGTAGTCGTACCAGCGGCTGTACGACTTCAGATCCATCGGCGAAAGCTTCCACTGCTTGCGCGGATCCGTAATGCGCGCCTCGAGGCGGCGCGTCTGCTCGTCCATGTCGACTTCCAGCCAGTACTTGAGCAAGATGACGTTGTTGCTTTTTCCGACCAGTAGCTTTTCGAACAGTGGCGCCATCCGGAGGAAACCCTCTACCTGCTCCTCGGTGGCAAAGCCCATGACGCGCTCGACGCCGGCGCGGTTGTACCAGCTCCGGTCGAAGATCACCACCTCGCCGGCTGCCGGCATGTGTGGCAGGTAGCGCTGGGCATACATCTGCGTCTTCTCGCGCTCGGTCGGCGCGGGCAGGGCGACAACCCGGAATACGCGCGGGCTGACGCGGCCGGTGATGGCCTTGATCGTACCGCCCTTGCCGGCTCCGTCACGGCCTTCGAAAACGAGAACCACCTTGAGTCCCTGCTTGATCACCCAGGATTGCAGATGCGCCAGTTCGCCCTCGAGTTTCTCGAGTTCCTTGAGGTAGGTCCGGTTGGATATCTTTTTCTCCGGCTTTTCAATGGCCTCGGCCGCTTCTGGCGCTTCGCTCTCCGTCGATTCAGACGGCATGTCGGGATTGATCAACGTCTCGACTTTGGCTTTCTTTGCTGACTTCCTTTTCTTGCTCATCACTTACCCCTTTCAAGAGATTTGCGGATGCTGTTGCGCTGCCAAATACCCGTCACCAAGCTGACGGCTGGCCACCCGGTACACCCCGGTACTCTATGGCGGCAGGATGGGTTCTCACTGCGCACTACTCGTGCTCGCGACTTTCTCAGCTTCGTTCACCCAGCCACCGCCCATGGCCAGATAAAGATTGATCATCGATTGGAACTCCACTTGCTGCGTCTGCGTGTACTGTAGCTGGACGTTGAACAGGCTGCGTTCGGCGTCGAGCACTTCGATGTAGCTGGTGTAGCCATTGTCGTAGCGCAGGCGGGCGGTGGCTGCGTACTGCTGCAGCGCTTCGACCTGACGCCGCTGCGCCTTCAGTTGTTCGCGCGTCCGGTCGCGGCTGACCAGCGAGTCGTTGACTTCGCGGAAAGCCTCCTGGATCGCCTTCTGGTAGGCAAACAGGGCCTGCTGCTGCGCGGCTTCGGCGGCCTGCACTTGGCCGGCGATCGCGCCGGCGGTGAAGATCGGCATCGTGATCGGTGCGCCGTAATTCCACACCTTGCTTTGGCTGTCGAAGAGATTGCTCAGACTGGTACTGGCGTAACCGAACAGTCCGGTCAGCGAGATGGTCGGGAAGTACGCCGCCTTGGCGGCACCGATCTGCGCATTGGCAGCGATCAGGTCCTGCTCGGTGCGCCGGATGTCGGGCCGGCGTTCAAGCAGATCCGACGGCAAGCCGGCAGGGATTGCCGGTAGCGCCAGATGGTCGATATCCTTGCCGCGCGGTATCGGCCCGGGGTTGCGGCCGAGCAGGACGCTCAGCCCGTTTTCCTGCTGGGCGATGGCTTTTTCCAGCGGCGGGATGCTCGCCAGCGCTTCCTCGTATTGCGACCGGTTCTGGCTCAGTTCGAGCACCGAAATGATGCCCCCTGCGAAGCGCAGCTTGAAGATCTCGTACGACTCGCCGCGGCTCTTGGCGGTCGCCCTGGCAATATCCAGTTGCCGATCGAGGTCGCGCAGGTTGATGTAGGCGCCGGAAACACTGCCGACGAGCGACAGGATGACAGCGCGCCGGCCTTCCTCGCTGGCCATGAGTTGCGCGCGTGCCGCTTCCGTCTGGCGGCGGATGCGGCCCCAGATATCGATCTCCCAACTGGCATTCAACACCGCGTTGTAGCTGTTGTAGGTCTCGTCGCCGCCGGCGCCAACCACCACGGCGCTGATGTCTCTCTGCCGTCGGACTTCATAGCCAGCGCCAACCTGCGGGAAGAGCCCGGAGCGAACGATGCCGTAGTTGCCGGCAAACTGCTCGACCCGCGCGGCAGCGATCATCAGGTCCTTGTTTTCGCGTAGCGCCGTCGCTACCAGGTCGTTGAGCACGGGGTCACCGAACTGCTCCCACCAGGCGGTGTTGGCGAGGTCGCGGGCGTCCTGTTCGCTGAGCCGCCAGGCTGCCGGCGTGTCTACCGGCGGGCGGACGTAGTCGGGTCCGACCATGCAACCGCTGGCCGCCAGCGCCAGCAAGGTGACCAACAGTGGCTTACGCATGGCGATCCTCCTCTTTGTCAGCCGGCTTTGCTGGCGCGTCGAGTTTGCCGGCCTCCCCCTCGCCGGCCGCGTGGCTGCGTACCCCAGTCTCGCCCTTGTGGCTGATCTTCTCGACGACGAAAAAGGTTACCGGAATGATGAAGATGGCCAGGCAGGTGGCCGCCAGCATGCCGCCGATCACCGCGCTACCCATCACCTGCCGCGACAGGGCACCGGCGCCGCTGGCGATCGCCAGTGGAACGCAGCCGAGGATGAAGGCGAACGATGTCATCAGGATCGGGCGCAGGCGCAGTTGCGCGCCCTTGAGCGTCGCCTCGGCGAGCGACAGCTCGCCCTTCTCGTACTCCATCTTGGCGAACTCCACGATCAAAATCGCGTTCTTCGCCGCCAGACCGATCAGCATCACCAGACCGATCTGCGCATAGACGTTGAGTTCCTGGCCGCGCAACATCAGTGCAAAAAACGCGCCGGCGACGGCGATTGGCGTTCCCAACAGGACCGAGAAGGGCAGCGACCAGCTCTCGTACTGCGCCGCCAGGATCAGGAAGACGCAGAGCAGCGAGAAGCCGAAGATGACCGCCGGCGAGATGCCCTGCTGCGCCTTCTGCTCCTGGAATGACATGCCCATGTAGTCGTAGCCCATCTCGCTCGGCATGGTTTCGGCGAAGACTGCCTCAAGCGCCCGCATCACCTGCTCGGAACTATAGCCCGGTGCGGCCGACGCGTTGATCTGTGCGCTGCGGTACAGGTTGTAGCGCATGGTGAATTCAGGACCGGAGACATTACGGATGGAAGTCAGCGCCGACAACGGCACCGCCTCGCCCTTGTTGTTGCGCACGTAAAACTGGCCCACATTGTCGATGTTGGTCCGGTAGTCACCCTCGGCCTGGACGTACACCTGCCACTGGCGTCCGAAGCGGTTGAAGTAGTTGATGAAGCCGCTGCCGAGGAAGCTCTGCAGCGTCTTGTACACGTCGCTGAGGAGGACGCCCTGTTTGAGCACCTTGTCCTGATCGACGTCGATGAAGAGCTGCGGAACGGTTGGCCGGAAGGTGGTCGAAACACTAGCCAGCTCCGGGCGCTTTCGCGCGGCCTCGAGGAACTTGGTGGTGTTCTCGGCAAGGAAGGCGATGTCCTTTCCAGCACGGTCCTCGAGAATGAAGGTGGCGCCGCCCGAGGTGCCGACTCCCTGGATCGCCGGCGGCGGAAACGCAAAAGCGATGGCGCCGGGGATCCCGGCCAGCCGCTTGGTCAGTTCGGCCTTGATCGCCGCGTATTGCTCCTCGGGCTGCTTGCGATCCGCCCAGTTCTTGAGCGTCACGAAAAAGAAGGCACTGTAGGTATTGGTCACCTGGCTCAGCATGCTGTAGCCGACCACCGTGGTCGTGTATTGTACGCCTGGCACCTTCATGATCAGCTCTTCGGCCTGGGCGGCAATCTCCGACGTGCGTTGCAGCGATGACGCATCGGGCAGTTGCACCGCTGCAAAGACGTAACCCTGGTCCTCATCGGGAAGAAAGCCGGCGGGTACAAGCTTGCCGAAGAAGCCCGCGCTCGCCGTGACGGCGACCAGAAAGACGAGGCTGATCAGGCTCCTGCGGATGGCGATCCGGCAGATGCCGACATAGCCGCCGGTAACGCGGCCGAACACGCCGTTGAACCAGTCGTAGAATTTCTGGATCGGGCCGCTGCCCTTGACCTTGGGCCTGAGCAGCATGGCGCAGAGGGCGGGACTCAGGGTCAGCGCGTTGAAGGCCGAGATGATTACCGAGATGGCGATGGTGACTGCGAACTGCTGGTAGAGCTGGCCGGTGATCCCGGGAATGAAGGCGGTCGGCACGAAGACGGCAGCCAGGATGACGGCAATGGCGATCACCGGGCCGGTGACCTCCTCCATGGCCCTCAGCGTTGCATCCTTCGGCGACATGCCGTGCTCGATATGGTGCTCGACCGCTTCGACGACAACGATGGCATCGTCCACCACGAGGCCGATCGCCAGCACCAGACCGAACAGCGAAAGCGTGTTGATCGAAAAGCCGAACATCGGGAAGAGCATGAAGGTGCCGACCAGCGACACCGGCACGGCGAGCAAGGGAATCAGCGTCGCCCGCCAGCCTTGCAGGAAGACGAAGACAACGATCATCACCAGCACCAGCGCCTCGAACAGCGTGTGCTTGATCTCGGTGATTCCTTCGGTGACCGACAGCGTCGTATCGAGCGCGATGACGTAATCGAGGTCAGGCGGGAAGCTCTGCTTGATCTTTTCCATCAGCTTCTTGGCGCCATCGGCCGCATCGAGGGCGTTGGCGCCGGGCATCTGGTAGAGGGCGACCAGGGCAGCCGGCTTGCCGTTGAGGCGGCCCTGCTGGCTGTAGGTCTGGGCGCCGAGTTCGATGCGGGCCACATCCTGGACGCGCACGATCGAGCCGTCCGGGTTGGCGCGCAGCACGATGTTGCCGAACTCTTCGGTGCTCTGCAAGCGGCCCTGCGCGCGCACCGCGTAGGTGAATTCCTGGCCCGCCGGGACCGGCTCGCCACCAATTGTTCCGGCTGGGTTGACAGTGTTCTGCGCATTGACCGCGTTGATGATTTCGGGAATCGTGATGTTCAGCTTGGCCAGTTGGTCGGGCTTGACCCACATTCGCATCGCGTACTGGCCCGCGCCAAAGACAGTGACGCTGGCGATTCCCTTGACCCGCGTCATCTGGTCGTTGATGTTGATGTAGGCGTAGTTGGCGAGGAAGATGTTGTCGTAGGTGCCGTTCGGCGAGTAGAGCGCGAACATGATCAGCGGCGATGAGGTCGACTTGGCTACGGTCACGCCGTAGTTGCGCACGTCCGACGGCAACTGCGATTCGGCCTGGCCTTCGCGCATCTGGGCGAGCAGCTGGTCGGTGTTGGCGTCGGTACCCAGTGCGAAGTTGACATATAGCGTGGACTGGCCATTGTTGGCGTTGATCGAATACATATAGTCCATGTTGTCGACGCCGGACATCTGCTGCTCGATCGGGGTGGCCACCGCCTGCTCGACGGTCAGCGCGTCGGCGCCGGTGTAGGTGCTGCTGACATTGATCTGCGGCGGCACGATATTCGGGAACTGGGCGGTCGGCAGCCCGGACATGGCGACGAGGCCAACGATGGTCATCAGGATCGAGATGACCATCGCCACGATGGGCCGGTTGATGAAGAACTTTGACATGGCTGCTTACCCCTTGCTCGCCGGTGCCGGCGTAGCCGGCTTGTCACCGGGCTTGGCCGGGGTGGCGGCGGCCGGGGCATCCGGCACGAACGGTTTCGGGCTGACGGTCATTCCCGCGCGAACCTTCTGGGTTCCCTCGGCAATCACTTGCTCGCCGGGCTGCAGGCCCTTGCTGATGATCCAGTCGCTGCCGATGCGCTCGCCGACCGTGACCGGGCGGATGTCGGCCTTGTTGTCGGCGCCGACGACCGCCACCAAGTACTTGCCCTGGATTTCGGTAACCGCACGCTGCGGCACGAGCAGTGCACCCTTCTCGACGGCCATGGTGGCCCGCACCTTCCCGTACTGGCCCGGGCGGAGGAGGCTCTGGGGGTTCGGGAAAAGCGCTGCCACCTTGAAGGTGCCGGTGCTGGTGTCAACCTGCCGGTTGAGCACGAAGAACTTTCCGGGGTGGGGATAGAGCGAGCCGTCGACGAGGAACAGCTCGAGCGGCACCTGCTTGCTGGTGTCCGTTCGCTCGCCGGCAACCTTGAGGTATTCCCGCTCGCTGATGTTGAAATAGACCTTGATCGGGTCGACGGTCGACACCGTGGTGAGTTCGGTCGGCATGCTCGGGCTGAGGAGGTCGCCGATCTGCGCCTTGGCGATGCCGGCAATGCCGGTCACCGGCGAGGTGATCTTCGTGAAAGCCAGATTCAGCTTGGCGGTCCGCAGCGAAGCATCGGCGGCTTCGAGTGACGCCTTGGCGGAAAGGTCGGCGCCGGTGGTGTCGTCGAGGTCCTTCTGACTGACGGCGTTCATCGCCGCCAGCGGCTTGATGCGGGCGAGATTGGCGCGCGTCGTCTCGTAACGCGCTGCTTGCTGGGCGCGTAATCCCTTGGCTTCGTCGACGGCGGCCTCGAAAGTGCGTGGGTCGATCTCGAACAGCGGCTGACCCTGCTTGACGAGGTCGCCTTCGCGGTAGTTCTGTTTGATCAGGTAGCCGGTGACCTGCGGCCGGATGACGGCATTGATGTTGCCGTCCAGCGAGCCGATCCATTCCATGTAGATCGGCACGTCACGCTGGGCGACGGTGACGACGTCGACGACCGGCACCGCCGGCGCGGCAGCCTTCGGCTTCTCGCAAGCGGCGGTGATCAGGAGCGAGATCGCGGCCAGCCCGGCGGCAGTGTAGCGGAGGGTGCGATGGGTCGCTGAGAAGGATAGAGGGATCGGCGTCATGACGGCTCCTGCTGGGAGAATTGGGAGTGACTGCTTGCGTCGCTGTTCAGGGCTAGCCCTGGAAAGGGAGGTAATCGGGCCGATGCCCCCCGGATACATCACTCGCGACGTGTGCAGAACGAGCAAATGACTCCGGATGACAGCGGCGACCAAGGTGATGATTATGCAGGATGGCGAGCACTGAAGCCAGTTTTCAGGCTGCTTTGGCTGCTTTCGCGCGCCTTCGTTAGCGTGACGCGGTGGTGGTGAGGGCGGCGGGCTCGCCGCCATCGGCAGAACTCGGCGCCAGCCGCAACCTTACCGCTTGCCAGCTGGCGGCCTACATCACCGCCAGACTGGCTGCCCGCCCTCGGCGGTACTGACGAGCGTTGCCTTACTTCTGCGTCTCGACCATCACCAGCGGCTCTTCGGAGACGACTACCGGTGCCCGTCGGCGCCGCGGCTGTCTGAGCGGTGCGTCGTCGATGGTTTCCGGTGGCGCTCCTCGAGTGTCGTCGCGGCTGGTCTCGACCATGATCAGGCCGCTCTCCGCGACCAGTTGCTGGAGGGTCGGCGACGCCGGCAGCGATGCGGCAGGCTGGGCGAGCACCTGGTTCGGCTCGGCCTGAAGGATGGCGACACTCGCCGGAAGCGCGGTGGCCGCCGGCGTGTCGGCGGCGGGTGCCACCTTCGGTGCTTCCACGTCGGCTGCGGTGTCGACCGTTGCGCGGCCGTCGACCGCCATCGGGGCATCCGCATCCAGCCCCTGGTTGACGCTCGCCGGTGCTGTGCTGGCGAGCGCCGTGACCACTTCCGGGGTCGCGGGTGGCGGCTCGGTGGCTACCGCCGGCAGTTCCGCGAGCACGGCGGGGTCTGCCGTGACCGCTGTGGTGGCACCCTGCTGATCTGCCGTCGGCGCGACCGCTGTGCGTGCCGGTTGGCCGGTGGCGCTTGCCGGCAGTGCCGCCCCCGGTATGTCGACTGCCGTGCCGGCGATTGCCGTGCTCGTCTCGACGCTCTCGCCGCTCTGGGTTTCGGCCAGGCTCTCGACCCTTTCACCGCGCTCGCGACGCCCACCGCGACGCCCGCGGCGGCGGCCATTGCTGACCGGCTCGTCACCTGACGGACGCGGCTCGCTCAGCGCCGCGGCGCCCGGGAGGAGAGGCGCCGGCGCGACAGCTACCGTGGTTTCGGCGACCGCCAAGGCTGGTTGCTCCTTGCGTTCGGCGCGTGGCGCGCCTCTCTGCCGACGCGGCTCGCGCGTTTCGTTCGGATCGCGTGGCTCGCGCGCTTCGCGCGGTTCGCGTGGTGTGCGGGGTCTTTGGGGCTCGCTTCGGGCGACGGCGGGGACCGCTTGTGTCGGCTGCGCTGATGCGTCGCTCTGTTCGCGGCCGGCGCGTGTCTCGGGAACGTCGCGTGCTTCGTCACGGCGAGGGGGGCGAGGTCCGCTGCGCCGCGCATCGCGTTGCGCCTCGCGCGGCGGGC
>JAFLDO010000068.1 GCA_017302455.1 Accumulibacter sp.
GCGGTGCTGGGAAGCGCCCGGCGGCCACGGCGCCGAGCACGCGCCCGAACTTGCCGACGGGTCGGGTGCGCCTGTCGCGGGAGAGCGGCGATCTGGTGATCGGCACGCTGCCGCTCGGCCTCGAGGAAGGCGTCCTGAGCCTGCAGGTCGGCGCCGGCCGTTGCGAAGGCCAGCTCAAGCTGCGCGGCAAGCGGCTTGGCGAGGTCGATGGCGAGCTCTCGGCCAGCAGTTCTGCCGATACCTTGATCGACCGCCAGGCGCCATGGCGCGGCCAAATCAAGCTGAACGCTCCCGATCTCGCCTGGGCGGGTCCGCTGGTCGGCGACGGCTGGCAACTCGGCGGTCGCCTGGCCGGCGAACTGGCGGTGGCCGGCACGCCGGCGCAACCCCGCCTCACTGGGGAATGGCGTGGTGAACAACTCGCCGTGCGCGCGCTCGATCAGGGACTGCGCCTGGAGCGCGGCAAGCTGCTGGTGCAGTTGAGCGGCGAAGCCGGCGACGACCTGCGCCTGATTCTCAAACAGTTGGTTTTCGAGAGCGATCTGCAGGCGATGCCGCGGACGCTCCTGCTCGACCCGGCGATCGACGCCAGCAGCCTGACCGGCCGGCCGGGGCGCGTCGAGGCGACCGGCGAGCTGCGCGCCGGACAGACCGATGGCTTCCTGACCCTGAAGGCAGATCGTCTCGGCATCATGCAGCGCCCCGATCAGTGGATATTGCTGTCCGGCGATACACAACTGAAAGTGGGCGAGCGCGTACTCGACATCGTCGGTAGCTTCAGGATCGACGCCGCCTATTGGGAGCTTGCCAAGAGCGGCACGCCGGAATTGTCCGAAGACGTGGTGATCAAGCGTCCAGGCACCGGCCAGGCGAAACCCTCGGTACCGGCGCGCTTGCTGTCGGTGAACCTGAACGCCGATCTCGGTCGCCACTTCCATTTCCGGGGCGCCGGCGTCGAGAGCCGTCTGGTCGGTGCGGTCAAACTGCGCTCGGAGGGTGCGGGCCTACCGCGGGCGACCGGCACGATCCGCACCCGCGACGGTCGCTTCGACGCCTATGGCCAGAAGCTCGACATCGAACGCGGCATTCTCAACTTCCAGGGCCTGATCGACAACCCGGGGCTCAACATCCGCGCGGTTCGCCGCCACCTGCCGGTCGAGGCGGGAGTCGAAGTGACCGGTACGGCGAGGCGGCCGATCGTCCGCCTGGTCTCCGATCCGGACGTGCCGGATGCCGAAAAACTCTCCTGGCTGGTCCTCGGGCAGGCGCCGGATCAACAGGGCGGCAAGGACGCTTCGGTGTTGATGGCCGCTGCCCAGACGATGCTTGGCGGCCAGGACGGCGGACCGCTGAAGGAGATTCAACGCAGTCTCGGTATCGACGAGTTCGGAATCCGCACCGGCACGCTCGACGGGTCGGGTCGCTGGCAGACCAGTCGCGTGGCCAGCACCTCGGGTTTCGGCACGACCGACTCGACCACCGACCAGATCGTCAGTGTCGGCAAGCGGCTGTCGTCGAATGTCGTCCTCAGCTACGACCAGTTGCTGAGCGCTGCCGGCAGCGTCGTCAAGCTGACCGTCGACCTGAGCCGGAATTTCTCGCTGGTCGGTCGCGCCGGCACCGACACCGGGTTTGACCTGCTCTGGAACTATCGTTTCGGACGCGAGCCGGGCAAATGACGGCAGGCACGCGCGATGGCCCGCCGCGCGGCCGCGGCGCCACCGGCAACCCCGCAGGCCGTTTCGAGACGCGCGCCAAGGAAGCCTTCGCTGACGGCTGGAGCGAGCCCGACGCCGAGCCGCGGTCGCTGCCGACGGTCGTCTTCGCGCAGACGGCGCGTTCGATCATCATGCGCAACGATTCGCCCGATGTTCCCTTCACGCAGTCGATCAATCCCTACCAGGGCTGCGAACACGGCTGCATCTACTGCTATGCGCGTCCCAGCCACGCCTACCTCAATCTGTCGCCGGGAATCGACTTCGAGACGCGCATCTTTGCCAAGACGAACGCCGCGGAATTGCTGCGTTCGGAACTCGCCGCCCGCGCTTACCGCTGCAGCCCAATTGCGCTAGGCGCGAACACCGATCCCTATCAGCCGGCGGAGCGCGCCCAGCGGATCACGCGCGGCGTGCTCGAGGTGCTGAGCGAATGCCGACACCCGTTTACGATCACCACCAAGGGTGCGCTGGTCGAGCGCGATCTCGACCTCATCGCGCCGGCCGCGGCGCTCGGTCTGGCGCGTGTCCTCGTCTCGGTGCCGCAACTCGACCACGCCCTGGCGCGCCGGCTCGAGCCGCGGGCCGCAGCACCGGCTCGCCGCATCGAAACGATCCGCCGGCTGGCGGCGGCCGGTGTGCCGACGGGGGTGCTGGTGGCGCCGGTGATCCCTTTTCTGAACGACCATGAGCTCGAGGCGGTGCTCGCCGCGGCGCGCGCGGCGGGGGCGACGACGGCGGCCTTCATCGTCCTGCGCCTGCCGCATGAAGTTCGCGGCCTGGTCGACGCCTGGTTGCAGGAGCACCAGCCGCTCAAACGGGAGCGCGTGCTGAACGCGCTGCGCGCGATGCGCGGCGGACGCGACAACGATCCGCGCTTCGGCAGCCGGATGACGGGCAGCGGCCCGTTCGCGGAACTGATCGCCGGGCGCTTTGCGCTGGCCGCACGCCGGCTCGGCTTCGCTGACGAAGCGGCCGAACTGCGTAGCGATCTCTTTCGCCCGCCGCCGCCGGGCCAGCAGCTCGAACTGTTCTGACCGCCGGGCAGTCAGAGGAATCGGAATCAGGGCTGGGTTCTGGCCAGGCGAAATCCGAGGTCGGAGGCCCGGTAGGATGCCGGGTTCTTCTGTCGCGCGGCCGAGCGGGCATAGACGGGGCCGCTGCTCCAGCTTCCGCCGCGGATCACGCGTTGCGAGCAGTCGCCGGACAGGCGCGCCTTGCCGTCGAGCGGCGCACCAGCATGGCTGGGATTCCAGCAGTCCTGGGTCCATTCGCTGACATTGCCGATCATGTCGTACAGGCTGAAGCCGTTGCGGCCGAAGTAGCCGCCGCTGCTGGCGTAAGCCTGGCCGTCGCTGCAGTTGTGAGTGACCGGCCAGGCGAGGGCCTTCTTCAGCGACTCGTCGGCGACGTTGGCGTTCCGGCAGGTGCGGCTGGGCGGCTGCTCGGGATCGGTTCCCTTGCCGGACTGGAACATGCGGGCAAAGAAGTTGCCGGTATCGCTCCACGGCCGCGGCGTGACGGTGCCCGCGCGCGCGGCATACTCCCATTCAGCCTCGCTCGGCAGCCGGTAGCCGGCAGCGGCGCCGTTGAGCCAGGCGACATAGGCCTGGGTGTCGTTCCAGCTGACGCAGACGACCGGATGGCTGTCGGTCTGCGCGAAGCCCGGTGCGCGCCAGGTGGCACTGCGCTCGACGGCGAACTCGCCGCCACTGCGGGCGACGTGGCAGCCGGGGCTGCGGCCAACACGTTCAGCTTCGGTCTGGTAGGCGGTGGCCTCGACAAACTTGCGGAACTGCCCGACGGTGACTTCGTAGTAGGCGAGTTCGAAGTTCGCGACCTTGACATTGTGCTGCGGACGCGCGGCTTCGTCGGCTTCGGGATTGTCGGTGACGTCGTCGGCGGCGGCACCCATCGGGTACTCGGCTGCCGAGAGGCGCGCCAGGCTCAGTTCGCCGATGGCGGCTTGGCGGGCCTCGTCCGGTTTCTTCTTGTCGCTTCGTTCGGGCGCCTTGCGTTCGTCGGCCGGGCGCTGCTGCTCGCGCATCGTCGGCTTGCCCTGGGCGAGGCGGGCTGCTGCCTCCTTGCGTGCTTTCTTCTGGGCGGCCTGGGCGAGGGCGACAAAGGTTCCGCGCGGGTACTCGACGAGATAACTCTGGTAGGACTCGTCGCTGTTGATCTGCTGGGCCTTTTCCCAGGCTTGTCGTTCCGCCTGTGCCTGCTGCTCCTTCTCCTGGGTGGCCAGGCGCTTCAGTTCGGCGCGTGCCAGCGGCGCATACTTGCCGCGCGGGAATTCCTTGAGATAGGTCTCATAGTAGTCACGGTTGCCTGCTGCCTGCACCTGCTGCCACAGCGCCGTGTCGCGGTCCTCCGGTGTCACCTCGCTCTTCGCACGTGCCGCCGCCGGGGCTGCGGCTGCCGGGGCGGCCTGGGGTGGCGCCGCCGCTTGACTCGCCGCCGTCAGGCCGGCGAGCTTGACGCGAGCGGCGGCGGCATAAAGACCTTTCGGATACTCGCTGAGATAGGCCTGATACGCGGCCGCGGTGTTGGTCGCTTCGGCGGCCTGCCAGGCTGCCGCGTCGGCGTCGACTGGCGCTTGCTGGATGGTGATCTGCGTCGGTCCGGTGATCACGAAGTAGAAGTCGCCGGTCAGGCTGCCTTCCATCCACGGCTCCTGCTTGCCTTTGGTGGCGCTCTTGACGCGGACGGTGACCCGCTTTAGCGCCTGTTCGATCGGCACCCCTTTTTCCTCGATCTGTGCCAGCAGGGCGGCGGTGTAGGTGCCGTTGGCTCCGTCGCCGTCCTCGGCGACGCTGCCCGGTCGCGTCGCGTAGTGAATCAGCGTGCCGCTCGGCGCCTGGATGCGCGCCAGACCGGCGCCGGCGCCGGAGCGGAAGCTGCGCGTGAAGGGGTTGTTGCGGCAGGCGTCGAGCAGCACCAGATTCACCCCCGCCTTCGAGTCTTCCATCGTGTTGAGGACGGTATTGACGTTCAGACTCTGGTGCGGAACGTCTTCTTCACTCGAAATCTCGGCGTCGACTGCCGGCAGGTAGTTCTCGCCACGAATCTGCAAGCCATGGCCGGCGTAGAAGAACAGCGCGATCGAGCCCGGGCGCAGCTTGCTGCGGAATTCCCGCAGGGCGCCGCCGATGTCACGTGCCTTGAGGTTCTCGCGCATGACGACGTCGAACTCCATCTTCTTCAGCTTGTCGCGCATTGCCCGCGCATCATTCACCGGGTTCTTGAGCGGCGAGTGCGCGTAGGCCGAATTGCCGATGACCAGGGCGACACGATGTTCGTTGCCCCGTGCCGACGAGAGATCCTGGGCGACGAGCGGCAGCGGGAGACTCAGCACCACGCCGATGAGGAAGCGAGCAAACAGGGTAGGGCGCATGGGCAGTGCCTCGTGAGCAGTGAGTCGAACGAGACGTTCGAGATTATCAGACGCCGACCGGCCGCTGCCCGATGATCTGGGTGCCGATGTGACTTTTTTCCTGTTACGGGCGAACTTGCGTCGTCGACGCGCGGTCGTTCGTCGCCAGGCCGGCGCCGCAGGCGGCCCGGTGCAGGCGGTCGGCGATCGCCGCCCAGGCAGGCGCTGCCGGGATCTCTTCGACGAGGATGATGTCGGCGGCCATTTGATCGAGTTCTCTGAGAGCCGCGTACAGCCCCCTCGCATAGCCTTGCGGATCGACCGGCAGGCGCAGTCCGGCGTGTAGCGCGCTCGCATTAGGCAGTTGGCTGTGGTGGAGTAACGCACAGCGGCGGCCGGTCTGGCGCAATTCGTCGACGACGTCGACAAGGTCTGCCTGCGTCACGAAGCGTAGCGGTGTTGTCGGTGCGTAGTGCGCCGCGAGCGACCCGGAGACGCGTGGCGTGCCATCGTCCGCCGGGCGCGTGACGATCTCCGGCAGCACGCCGATCACCGCCGCGATCTGTTCGGGCGTGACGCGTCCCGGGCGCAGCAGGCGTGGTGCCTGGTCGTCGCCGCGCGTGAGGTCAACGATCGTCGATTCGATGCCGACCGGACAGCGACCGCCGTCGAGGATCAACGGGACGGCGTCGCCGAGTTCTGCGCGCACGTGCGCGGCTTCGGTCGGGCTGATGCGGCCGAAGCGATTGGCCGAGGGGGCGGCGATGCCGCACAGGCCATCGACCCCGCCGCCGGCCTCGGCATAGGCGCGCAGCAAGGCCAGCGCCAGCGGGTGCGCCGGCACGCGCACGCCGACGGTATCCTGACCGCCGGTGACGATCGCCGGGACAGCCGGAGCGCGCTTGAGAATCAGGGTCAGGGGGCCCGGCCAGAAGGCCTCGGCCAGTTCCCAGGCGCGTGTCGGAATGTCGCGCGCCCAGCGGTCCAGGCCGCCGTCGCCGGGCAGGTGTACGATCAAGGGGTGATCGGCCGGCCGACCCTTGGCGGTGAAGATCCGGCCGACGGCCGCCGGGTTCGCGGCGTCGGCGCCGACGCCGTAGACGGTCTCGGTCGGAAAGGCGACCAGTTCGCCGGCCTGCAGCAGCGCGACGGCGCGATCGATGACGGCCTGGTCAGTGCGCATCGGTGATCCCGATCGCGGCGCGTGCCGCGACGGCCAGCGCGTGCGCGCGTTCGGGGTCGGCATCGAGGACGGTGAAATGCCCCATCTTGCGGCCCGGCCGGGCGTGATGCTTGCCATAAAGGTGTAGTTTCAGGCCGGGAAAGGCGTACAGCTTCGACCAGTCGGGTTCGCGATGGCGATGCCCGGTGGGGCCCACTTCGTACCACAGGTCACCGAGCAGATTGACCATAGCCGCGGCCGAGTGCGCGCGCGTCTCACCGAGCGGCAGGCCGCAGAGGGCGCGCACCTGCTGTTCGAACTGGCTGGTGATGCAGGCGTCGAGCGTGTAGTGACCGCTGTTGTGCGGCCGTGGTGCCATTTCGTTGATGACCAGCGCGTCGTCCACGACGAAGAACTCGACCGCCAGGGTGCCGATGTAGCCCAGGTGTTGGGCGATCTGCGCGGCCAGTTCGATGGCGCGCTCGCGCAATTCCGCCGCCGCTCGCGCCGGCACCAGCGAGACGTCGAGAATGCCCTTGCGATGGCTGTTCTCGACGGTCGGAAAGCTGGCGATGCCGCCGCCCTCGTCACGCGCCAGGACGACGGACAGCTCGCGCTCGAGCATCAGCTTCTGCTCGAGGACGCAGATTTCGCCCTTGAAGTGCTGGAAAGCGGCAAGCGCCTGATCGCGATCGTTGACCACGGCCTGCCCCTTGCCGTCATAGCCGAAGCGGGCAACCTTCAAAATTCCCGGAAAGAGGCTGTCGCTCGCCGCGCGCAGGTCCTGTTCGCCGTGTACGGCAAGGAATTCGGCATGCGGCAGGCCATGCTCGCGCAGGAAGCTCTTTTCGGCAATGCGGTTCTGGCAGACGCTGACCGCGGCAGCCGATGGGCGCACGACGACGAACTTGTCGAGATAGTCGAGGGTGCCTGCGGGAACGTTCTCGAACTCGGTGGTGATCGCGGCGCAGCCCTGTGCCAGTTCGTCGAGCGCGGCGTAGTCGTCGTACGCGGCGATCAGATGGCGGTCGGCGATCAGCCCGGCGGGGCTGTGCGGGTCGGGGTCGAGTACGCGGACGAAGTAGCCCATTTCGTGCGCCGCGGCGACGAAGAAGCGGCCCAACTGGCCGCCACCGAGCATGCCGAGAGTGGCAGGGGGGAGAATCATCACCGTCCCTGCTGGCAGCGAAGAAGCGCGACCGCCGGCGGTTGGTACGCTGCCCGCCTGTGCCGGTGCGTTTGCAGGCATCGCCGTGCTGCGGGAATGCGGCTCACACTTCCGGCAGTTTCATCGCCATCACCTTGTCGGCCTGCGCCCGACGGAAGTGGGTGAGGCGCTGCGCCAGTTCGGGATCGCCGGTGGCGAGCATCGCTACCGCAAACAGGGCTGCATTGGCGGCACCGGCCTCGCCGATGGCAAAAGTGGCGACGGGAATTCCCTTGGGCATCTGCACAATCGAAAGCAGGGAGTCCTGGCCGGACAGGGCTTTCGACTGTACCGGCACGCCAAGCACCGGCACGATGCTCTTGGCGGCGAGCATTCCCGGCAGATGCGCGGCGCCGCCGGCGCCGGCGATGATCGCCTTGAGGCCACGCGGGCCGGCGGCGGTCGCGTATTCGAAGAGCAGATCCGGGGTGCGATGCGCCGAGACGACGCGCGTCTCGAAAGGTACGCCGAACTCCTTCAGCATCACCGCCGCCGCCTGCATCGTCGGCCAGTCGGAATCCGAACCCATGACCACGCCGACCAGCGGCTCGCCGCCTGCCATCAGCGGGCCTCTCTTTCGGCCGCTTCGAGCGTGTTGGCGAGGAGCATCGTAATCGTCATCGGCCCGACACCGCCGGGCACCGGCGTGATCGCCGAGGCCACTTCGCTGACGCCAGCAAAATCGACGTCACCACAGAGCTTCCCGTCCGGCAGCCGGTTGATGCCGACGTCGATGACGACGGCGCCCGGCTTGACCATATCGGCGGTGACGAAACGTGCCTTGCCGAGCGCCGCGACCAGCACGTCGGCGCGCCGCGTGTGGAAAGCAAGGTCGCGCGTCTGCGAATGGCAGACCGTCACCGTCGCGCTGGCCTGCATCAGCAGCATGGCCATCGGCTTGCCGACGATGTTCGAGCGTCCGAGGACGACGGCTTCCTTGCCTTTGAGGTCGATGCCGGCCTCCGCGAAAAACTTCATGATTCCGTAGGGTGTGCACGGGATGAAACGCGGGTGGCCCTGCATCAGCGCGCCGACGTTCTCGGCGTGAAAACCGTCCACATCCTTGGCGGGGGAAATCGCCTTGAGCACCGCGTCGGCGTCGAAGTGCTTCGGCAACGGCAACTGCACGAGAATGCCATGGATCTTTGGATCGGCATTGAGTTCGGCGATCTTGGCGAGCACGACCTGCGGGTCGACATCCGGTGCGTACGTGATCTTGTCCGAGTGGAAGCCGGCCTGCGCACAGGCATTGACCTTGTTGCGCACATAGACCTGCGAAGCGGCGTCTTCGCCGACCAGAATCACTGCCAGACCGGGGCGAGTGCCGCGGGCGGCGAGCGCTTCGGCACGCGTCTTGAAGTCGGCGCGCAGTTTTTGCGCCAGCAGGTTGCCGTCGAGAATGGTTGCCGTCATTTTTTGGTCTTGTCGGGTGGTCGGGAGGAAAGGAGCGCGATTCTAGCGCAAATCATCCCGCCTCGGCGGCGGTCCGTGCTGCTTGCTCGGCTGCCGCCCGACCGGCGGCGAAGGCTTGCCGGTTGAGTTCGATGACCTCCGCTTTCTTGCGGGCGAAACGCTTGAGGATGCAGCGTTCAAGCACCTCGGCGGGGAAGGGCAGGTGGTCGGCGATCGCGCCGAGCATCACCGTATTGCCCAGCCGGATATCGCCGAGTTCCTGGGCAATCGCCGAGGCGTCGAAGGAAAAGACCCGCGTGCCGGCGGCGCGCATCTGGCCCACCGGATCGTCGGGATAGTCGTAGAGACCGAGTTCGACGACCGGTGGTACGAGTCGTCCGGTATTCATCAGCACCAGCCCGCCGGCACGCAGCATATGCCGCCAGCGCATCGCCTCGGCGGCCTCGAAACCGAGCAGGACGTCGGCCGAGCCGGGAGTGATCTGCGGTGACAGCACTTTCGCGCCAAAGCGCAGGTGCGACGAGACGACCCCCCCACGCTGCGCCATCCCGGCGACCTCGGTCTTCTTGGCGTCGTGCCCCAGCGCGATCGCCGCTTCGGCGAGGATCTCGGTGGCGGTCATCACGCCCTGGCCGCCGGTGCCGACGACGAGGATGTTGGTGGTGTCGAACCTGCCTGCTTCAGACATGGGATGGGAACCTTTCGCTGCGTGCTACGGGGTCTGCGTCAGCTCTGACGTCTTTTTCACCACCCTGATCGGCATCGCCAGGGTGTCGACATGGACGATCGCATCGGGCGCACAGGGTTTCAGGCACAGACCACAGCCGGTACAGGCGGCGCTCTCGATGCGCACGAAAGCCAGATCGACCTCCCTGCCGCTGGCTTTCGTCACGCGCTCGCGGCGCGTGACGTGGATTGCCGGGCAACCGACGTCGATGCAGTTGCCGCAACCGGTGCACTTGTCGTCGATCACCGTGAATGGTTTGAGCGCGTGGTAGTCCTTGATCAGCACACACGGCTGGCTGGTGATGATCACCGACGGCTCGGGGATCTTCGTCTCGTCACGCAGCGTGCGCAGCAGTACCGGAAGCTCGTAGGCGTTGACCACGTGCACGCGTTCTTCGCGCACGCCGAGCGCCTTGACCAGCCTGGCAAAATCGACCCGCGGCGCGTCGCTGCCATGGATGTCGCGGCCGCTGCCGGGATTGTCCTGGCCACCGGTCATGCCGACGGCACGGTTGTCGAGCAGCAGCACGGTGACGTTGCCGCGGTTGTAGACGATGTCGAGCAGGCCCTGCATGCCCATGTGCAGGAAGGTCGAGTCACCGATCACGGCAACGATCTTCTTGTCCTTTTCGGCGTCGCTGCGCCCCTTGTCGAGGCCCAGCGCCATTCCCATCGAGGCGCCCATCGAGATGCACGCGTCGAGCGCGTTCCAGGGCTGGCCGAAGCCCAGCGTGTAGCAGCCGATGTCACCGGAGATGGTGACGTTGCGCAACTGCGACAGCGTGTAGTAGACGCCCAGATGCGGGCAGGCGACGCACATCGTCGGTGGCCGCGGAAAGACCGTCATCGGCGGCGTCCGCGCCAGTTCGGGCAGCGGCTCGCCGAGCAGGCGGGCGATCGCCGGTTTGAGTATCTGTGGCGACAGTTCGCCGGAGAGCGGCAGGATGTCCTTGCCGGCTACGCTCAGGCCCTGCGCCTTGAGTTCGGTCTCGATCAGCGGTTCGACTTCTTCGACGACCACCAGTTGGTCGCACTCGGCGGCGAAGAGGCGCAGTCGCTCGAAGGGCAGCGGGAAGGCCAGGCCGAGCTTGAAAACCGGCGCGTCGGGGAAGCTCTCGCGGACGTGCATGTACGCCGGCCCGGAGGTGACGAAGCCGACACGGCGATCGCTGCCCGCTTCGACGACGTTGAGTTCCGAAATCTCGGCTTCGGCACGCAGCCGGCGCTCGCGGTCGAACATCAGCGGCAGCCGCCGGCCGGCAGCGCTCGGCACCATCACCCAGCGTCCGACGTCCTTGTGGAAACCGGCAACCGGGCGGTCGCTGCGCTCGCCAACGCTTACCAGGCCCTTGACGTGACAGATGCGGGTCGTCAGGCGCAGGATCACCGGCGTCTCGAAGCGTTCCGAGAGCTCGAAGGCGACGAGCGTGAAGTCGTGAGCTTCCTGCGAATCGGCGGGTTCGAGCACCGGCACGTGTGCAAAACGGCCCCAGTAGCGAGAATCCTGTTCGTTCTGTGACGACGACAGGCCGACGTCGTCGGCAATGGCGATCACCAGACCGCCGGCGACGCCGGTCAGCGTCATCGTCATCAGGGCATCCGAGGCGACGTTCATGCCCACGTGCTTCATCGCGCAGAAACTGCGCGAGCCGGCCATGGCGGCGCCGAAGGCGACTTCGAGCGACACCTTCTCGTTGACCGACCACTCGGCGTATACGTCCGGATAGGTGGCCACGCATTCGAGCATTTCGGTTGCGGGCGTTCCGGGGTAGGCCGCTGCCACACGTACCCCTGCCTCCCACACGGCCCGCGCGACTGCCTCGTTGCCGGACATCAGAAGCCGGCTGCTTGCCGCCACGGGCGGCGTCGACACCACTGCTTCTGCCGTCATTGCTTCTCCTCGCACAAGAAAAGTTGCAAACAAAGGCGAAACGTTAGCCGCTGCAGCGTGCCGTGAAGTTGACGTAGGTCAACTTCAACTGGACGGCCCCGACTATCGCAGCCGCCAAAGGCCTGACGGCAAGCCGGCGCGACCCCTTGGCGGCCGATGGCTGCCGCCGGCGCCCAGCAAATCCGGCGGCGGCCCCACCTGTCGCCGCGGCGCCTCGAGCGGGCTCTTGCCGCCGATGGCGCGCCGTTGATTCCCGCTCCCGCGTGCTCGCACTGTGGTCCTCAGCCGCGCCGACAGCGTCGCTCGACCGCCGTGCATAGCAGGTCGGCGGCCGTCTCGCCGGTCTTGGCGTCAACCGCGGCAAATCCGAGAACCATCCCGGACCGGCGCTGCCGGGAATCGGCATAGTCATAGTACATGGAGAGCGGACGCAGCACGATGCCGGCTTCGAGCATTTCGCGGGACAGCGCCACATCGTCGAGGGCGTGATTGAAGAAGTAGGGAAGGTGCAGACCCGCCAGGTCACCACTGGTGCTCACCAGTTGCTGAAGGTGCCCAGGTAGATGACGCGTGGCGAGCGTGCTCGGCCGAACAGGGAGCCGATGCAGTACGGGTGATAGCGAATCTCGTTGTCGTAATCGTCCTCGATGACCCAGGCGTTGTGCGCCTCGGCCAGTTCGAGCAGCTTGATGCGCTGGCTCAGCGACATCACCACGCCGGTCGGGTAGTCGGCCAGTACCGCTTTCAGTGGTCCGTAGACTCCCTGGCTGTAGCACGGTACTGCGGCTCAGCCCGAGTTCCGCGGTCAGCACGCGGCTCGGTGGGAGCGGTGTGCCTGCGGGCAATTCACCGTCGAGAATGCGACGCCGGAGCGCCAGGTACAGGTCGGACGGGAGTTTCCGCCGGTAGGCGCGTGCCATCATGCCCCACCATGCTCGGCAGGCCGGGCTCTGCCGTCGATCTTGAAGATGGTCGGACAATGAATTCAGGCGCGAGGAGACGGGACGCTTCGCTGCTGCAGGCGACCGGCATCGTTGCGGCCGGCGGTACTGCCGCTGCCGCGGACGTGGCACCATTGGTCCACGCGCATCTCTGAACCGGCATCGGTGTAGAGCGCTGGAGAATGGCCCGGCAGCAGCGCCTGCCGCCGGGTCGTTGGTAGCCGGCAAGACTGCCAGCGTCAGGCGTCAGGCGTCAGGCGTCAGGTCGGCAGTGGCTCGGGCCGGCGCCGGGAATTTGATGTTGCGCTCGCCAGCCGGCGACGCGGCCCCTACTGGTAAGCCTTGTCGTTGGGCGACTTGTAGAGCTTCTTGAGCGCGTACGAGAGCTGGAAGTTGAGGTTCAGACCCTTCGGTGGAATTGGCTGCAGGAACCACCTGGCGTAGATCTTCTCGGCCTCACCCGAGGTCATCACCTTGGCAAGCGCCGCATCGACGACCTTCTTCAACGCCGGATCATCCTTGCGCATCATGCAGCCATAGGCTTCATACGATTGCGGCGTACCGACCACTGCCCACTCATTGATGTTCTTGGCCTTTGCCGTCTCGCCATACAGCAGCACTTCGTCCATCACGAAGGCCGTCGCACGGCCGGTTTCCAGGGTCAGGAACGATTCGCCGTGATCCTTCGCACTGATGATCTTCACCTTCATGTTGTTGTCTTCGTTCATCTTGCGCAGCAGGCGCTCGGAGGTGGTGCCGGCCGTGGTGACCACAGTCTTGCCGGCCAGGTCGGGAAAATCCTTGATCCCGGAGTTGCTCCTGGTGAGCATGCGGGTGCCGACGACAAAGATGCTGTTCGAGAAACTGACCTGCTTCTGACGTTCGGTGGTGTTGGTTGTGGAACCGCATTCCAGGTCGACCGAGCCGTTCTGGACGAGTGTGATGCGGTTTTCCGAGGTGACCGGCATGAGCTTGATGTCGAGCTTGGCGAGCTTCAGTTCCGCCTTGATCGCATCGACCGCCTTGAGCATCATTTCCTGCGAGTAACCGATGACCTGTTGCTTGTCGTCGTAGTACGAGAACGGGATCGACGACTCCCGATGCCCCAGGGTGATCGCCCCGGTGTCCTTGATTTTCTTCAGCGTACCGGTCAGATCCTGCGCCAGAGCCGTAATAGACATCAGCGCGGTGGCAAGCGTTGCAGCAATGGCGAAGCGCCGTGAAATGGTGAACATGGTCTCAGTCTCCTTTGCAAACGGATGGATAACGGCTTGCCGGTCGAAATGGAGTGAACCCCGACGTCAGGGCAGGATTCCTGACTTGTCTCCAAGGGTGCCG
Source organism: Accumulibacter sp. (assembly GCA_017302455.1). Lineage (GTDB taxonomy): Bacteria > Pseudomonadota > Gammaproteobacteria > Burkholderiales > Rhodocyclaceae > Accumulibacter > Accumulibacter phosphatis. The sequence goes on from JAFLDO010000068.1 coordinate 13,767, forward strand.
ACGGTACGTTGCCGCCGGCTATGTGGGCGCCTTCAGTCGAAGGGCACCGCCACGGCGCGCGCGGGCGCCGCGTCGCCCGTAGGTCATGACTACCCGGCGACCCAGAGTATCCAGGGGGTGCCGATGAGCAGGAAGACCACCGTCGCGAAAAGCGTCGTCAGCAGCCCCAGGCGGTAGAGCTCACTCTGCTTCAGATAGCCGCTGGCGACGAAGATGATGTTCTGGCTGCCGCCCTGTGGCGTGATCACCGAGAAGTAGCTGCTGGCGAAGAGAAGCGCAAAAGCCATCAGGTGGACAGGAACTCCCGACTTCACGCCGACGTCGAGAAACACGCCAAGCAGCGCCAGCACCTGCGCATTCTGACTGACGAAGCCGAAGTGGAGCAGCACATAGATCACCAGCAGGGCGACGTAGGCGGCCGGCCAGGCGAGTCCTTCGAGTCCGACTGCCAGCCGCTCGCCGACGTAGCCCATGAAGCCCATTTCGTTGAGTTGCCCGCTCATGCCGAAAAGCACCGCCAGCCAGACGAAAGTGACCAAGGTGCCGCCCTGCTCGTGCATGTCGTCGAGGGTCAGGACGCCGGTGATCATCAGCGTCGCGAGACCGGTGATGGCGATGGCCGTCAGGTTCAGCTTGTAGGGGGCAGCCAGCACCCAGCCGGTGATCATGACGATGAACGTTATCGCCGTGATCCACTCGTGACGCGACATCGGCCCCATCGAACGTAATTCCTGGCGGGCGCGTCCCGGTGCCTCCGGCGTAGCGGTGATTCCTGGCGGGAAGAGACGATAGAGCAGCAGCGGCAGCAGGGCGATCACCACCAGACAGGGGACGCACGAGGCGAGCAGCCAGGAGCCGAAATCGATCTTCAAGCCTTTTTCGGCGGCCAGCCCCGCGCCGACCGGGTTGCCCGAGGTGGCCGTGAACCACAGCGCCGAGGTGATGGCGAGGCTGGCCATGCCGCAGAACATCAGGTAGCCGCCCAAGCGCCGCTTGTTCTCGTCGTCGGGCGTCGAGCCGCTGTTCTGGGCCAGCGCCAGGATGACCGGGAAGAGCACGCCACCGCGCGCGGTATTGCTCGGGAAGCCGGGGGCAATCAGGGTGTCGGTGATGAAGATGCTGTACGCCAGGCCGAGCGTCGATTTCCCGAACACCGAGACCACGTACAGACTGATGCGCTTGCCGAGTCCGCTCTTGACCACCGACTGCGAGACCAGGAAAGCGGTCACCACCAGGAGCACGATGGCGTTCCCGAAGGCGCCGTAGGCCTTCGCCGGCGTCAGCGTGTTGGTGAGTACCACGATCCCGCAGGCGAGCAGCGACGAAGTGAACAGCGGAAAGACATTGAGAACCACCGAGACGATCGCCGACGCGAAAACGGCAAAGAGATGCCAGGCCTCAGGCGTCAGCCCTGCGGGAACCGGCGTAAACCAGAGGCCGAAGAACAGCACCAGGAGGCACACCAGCTTCACGATTCTGCTCGTTCCGAAAGCGCCTGTAGTCATTTTGGACCTCCTGCCGCGGTCGGAGAAACCACATTGGCTGTGCCGAGGCGCGCCCGACCACTCAGATCGACGACCCGCCCGGCGAGCTCGTCGCCTTCGATGGCGCCGAGGCGCTGCCACTTGAAGCTGTATTCCCCGCTGATGCCGGCGTAGCGCCCGGTGCCGCCGATGAACTTGCCTTCGATCATCTGGCCGGGCCCGATGCCTTCGCCGCTCAACTCGCTGAAGACCTTGTCGCCATGTTCATCCAGCCACACGCTGCGCCCTTGCATGCCTGTGGTGGTGTCGGAGAAACCGATCGCTTCGGCATAGAAGCCGCGATTCAGTCGCTCCTTGCCGTTGAGGAGCAGCGAACCGCTGAGCTGGAAGATACCGGCTCGCTGCCCCGGGAGAAGGTCCTGAACCCGTCGGTTCCCCGTAACGGTCCAGTCGCCGGTGAAGGTTCGCTCATCGGTCGATGCGGCAGTCGCCGGCGAGTCTGCGGGCGTGCCCGCTGGCGGACTCGCCGGTTTGCCGCAAGCTGCAACCAACAACACGCTGAGGAGGACGATGCTGCGCGAGAAACGCCTTTTGCATGATACGCGCGATGAACGCATAGTCGTACCTCCCGTGGAAAGAGCAGCAGCAAACGTGCAGGTGACCGGTGTCAGGAGAGATGTGTGGTCCAACGAGCGTGTGCGGTACAAAAGGCTAGCACCTTGTTGTGGGGATTTCTAGCTCTTATTCTGTCGCCGCAACTCATCCGTTGTGCTGACATTATCGTATTCGTTCGGCACGAGGTGGGTTGCCTCCCGTAGTCCGGCCTGGACAAGACGGAGCCGGCTCTGCGCCATGACAAGTGTTCGGCGCGCTCGGCGGCCGTGCCGAGAAATCAGTGATGGACGAGCACAGGGATCTTCGCGTAGGTCAGTACCTTGTAGGTCTCGCTGCCAAGGAACAGCGCGCTCAGGCCGTGGCGGCCGCGCGAAGCCATGAAGATCAGGTCGCAGCCCGCCTTGCTGGCGGCGTCGAGGATCGCCTCGGCTGGACTATCGCTGATCGTTGCCATCCTGTCCCCCTTGACGCCCGCCTTCTTGCACAGATCGATGACGAAACCCAGGTTACGCCGGGCCTGCTGTTCGGTGAGCTTGGCAAACTTCTCGGGTTTGGCCGACCCCATGGGCGCGCCGTCGTCATAGAGGTTCTTCGGATACGGCTGCCTGGCGTAGAACGCGGTGATACGCGCGCCAGACTCCTTGGCAAGAGCTACCGCTGCACCGGCAGCCTCCCTGGACAGTTCGGACCCGTCGGTGGGAACCAGGATGTGTTTGTACATGGCGCTTCCTCCACAGTTGGCGGCAACATGAGTGTGCAACCCGGCAGCCATCCCGATTCAGAGCAGGGCACGCTTTGCATGAAACTTGACGGTAGCGCTTCGAGTGTATGGATTGCCCTTGAATACTGTCAAGCCGGGACCCGGCCGAGCGCCGGTATGACGCCTCACATCGACCCGGGCGAGTGTGTTTCACGCTTCGCCGCCGCGGCCGCCGCCGTCGGGCTGCCTGGCGCCAGGAGCCGGTTGGCGGCTGCCACGGGCCGGCTGACACTGCCGCTGATCAACTTCTGGCGCCTGTCGTTGTCAATCGACAGGAGTCGGTGCCGCATGGTGCAGGTGCCGAACCGGCCGTTATTGCGCGATACAAAAAGGTGTTTTACAATGCGGGATAGATGCCTGTGCTGCAGCGCGGTACCGTGCAGCCGGCCAAGGGATTACTCTTGTTGCTGCGGTCAGTCCTGGCGCGCAGCGAACCATCATCAATTTCACGATTCAGAAGATCAGGAGACAAAGCCATGGGAGCTCTGCCCGAAAACACGCTGCCGGCCGGTGTTGGCGATCCGGACCCGCAGGAAACCCAGGAGTGGCAGGACGCGCTGAGTGGCGTGATCGACCGGGAGGGCGTCGAGCGCGCTCACCAGCTGATCGATGGTCTGATCGCCCAGGCGCGCCACGAAGGGATCGACATCCCCTACAGCGCGACTACCGAGTATGTCAATACCATCCCGGTCGAGCGGCAGCCGAAGTATCCCGGCAACGCCGATCTGGAGATCCGGATTCACAACTACATTCGCTGGAACGCCATGGCGATGGTCGTGCGCGCCAACAAGAAGAGCAACGTCGGCGGCCACATCGCTTCGTTCGCCTCGGCGGCAGCACTCTACGACGTGGGCTTCTCGTGGTTCTGGCACGCGCCGTCCGAGCAGCACGGTGGCGACCTGATCTTCTTCCAGGGTCACTCGGTACCCGGCGTCTATGCGCGCGCGCACCTGCTCGGGCGGCTGACCGACGAGCAGATGGACCGTTTCCGGCAGGAGGTGGATGGCAAGGGCGTCTCCTCTTACCCGCATCCGTGGCTGATGCCCGACTTCTGGCAGTTCCCGACGGTTTCGATGGGCCTTGGGCCGATCCAGGCGATCTACCAGGCACGCTTCATGAAGTACCTGGACAGCCGCGGTTTCATCGCGGCCGGCGACCGCAAGGTGTGGGCCTTCCTCGGCGACGGCGAGACCGACGAAGTCGAATCGCTCGGTGCCATCGGCATGGCCGCGCGCGAGCGACTCGACAACCTGATTTTCGTCATCAACTGCAACCTGCAACGCCTCGATGGTCCGGTGCGCGGCAACGGCAAGATCATCCAGGAACTCGAAGGGACTTTCCGCGGCGCCGGCTGGAATGTCATCAAGCTGATCTGGGGAACCTACTGGGACGCGCTCTTCCTGCGCGACAAGAAGGGCATCCTGAAGCAGCGAATGATGGAAATCGTAGACGGCGAGTACCAGACCTTCAAGGCGAAGGACGGCGCCTACGTCCGCGAGCACTTCTTCAATACCCCGGAACTCAAGGAACTGGTCGCCGACTGGACTGACGACCAGGTGTGGATGTTGAATCGCGGTGGGCACGACATCTTCAAGATCTTCAGCGCCTACAAGAGCGCCGTCGAGCACAAGGGTCAGCCGACCCTGATTCTGGCCAAGACGATCAAGGGCTACGGCATGGGCCAGGCGGGCGAGGGGATGAACATCTCGCACCAGCAGAAGAAGCTCGACTACGACGCGATCAAGCGCTTCCGCGACCGCTTCGGCCTGCCGGTGCGCGACGACCAGATCGCCGAACTGCCTTATCTGAAGTTCGCCGAAGGCTCGGCCGAACTGACCTACATGCGCCAGAGGCGAATGGATCTCGGCGGCTACCTGCCGCAGCGTCGACGCGCCGCGGCGGCGCTCGAGATACCGGATCTGTCCGCCTTCGAGTCCTTGCTCAAGGCTTCGGGCGAAGGTCGCGAGGTGTCGACGACGATGGCCATCGTCCGCTTTCTCAACATCCTTCTCAAGGACAAGAAGGTCGGCCGCCACGTCGTGCCGATCGTTCCCGACGAGTCGCGCACCTTCGGCATGGAAGGACTGTTCCGGCAGATCGGCATCTGGAACCAGGAGGGCCAGAAGTACGTCCCCGAGGACCACGACCAGTTGATGTTCTACAAGGAGTCGAAGGACGGCCAGGTCCTGCAGGAGGGGATCAACGAGGCGGGCGCAATGAGCGACTGGATCGCTGCCGCGACTGCCTATTCGGTGCATGGCGTGCAGATGATTCCCTTCTACATCTGCTACTCGATGTTCGGGCTGCAGCGCACCATGGACCTCTGCTGGGCCGCCGGCGACCAGCGCGCGCGCGGCTTCCTGATCGGCGGCACGGCTGGCCGCACCACCTTGAACGGCGAAGGCCTGCAGCACGAGGACGGCCATTCGCTGGTTCTCTCGAGCCTGATCCCCAACTGCATCAGCTACGACCCGACCTTCTCGTTCGAGATCGCCGTGATCATGCGCGAAGGCATGCGCAGGATGCACCAGGAGCAGGAGGACGTCTTCTACTACGTCACTGTGATGAACGAGAACTACGAGCATCCGGAGATGCCGGCGGGTGCCGAGGCCGACATCCTGCGCGGCATGTATCTGCTGCGCCGCGGTCAGTCCTCGGACAGCAATCCGCCGGCGCCGCGCGTGCAACTGCTGGGCTCGGGAACCATCTTCCGGGAAGTGATTGCCGCTGCCGATCTGCTCAAGAACGACTGGGGCGTCGATGCCGATCTCTGGGGCTGCCCCAGCTTCACCGAACTGGCGCGCGACGGCAACGACGTGCAGCGCTGGAACATGCTCAACCCGACCGCCAGGCCGCGGATGTCGCACGTCGAAATGTGCCTTGGCGACACGCGCGGGCCGATCGTCGCCGCGACCGACTACGTACGCATGTTCGCCGACCAGATTCGCCCTCTCATCAACCGTCGTTACGTCACCTTGGGCACCGACGGCTTCGGCCGCTCCGACACGCGCGAGAAGCTGCGTCACTTCTTCGAGGTCGATCGTCGCTGGGTGGCGGTGACCGCCCTGAAGGCCCTGGCCGATGACGGAATCATCGAGCGCGGCAAGGTGGCCGAAGCCATCGCCCGGTACGGGATCGACGCGAACAAACCCAACCCGACGACGGTTTAAGGGAGCCCTCTGATGAGTCAATTGATCGAAGTGAAAGTCCCCGATATCGGCGATTACACCGATGTGCCGGTGATCGACATCTGTGTCATCGTCGGCGACGTGGTCAAGGTCGACGATGCCCTGGTGACCCTCGAATCCGACAAGGCGACGATGGACGTGCCGTCGTCGGCAGCCGGTGTGGTAAAGGAAATCCGCGTTGCGCTGGGCGAGAAGATCTCGGAAGGCACGGTCGTCGTTGTCCTCGAAGCGTCCGAGGTAAGGGCCGCGGCGCCTGCGGCGGCCGTCTCGGCCGCTTCTCCGGCCACTGTTCCGGCGGCAGCCGTCACCGCCCCGGTGCCGGCGGCGGCGAGCGGCGGCGGGACGGTCGAGGTCAAGGTACCGGATATCGGTGACTACCACGACGTGCCGGTGATCGACGTCTGCGTCAAGGTCGGCGACGTCGTCAAGGTGGACGATGCCCTGGTCACGCTCGAATCCGACAAGGCGACGATGGACGTGCCCTCGTCGG
>JAFLDO010000069.1 GCA_017302455.1 Accumulibacter sp.
CCCTTCTAGCCCTCTCGTCCCACGCTGACGCCGGAACCTCTTCTTCCGGCGTCAGCGTGGGACTTTGCCATCATCTCAACCTCGAATGGCTCGGGTTGAAGAGTTCCAGATATCGCGGGACGTAACACTGCCGACCCACCAGGCAGCCCCTACAAGGTAGGCGAACGTCTCGGCAGTGCGCCCGGCAAGCCAGCCTCCGATTTCCGTGAAGTCAAATGGGAGGAGCTCATTCCTCCGAACTGGAACCCCGCTGACGCCTTCAAGGGTGTCGACCTGGCGAAGATGGAGGATGGCGACCCGCGCGCCATGGACGCGCTCGCCCGGATGCGCGACGTCTGGGCCAACGCACCCGTCGCAAGCTCGCTCAACGGTGCCGCCGTCCGCATCGCCGGCTTTGTGATTCCCCTCGAACGCGTGAAGGACGAAGTGAGTGAGTTCCTGCTGGTGCCCTACTTCGGCGCCTGCATTCACGTTCCACCGCCACCGGCCAACCAGATCATCCATGTGGTCTCCGACAAGCCACTCAAGAACGTGCAGACGATGGATGCGATGTGGGTCAGCGGTGTCCTGAAGGTTTCCGCCGGAGAGAGCTCATGGGGACGCTCGGCCTACCGCATGCAAGCCAAGGCAACTGCGCCGTATGTCTTTCCAGCGCGCAAGTGAGCGTCCCGGGAGGGACCGCCTGCTGCTGCTGGGCATGAACAACCCGGCGCCCGGGATTTCTTGGTAGTGACCGGCCCCGTCGGCGCCGGCCGCTCGCCCGGGTGCGCCAGGCTAGCTGGCGGTCACCCTTTGGGGCGACTGAAGCGCGTCAGGTTGTTCATGATTTCGACCATCGCCGGGCGAATCTCGTCCTTGGCGCGGTCGGGATCGCTGACCGGCCGGTCGTCGTCGTCCAGCACTTCCTGCCGGATGACGCCGGTGGCGTTGATCGGGAAGGCGATCTTGAACTTTTCGCCAATGTAGGCGATGCGATGCCAGTCGGCCGCAACGGCATAGTCGCGGTGAAAGTCGGGCTTGAGCAGGTCGTACCCCTGTGAATAGTCGCCCGGCGGATTGCGTACGCCGAGCAGCGGCATTACCGTCGCCGGGATGTCGAGATGGCTGGTGATGCCGCTGATGACGCGTGGTTTCTCGCCGGGCACCCATAGCACGCCCGGCGTGCTGGTCTGGTAGCGATTGAACTCCGCCGCGTGCCCCCAGCGGTTGCTGCGCTCCATGAACTCCTCTCCGTGGTCGCCGAGAACGATGACGATCGTCGTCTCGAGCAGACCCTTTTCGCGCAGATGCGCAATGACGCGCCCGATCTGGCGGTCGACGTGGTGGGCAGCGTTGAGGTAGCGGTTCTTGATCGGTTCCATCTGGCCAGCGAAATCGGCGGACAGGTAGTTGAAGTCTTCGAGATAGGGCCTGGCGATGACGCTGTCGTCGGGGAACGTGTAGTTGGCGTGCGTTCCCTCGAAGAACATGTAGGTCATGAACGGTCTGCCCGGGTCGCGAGCGTCGATGAACCTGAGGATGTCATCGATGTTCTGGCGGTCCCGCTCCCACGGTTGCGGTCCGCCGGACAGCGCGTGCATGTCGCCCGGCTTCATTTTCAGAAAGACCGTCTTGTCGAAAGGCGGGTAGGTGAATGACTGGCTGGTGTGCAGGCTGAACTGGTAGTTCTGCTGCTGCAGCACATCCATCAGGAGAGGTGACCGGCCGGCTTTGATCAACGGAAACCAGTAGTTGCCGTAGAGACCGTAGAACATCGAGAAGATGCCCATCTGCGTCGCATTGCCGCCGCTGTAGTGGTGTTCGAGGCGCAAGGCCTGCCCTGAAAACTCCCACAGATTGGGCATGAGGTGGGGCTCGAGCAGATCGAAGCGCAGCGACTCGGCGACCAGCCAGACGATGTTGAGTGGCCGTGCGGGCGCTTCGACCTGCAAAGGCACGAGTGGGTAGCTCAGTCCGCTGGGCTTGATGTGGATGCCCTCGACAGTTTCCGATGCGGTGTTGATGCCCAGGCGGGCCGCCAACCGGCGGAAGGTCATCGGCAGATAGAAGGGGTAGCGCTCGCTGGCGAAAAGGATCGGCTGGTAATTGACGGCGGCGCTAAAGCCATAGGCAAGTCTCTCGCCCACCGTCAAGACAAGGACAGCGAGCAGTACCCAGCGCGCGCGTGGCAGCACACGCGGCGGACGATGCTCGGCGACGCGGCGCGTTGCCCAGTAATAGCTGGCCGCCTGCAAGGCCAGCAGGGCGACGACGATGAGTGCTGCCGTCAGCTCGGTGCTGCGACTTGCCCCAAGCGAGGCGATGCCCCCCGGCGAGAAGACCAGGTCGACGACGAATCCGTTGATGTGAAAACCGTACATGCCATAGATCGTCCGGTCGGCGAACAGGAGCACCTGAACCGCTCCGGTCAGGCCGACCAGCAGGCAGGCCAGCGCCGCTGCGCCGGCACGTGTCGCCTGTCGCCGCTTCAGCCACCCGTAAAGCAGGTAGCCCGGAATCAGTGCCGGCAGCAGGTACAGGAACGCATAGCTGATGGTGGTGGCCAGCGTCCACAGCGCGACGGCCGGCGCGCTGTAAGCCTTGCCCGTCGTAAAGGCGCTGACGTGAAGCACCACCCACAATCCGGTGATGAGGAAGAAGCGGTCGATTCTGTCACGCGAGGGCAGCTCGTGCATCGGCGGGGAAGTCCCGGAAAACAAAAGGCTATTTTAGCACGACAAGTGTTAGGGCAGGCTTAAGCGGCTGCGCTTGCCCGCGCTTGGTCGGGCGCGCCGCGAATTCATCGTCACAATCGGCGGCTGAGCCTACCCGCCAGTCGGCACGCTGAGCGATAATCAGCGTCTGCTGATATACGACAAGGTGGACCTATGTCCGTAACGCCTTCCGCCAGTCCGTTGAGTGTCTCCCAGATCGTCCGCAACTTCGCTCCCGGCTGGTTCGCTGCCGTAATGGGCAGCGGCGTGCTGAGCATCACGACGCTGGCGCTGGCCACGCGCTGGCCGCGCATCGAAGCGTTCGCCTGGGGGCTGCACTACTTCAATCTGCTCCTGTTCCTGGTGCTGACGATTCCCTGGCTGGCCCGTTGGCTCGTTTTTCCTCAGGCCGCCCGGGCGACGCTGCAGCATCCTGTGCAGGCAAGCTTCTATCCGACCTTTTCGATCGCCCTGCTGGTCATCGCTGCACAGTTCGTTGCTTTCGGACCACAAACGGGTCTGGCGTTGCTGTTCTGGTGGCCTGGGGCGGCGCTCACCTTCGCGTTCAGTTTCGCCGTGCTGTACGCGATGTTCAGCGGCGAGCATGTCGGGCTCGAGCACGTGACGCCGGCCAACTTCATCCCGGCGGTCGGTCTGGTGGTGATCCCGATCGCTGGTGGCCCGCTGGTCGGCCAGCTGCAGGGTAGCGCGCGCGATCTGGCATTGCTGACCAATGTCGTGGGTTTCGGCGCGGGCTCGCTGATGTATTTCGGCCTGCTGGCTCTGACGCTGCAGCGCAAGTATCTAAGCAAGCCGGCTTTCGGCATTCTGGCGCCGACCGTCTGGATTCAGGTGGCTCCGATCAGCGTCATTCCCGTCAGCCTGCTGAACCTTGCCGAGCAGCTGCCCGTGCCGGTGGCGAACAACGGACTGCTGCTCGTCGGCCTCCTCTTCTGGGGATTCGGTGTCTGGTGGGTGGTCATGGCCAGCCTGCTCACTGCCGCTGCCCAGCGCCGGCGAATGCTGCCCTTTGCGCTGTCCTGGTGGGGCTTCACCTTTCCGCTCGGCTCCTTCGTGGCGTGCAGCTTCCGGCTTGGCCGCATGTCCGGCCTGGCCGGCGTCGAGTGGATCGGCATCGCCTGCTGGGGGCTGCTGCTGGTGCTCTGGCTGCTGACTCTGGCGCAAACGCTGCGCGCTGTCGTCAGCGGCACGATCTTCCGCCCGCCTGCCTGAGCCGATCGACGCCGCGATGTCGGCTAAAATGGCTGCACCATGAGCGACCACCATCACCACGATCACGACGAGCACCACGAACACCACGAGGATGCGCAGCATACGCACGGCGCGCACGCGGGTCACGTGCATCATCACCATGCCGATGCCGGGCCGCGCCTGATCTGGGCCCTCCTGCTGACGCTCGGGTTTGCCGCGGTCGAGGCGGTCACCGGTTTCTGGTCGGGCTCGCTGGCGCTCCTCGGCGATGCCGGGCACATGGTGACCGACAGCGCCTCGCTCGCCCTTGCCGCGTTTGCCGCCTGGCTTGCACAGCGCCCGCCGACGCAGCGTCACACCTACGGCTATGGCCGCGTCGAGACTCTGGCGGCACTGGCGAACGTATTGTTCATGGTGCTCGTGGTCGTCGGCATCTCGGTCGTCGCCGTGCGCCGGATCCTCGACCCCGCGGCGGTCAATGGCGAAGCAGTCACGCTGGTCGCAGCGCTCGGCCTGGGCTTGAACATCGGTGTCGCCTGGCTCCTGATGCACGGCGAACAGACGATGAACACGCGTGGCGCGCTGCTGCACGTCCTCGGCGACCTGCTCGGTTCGGTGGCCGCGCTTGTCTCCGGTGCCGTGATCATGTGGACCGGCTGGATGACCGTAGACCCGCTACTCTCACTGCTGATCTGCGTACTGATGCTCGCCTCCAGCCTGCGTCTGCTGCGCGAGGTTCTGCAGGCCCTGATGGAGGGCGTGCCGATCAGTCTGTCGAGCGAGCAGGTCGGACGGCTACTGGCCGCTATCCCGGGGGTGGCGTCGGTACACGACCTGCATATCTGGACTCTGTCGTCGAGCCGTATCGCCCTGTCGGCGCACCTCGTCGTCCAATCGCTGGAACGCTGGCCAACGGTACTCGCCGCCAGCCGGCATGCGCTGGCCGAGCAGGGGATCGAGCATGTGACCCTGCAGCCCGAACCCTTGACCAGCGCCGTCCGTTGGCTGCCCTATCCCGATGAACGCCGCCAACAGGCTGGGTGAAGCGTCGTGACGGCAGGGCTGCCGAGGCAAGCCGAGGCGCATGACCTGCCCGAGCTGGTGGCACTGTTGGCGGAATGCGCCCTGCCTTTCGGTGATCTGACCGAGACCCATCTGCGCGAGTTTCTGGTCTGCCGGGACGGCGGCCGACTGGTCGCCACTGCCGGACTCGAACTCTGCGACGATGCAGTCTTGCTGCGTTCGCTGGCCGTCGCGGCAACCCATCGTGGACGCGGACTGGCGACGCGGCTGGTCGACGCGCTTGAACGTCGGGCACGCGCGAAGCGGCAGCGCGTAATGTTCCTGCTGACCAAGACGGTGCCGGGGTTCTTCGCTGCCCGCGGCTTTCGGCCGGTGGAGCGTCAGCTTGTTCCAGCGGCGATCGCCACCACGACCGAGTTCCGGAGCCTGTGCCCGGCGTCAGCGCTGTGCATGCGCAAGCGACTCGACGGCGAGGCCCCGCCGTGAGAGTCGTCGTTCAGCGGGTCGCCTCGGCGAGGGTGGAAGCGGCCGGACAGGTGCTGGCTTCCATCGGCTGCGGCCTGCTGATCCTGGCGGCTTTCGAGGAGGCCGATGCGGATCCCGACATTGCCTGGATGTCGGCCAAGCTCGCCAGACTGCGGATTTTTCCGGATGCGGCAGGAACGATGAACCGCAGCCTTATCGACGTTCAGGGTGAGGCGCTTGCCGTTAGCCAGTTCACGCTTTTTGCTTCGACCCGGAAAGGCAATCGTCCATCCTGGAGCCGCGCGGCGCGGCCTGAAGTGGCGCAGCCGCTATTCGACCGCTTTGTCGGATCCCTCGAACGTGCGCTCGGCTGTCGTGTGCAGACCGGGGAGTTCGGTGCCGACATGCAGGTGCACCTGATCAATGACGGACCCGTGACGATAAGCATCGATTCGCGTTGTCCGGAGTAGCCCGGCGACGGAACAGGCAGCGCCCAACGATCAGCAAAGGAAGAGAGGCTGGCCGCGCGCGCAACTAGCGCATCTGAGGCGGTACTGCCTGATCGCTGGCGTCCCCACGGGGATTCGAACCCCGGTACCTACCGTGAAAGGGTAGTGTCCTAGGCCTCTAGACGATGGGGACCCGGAACGGTTTTTTCTTTCGGCTTGTTGGTGGAGGTACGCAGGATCGAACTGCGGACCTCTTGCATGCCATGCAAGCGCTCTCCCAGCTGAGCTATACCCCCGCACGAAAGAAGGCGCGATTATAGGGACCGTGATCCCTGCTGTAAAGCGGTAGCGTTGTCCAATCTACCACCCATGAAGTTTCGGCCCTCTCGAAGCACCCGGGCAGAAGCAGTGCGCGGGCAGCACCTCGCCAGAGAAGGGGGAGACCAGTTTGAATCATGACCGGCGATTCCGACAGCTCTTGTGGATACCCCAGTGCTTGGGGCCAGCCTGCTCACGAGAATCTTTTCCGCTGCGATGGGTTTGCAGTTGGCATCGCCTTGCCAGGTCTGACCACACCAGTACATGGCCAGCGCCATCAGCGGAATGATGCAATCGAGGCCCCTGGGCGCCTCGCGGTTCGTGTCCTCCAGGCGAAACCGCGGCTCATGAAGCCAGCCCGCCGCGATGATCTACTCGAACAGGGCGGCGGAAGGGTGAATCGATCCGCCAATAGCATCACCCCAATCCTGCGGGCAACCGGCCTGCACCTGCGCCAGCAGCATCCGCTGCCCGGCGAGAGCCGAATTGGCCTCGGCGCCGTCGGCCCACAGAGCAGCGACAGAGGTCGGTCAGCGCGGCGCACGCTGATCAGTAGTGCCGCGCAGTGATCAGCCAAGCTGGCGCTGTCCATCGACAGCAGAATCGCCTGCCCAACCGCCACCGCTTGCTCAAGCGCCCGGCGAGCGAAGAAGTCAAGCGCACCAACACCACCGACCAGCCGGTTCGTCAGCAGACCACGTAGCCACTGCTCGCGTGTGTTCGCGCTTTGCGTTGCGTGCCAAGCGGCAGCGGCGCCGACCAGGCCAAAGCGTTCGGCATGCTCGCCTGAATCATCGCTGCCACCGCCAACGGCCGATTTTTCGGAATCGTCTTGCGCATCCCAGGGAGCCTCTTGCGCAATTGGACAAGGCTAGGTTTTGCTGCGCCAGGAGCAATGCTTTAGAATCTCGGTTTTTTGGTTTTCTTACTCGGATTGGCAATGGCCCTGATCGTTCAGAAGTTCGGCGGCACGTCGGTAGGTTCGACGGAGCGCATCAAGAACGTCGCGAAGCGCGTCGCCCGTTGGCGGGCACAAGGACACAGCATCATTCTCGTTCCCTCGGCCATGGCCGGGGAAACCAACCGATTGATCGCACTCGCCAAGGAAATTTCTCCCTCCCCGGATCCGCGCGAACTCGACGTGATCGCGGCAACCGGAGAACAGGTTACGATCGGCCTGCTGGCTATGGCCATGCATGCCGAAGGGCTCAAGGCCAAGAGTTTCACCGGGCCGCAGGTTGGCGTCCTGACCGACAGCACCTTCACCAAGGCGCGCATTCTCAAGATCGATCAGGACCGGATTCGCCAGGCCCTTGCCGAAGGCAACGTCGTCGTCGTCGCCGGCTTTCAGGGCGCCGATGAAGAAGGCAACATCACGACACTGGGCCGTGGCGGCTCGGACACCTCAGCAGTCGCTCTCGCCGCGGCGATGAAGGCGGACGAATGCCAGATCTATACCGACGTCGACGGCGTGTACACCACCGACCCGCGGGTAGTTCCCGAAGCGCGCAAACTTGACACCATCACCTTCGAAGAGATGCTGGAAATGGCCAGCCTCGGCTCGAAGGTATTGCAGATCCGCTCGGTCGAGTTCGCCGGCAAATACAAGGTCAAACTCCGGGTGCTATCAAGTTTCCAAGATGAAGGCGAGGGCACACTGATCACTGTTGAGGAAAGAGGCAACATGGAACAACCTGTAATCTCCGGGATCGCATTCAATCGCGACGAGGCCAAGCTCACCGTGCTCGGCGTTCCCGACCGCCCCGGCATCGCGTATCAGATCCTCGGGCCCATCGCCGATGCGAACATAGACGTCGACATGATCATCCAGAACATTGGTCAATACGACACCACCGACTTTTCCTTTACCGTCAATCGCAGCGACTACAACAAGGCGTTTGCCATCCTGCAGACCGTCAAGGAAAAGATTGGCGCCCGCGACATCACGGGTGACACCACCACCTGCAAGGTTTCCGCCGTCGGCGTCGGGATGCGTTCGCACCCCGGTGTGGCGAGCAAGATGTTCGGCGCCTTGGCCAAGGAAGGCATCAACCTGCAGATGATTTCGACATCCGAGATCAAGATTTCGGTGGTCATCGAGGAGAAGTACCTCGAACTCGCCGTGCGTGTCCTGCACAAGGCCTTCGGCCTGGAGAAACCTCAGAAGGCAACGTTGGGTTTGACCGGTCGGGGTGAAACCGATATCATTACACCGTCCTAGGAGACGTGGCCGAGAGGTCGAAGGCACTCCCCTGCTAAGGGAGCATGCGGGCATAAACCTGCATCAAGGGTTCGAATCCCTTCGTCTCCGCCAGGACAAACATTTAAGCCCATTTTTTAAATGGGCTTTTTTGTCTTCGCGCGGATGTCAGCCAGCGCTCCAACCGTCAACGCGCGGATCGGTGGACGAGCCCCGACGTCGGGTAATCTATCCTGGAAAGAGTGCCACTCACCCTCCTCGCCGAATTTCCGAAGCTCGCTGTCAATCGACGCCGAGCCTGAAGACCGGGACCCCGGGAGCTTGACGGCTGTATATCTCCCGGGTCCCCGTCCCTGTGAGGTAGCCCAAACACTGTCCGTCAGGTGGTTACGCCACTTTCACCGCTGCTACCCGGAGCTCCGGCCGAACCTTTGGGCCCCTGAGGACCAGCCGGACCCTTGGGGCCCTGAGGACCGGCCGAACCCTTGGCCCCTGTGGCGCCTGCCGGACCTGCCGGCCCGGTCGAGCCAATATCGCCCTTTCTTCCGGGCGCACCCGGATCACCCTTGGGCCCGGCCGGCCCAGGATCGCCCTGGGGCCCGGCAGGACCGGCTGGACCTTGCGGCCCGACCGGCCCCTCCCTGAGCGCGAACTGGGCGAGTTGCTCCTCCACCGCAGCCAGGCGATCCTGCAGTGCCTGGATCGGATCAACAACCGGGTCCAGCGCCTTCTTTTCGTCCGACTTGGCGGACGTCTTCTTGCCTTTCTTCTTCGACAAAGTGGGTCTCCTCGTGTAATGAGCATGTGCGGAGTGACGCGTCATCAACACGCCACTTCTTACCAATACATCGTATGACAAGCCGCGTCAATGCATATGCGAGATGCGTGCGGATAATGCCAAAAGCACGCTCCCGGCAGTTTGCCGTGGAGGAGAGATTCGCGACAGAAGTGACTCGACGCCGCCGCTGGCGCGCGTCCCCACCTTGAGTACGACGGGGCGCGAAGTCGAGATAGCGGCGAGCAGCGACACACATTGATCCTGTGGTCCCTGGTTTCCACCCCCTCGATCCGACTCCGATGCAGATGCTCAGATCCCGGCCACCGGTTTGACGAAGAGGTGGCAGTGGCTTGCGTGACTTGCCGTGATAACGGATAATCCAACAAGCGCTTGCTTGCTTAATTATTAATCGCCGTTTCTTCCGTCCCTCACCCCCGGCAAAAGCCTTCCCAGGAGACAGTCAGAATGCCCGCCAACCCTTATCCACACTTGCTCGCCCCGCTCGACATCGGCTTCACGAGGTTGAAGAATCGTGTCCTTATGGGGTCGATGCATACCGGCCTCGAAGAAGCCCCCCAGGGCTTTTCCCGTCTTGCTGCGTTCTATGCGGAACGCGCTCGAGGCGGGGTCGGTTTGATCGTTACCGGCGGCATCGCTCCCAATCAGGACGGCGTCGTGATGCCCGGCGCCGCCGTGCTGGAGAACGAAGCCCAGGCCGAGAAGCACCGGCAGGTCACCGATGCCGTCCACCAGGCTGGCGGCAAGATCGCCATGCAGATCCTCCATACCGGTCGTTACGCCTACCATCGCGGCGCGGTAGCACCGTCGCCGGTGCAGGCACCAATTTCGCCGATCCGACCGCGCGAGCTCAGCGAGGAGGACATCGAGCGGACCATCGGCGACTACGCGCGGTGCGCGAGCCTTGCCCAGTCCGCTGGCTACGACGGCGTCGAGGTGATGGGATCGGAGGGATATCTGATCAACCAGTTCGTCGCCCAGCAGACCAATTTTCGTGAGGACGGCTGGGGTGGCAGCTTCGAGAACCGAAGCCGCTTCGCCCTCGAGACGGTCCGTCGCGTGCGAGCGGTAACCGGGCCGGATTTCATCATCATCTTTCGCCTGTCGATGCTCGATCTCGTCGAAGGCGGCAGCACCTGGGACGAGATCGTAGCGCTCGCCAAGGCTGTCGAGGCAGCGGGAGCGACGCTGATCAACACCGGCATCGGTTGGCATGAGGCGCGCATTCCCACGATCGCGACGATGGTCCCGCGCGCCGCCTTCACCTGGGTGACGAAGCGCCTGATGGGTCACGTTCGGATTCCGCTGATCACCACCAATCGCATCAATGCGCCCGACGTGGCCGAGGAAGTGATCGCCACTGGCTGTGCCGACATGGTGTCAATGGCGCGACCCTTCCTCGCCGACGCGGCTTTTGTCAACAAGGCGGCAGCCGGACGAGCCGACGAGATCAATACCTGCATTGCCTGCAATCAGGCGTGCCTCGACGAGATTTTCGAAGGGAGGCTGACTTACTGCCTGGTCAATCCGCGTGCCTGCCGAGAAACCGAACTGGTGATCGAGAAAGCTGAGAAGCCGCGGAAGATCGCCGTCGTCGGCGCCGGACCGGCGGGGATGGCGTGCGCGCTGACCGCTGCCGAACGTGGACACCAGGTGACACTGTTTGACGCGGCGCCGGAAATCGGTGGCCAGTTCAACCTGGCGCGCCGCATCCCCGGCAAGGAAGAGTTCAGCGAAACGCTACGCTATTTCGCCCACGGCCTGCAGAACGCAGGCGTCTCGCTCGAACTCGGTAGAAACTGTGAGGCATCGGAACTGGCCGACGGCCGTTTTGACCATGTCGTTCTCGCCACTGGCATCGTGCCGCGCCGACCCGAGTTGCCCGGCATCGAGAGTGAGAAGGTGATCTCCTACGCGGATCTGATCGAAGGCTATCGGGTGGCCGGCGCGCGCGTGGCGATCATCGGCGCCGGCGGCATCGGTTTCGACGTTGCCGAGTTCCTGACTCACGTCGACGACGACCGCGACGAACTCGAACGCTTCCAGGGCGAGTGGGGCATCGATCCCGAGTTCGCCAATCGCGGTGGCCTCAAGACGCCAGTTGCCGAAGTCGCACAACGCCAGGTCTGGCTGTTGCAGCGCAAGGCGGCGAAGGTCGGCGACGGGCTGGCCAAGACGACTGGCTGGATTCGCCGGACGCTACTCAAGAAACGCGGCGTACAAATGCTCTCCGGTGTGACCTATGAGCGCATCGACGAGCGCGGCCTGCATGTCCTTGTCGATGGGCAACAACAGTGCCTGCCGGTGGATCACGTGATCATCTGCGCCGGGCAGGAGCCGCGCCGCGAGCTTGAGGACGGTCTGCGCGCGGCCGGCGTGCCGCTGTCGCTGATAGGTGGTGCCGACGTCGCCAACGAGCTCGATGCCAAGCGCGCCATCGACCAGGGCACGCGCGTGGCGGCGACCCTCTGAACGCCGGGCGCATTGGTGGCAAGCGGCAGCGTGCGCCGATCGAAGCCAACCGCCGCGACGAGATTCTGCGCGCGGCGGCACGCCTGTTCGTCGAGAAAGGTTTTGACGCGACGACAACGCGCGATATCGCCGAGGCTGTGGGCATGCGTTCCGGGAGCCCTTTCTACCATTTCCGCAGCAAGCAGGATCTGCTCAAGACGGCGATGATCGAAGGCCTGGAGGCCGGCTACCGCCGGCTCCTCGCCACCATCGCCGAAGTCTCCGACCCGGAACAGCGTCTGCGGACGATGATCCGCACGCATCTTGGCAACCTGCTCGAAAGCGATTGCCACGCGCCGATGCTGCTCTATGAGTCGCGATCGCTCGACGCGCGCGCGCGCGCCGAGATCGCAGCAGTCACCGACCGCTACCAGCAGGTCTGGCAGGCGACGCTCGACGAACTGGCTGCCGCGGGGCGGCTGCGCAGTTCCGCGCCACCCTTGCGGCTGTTCATCTTCGGCATGCTGAACTGGAGCAGCCAGTGGTACCGCCCCGACGGCGGGCTGTCGCTCGACGAGATCGCCGACGCGGCAGCGGAACTCTTGCTCGCCTGAGGACTCAGGCCTCCCGACGGATCATCGGTCGCGCCGGATCACTGCACCATTCGCTCCACGACCCGGCATAAAGGCGGCCGCCATGCAGACCGGCGATCTCCATCGCCAACAGATTGTGGCAGGCGCTGACGCCTGATCCGCAGGACATCACCACCTCGTCCGACGCTCGCCCGGCGAGCAATGCCAGGAACCGGCGGCGCAAGTCCGCTGCCGGCAAGAAGCACCCGTCCGCACCCAGATTGTCGCGGAAGAAATGGTTGCGGGCGCCCGGAATGTGCCCGCCCACCAGATCGAGCGTTTCATTCTCACCGCGAAAGCGATCCGGGCTGCGAGCATCGACCAGGCAAAGGCGGTTGTCATGCAAATTGCCGAGCACCGCCTCGCTGTCCACCACCCAATCGCGAGGAGCCACCGCAAGCACATTCGCCTCGGAGCGCGGCCATTCGGTCGTCACTGGCCTGTCCTCGGCCAGCCAGCGGTCGATGCCACCGTCGAGCACGGCGACCCGGTCATGCCCCAGCCAACGCAACAACCACCACAGACGACTGGCCAACATGCCTCCGGCGTCATCATAGGCGACTACCTGCGTTGCCGCACCGACGCCGGCAGCGCCGAGCTTGTCGGCCAGCCGCAGCGGATCGGGCAGGGGATGACGACCGTTACGGCCGTTCGTCGGCCCCGACAGGTCACGATCGAGGTGCAGGAAGAACGCTCCCGGCAAATGCCCAGCGGCATAGGCCTGAGCACCGGCGTCAGGGTCGGTCAGTTGGTGTCGGCAGTCGAAAACTCGCCACTCGGGGTCGTGCAGACGTTCGGCGACCACGGCGCCGTTGACCAGGGTCGTATAGCTCACGCCGACGCCTCGCCCGCCTCCGCCGCAAGCCAGGAACGTGCCTCGACTTCGTCGTCGAAGATCCGCATCTCGGCGCGCACGAATATCTGTGACAGCCAGGCGCTCCAGGCCACCCACTGGCTATGCGTGAGGACGGCAATCCGGCTGAAATCGCTGGCGTGCGCGCGCGCGAAGACTATATCCTCCCACGCGACATCGAGGGTGAAATCAGCCATCTCGCGCAAATCGAAGAAGAGGTCGACCGGCCCTTCGAACTGGATCGCGTAATTGACCGCGTTCTCGAACTCCTGATAGTCGGCCAAGGTGAACTCCGCGTAAACCGTAACATCCACCCGTCTTGGGCGTTCTTCAATGACAATCATGGCATGCTCCCTTTCTCGTTGGGCAAGTTTAGCACCAGTACCCCCGGGACGCGTTGCCGACGCCTGCTCCTGCCGCCCTGGCGAAGACCCGCCGCTCATGGCAAGAGCAGCGACCCGCCGAACCATACATCCCGGTATGTTTTTCATTTGACCACAAGCCCCCTAATCGGCTATTTTTGTTGGTTTGAGTCGAGCCTTTCCAATGCCACGAGCGAACTCCAGGAACACAGCAGATTCTGAAACGTCCGGTACGCTGGGATCTTCCATCGGCGACCTGAAGTTTGAGGCAGCACTTGCCGAGCTCGAACAGATCGTCCAGAGTATGGAAGAGGGTCGTCTGCCCCTCGAGGAGTCGCTGGCAGCGTATCAACGCGGTAGCGACTTGCTCAGACATTGCCAGCAGCAACTCAGCGACGCCGAACAGCGCATCCAGATCCTCGACGGGGGTGCGCTACGCGATTTCGATGCCAATGGTGGGCAGGCACGATGAGCGAGCCCACCGTCGTCCACGCGAATTCCCGGGAGCCTTCCTTCGCGGACTGGATGCGCGGCGTCCAGGCTCAACTCGAAGCGGCGCTGGCCCGCAATCTGCCGCCCGGCGAGGCGATTCCGGGCCGCCTGCATCAGGCAATGCGCTACGCCAGCCTCGATGGCGGCAAACGCGTCCGTCCACTGCTGGTCTTCGCCGCGGGCGATCTGACCGATGCTGCCCGCGAGCGGCTGGAGCTAGCCGCCAGCGCCGTCGAACTGATCCACAGCTACTCGCTCGTGCATGACGACCTGCCCTGCATGGATGACGACGTACTGCGCCGCGGGCGACCAACCTGCCATGTCGAGTACGACGAAGCCACAGCTTTGTTGGTTGGCGACAGCCTGCAATCTCTGGCTTTCGAGCTTTTGGCACGCGAAGACTTCGGTGACGGCGCCCGACAGTTGGAGATGGTACGCCTGCTGGCGCGAGCCAGTGGCTCCTGCGGCATGGCCGGCGGTCAGTCGATCGACCTGGAGTCGGTCGGCAAGACATTGAACCAGCCCGAACTCGAACTGATGCACGCCCTCAAGACCGGGGCCTTGATCCGGGCAGCGGTGATCCTTGGCGCCCTCTGTGGAACGCCGCTGTCCACGACCGAGCGGGAAGCGCTCGACCGTTTTGCCAAGCGAGCCGGCCTGCTGTTTCAGGTCGTGGACGACATTCTCGACTGCACGGCCAGTACGGCAACGCTGGGCAAGACCGCCGGCAAGGATGCCGCCACCGAAAAACCCACCTACGTCAGTCTGCTGGGGCTCGAACGTGCCCGCGAGCTTGCGGCGGATCTCAGAGCGCAGGCACTGCAGGCGCTGAACCTTTTTGGCGAACGCAGCCAACGCCTTGTCGAACTGACCGATTTCATCACCCGGCGCAAGTTCTGAATTCAGATCTCTGCTCCCCGCGCCAGACCACCACCGAGCAATTCTGCTGGACCCACGAGAACCCATGACCCGTTATCCTCTGCTCGATACCATCAGCGATCCGGCACAAGTGCGCGCGCTCGACCGCCGACAATTGCCGCAACTGGCCGACGAATTGCGTGCCTTCCTCGTCGACTCGGTCTCCCGCACCGGTGGGCACCTCTCGTCGAACCTCGGTACGGTCGAACTCACCGTCGCCCTGCATCATGTCTTCGACACGCCACACGACCGCCTGGTCTGGGACGTCGGCCACCAGACCTACGCCCACAAGGTGCTCACCGGCCGTCGTGCCGGCATGGCCAAACTGCGCATGCACGGTGGTGTTTCCGGGTTTCCGAAGCGCAGCGAGAGCCGCTATGACACCTTCGGCGTCGGCCATTCCTCGACCTCGATTTCTGCCGCTCTGGGGATGGCGCTGGCCGCCAAGATCAAGGGCGAGACGCGCAAAGTCGTGGCAATCATCGGCGATGGCGCGATGTCGGCCGGCCAGGCCTTTGAGGCGCTGAACAACGCCGGCGTCGCCGACGCCGACATGCTGGTCATCCTCAACGACAATGACATGTCGATCTCGCCGCCCGTGGGCGCGTTGAACCGCTATCTGGCGCGCCTTTTTTCCGGGAGCACCTTCAACGCTGCCCGCAAGGCCGGCGAAAAGATCCTCGACTTCTCGCCTTCCCTGCGCGAGTTCGCCAAGCGTGCCGAAGAGCACGTCAAGGGGATGCTGACGCCGGGAACGCTGTTCGAGGAACTGGGGCTGAACTACATCGGCCCGATTGACGGCCACGACCTGGAGTCGCTGGTGCCGACACTGCAGAACCTGAAGCATCTCAAGGGGCCGCAGTTCCTGCACGTGATCACCAAGAAAGGCCAGGGATACAAGCTGGCTGAGGTCGACCCGATTCTCTACCACGGGGTTTCGAAGTTCAAGCCCGAGGTCGGCATCGCCGGCGGGCCGACTGGTGCCAAGCCGACCTACACGCAGGTTTTCGGGGACTGGCTGTGCGACATGGCCGCCGCCGACCCGCGACTCGTCGGCATTACGCCGGCAATGCGTGAAGGCTCCGGCCTGCTGCGCTTCAGCGAACGCTACCCGCAGCGTTATTACGATGTCGGGATCGCCGAGCAGCACGCCGTCACCTTCGCCGCCGGCCTGGCGTGCGAAGGGCTGCGGCCGGTGCTGGCCATCTATTCGACTTTCCTGCAGCGTGGTTACGACCAACTGGTGCACGACGTCGCCCTGCAGAATCTGCCGGTGGTTTTCGCGCTCGACCGCGGCGGACTGGTTGGTGCCGATGGGCCAACGCACCACGGCGCATTCGACATTTCCTTTCTCACCTGCATCCCGAACCTGGTGGTCATGACGCCGACCGACGAGGACGAGTGCCGCAAGATGCTGACTACGGCCTATCGTCTCGACGGTCCGAGCGCCGTTCGCTACCCGCGCGGCACCGGTCCCGGGGTCGCCATCGAAAAGGCACTCGTCGGGCTGCCGGTCGGCAAGGGCGAAATCCGTCGCCGCGGACGCGACGTTGCGCTCCTTGCTTTTGGCAGCATGCTGACGCCGGCCCTCGCGGCTGGCGAAGATATCGACGCCAGCGTGGCCAACATGCGTTTCGTCAAGCCAATCGACCGTGAGCTGATCCTTGCCCTGGCGGCGGAACATTCGCTGCTGGTCAGCGTCGAAGAGAATGCCGTGATCGGTGGCGCTGGCTCCGAGGTCGAACGGGTTCTCGAGGAGATCGCCAGCCCAACGCGCTTGTTGCGGCTGGGCATCCCCGACCACTTCATCGAGCATGGCGATCAGGCGCTGCTGCTGGCGGAAGTTGGCCTCGACCGGGACGGCATTGTCGCTGCGGTGCGCGCCCGTCAGAACAGCATAGCGGCGGAGCAGCAGAGCGATCCGCCCACAGAATAACCACCAGGAGCAGCAATGAACGCACCCGAAACCCCACGCAGCCCAGCCGTCATGGCCGACGTCCAGGGCTCGGCCGATACCCGACGACTGGCCATCAACAAGGTCGGGATCAAGGCAATTCGCCACCCGGTGAAGGTGCTCGACAAATCCGGCGGGGTACAGCACACGATTGCCATGTTCAACATGTACGTAAGCCTGCCGCACAACTTCAAGGGAACGCACATGTCGCGCTTCGTGGAGATTCTCAATAGCCACGAACGCGAAATCTCGGTCGAAAACTTCCCCGCCATGTTGCGTGAAATGGTGGATCGACTGGAAGCCGAGACCGGCCACATCGAAATGAGCTTCCCGTACTTCATCAACAAGGCGGCGCCGGTCTCCGGCGTGCAAAGCCTGATGGACTACGACGTGACGCTGATCGGCGAGATCGCGCACGGACGAATCGAATCGACGATCAAGGTCGCCATTCCGGTCACCAGTCTCTGCCCATGCTCAAAGGAGATTTCCGAGCGCGGGGCGCATAATCAGCGCTCGCAGGTCACGGTCACCGTGCTCATCAACGACCATCTGTGGATCGAGGAACTGGTCCAGTTCGTCGAGGGCGAGGCTTCGTGCGAGCTCTACGGACTGCTCAAGCGTCCCGACGAGAAATACGTCACCGAAAGGGCCTATGACAACCCGAAGTTCGTCGAGGACATGGTGCGCGACGTGGCGGCTCGGCTCAACGCCGAGCGGCGAATCGACGCCTACGTCGTCGAATCGGAGAATTTCGAGTCGATCCACAACCACTCGGCGTACGCGCTGATCGAGAACGACAAGCGGCTCGCTGCCTGAGCGGCTGACCCCGCAAAAGCAAAGTGGCGAAGTCTCGCGACTCCGCCACATTCCGTGTTGCGTCGGCAGCGGCTGGTCCAGCATTGCCACCGCCAGAAACCGTCAGCGCTGTTTGCGCGTCAGCTTTTCCTTGATCCGCGCCGACTTGCCCGAACGCTCGCGCAGGTAGTAGAGCTTGGCACGGCGTACGTCACCACGACGCTTGACTTCAATCGCGGCCACCAGCGGCGAGTAGGTCTGGAAAGTGCGCTCGACCCCCTCTCCCGAGGAAACCTTGCGGACGATGAAACTCGAGTTCAGACCCCGATTGCGCTTGGCAATCACCACGCCCTCGTAAGCCTGCAGGCGCTCGCGTGCGCCTTCCTTCACCTTCACCTGGACGACGACAGTATCGCCCGGCCCGAATACCGGAATCACCTTGCCCAGGCGGGCAATTTCCTCTTGTTCAAGTTGCTCGATCAGATTCATTTTGTAAACTCCATGCATGCGAATCACGTTTTATTGTCCTGACCGCATTGCTCCTGAAACTGCACCAGGAGTTGCGTTTCCGATTTCGAAAGCAAACGCCTCGCCAACAACTCGGGGCGTCGCTGCCATGTCCGACCCAGCGCCTGTGCCAGACGCCAGCGTCGTACTTCCTCGTGGTGGCCGGAAAGCAGAACGTCCGGCACCCGTCGCCCGTTATGCTCCTCGGGCCGCGTATAGTGCGGACAGTCCAGCAATCCCTCCACAAAGGAATCCTGTTGCGCCGACTCGGCGTCGTTCAGTACTCCCGGCAATTGCCTGACGACGGCATCAATCAGCGCCATCGCCGGGATTTCGCCTCCCGAAAGGACGAAGTCACCGATCGAAATCTCCTCGTCGACGCACGCCTCGATCAATCGCTCGTCAATTCCTTCATAGCGGCCGCAGACCAGAACCAACGCCTGATCCACACTTGCCAACTGCATCACTCGCTGATGGGTCAGCAAGGCACCCTGTGGAGACAAACACACGACGCGACTGCGAAACACTCCGGCGGCTTGCTGACGCTCACGCGCCGCCTTGATCGCTGCCTCCAGCGGAGCCAACATCATCACCATCCCCGGCCCTCCCCCATACGGGCGATCATCAACCGTGCGATGCCGATCACAGGTGAAATCGCGCGGATTCCATAGATCGAGGGTCCAGCGCCCGGCTTCCAGAGCTCGTCGGGTAACTCCCGAAAGCGTCAGCGCGGTAAACATTTCAGGGAACAATGTCACGACATCAAGCACCAACGGCGCCGCCTCGGGCGGCACCCTTCCTGCCGAACTCACCAGTCCAATTCCCAGTCAACGCGAACAAATCGTCCGGGCAGGTCGACAGCGAGGACGACGGCGGCAACAAATGGCAACAGCCTTTCGCCCTGCTGCCCATCGCCGACCCGCATCACGGCGTTCGCCGGCGTGTCCAGCAGCCCGATGATCCGACCCAGCGACTCGCCGCGCGAATTGATGACGGCGAGTCCGACCAGATCCGCCCAATAGTATTCGCCGGCCGCCGTCGGCGGCAAAGCCGCGCGAGGAACGCCGACCAGCTTACCGCAACTGGCCTCGGCAGCCGTCCGATCGACCACACCCGCCAGCTCGGCAATCAACATGTCATTGTGCAGCCGGCACTTGAGCAGTCGCGTCTGTTGCCAAGCCTCGGGAGCATCGCCTTCGCTCGCAAGCCACCAGTGGGTAAGCCTCGACCAACCTGACGGATCGTCGGCAAAGGGACAGACCCGGAGCGCACCTTGTACTCCATAGGGAGCAACGATCTTGCCGAGAACAATGATGTCAGCAGGCGCGTCGTCTGCGGCGACCGCCGACGCGGCCGCGTCAACCAGGGAACTGGGCGACAAGGCTCAGGCTGCCGCCTTCGCAGCCGACTGCTTCAGCAAGCGGGCAACGGTCTGCGACGGCTGAGCGCCTTGCTCCCGCCAATAGCTGAGCCTATCGGTGGCAACATACAGACCCTGCTCCTTGTCGGAAGCGAGCGGGTTGTAAAAACCGATACGTTCGATAAAGCGGCCATCGCGACGAGCGCGCGCGTCAGCCACCACCATGTTGTAGAAGGGGCGCTTCTTCGCGCCACCACGGGCCAAGCGAATTACTACCATGAACAGTCTCTCCCGAATCGAGAAAAAAGGTGAGATTATAACAATAAAGTGAGTGTCGGGGCCGATGTTAGCCTTGTCCAACGTGGTATGAGCCTGAACGAGGATCGTGTTTCCACCCAGGAATGAGCCTGAGCGAAAGAAATTGCGGGTGAAGTGAGGTGTGGGTTGATCATCGCAAGGATGGTGATCAACATGA
>JAFLDO010000007.1 GCA_017302455.1 Accumulibacter sp.
GAGCCTGCGGATTGAGCAACTGCTCCAGGCGGCTGCACAGGATCGGCCAGTCTTCCGACTTGATCGGAAAATGGCGGCCGAGGTTCAACACCGTGATCTGACGGACCTTGCCACCGATGCGCTCGGTGCGCACCAGCCGGTAGGTGACGTAGCCTTCACCTGTCGCCTTGTTGCTCGTTCTCGTCTGTCGGATGAACATGCACACGATCGTACAACAAAAGCAAGAGGCTCAGCGGTCCTGGCGGCAATATTATGGCACTACAAAACGTCGGAAAAATCCAGCGTCAAGCAAATCAACAGCTTAGGATTCGCTCCTGCATGGAAAGTGCGGAATATGCGTATGGGGTGTTAGCAACCGGTTAGGCGATTTCTCGGAATCAAGATACCGAGCAACTACCGCAGAGGCTCGCTTCGCTGGCCCTCAGCCCGGTCGAGGGTCATGACCCTTGGATGGCGTGTTGCGGAAATCACCTTGGCGGTGGCTCCGGTCAGTAGGGCGAACAAAATGATGGCTGAACGGGGGCACTCGCGGGAGTCGTGGGCGTCCCTCGAAGGTCGCGACGCTGACGAAATCTATGCCGCCGACTGGCCGCTGCCGCACGCTGCACAGGCGGCGAGACTCTACTCGCGTGCTTGTGGTCCCGGGAAAACGCAGGCGATCTGCTTGCGTTCGCCGTTCAGGCGGCAACGATTGATCGGCGCACCGTCGGGGTCCATCAGCGTCCCGGCCCAGCCAGCGTCGTCGCGTTCGAGCAGCAGAAAGCTGTAGCGATTGAGAAGGATGCCGCTGCTGGCGGCGACGCCATCGTAGAGCAGCCCGGCGGGATGCGACCTCTCCTTGCTGCCGGCGCCGCCTTGACCCTCGTAGAACGGGGAAAGCGGATCGAAGGCTTCGAGCTGGGTGCCGCTGCCGCCGACGATCACTTGCGCCGGCCGTCCCGTTGGGTAGTTGGCAGGGTCGGCGCTCGGCGCGAAATTGATCGTTTCGAAGGCATGTTCGTGGCCGGCGAGGAGGAACTGAACGTTTGCCGGCAGCGTATTCCGCAGGTGGGCCTGCAGGGCGTTCGGTTCCGCTGAAGGCGGCAGCAGGTCGTACCAGAGCGGCTTGTGAAGGAGCAGCCAGACCGGCTGCGTTGCCGACGACGTGTGCAGGGCCTGCAGCGTGTTCCAGAAGATTTCGCCATCCTGTGGGGTCTTGCCGGCCGGCAGGTAGTCCTGAAAACCCGCGTTGTCGGCGACTACCAGCGTCAGCTCGCTGCCGAGGTCGATGCGATAGGCGTCGGCCGTCAGGTTGTTCGTCAGCAGCGAATGGCTGGCGGTCTTGTAGGACTGGTTGCTGCAGGTCTGGTAGGGCAGGGGTGAGAGGAAGCGCAGCCAGCCGGCGCCGGCGCGATCGCAATTCTCGTGGTTGCCGCGCACGACGACCCAGGGTGCGGCGGCGAGCAGGGGTGCGGCCGGTGTGAAGAAGTCGGCATTCCAGCCGGCCCAGTCGTAGCCGATGACTACGCCTTTGGCCTGCAGCGGCGAACAGAGCGCGGGATCGTTGCAGTACTCGCGGTAGTGGTAGTCGCCGACGTGGATGACGAGATCGGGTCGGGTGCGTGCCGCCGCGCCGGCGATCCGCGGCCAGGGCCAGCGCGCCGGGTCGGTGCAGTCCTGGATCGGAGCGCTCGCTCCGCTGGCCGCCACCTGGACGCGGCAGCCGGTATCGCCGACGACGACGATGCGCCGGATGTCTGCCCCCGGCAAGGCCACTGGCTGTCCGTCGATGCTTGTCTGGCGTGCTGTTCGGGGCAGGGCGAGCTCGCAGGTGGTGACGGCGAACGCCGGCTCGAAGGCCGGGTTGCTTGCCGCCGCGCTGTCCGGCAGTGCGCCGCGCGTTGCGCGTGCCCGTGGCAGCATGGGTCGCGAGGCACCATCGACCTGCGCCACTGGGCATTCCGCGTCGCCGGCGATGATGGCACGCAGGCTGATCGTGTCGTCCGGGGCCATCTGCGTCCAGCGATTGATCGGGGCGAGTCGGCCACCTGCCGGGGCTGCGCAGCCGCCGAGCAAGGTGAGCACAGCGAACGCGCCGAATGCGGCGAGCAAGCCCAGATGCAGGCGCCGCGAGGCCATGCTGAGCGCTGGACAGGGCGGTGAGGGTGGCATGGCGCGGGCTCCTTGCCCAAGCGGGCGATGGTGGTGCTAGAGGTGCAGATAACCCATCGCGCCGGCCAGCAGGCCCAGGCCGGTGGCGCCGTAGACGCCGAACAGCATCCAGCGCTTGCGTGTCAGCAGGGTGATCGCCGCCATGGCGATGGCGATCTGCAACAGCGTCGTGGCCAAGGCCCAGCGCTCATGCACGTGCATTTCGCGGTCGCTCTTCTGGTCGGCCTCCTTGGCGACGGCTTCGAGCTCTTCGGCCTCGACCTTGATCTCCTCTTTTTCCTTCTTGTAGCGGGCCACGTCCTGGACGTATTTTTCGCGCGCCTCGCCGGCGGTGAGGACGATCGACAGCTCGGCAAGGTTCTGCTTGTTGCTCTTGGCCTGGTAGTAGTTCCACTGGTTGGAGGCGGAAGTCTTCTGGATTGCTGCCTCGTTCTTGTAGAGCAGAGCGGCATTCTGCGAGTGGCCGCCGAGATAGCCGAAAATGGCGCCGACCGTCGACAGGACGGCGGTCAGGACGGCGACGCGCGATGTGAAATTGTCGCCGCCGTGCTGGGCGACGTGCTCGACCTCGTGATCGTGCGGACCATGGACGTGGAATCCGTGCGCGGACATGCTTCTTCTCCTCGGGATGTTGGTCGTTAGCGACTCGGGCGCGAATTCTATACCAGACTGGCAGCAATCGAGCGCAGCGCTGCGAGCGCGCCGGCGGCCACCGCAACGTTCTTGTCGTCCGCCACTTGTGCTTGCGTCGGATTGATGCGGATCAATGGTCCGTTCATCCGCTCGCCCATCAGGCGCGCCGTCGGGATGTTCGTGCCGGCGCCGACTTCGATCACCAGCAGTCGGTCGACCTGGCGTCGCCAGGCATGCAGCCGGGCTTCCTGGGCGTCGCTGCGCTCGGCGAGCCAGCCCCAGTCGCCGAACATCAGAATGTTCGGGCGGGCGATTCCGTGGCAGCGCGGGCAGAGCGGAAACTCGCTGGTCAGCAGGCACTGCTCCTCGTCCAGTGCCGGCTGGAAGTCGTCGGCGGGCCAGATGCCTTGGTGGCAACCGTCAAGGCACTGCAGGAAGTGTATCGAGCCGTGGCACTCGGCGATCCGCTCGGCGGCGAAGCCGGCCTTTTCGAAGTGCCCATCGACGTTGCTGGTGAACACGAAGGCACCGCGCGGCAGGCTTTCACCGATCTCGCGCAGGATCGCGAAGCCGGCGTGCGGGACGGTACGCCGGTAGAGATTCAGGCGATGCCCGTAGAAGCCCCACGCGAGACGTGGCCGCGCCTTGAATGCCGCCGGATTGGCGATCTGCTCGAAGGCGATGCGTGCGCGACCGAGCGCCGGGTAAGCGCCCCAGAAACCCTGCGGGCCGCGAAAATCGGGCAAGCCCGAATCGACGCCGATGCCGGCGCCGGCGGTGATCAGCAGCCCGTCGGCAGCGCGGATCAGCTCGGCGCAACGCCGGTAGTCGGCGCTCATCTACAGTCCCCTTGCCCATGCCGGGCGCAGCGGCGCGGCTGCCGGGTTGGCGACTGCCTGCCGCACCTGTTGCAGCAGGCGCTGCTTTTCGGCGCCGAGCGTTCCCTTGAGCACCAGCCAGTTCGACGCGTGGTCACTGCGAAAAAGCGTGCGTTCGAGTTCCAGCCGATCGAGAAAGCGCTCCATCTCGACGAAGAGTTCGTGCAGCGTGAGCGGCCGCCAGCCGGGGAAGGCGTCGCGGAAACGCGTCTCGCCGAGCGGGAAACTGACCACCAGGGTCGCCAGATACTCGGGCTGCGTCGCATTGGCCAGCCGCGCCGAGTTGTCGGCGTGGCGCAGCGACAGCGCCGGCCCGCCGAGGCCATTGAGGATCATCACCGAGCGGCGGATGCCGGCCTGGCCGAGCTTGTCGAGCGCATCGACGGTCGAGGCATAACTCTCGCCCTTGTGCACCCGCTCGAGCACCTCGTCGTCGCCCGACTCGGCGCCGACGTAGGCGATCGACAAGCCGGCGGCGGCCAGCTCGCGCAGCTCGTCGACCGACTTGCGGCGCAGATTGCGCGGCAGGCAGTAGCTAGCGACCCGGCGAACCGCCGGCAAGTGTGTGCGGATGGCATCGAGAATGGCGAGCAGGCGGCGGGTCGGCAGCACCAGCGCGTCGCCGTCGGCGAGGAAGACGCGCCGGATCTCGCTGCCGATGCGTTCGCCGGTGTGGCGGATGCTTTCCAGCACCTCGCTCTCGGCGCGGGCTCGGAAACTCTTCTGCGGCGCGGTATACATCTCGCAGAACGTGCACTGATTCCACGAACAGCCGTCGGTGACCGGCAGGATCAGCGAGTCGGCTTCGCTGGGTGGACGGTAAACGGGTTCGACGTAACGAATCGGGAGCGTGTGCAGCATCGTTTCCTGGCTTATCTGGAGACTCGCGAACAGGCGAATAGTAGCGCGCTTTCCGGCACTTGGCGTTGGCGCGACGAGCGCGCGCCGAACCCGGCAGTCGGTGGCACGCCAGGTGCCGGCTGCCTCAGGTGCTCGGCTCGCGCGGCGCCGCCTCCGGTCCGGCGCGTACCAGCGCGTAGTCCGTACTGCGCACGCCACGCAGCAGCATGTCGGTTTCGTCGCTGGAAATTCCCATGGCCACGAGACATTCGGCGGCCAGGCGCAGGCTTGCCTCGAGGGTCTCGGGGAACGCCTGGTTGACGCCGACCCGGTGCAGCGCGTCGCAGGTGACCAGGTCGCGGGCGCGGGCGACGATCGCCATCTGCGGCACGTGCGAGCGGATCAGCGTTGCCGCGCGAACGGCTGCGGGGCCGTCGTCGATCGTCAGGACGACCAGGTCGACGCGGTGCAACGAGGCGTTGCCGAGCAGTTGCGGGTCGGCGATGTCGCCGTAAAACACCGGATGGCCCTCGCTGCGCCACTTGGCAACGAGTACGGCATCGGTGTCGAAGGCGACGTACGGGATACCGCTGCTGCCCAGGATCGTTCCCACCGTATGGCCGACGCGGCCGTAGCCGGCGATCACCACGCGGGCGTCGGCCTCGTCGCCTTGGGCCTGATAGCGGAAGCGTTCATGCATCTCGCTCGCTTGCTCGGCAACCTGCAGGGCCAGGCGGTTGCCGATCCTGGCGAGCAGGGGCGTCAGCAGCATGGTCAGCGAAATGACGGCGACGGCCATCACGAAGACGAGGTCGTCGATCACGCCGATGGCCTTGGCGGCGCCGAACACCACGAAACCGAATTCGCCGCCTTGCGAGAGCATGAAAGCCACCCGCACGGCGGTGCTGCGACCGGTGCCGAAACAAAGGCACAGGCCATAGAGAACGACGATCTTGATGCTGATGATCGCGAGCACGTGCAGCCCGAACTCGAACGGATGCTGCGCGAGAGCGCCGACGTCCACCGACATGCCGACGGCGACGAAGAACAGGCTCATCAGCAGCCCCTTGTGAGGTTCCATCGTCGCCTCGATCTGCAGGCTGTAGCGCGAGGTCGACAGCATCATCCCCATCAGGAAAGCACCCAGCGCCATCGACATGCCGGCACGGTCCATCGCCCAGGCAGCGATGAACACCGCCGCCATGGCGACCAGGAAGAATGCCTCGCGGTTGTTCTGGCGGGCCAGCTGGTCGAGGATGCGTGGCACCACGTAGCGGCCGCCGAGAACCACCAGCGCCACCATCGCGCCGGCCGCGCCGATCTGCTCCCAGAGCGGCAGTTCCTTGGGCAGCGGGCCGCTGTCGGCGAGGATGGGAACCAGCGCCAGCAGCGGCACGACCGCCAGGTCCTGCATCAGCAGGACGGCGAAGGCGGTCTGCCCGTGCCGGCTGGCGATCTCGCCCTGGTCGCGGAGCATCTGGATCACGAAGGCGGTCGACGACAGGGCGAAGCTGGCGCCGATCAGCAGCGCGGTGGACCAGTTCGGCTCGAACAGCCGGAAGTACGCCGCGATGACCAGTGCCGAGACGACGATTTGCAAGGAGCCGAGGCCGAACAGCGTGCGCCGCAAATCCCACAAGCGGCGCGGCTTCATTTCGAGGCCGATCAGGAAAAGCAGCAGCACCACGCCAAGCTCGGTGAACTGGCGTACGCCGTCGACCTCGGTGGTGACGAAAGGCCCCGGCGTATGCGGCCCGACGATCACGCCGGTGACCAGCAGCCCGAGAATCGACCCGAGGCCAAAATGCCGGAACACCGCGACGGCGATCGATGCGACCACCAGCAGGAGTACGGCTGAATAGACGAATGAGTGCGGATCCATTGAACGGCGAATAGTAGCGCGCTTTCGCGCGTGTAGTGGCGGCCCGAGGGATGCTAAGATCGGCAGCCTGACGCTCGCCATCTTTTGGCGCGCGAAGGGTCCCGCAAAAATCGTGTCAAGGAGTGTCTGTCATGCAACACGCAAGAGTAGCGGCGGTCCTGTGGTTGGCGATCGCCGCCTCGCCCTCGCTGGCACAGAGCCCTTTGAAGTTGCCGAGTGGCGACGAGGACTACCGCGAACTGCTGAGCGAGCAGCGAAGCGGGCCGTGTGAGCGGTGCGGCGTCGTGCAGGGCATTCGCACGCGGACGCAGCCGGGTCCGCGGGCAAAGAACCCGGCGCCGGTGATCGCGCCCAGCCTGGTGACAACGCCTATTGTCGGCACCGGCAGCACCGTCGAGGATGCGCGCCAGCGTGACGCGCCGGTGCAGATCTACGTGATCACCGTGCGCTATGAGGACGGGACTTTCGCGTTCATCGAACAGCACGACGAACCGTCGGTACGCAAGGGCGATCGGGTGCAGGTCGTCGAAGGCCGCGTCGAACTGCGCAATGACTGATTGGTCCTGAACTAGTCGAAGTAGCTGCGCGCCGTCTCGAAGCGTTGCGCGTAATAGCGGGCGCCCAGTTGATCGATGCGCACCCGCCCGGTGCTTGAAGGCGCGTGTACGAAACGATCGTCGCCGATGTAGATGCCGACATGCGAGAAGGAGGCGTTGCGCGTGTTGAAGAAGACGAGGTCGCCGGGGCGCAGGCCGTCGCGGTCGATGGGGCGACCGCGACGGGCGATGTCGGCGGCACTACCGCTCACCTTGACGCCGGCGGCGCGGCCGTAGATGTAGGACACCATGCCGCTGCAGTCGAGACCGGCATCGGGGTTCTTGCCGCCGAAGCGATAATCGGTATCGATCAGGCTCAGTGCGTAGATCACCACGTCGTGGGCTTTCGCGCTGCCGGCCGGCCGTTCGACGGACTTCGGCGGCTGCCGTTCCGGCGCCGGCGGTGTGCTGCCGCAGGCGGCCAGGAGCAGCGAGACAAGGCAGGCGATAAGCAGATGTGGACGCATGGTGCATAGTATAAACTGCACTTTTTCAGATTTCAGGAAAACGCCATGCTCCTTGTCGATCCGCGTCTGCTGCGCTCGAACTGCTACCTCGATGGTCGCTGGGAAGCCGCCGACGATGGCCGCACGCTGGTCGTCCTCGATCCGGCCAGCGGTGATCCCCTCGGCGAGGTTCCGTTGATGGGCGCCGCCGAGACGACGCGGGCGATCGGCGCCGCGGCAGCGGCGCTGCCGGCCTGGCAGGCGAAGACGGCGAAGGAGCGGGCGGCCGTCTTGCGCCAGTGGTTCGATCTGATCGTGGCCAACGCCGAGGATCTGGCGCAACTGATCACCGCCGAATGCGGCAAACCGATCAGCGAGGCGCGTGGCGAGGTGGCTTACGGAGCTTCCTTCGTCGAATGGTTTGCCGAGGAGGGCAAGCGTGCCTACGGCGAGACCATTCCGAGTCCCGCCGCCGACCGGCGGCTGCTGACGATTCGCCAGCCGGTCGGCGTCTGCGCGGCGATCACGCCGTGGAACTTCCCGCTTGCGATGATCACCCGCAAGGTGGCGCCGGCGCTCGCCGCCGGCTGCACGGTCGTCGTCAAGCCGGCCGAACAGACGCCGCTGACGGCGCTGGCGCTGGCCCGTCTGGCGCACGCGGCACGTCTGCCGCCCGGGGTGCTGAATGTGCTGACTGGCGATCCGCTGGCCATCGGCGGCGCTCTGACCGCCAGCTCACTGGTGCGGAAGTTGTCATTCACCGGGTCTACCGAGGTGGGTCGCCTGCTGATGGCACAGTGCGCTCCGACGATCAAGAAGCTCTCGCTCGAACTCGGCGGCAACGCTCCCTTCATCGTTTTCGACGATGCCGACCTTGCCGCTGCCGTTGACGGGGCGATCGTCGCCAAGTACCGAAACACCGGGCAGACCTGCGTCTGTGCCAACCGACTCCTGGTTCAGGACGGCATCTACGAGCGCTTCGTCGAGTTGCTGGCGCACCGCGTGCAGACGCTGAAGGTCGGTCCGGGCGGCGAGGAGGGCGTTGCCCAGGGACCGCTGATCGACGCCGCTGCCGTCGCCAAGGTCGAGGCACACATTGCCGACGCCGTCGCTCAGGGCGCGCGCGTGATCACCGGCGGCCGTCGGCACGCGCGCGGCGGCACGTTCTTTGAACCGACGGTTCTTGCCGACGTGACGCCGAGCATGCGCATCGCACGCGAAGAGACCTTCGGGCCGGTGGCGCCGGTGTTCAGGTTTGCGGGCGAGGCCGAGGCGATCCGGATGGCCAACGACACCGAGTTCGGTCTGGCCGCCTACTTCTACACGCGCGACATCGCGCGCTGCCTGCGCGTCGGCGAAGCGCTCGAGTACGGCATGATCGGCGTCAACACGGGCCTGATCTCGAACGAGGTGGCGCCTTTCGGCGGCGTCAAGCAGTCCGGAATCGGTCGTGAAGGCTCCCGGCATGGCCTCGACGAGTACCTCGAGATCAAGTACCTGTGCTTCAACACCCTGTGAAACGGAGGTGGCCGTAGATGAAGCTGGTCATCGTGCTGCTGTTCGTCGCTCTGATCGTCGCCGCGATCGTCTGGTGGCGGGCGCTGCTCAGGCAGCGTGCCGATCATATCGACCGCTACCCCTATGCGAAGTTTCTCGACAAGCGCCTGGCGGCGCGCCGGCCCGAACTCAGCGCGGCGCAGCGAACGCTGGTCTTCGAGGGGTTGCGCGAGTACTTTCAGCTCTGTCGCGAGGCCGGAAATCGGCTGGTGGCGATGCCCTCGCAGGCGGTCGATGACGCCTGGCACGAATTCATTCTGTTTACCCGTCAGTATCAGCAGTTCTGCGAGCGTGGGCTGGGGCGCTTCCTGCACCACACACCGGCAGAAGCGATGCGCGCGCCGACCGACGCGCAGGACGGCATCAAGCGCGCCTGGCGGCTGGCCTGCAAACGCGAGGGGATCGATCCCCGCAAGCCGGCATCGCTGCCGCGGCTTTTTGCGCTCGACGCGCTGCTGGGCATTGCCGGCGGTTTTGTCTATCAGCTCGATTGTCTTGCCGCTGCACAAGCCGGCGCCGGCACAGGCTTCTGTGCCGGACACATCGGTTGCGGCGGCGGCTGCAGCGGCAGCAGCGGCTGCAGTAGTGGCGACAGCGGGGGGTCGTCAGGCGACGGCTGTGGTGGCGGCGGCTGCGGTGGCGGCGGCGATTGATCGCGTGTGCCGGGGCGAAGGCCAGAGCGGCGAACCCTGGTCAAGGCTTGACCCCGGGGGCCGCAGGATCAGACGCCGTGCTGCTTCATCCATGCCTGCAGCCGGCGCCAGCCATCTTCGGCTTCCTCCTTGCGGTAGCTGGGCCGGTAGTCGGCATGGAAAGCATGCGGCGCGCCTTCGTAAACGTGAATCGATGATCCCTTGCTCGCGCGATTCGCGGAGACGGCAAGCGCCTGGCGCATCTGCCTGACGGTTTCGGGCGGGATTCCCGGGTCGGCGCCGCCGTAGAGTCCGAGCACCGGTCCGTGCAGGCTGCCGGCAATGTCGATCGGTTGCTTTGGCGTCAGTTCGCTGGCCTGGCCGACGATTCTGCCGTACCAGGCGACGCCTGCCTTGACCTGCGGATTGTGTGCCGCATAAAGCCAGGTGATCCTTCCTCCCCAGCAGAAGCCGGTGATCCCCAGTCGTGCCGCGTTGCCGCCGTTGGCAGCAGCCCAGGCGACACAGGCGTCGAGGTCAGCCAGCACCTGCGCATCGGGAACCTTGTTCACCACAGTGGTGAGCAACTCCTGGACGTTGGTGTACTGCCGAGGGTCGCCCTGGCGCGCGTAAAGTTCGGGCGCGATGGCAAGGTAGCCGAGCTTGGCCAGGCGACGGCAGACGTCCTTGATGTAGTCGTGAACACCAAAAATCTCCTGTACCACGAGGATCACTGGCCACTGGCTACCGGTCGCCGGTTGTGCGCGATACGCTGGCATGTCGCCGCCGGCCGCGGCGACCTTGATTTCGCCAGCGGTGAGTCCGACGCTGTCGGTGGTGATGACGGTCTGTGCCGCCACAGGTTGCACCGACAAGGCAAAGCCGGCGCCCAGGGCTGTGACGATGAACTGGCGCCGGCTCAGGGGATGGGCGGGTACGAGGCTGTCAAAATCGGCAGTAGCGGTCACGCTTTTCTCCTTGGAGGGGTGAAGGTTTCTGTGTATCTTGTGTATCATGCCACGATCTGAAAACCTCTGACCCCGGAGATCCTGATGAATTCACTTGGCGCCGACAACGTCCAAGAGCTGAAAGCCGGTTTTGGCGGGCGTATCGACAGGCAGGGCAGCACGATTGCTTGGCCGTGCAGCGGCACGGGCGAGGCCGGCATTGAACGCCGCCTGGGCGTGTCTTGCCAGACGCCAGGGACCTGAACGATGGAGCCGCCGATCAGTCGTTTTCCCATTCCGGCGCTCGGCGAGTTGCCGGAGGACGTCCGTAACCGCATCCTGGCCGTTCAGGAGAAGGCCGGCTTCGTGCCGAACGTGTTCCTCACTCTGGCGCATCGACCGGACGAATTTCGCGCTTTTTTCGCCTACCACGATGCGCTCATGGAGAAGGAGAGCGGGGTCAGCAAAGCCGAGCGCGAGATGATCGTGGTCGCCACCAGCGGCGCCAACCAGTGCCAGTATTGTGTGGTGGCGCATGGTGCGATCCTGCGCGTGCGCGCCAGAAATCCGTTCATCGCCGATCAGGTGGCCGTCAACTACCGCAAGGCGGACCTTACGCAACGGCAGCGGGCGATGCTCGAGTTCGCGCTCAAGGTCGCGCTGCGCTCGGCCGAGGTCGGCGAGGCCGACCTGGCCGCCCTGCGCGAGCACGGCTTTACGGACGAGGACATCTGGGACATCGGCGCGGTCGCCGCCTTCTTCGCGATGTCGAACCGCCTGGCAAACATGAGTTCGATGCGTCCCAACGACGAGTTCTTCGTGATGGGGCGCCTGCCCAAGGCCTAGGCGGCCGCCCTCTTGCCGACGTCGCGGCGGGCTCGCATCGCCCCGGCGACGAACCAGAAAGTGATCGGCCGGGTGGTGGCGAAGCTCGCCAGCGAGGCATCGCGGCGACCCGGGCCGTGGCTGGCACGGGCAAGGCCAGCCGGCTAGGGATCCTGCCCATGACCGGGAGTGACATGATGACTGCAAACTTTTGGCGCCATTTGTGGCGCGGGCTGTTGGCCCAGGCGCTGGCCCTGGTGCTGGCCGGATCGGTACTTGCTGACGACCTGGTGATCCCGGGCAGCGGCAATCCGGAATACGTCCTCGCGCAACTCGCCAAGGCGTTCAACGCCCGGCAGGCGCAGCACCGCGTGGTCGTGCCGCCGTCCACGGGTACTGCGGGTGCGCTGCGCGACGTCGGTGAGGGAATCTCGCCGATCGGGCGGGTGGGGCGCCCGCTCAAGGAAGACGAAAGCCGGCAGGGTTTCATCTTCATTCCACTCGGGCGTGATCCGGTAGTCGTTGCTGCCGGCGCGGGCGTCACCGTTCGCGACATCACGGCGAGCCAGTTGGTCGACATCTATTCCGGCAAGGTCAGCAACTGGAGCGAGCTGGGTGGCAAACCGGCGCCCATTCGCGCCGTCGGACGCGAGAACTCCGACGCCAGCCGCCAAGCGCTGAATCGAATCATCAAGCCCTTCAAGGACGTAACCTTCGGGCCGGCGATCAAGACAGTGAATCTGGATCCGCATCTCATCGCGCTGCTCGACCGTTATCCGACCAGTCTCGGCTTCCTCAATCGCTCGGCCCTCGCCGCCTGTACCACCCGGGTTGTGCACTTGACGCTGGATGGGGTCGCTCCGACACCCGAGAATGTGGACAAGGGACGCTACCCTGCCTGGGTCGAGCTTGGTTTGATCCACAAGCCGAATACGCTGACCCCCGCTGCCAGGGCCTTCGTCGATTTCATCCGCTCGCCGGAAGGAAACGGCATCCTTCGCCAGCACGGCATCCTGCCTCCCGCCAAGGTCGGCTGACCGACCCCGTTGCCATCCTTCCCGTGGAACGCCGTTTCTCGCTTTCCTTGACGCTGATTCTCCTGTTCGGAGTATTGGCGGGCATCGCGCAGTGGACGGCTTTCCAGGTGTCCGAGCAGGTGCTGCGCACTACGGTCGAAGCGCGCGAGATCGACAAGGTGCGCACGGTCGGTCGAGTGGTGACGGGACTCATTGCCCAACAGTCATGGCGAAGCCAACTGGCTGCCCGCTTGACGGCGGCGCGCAATGGCCTGGGCCGCAGCCTGGCGAAGCGGCAGGCGGATAGCGAGCAGACCTGGCGGGCGGTGCTGGATGGGGCACTGCCCGCCACCGAAGTCGATCTGATGGAACTTGCCGACGCCCAGGAAATCGTCGTCTATCGCGCACACGACCCGCAGCGCCATGGCGACCAGTCTGCGACCTGGGGCATCTTCGAGGCTCTGGAGGGAGCCGAGGTGATCGTCAGTTCCCTTGACGAGGCGGGGCTCAGCCTGCTGGCCATCGAACCGGTTCGCGCCGAGGGCCGGGTCGTCGGCGCTCTCACTGCGGGGGTGCGGCTTGACTCCGACTTGCTGAAGAGCCTCAGCCAGGACCTCGGCGCCGAGTTGGTTCTTGTCTCCAGCGCCGGCGCAACGCTGGCGACATCGGAAGAGGCGCCAAATGCCCGCGACAGTGCGGCGATCCAGGAGGCGTTGACCCAGAAGATCCCGATCTACCGGCACGAAATGGCGTCTCACCAGACGCGGGCGTACCTGCCGCTGACCATCGTTGACAACGCGTACGTGGTCATCGTGACGCTCGACAGTACGCGTTCCTACCAACTGCTGGCCGAGGCCAGCGAGCGCTCTGCTTTCTACACCTTGGCGATCGTGCTGGTGAGCATGCTGCTCGGCTTTCTGCTGCTCCGCCGGCTGTTGAATCCATTGCGCTCCTTGCGCCGGAAGGCCGAGGCATCGGCCATGGAACTCACCGGTAGCGGTATCAGCGCCGATTCGGGGAACGAAGTGCAGGCGGTGGTGGAGGTGCTGGAAACACTGACCGATCGCCTGGTTCGGCGCAACTCGGATCTGGCCGAAGCGAAAGATGCCGCGGAAGCGGCCAACACCGCCAAGTCGCAGTTTCTCTCCAACATGAGCCACGAGATCAGGACGCCGTTGAACGGCATCCTGGGTATGGCCGAAGTGCTCGAACGGACGCCGCTGAACAACGAGCAGGCGCGCTACCTGCGCGCCATCAGCAGCGCTGGCCAGGCGCTGCATGGGCTCCTCGGCGATATTCTCGATCTGGCCAAGATCGAGGCGGGCAAGATCGTCCTCGAAGACATCGATTTCGACCTCGAGTCGCTCCTCGTCCAGTTGGCCGAGACGTTCCGGGAACTGGCCTCGGCCAGTGGCAAGTCGCTGACGGCCGATTTCGTGGGTGTCGCACGGCTATGCCTGCGCGGCGACCCGACCCGGCTGCGCCAGCTCCTGTCCAACCTGCTGACCAATGCCGTAAAGTTTACCGAACGGGGAGGCATCACGCTGAACGTCGTCAGGCTCGCTTCTCGCCCCGAGGATGCACGCGTCTGGTTGCGTTTCAGCGTTCGCGACACCGGCATCGGTATCGCTCCCGAGGCAGCGGCGCGCCTCTTTCAGCCGTTCGTTCAGGCCGACCAGTCCACCACGCGCCGGTTCGGTGGCAGTGGGCTGGGGCTGGTGATCTGCAAGCAGCTGGTCGAGCTGATGGGCGGCTCGATCAGCGTCGATAGCACCGTCAACCAGGGCAGTACGTTCACCGCCGAGCTACCCTTTGCCGAGGCCTCCGCGCCTATTGCCGCGCGCGCTGCCGGTGATGCGAGCCAGCACACACTCGCCGGCCGCGTTCTCGTCGCCGAAGACAACCCGGTCAATCAGGCGGTGATCGAGGCCATGCTGGGCCGAATCGGCATCACCGCAACGATCGTCGACAATGGCGCGGCGGCGGTCGAACTCGTCGCGCAGTCGGCGTTCGATCTGGTGCTCATGGACTGCCAGATGCCGGTCATGGATGGCTACGCGGCGACCGCGGCGATCCGGGCGCTGCCGGGCCCGCAAGCGGCGGTGCCGATCATCGCCCTGACGGCCAATGCGCTGCCTGCGGACCGCCAGCACTGTCTGGACGTCGGCATGAACGACTATCTGAGCAAGCCGGTGGGTCTCGAGCCGCTGGCCTCCTGCCTGGCCCAGTGGTTGCCCGCCAGTGTCGGTTCATCGACCCGATCGCCGACGATCGGGAATACCCTTCCGCCTGCCACAGAGGGTTTGCCGGAGGTCACGAAAGTGACGTCCCTGCTCGATCGCAGCGCCTTGCTCGACAATCCCGGCTTCACCCGGGCGATCTGCGGGAACCTGGTGGAGCGGGTGATCGGCCAGTACCTGACGGATTCGCCGAAACTCTCGTCGACCATCAGCAGCGGCCTTCAGGCGGGGAATTGGCCGGAAGTCACGCGCGCGGCACACAGCCTGAAGTCGTCGAGTGCGATGGTCGGTCTGCCGACGGTTGCCGCGCTGGCCTCGCGGATTGAAGCGCTGGCCAAGGCCGAAGCGGGTCGCGCCATTGAAAGTGAATTGCCCGGACTGCTGGGCGAGTGCGAGAAGGCCGACGCGGAACTGCGGGCCGCACTCGAGTGGCTGGTGGGCAGGCCGGCAAACGCTTGAAGCGGCAGAGCGCGATGGCGCGGGTAGGCGATCGCCCTGTTCCGACATCGCCGGCGTCTGAAAGGCGGCCAGTCAAGCCGCGCTGCCACAAAGCAGAAGGCCCCCGCCGACGATGACCGTCAGCGGGGGCCTGCCTGTTACTGCTTGCGGACGGAGACTTACTTGCCGCCGATCACGCCGGCTTCGTTGGCTGCGGTGTTGCCCTTGCCGATCGCGACAGCGGCGGCGTTCTTCTGTTCAGCCTTGATCTTGGTATTGCCCTGGACCTTGGTGTCGCCCTTGATGGCACCGGCGGTGTTCTTGGCGGTGTTGTCCTTGCCGATGGCGACGGCAGCAACGTTTTCCTGCTTGGCGTCGATTTCGGTCTTGCCCTTGACTTCGGTCTTCTGGGCGAAAGCGGGGGAAGCGGCAAAGGCGGCGGCGATGATCAGGGTGGTGATGGTGCGCATGAGGTTTCTCCTTGGTTTGTATGGTTGCTACGACGTTTTGTTGCGGAGCTCTTTGTTCCGGCTGCGTCGTACTTCGCTTAACGACGCAAGCTGGAGTTGGTTGACTGCCGGCACCAACAACTTCAACTTGCGATCTGCAGTTGTTCGGGGTCGATGATCAGGAAGCGGGCACAACGTCCCTCCTTTCGGCTGCCGTCGTCACTGACGATGATGATCCGCTGCCGGCCGTCGATGCGTGCCGGGCTTACCCCTTCCGCGTGCGCGAAGTCGGGGAGCCCGGGGACGACTACACCCCGCGCCGGGTCGCTGGGACCGCCACGCCAGAACCACAGCGTGAACTGAACCTGCTCGCGAGCTACCGGGCCGCCAATGACGAGGTAACCCTCCAGGCTGGGAATGTAGGCCATTCCGCGGATGCCGTTGCCCTCGAGATCGAGGGTCGCCAGAGTGGTGGCCACTCGCGGCTCGGCCCCCGAGGCGAAAACTGCCTGCGGGTTTTCGAGGAAGGCGACGATCGCTCGCCGGTTCTCTAGCGGGCTACGGAAGCCGACCATCAATCGACGCTGATCAGGAGTCATCTCCAGCGCCTCGATGTTCAGCCCACCCTTCTGCTTCACCTCTCGTATCGCGGCCGCCGCAGCCAGGATCGGGTGTGCGGCCGTCAAGGCAGGCTTCAATCGCGTGCACACGACCGGTTCGATGACACGGTTGCCTTCGATGCGGAAGCGAACGAGCTTTTCGCGCGTAGCGCTCTCGTCTCCGGCGCTGTTCCGCGAATGGGAGCATGTGGCGTAGATATATCCCGCCGGGTCCACCGCCACCC
This sequence comes from Accumulibacter sp., assembly GCA_017302455.1. Classification (GTDB taxonomy): domain Bacteria; phylum Pseudomonadota; class Gammaproteobacteria; order Burkholderiales; family Rhodocyclaceae; genus Accumulibacter; species Accumulibacter phosphatis. Next base: position 16,375 of record JAFLDO010000007.1, read on the forward strand.
CTTCGAGGTCGTCGAGTGCCGCGAACTGCCCGCCAGCTTCGCTCGCCTCGGGCATCTGTGGTGGAGTGCTGGTGACGCTGTGATCGGCATGCACGCTGACCAGGCTGAGCGGGTGCCGTTGCTCGTCCTCGACGACGATGAAGCGACCGTCGGCAAGTTGGTGGATTGCCGACGGCTCATGGATGCCGGTCAAGGGGCGAAAGATGGGGATCTCACTGAAAGCCAATAGCGGGTCTCCTGTCAAGGATGCCGACTCGTGGCACGCGGCATCTGCTTCGACTGCACGCCGGGAGTATCCACGCGTCCGCGACTTGCCGTCAATCGCTGACCGTATCCGCGCCGGTAGTTTGCCATGTGCTGCTGGCGCCGACGCTCCGCCATGTGCGGTTGCCGCGCTGGATTACTGGCGTGGCTTATGTCATTATCACGCCCTTTCAACAGGGTTTCCACGAGGTGCCGGTGGCACCCGTGCTTTCGCCCCGCCAACTGGTCGAACCGTCGGCGGTGGTCGGCGACCGACGGGGATGCGATGATTTCCGAGAAAGCGTATGGATGACTGACCCCTCCCGGCAGCGCCTCGAGCTCGATGAGGCGCTGCGCTCCGTTCGCCAGGCCTTCATGACCGTCGGCGCCTTCAGCTTTTTCATCAATCTGCTGATGCTGGCGCCGGCCATCTACATGCTGCAGGTCTATGACCGCGCGCTCGGCAGTGGCAACGTGACGACCTTGCTGATGCTGACTCTGATCACTCTCGGGCTGTTCGCGCTGATGTCGGTGCTCGAGTGGATCCGGTCGATGGTTCTCGTACGCATTGGCGCACGCCTCGATCTCGACATCAATACACGCGTCTTCAACGCCACTTTCGAACGCAACCTGCGGCAAGCCGGACAGAATCCGGCGCAGGCGCTGAATGATCTGTCGTCGATGCGGCAGACGCTGACCGGTGCCGGGCTGATTGCCCTCACCGACGCACCGTGGATGCCGATCTACCTGGTGGTGATCTTCATGCTGCACGTGCAGTTGGGGGTGTTTGCGCTGGTCGGAGTGGTGCTGCTGGTAGGGCTGGCGATAGCCAATGAACGGGTGTCGGCGGGGCCGCTGAGCGAAGCGCAGAAGCTCGGCATGGCGGCAAGTGCGCAAGCCAACAACCACCTGCGCAATGCCGAAGTGATCGAGGCGATGGGCATGCTGCCGGCGATTCGTGGCCGCTGGTTCGAGTTGCACCGGAAGTTTCTGGCGCAGCAGGCGCTGGCCAGCGACCGCGCCGGCATCCTCAACGCGCTGACCCGGTTCGCGCGCATTTCGATGCAGTCACTGGCTCTCGGCTACGGCGCCTTGCTGGCGATCAATGGCGAGGTGACCGCGGGCATCATGATTGCCGGTTCGATTCTCGTCGGCCGCGCACTGGCGCCGGTGGAGATGCTGATTGCCAACTGGAAACAACTGGTCTCCGCACGCGCCGCCTATGGCAGGCTGACCGCCTTGTTGCAAATGTATCCGGCGCGCGTCGCCGGCATGCAGTTGCCCCGACCGCTTGGCGAAGTGAGCGTCGAGAACGCGGCGACTGCGGCGCCGGGAAGCAAGACGCTGATTCTGCGAAACGTGAATTTCAAGCTGAAGGCCGGCGAAGTGGTCGCCGTCATCGGTCCGAGCGCCTCCGGCAAGTCGACCCTGGCGCGCCTGCTGGTGGGCGTCTGGCCGGCTCTGGCCGGATCGGTGCGGCTCGACGGCGCCGAGACCTTCAAGTGGAACAAGGACGAGCTGGGCCCCTATTTGGGCTATCTGCCGCAGGACATCGAGTTGTTTGGCGGCACAGTTGCCGAAAACATCGCCCGCTTTGGCGAGCTCGATTCCGAGAAGGTCCTCGCTGCGGCACAGGCGGCCGGGGTGCACGAGCTGATCCTGCTGCTCCCGGGCGGCTACGACACACCGCTCGGGGAGGCGGGCAGCGCGCTCTCCGGCGGTCAGAAGCAGCGCATCGGTCTGGCGCGGGCGCTCTACGGCGACCCGGCACTGATCGTCCTCGATGAACCGAATTCCAACCTTGACGACCAGGGCGAGGCAGCACTCGCCGAAACGATCCGGCGCCTGAAGGCGAGCAAGCGCACGGTGGTGATCATCACCCATCGGATGACGACGCTGGCGGTGGCGGACAGCATTCTGGTCATGCACGAAGGGACGGTGAAGGCGCACGGCCCGCGCGACCAGGTGCTGGCGGCGATGCGCGGGGGCAATGCGGCGCCTGCCGGCCAGCCGGACAAGGTGGTCCGCCCGGCATCGTCGGGGACGTCGGCCGGTGGCGTTCCCACGTCACCTGCGCTCGGCACCTGACGCAAGGAACCTCCGGATGACGATCAACATCTTCGAGCGAAAGAAGGGCGGCGCTGGCGACATCACCGACGTGACGGACGTGGCAGCGGAGAGCGTGAGCCCGGCCGGGCCGGCGGTCGATATCAATCACCGCCGGGCTTCCCGGCTGGGCTGGCTGGTGGTCGCTTTCGGCTTTGGTGGCTTCCTGCTGTGGGCAGGTCTTGCACCTCTTGACCAGGGTGTGCCGACCGGCGGCCAGGTGGTCGTGACCGGTAACCGCAAGGCCGTGCAGAACCTTGCCCCGGGAATGGTGCAGGCGATCCTGGTCAAGGACGGCGATGAGGTCAGAGGTGGCGACGTTCTGCTGCGCCTTGACCCGACGATGGCGCGCTCGCAGTACGAAGTGGCACGTAGCCAGTGGCTGGTCGTCAAGGCGGCCGAGGCGCGGCTGCTGGCCGATGTCGAGGGTCGTTCGGAGATCGTCTTTCCGGAGGATCTGTTGCGGGAGAGTGACGATCCGCGGGCGGCGAGCGCGATGTCCGTACAGACGCAGTTGCTGCGTTCCCGGCGCGCCGGCCTGCAGGCCGAACTGGCGGCCATGAAGAATACGCTGGCAGGCCTGCAGTCCTCCGTCAAGGGCCTCGAGGCCACTCGCCGGGCGAAGGAAGAGCAAACGAAACTGCTGCTCGATGAGCTCAAGGGCTTGCGCGAGCTGGCCGCCGAAGGCTATCTGCCGCGCAATCGCCTGTCCGAGCAGGAGCGCCTGCTGGCGCAACTGAGCGGTGCCATCTCCGAGGATCTCGGCAATCTCGGCCGCACGCAGCAGACGATCGGCGAGATCCGGATGCGCATGCTGGCGCGCCAGCAGGAGTACGACAAGGAGGTCGAGAATGGTCTCGCCGAGGCGCAGAAGGAGGCCACTTCCCTCGATAGTCGGCTCAAGGGACTGGCCTTCGAACTGGCCAATACCGAAGTGCGCGCCCCTTCGGAGGGGGTGATCGTCGGGCTGAGCGTACACACCGTCGGTGGCGTACTCGCTGCTGGAACGCCCTTGATGGAGGTGGTGCCGAAAAACGAGCCTCTGCGCGTCGATGTCCAGGTGCCGACGACGCTGATCGACAAGGTGAGGCCCGGATTGCCGGTGGAAATCTCCTTTCCGGCCTTCAACCAGAGGACGACGCCGCAGATTGCCGGTGAATTCGTTCAGGTCGCTGCCGATGCGACGACCGACCCGCAGGGCAGGATCCCGCCGTATTACCGTGGGCAAGTGGTGGTGACGGCAGACGGTATGAAGAAACTGAAAGCGCACGAGATCAAGCCGGGAATGCCCGCCGAGGTATTCATCAAGACCGGCGAGCGAACGATGTTGAACTACATCTTCAAGCCGCTGGGGGATCGGATGCGGTCCGCCTTGACCGAGGAATGAGCATGTGGCAACCGCTTGCCACACTGCTCGTCGCCTGCAGCCTGCCACTACTGTCGGCCGGCGCGCGCGCTGCCGGGCTGATCGACGCCTACCAGGCGGCACGGCAGAATGAGCCGACCTTTCGGGCGGCGCGCTACGAGCGGGATGCCGGTCAGTACGCCATCGCCATTGGTCGCGCCGGTCTGCTGCCGAATCTCTCGATCACCGGTTCATACTCGCAGAACAAGGGCGAGCGGGAGTCAACGGTGGTCGACGTGACACAGAATCTCGACTACCGGGACACAGTCAGCGCGGTCATCCTGCGCCAGCCGCTCTTTAACTACGACAGCTTCGTACGCTACCAGCAAGGGGGTGTTCAGGCGGCCTATAGCGATGCGGTCTTCGACCGCAAGGAGGCCGAGCTGGCGGTAAAAGTCACCGCCGCTTATCTGGACGCCCTTTTTTCGATGGATCGACTGGCGCTGGCCGATGTCGAGATTGCCGCCTACGGCGCGCAGCGCGAACTGGCCGAACGGCGCCGCAAGGGCGGCGAGGGGACGATCACCGATGTCGCCGACGCCGAGTCGAGATTGCAGCTTGCCCGCGCCGGGCGGGCGGACGCCCTTGACCGGGTCGCGGTGGCGATGCGCAAGCTCGAGGGTATGACTGGCCAGCCGATGCAACCTTTGTGGATCCTGCGCCCGGATTTCATGCCGACCGGCGTGCAGCCCGGCCGTCTCGACGCGTGGGTCGCCCTGGCGCAGGATCACAACCCGGAGATTCGTTCACGGCGCAAGGCCTATGAACTGGCAAGCCTGGAAGTCGATCGTAATCGTGCCGGCCATATGCCGCAGCTGGATCTGGTGGCGCGGTCGACGCGAGCCGACAACGAGACCATCTCGACGCTCAACCAGAAGAGCACGATCAATAGCGTAGGCGTCCAGCTCAACATTCCGCTGTTTGCGGGCGGAAGGGTCTCGGCCCTCACCGACCAGGCGATTGCCAACCGTGAGCGCGCACTGGCCGAACTCGATGCCGCGGCGAACGACGTTCTCGTCGAGGTGACGCGCCAATTCCTGGCCGTCGAAACAGGCGCCAGCAAGGTCACCGCGTACCGCAAGGCGGTCGACGCCAGCATCGTCGCCGTCGAAGGCAGCAAGCGCGGAATGATGGCCGGAATTCGCACCAACACCGACGTCCTCGATGCCGAGCGTGTGATGTTCGGGGCCAAGCGCGATCTTTTCCAGGCGCGCTACGAAGTTCTGGTCAGCACCTTGCAGCTCAAGGCGGCGGCTGGCGTCCTGTCGGAAGCGGACGTGGCGGAGATCGCCATGCTCCTCCGCCCGTTGCACTGATTCGCGCACACTCAGCGCACATCGTTCAACGACCAGTCGTATTCCAGAAACTCGAGCTTGTAGTCGCCGCTGCGCACGCGTGCCTGCGCCTCCGGCGTGTCCGCCAGGGATGCCGCGTACCGGGCGAAGGTGCCGGAGAGCGTGCTGAAACCGGCGTGGCCCTTGGCAAAGTCCTTGCCGTACCAGTCGAAGATCTTCGACACCTGCAGCTTGCCGGTGGCGGGCTCGAAGCGGTTGCGACTGCGATCGGCCAGGAAGCGACGCATGCCGTCGTCGAGTTGCGCATCGATGCGTTCGCCGGTGAAGGCTTCATTGCGCAGCATCGGACAGCCGACCGACGCGCAGACGACGGCGGCATGGATGCGCGGGTCGTCGAAGGCGCCTGGGGCGCGGATGAGGCCGTGTTCGATGTCGTCGAGAGAGCGTTCCTGGCCGAGCAGGATGAAGAATTTCCGCTTCCAGGGCGACTGGAAGACGCTGCCGAGGTCCTTGATCGATTTGAGATCCGGGTACCTGCCGAGTACCAGATCGATCGTCCACGCGTTGTAGGCGTTGACCAGGAAAGCCAGCCGGCGGGCCTTCGGCCAGCTGCGATAGTCGGCCTCGGTCACTTTCGAGACGCTCTCGAGGTAAGCCTGCAGCAGCTTGCGGTCGCTCAGCATGCCGGCGTAGCGTACTTGCGACGCATTACCGCCCTGGGTGAGGACGACGTGCTTCCTGAGCAGCGAGTCCCACGCCGTATGACTGTGGTCGAAGGCGGTGGCCGCGGTGGCGCTGAGCATCAACAGCAGCCCGAGGACGAGTTTGCGCATGCGCGTCATGCCTGGCCGAGCCGCCAGGCGTGGAAGCGGGCGACCCAGGCGAGCAGTTTCTGCGGGGCATGCGCCTTCTTCCAGTTGCCGGCGACGTACTTGTTGGCTTCGGCGAGGGTCGGGTAGATGTGGATGGTGCCGAGAATGCGGTTGAGACCGATGCCCTGGCGCATGGCCAGCACGTACTCCGCAATCAGGTCGCCGGCGTGCTCGCCGACGATGGTGACGCCGAGGATCCGGTCCTTGCCGGGAACGGTGAGCACCTTGATGAAACCGTGCGCCTCGCCGTCGGCGATCGCCCGGTCGAGGTCGTCGATTCCGTAGACCGTTACTTCGTGCGCGATGTTGCGCTCGCGTGCCTCGCTCTCGTTGATCCCGACGCGAGCCACTTCGGGTTCGACGAAGGTCGCCCAGGGGATGACCGAATAATCGGCGCGGAACTTCCTGAAGGGGTCGAAAAGGGAATTGACCGCGGCGTACCAGGCCTGATGCGCGGCCGTGTGCGTGAACTGAAACGGCCCGGCAACGTCGCCGGCGGCATAGATGTTGGGGTACTTCGTCTGCAGGAAGTCGTTCGTCTCGATCGTGCGGCCGGCCGCAATGCCCAGTTCTTCAAGGCCATAGCCGGCGATGTTGGCCACCCGGCCAACGGCGACTAGCAGCGCATCGAAGGGAATGCGCACCTCCTGGCCCTGGTGTTCGGCGACCAGGATCTTCTCGCCGTCCTCGATGACGAACTTCCTGGCCTCATGATTGACCAGTACGGCGATGCCTTCGGCGCGGAAGCGCTGCATGACCAGTTCGGACACTTCCGGATCCTCGCGCACCATGATTCGTGGACCGTGCTGCACCTGCGTGACGCTGGCACCGCAACGCGCGAAGGCCTGCGTCAACTCGCAACCGATGGGGCCGCCGCCGAGGACCAGCAAGCGGCGTGGCAGTTCGCGCAGGTCCCAGACGGTATCGGAGGTGAAGTAGCCCACCGCCTCGATGCCCGGAATCGGCGGTATGAAGGGGCGGGCACCCGTAGCGATGACGATGCTGCGCGCGCTGAGTCGTTCGCTCTCGCCGCTGTTGCGGACGATGTCGACCTCCCAGGGCGAGACGATCGTCGCCGTTCCCTCGATGACCTCGACGCCAAGCCCGCTGTAGCGTTCTGCCGAGTCATGCGGCTCGACGGTTCTGATCACCCGCTGTACGCGCTCCATGACGTCGGCGAAGTCGAACTCGGCGCGCGCACTGCGGATGCCGAACTCCTGCGCGCGGCGCATGTGCGATAGCAGTTTGGCCGAACGGATCAGCGCCTTGGAGGGTACGCAGCCGGTATTCAGGCAGTCGCCCCCGAGCTTGTGTTTCTCGATCAGCGTCACCTTGGCCTTGACCGCCGCGGCGATATAGGCGGTGACCAGGCCCGCCGACCCGGCACCGATGACGATCAGGTTGCGGTCGAAGCGAGCCGGGCGCTGCCAGCCCGCATAGACCTTCCGGGCCGCCAGCGTGCCGACGATCTTCTTGGCGATCAGGGGGAACAGCCCGAGCAGAACGAAGGAGCCGAGCAGCGCCGGCGAGAGGATTCCCGCCGGCGAATCGATCTTCGCCAGTTGAGTTCCGGCGTTGACGTAGACCAGCGTGCCGGCGAGCATGCCGATCTGGCTGACCCAGTAGAAGGTCCACGTTCGGATCGGCGTCAGGCCCATCAGCAGGTTGATGACGAAGAAGGGAAAGACGGGCACCAGGCGCAAGGTGAACAGGTAGAAGCCACCTTCCTTCTCGACGCCGGCGTTGATCGCCCGCAAGCGGTCGCCGAAGCGCTTCTGCACCCAGTCGCGGAGCAGGAAGCGCGAGACGAGGAAGGCGAGGGTGGCGCCCAGCGACGAGGCGAAGGAAACCAGCAGCAAGCCCCAGAAAAGCCCGAAGACGGCGCCGCCGACGAGCGTCATCACGGCGGCACCCGGCAGCGACAGGCCGGTCACCGCGACATAGGCGACGAAGAAGGCCAGCGCCGCCTTCAGGGGCTGCGCCGCTCGCCAGGCCTCGATCGCCGCCTGCTGGCTCTTGAAGTAGTCAAGGCTAAGGAAGCGTCCGAGATCCAGCCCGAAGTAAGTCAGGACCAGCGCGGCCAGCGCCGCCAGCAGCAGGAGTCGTCGAATGTTCATGGCAGGGCTTTCCTTGGTTGTTGAGGCGTACAGCCCTCTGTCGTCCGGGAGCGGCCGCTCCTTACACGCTGCTGCCACTGGCCCGGCCGGGTGGCGCGGAAAGCAGCGGCCGTGCTCGGGCCGGCGCCGCGCGACCCGTTAGGCACCTTGCGGACGCCACGGCTCCGCTATCGGGATGGCGCCGCGAGCAACAGCGCCGGCAGCGCAGAGAGGTCGCTGATTTCGCCGTCCGGCATTGCCGGAATCCGTTCCGGCGCCTGGGCGAAGCGGTTGCACCAGACGACGCGCAGGCCCGACGCCTTGGCGGAAAAGGCATCCCAGGCATTCGAGGAGAGGAAACAGAGTGCTGCCGGCGCGATCCCCAGGCGGTCGCTGGCCAGGCGATAGACCGAGGGGTGTGGCTTGAAGACGCCTACTTCCTCGACCGAAAGGATAGCGTCGAACGCTCCGTCGAGACCACTGCTGCGCACTACTGCCGCGAGCATGGCCGGCGTGCCGTTGGAGAGAATCGCCGTCTTCAGTCCGCTGGAGCGGAGCTGTCGCAGCGTCTTCGGGACTTCGGGATAGGTCTGCAGGTGGAGATAGAGATCCATCAGGCGCGTGCGCAGGCCCGGGCGGTCGAGTTTCAGCGTCGCCAGGGCGAAGTCGAGTGCGTCGCCGGTGACCTGCCAGAAATCGGCGTGTCGGCCGGCGAGCCCGCGCAGCCAGGTGTATTGCAGTTGCTTCTGGCGCCAGAGTTCGGACAGGCGCTGCCAGTCGTCGCCAAGTTCGTCGCTGGCGGTGCGCGCCGCGCTGTTGAAATCGAAAAGCGTTCCGTAGGCGTCGAAAACGCAGGCTGCGATGCCGTCGAGGGGCTGATTGTCCATGATCGATGATTCCTGTCTATCAAGGAGGTGGCGACAAGACCACGGAGATACTCACCGGTCCGCGCTTGCCGGGTACGCCGCCGTCAGGCGCCGCAGGTCGGTGCGGCTGCCACCTCGTCGCCAAGCGCGCCGCCGCAGCTCGATCCCTGTCCCGCCGTGCAGCCGTAGCAGTGGTCGGCGACCCGGATGGCGCAGCCATCGAGCGCGGCGGCGCTGATGTCGGTGAGGTGCAGGCGAGGGCGCCCGGCGCGGCCTATCGGCAGGCCAAGCTGCTGGTTGAAGTCGCAATCGTAAAGATAGCCCTGCCAGTCGACCGACAGCAGATTGCGGCACATCACCTGCTCGACGTTATCGTCGCGGTGCGCGCTACGGAGCAACTGCATGTAGTTGTTGAACTGACCCTTGGAGACCAGCATCGAGCCAAACCGCTGGATCGGCATGTTGGTCAGCGTGAACAGCTGGTTGAAGACGATGCCGAACTCGCCCCCCAAATGCTCCCGGTAGGCGGCCGCCAGGGGTGCTTGTGGCGGCGGCAGTACCGGTCCCTGCGGATTGAACACCAGATTCAGGACCAGGCCAGTAGCGGGCAGGCCGTAACCGAGGGCATTCAGCTGGCGCAGGGCCCTGATGCTGGCGTCGAAGGTTCCCTTGCCGCGCTGGCGGTCGACGTTCTCGCCAAGATAGCAGGGCAGCGAAGCAACCACCTCGACGCGATGCATCGCCAGAAACTCCGCCAGATCCGCATGGCCCGGTTCCTCGAGGATGGTCAGGTTGCAGCGGTCGATCACTCGCAGGCCGCGTTGCCGTCCGGCGATCACCAGTCGGCGGAAATTGGGGTTGAGTTCCGGTGCGCCTCCGGTGAGATCCAGAACCTTGACTTCGGGGCTGGCGGCAATGAAGGCGAGCAGCGCGTCGATTGTTTCGGCGGTCATCTCCTCCTTGCGCTGCGGCCCGGCATTGACGTGGCAATGCAGGCAGCTCTGGTTGCAGCGATAGCCGAGATTGACCTGTACGGTTTCCACCGACCGTCGGGTCAAGGCCGGAAAGTCAGTGGTCATGAGAAGGGGCAGGGTGACGTGCATGTTGGCAGGTTCTCCAGTGGAATCGTGGTTGGTCTTCTCGCCTTGGTCGTCCGGCAGAGGATGTTCCTTACAGCCCTCGATCGGTGTGCGGGCCCGACGCTGGTGCGACGAGGCCTGTCACGCAGGTAGCCGGCCGGTCCATCCACGCCAGCTTGCCACAACTGGCCATCGGTTTCAGCTTTCTGACCAGCGGCAGGCCGGTGAGCAAGTCGCCACCCATGGCGGACGATGCGGGTAGACCTCGTAACGCAGAAGGGCAGAGCGTTGCATGAATGAGGAATTCTCATGCATCGGATGAGAATTCATCGTTTGTCTACGTCACGTTGGCGACCTAAAGTTCCCATCGACCCTGGCATGACGAGAGGTCCTTGCAATACACCCAAATACACCTGACCTCGATCGTCACGAGGTCATTCACAAGCAGAAGGAGAAGGAAAATGGCGGCGGACATCCCCGTACTCGGGGCGAGTTTCACCATTCTTGTCATGGTTGCCTTTCTGGCGTCACCGGGCATAGGTGTGGTTGTTGATTGGTTCGCCCGTCATCGTCAGCACGGCGGCAACGCACGGTAGTACGTCGCGGCCGGGCCAGCTGCTTGGTTCCCCCTGTCTCCGCGCTGCCCGCGGAGTTTCCCCGTAGGTTCTCGCGCGCCAGCCACTGAGGGAGCGCGTCTCGAAATGGGGCCGGCGTCGCCGATTCGCCGACACCGGCCGTCGACCTGCGGACTTCTTCGCGTGCCCGAGCGATCCCTGCTGCGCCCGCGTTTTTCACGGCCGGCATACCCAAGGGCTCGCGCCTGAGTTGGGCCGGGCGTCGCCATGCGCGCCCGCTGTCCCGCGTCGCGCCGGCTGTCCATTCCCCGCATCCCCTTTTGGTCATACACTTGTGCGCATGTGGCGGCGGCTGTGCGCAGCCACCTGATCTGGAGGCACAGGTGCATCGGCGATGACGAGTTCGAACGGAAGTCCCTTCCTCTCGGTGATTCTGCCGGTACTGAATGAAGCCGAGACGGTGACCCGGCAACTCATGGCGTTGCGCGTTTTCAGGGAGCGCGGTGCCGAGTTGGTGCTGGTAGACGGCGGCAGTTCCGACGGAACGCCGGCTCTCGCTGCCCCGGAGGTCGATCAGCTAATCGTATCGGCGCGCGGGCGGGCGATGCAGATGAACGCCGGGGCGCTCGCCAGTCAGGGACAGGTACTGCTGTTTCTGCACGCCGACACGGCGCTGCCGCTGGCGGCCGACGATCTGATTCGCCGCGCCATCACCACGGGTGCCTGCTGGGGACGTTTCGACGTACGAATTGACGGCCGCCAGCCGCTGCTGCGTGTCGTCGAGCGGATGATGAACTGGCGCTCGCGCCTGACCGGGATAGCCACCGGCGACCAGGCGATTTTCGTTCGGCGCGAGGTCTTCGAGACGGTGGGTGGCTATCCGGAGTTGCCCTTGATGGAGGACATCGCCTTGTCGAAGCGCCTCAAACGCCTTGCCCGGCCCGCCTGCCTGCGCCAAAGAGTCGTCACTTCCGCGCGTCGCTGGCAGAAGCATGGCGTCCTGCGCACCATCCTGCTGATGTGGTGCCTGCGTGCCCGTTACTTCCTCGGTGCGGATCCACAGCAGCTGGCGATTCTCTACGGCTATGCGCCACGGCAGCGCTGAACCGGTCCATGTCGCCGTCATGGCGCGTGCGCCGCAGCCTGGCGCGGCCAAGACCCGCCTGATCCCCGCGCTCGGCGCCGTCGGCGCCGCGCGCCTGCAACGTCGCTTCACCCTGCAGGCGCTGGTCGAGGCCAGCCGCGCGGCGACCGGTGGCGTGATCCTGTGGGGGGCGCCGCATTGTCAGCATCGTTTCTTTCGCGCCTTGCGCCGCCGCCTTGCTGTCGAATTGCGCAGCCAGTCGGAGGGTGACCTTGGCGCACGCATGGCGGCGGTGTTTGCGGCGTATTCCGGCCCGGTGGTGCTGATCGGCACCGACTGCCCGGTCTTGCTGGGCGCGCACCTGGTCGCTGCAGCGCGGGTGTTGCGTGGCGATGGGGATGGCCCGAACGATGCGGTGTTCGTCCCCGCCGAGGATGGCGGCTACGTGCTCGTTGGTCTGCGTGGCCCGCAACCGCGCCTCTTCGAGGGTATCGACTGGGGTAGCGAGCGGGTCATGGCGCAGACCCGGGAGCGCCTGTCCGAGCTTGGCTTGCGCTGGGTCGAGCTGCCGACCTTGTGGGACGTCGATCGGCCCGAGGACCTGCCGCGCCTGGCCACGCTGGAGGGATACCGGGCGTGGAGCCCATGAATACGAACCGTCGCCGGATGTCGCTGGCGCTGGTGGCCGTGTTGCCGGCCGTCGGCACCGCGGGTGTGGCTTCGGTGTTCTCTGCCCGCGCCGCGGAGAGTCCGGGCCCACTACGCATCGACTTGCCGCGTTTTTCGACCAACCTGCCCGGAAAGCGCTTGCCCGCTGGCTGGGCGCATCAGACGCTACCCTCGGTCGAGCGGCGGAACAGCTTTGATCTCCTGGCCGAGGATGACGGAAGCGTGCTGCGCGTGACTTCCGATCGCTCCGCTTCGAGTCTGGCGGTGTCGTTGCGGGTCGATGCCGCGGCCACGCCCCTGCTCAGGTGGCGCTGGTGGGTCTCGCATGCGCTCGCCGGTTCCGACCTGCGGCGCAAAGCCGGAGACGATTACGCGGCTCGTGTCTACGTCCTCTTTGACCTGCCGCTGGATCGGTTGAGTCTCGGCGACCGAATGAAGATTTCCGCGGCGCGCTTGCTGCACAGCGCCGAACTTCCCGCCGCCGCTCTGTGCTACGTCTGGGGAACGGCGCAGGTCGCCGGCGAGACGGGTTGGAATGCCTATACCGATCGCCTGCGGATGATCGTCGTTGATTCGGGGAATGCGCACGCCGGGCAGTGGAGGGAGGTCCGGCGCGACGTTGCTGCCGATTTTCGCGACGCCTTCGGCGCTCCGGTGCCGCCTGTCTCGGGCGTTGCGCTGGCTGCCGATACCGACAACACGGGCGGCACGGTTGAGGCGCGTTTTAGTGATCTCTGGTTCGAGGCGCGCCGGTAGGGCCCACGGCGAGCCCCGGTCGGCGCTCGCCGTGGGCGGCCACAGCCTACTGAACCTGCTGGATGCCGGCAAGGACCCAGCCGCTCTTGCCGTCGCGGGGCTTGATCAGGTGCCAGATTTCGTCGACCGGCTCGGGCGCGGCCGCCTTGTCCTCGCGGATCAGGCCGGTGAAGCGTACGCTGACGAGATAGCGTGATTCCTCTTCGGCGACATCGAGTACCTGGGCGTCGATGGAGACCACATCGGTTTCCTGCGCCACGGGGCCGCGATCAGCGATATTCATTCGTACCTCGGCAAACATCTCCGGCGTCGTAAACTCGCGAATATCGTCGAGGTTACCGGCGTCGTTGGCGGCCTGCAGGCGGATGAAGCTGATTTTGGCGTTGCGCACGAAGCCCTCGACGTCGAAGTCGGCCGGGATGTTGCCGCCGGCGGTGACCGCTTCGGTCGACGTGCCGGCCGGCATCGATGGCCCAGCCTCCACGCGTGCCATACCGCCGTTAAGAGCATCCGGCGCGGCGTACTGAAATCCCCCGGCTCCGGCCAAAGCAGGTTGTTGGGCGGCGGCGCGGCGGCGCATGACGAAGCCAATCGCTACCATCACGGCCACCACCAGCAGACCGATCATAAGCATCGAAGCAAGTTCTTCTCCGAACCCAAAGTGGGAAGCCAGCGCGGCGAGACCGAGGCCCGCGGCAAGGCCGGCAAGCGGACCCATCCACGAACGCTTGGGTTGGGCCGCGGCTGCTGCGGCTGTTGGTGCCTTGGCGGCGCTCGCGGCCATGGCTGGCGAGCCGGCCGGGGACTTGTCTGCGCTCACGGCTTCGCGTTGCATGCCTGACGACTTGCCTGCGCCGAGGCGTTTGCTGGCAGCTTCCGCGTCGCCGATCGTCAATGTCAGTGTCAAGCCGAATGCAAGAACGGCGGTCAGCATCGATAGCATTTTCATCAGTTTCTCCTATAAGTCAAGGGTGTCGACGGACGGAGAATAGGTGTCTGGCTGAAGGAAGAAAAGCAGAATTATGTGGCGCGATAGTTCGAGAAAACAGGATTGTTATCCCTTCTGGCGCATAGGGACCGCGGTCAATGGTGCGGGCGCCCGGGAACGCCGCGCGCGGGCCGGCTTCGCGGTTGGGTCGGTTCTCCCGTTTTCACCGGCGGTCGGCGTCGAGGTGCGGAATACCTCGTCGCGGGCAACCTGGATGATGGCGACGATGGCTGGGTGGCTCAAGCGACGCTCGGTGGTGATGGCGAAGAGCTGTTCGCTGATCGATTCGATGCGTCCAACGACAACGACGCGATACTGATCCGTGACGTAGGCGGCAATCGCCGTTGGTGCGACGAACAGCCCGGCACCGGCTTGTCCGAACGATTTGAGCAGCGCACTGTCGTCGAACTCGCCAACGATTCGCGGGTACACCTGCCTGGCCTCGAACCACTGCTCGAGGCGCGCGCGGATCGCCACGTCGTCGCCCGGCAGCAGGAAAGGAGCGCCCTGGAGCAGATCGGGAAAGCTGCCGCCGAGCGTCTCCGCCAGTTCGGGCGCGGCGAAAACGCTGAGGTCGCTGTCGCCGAGGAGGTGACTGTAGCCGCGTACATTCAGATTCGTGGGCATCGGCCGGTCGGCGATCACCATGTCGAGGCGGTGCACCGCCAGGTCGCCAAGAAGTGCGTTCAGGCGCCCCTCACGACAAATCAGGCGGACCGCTTCCGGCAGGTGCAGGGCCGGCGCAACGAGGCGATGGGCCACCGATTTCGGCACTGAATCGGCGATGCCGACGGCGAACGGGAGAATCTTGCGCGTCGTCTGGTCACGCGCGACGTCGAGAAGTTCGTCGCCGAGCGAGAAGATCTCGTCGGCGTAGCTCAGAATGCGTCGGCCTGCCTCGGTGAGTTCGAGGCCGCGTCCGGCGCGGCGGAGCAGTTCGACGCCGAGCGCTTCTTCGAGCTCGCGCAACTGACCGCTCACCGCCTGCGGGGTGAGGTGCAGTTGTTCGCAGGCGCGCGCGATCGATCCCGACTTGGCGACCATCCAGAAGTAGCGCAGGTGCTTGTAGTTGAGTGCGGACATGTGCGGGATGATGGTAGGAAAACGGAACTTAGAGTACAGGATATTCGATTTGTTCGATGTTTTGCCTTGTCCTAGACTGGTGGCTCTTTCGACTCGGGAGGAGAAATAGCATGCAGATCGTCATCCAGGCCAGGGGCTTTGATCTAAGCGCAGGATTGCGCGAACATGTCGAGCGGCGCCTGCACTTCGCCCTCGACTGGGCGCAGTACCACGTCAGCCGGATTGTCGTCAGCCTGTCCGATATCAACGGCCCACGCGGCGGCGAGGACAAGCGCTGCCAAATCCGGGTTGCCATGGCCGGGGCTCCCGAGGTCGCCATCGACGATATCGAGAGCGATCTTTACCTCGCCATCGATCGAGCCGTCGACCGAGTCGGACGGACGCTCTCGCGCCGGCTCGCCCGCCAGCGGGAGCATCGCCACGACCGTCCTGGAGTGGCCAGGTCGGCCCCCGAGGCGGCGGCGGAAATCATGGTGTCGGCACCTTCAGGCGCATGAGACAGTGGCGCTTGCACCGGTCGTCGCCGCGACTCTCCAGTGCCCGGCGGGCCTCACCGGGTTTGATCGGCAGTTTCGGCAAGCAGGGCATGCTGGCAGCACCGGGATAGATTCATGAAACGTATCATGCTGCTCATTGCAACCAATCTGGCGATCGTGCTGGTGCTCGGCATCGTCAGCACGCTCACCGGGGCGAACAGGTTCTTCACCAGCGGTGGCCTCGATTTTGGCCGGCTGCTCTTCTTTGCGCTGATCATGGGCTTCGGCGGTGCGTTCATCTCGCTGTGGTTGTCGAAGACCATCGCCAAGTGGAGCACCGGCGCCCGGGTTGTCGAATCGCCGGCCAACTCGACCGAGTTCTGGCTGCTTGAAACGGTCGGCCGATTTGCACAGAAGGCCGGGTTGCCGATGCCCGAGGTCGCCATCTACGAGGGCGAGCCGAATGCGTTTGCCACTGGTGCGAGCCGCAACAGTTCCTTGGTGGCGGTCTCTACCGGCTTGCTGCAGAGCATGACGCGCGCTGAGGCCGAGGCGGTGCTCGCCCACGAAGTCGCACACATTGCCAATGGCGACATGGTGACCTTGACGCTCATCCAGGGCGTCGTGAACACCTTCGTGATCTTCCTTGCCCGCGTCGTCGGGTGGTTCGTCGATTCGGCGCTGCGCAAGGGCGGTGACGAGCAGTCGGGGCCCGGTATCGCCTACACCATCACCGTTGTGATTTGCGACATCGCCTTCGGCATCCTGGCCAGCATTATCGTCATGTACTTTTCGCGGGCACGCGAGTTCCGCGCCGACGCCGGCGCCGCGCAGTTGATGGGCACGCCGCGACCGATGGTCGCCGCACTCCGCCGCCTGGGCGGCATGGAAGCCGGCAATCTGCCGCAGAACGTCGCCACGGCGGGCATCAACGCGCGTCCCGGGTGGCTGGATCTGTTCTCCAGCCACCCGCCGATCGCCAGGCGCATCGAGGCGCTGGAGCACGCCGGCTGATCCCCGGCTGCTGCCGGCAGGTGAGGCTTCGCCTCCCGGCAGCACGGCGCAGGAGGGTGAACGGCGGCTTTGCGCCGCGCAAACTCGGCTATAATCGGCCGCGAACCGTTCTCATCTTCGCTTCGCCGCAGGCCAGTCTCGGGGGTCGCCCATGCGCAATGAATCCTTGACGCCGGAAGCCGTGCCCGCTTCGCCGGTCGGCTTGTCGCCGCCGATTTCGCCGGTGACGTCGCGGCACCCGAAAGGCGCGCTGGTAGACAAATTCGGGCGCCACGTTACCTACATTCGGCTGTCGATTACCGACCGTTGCGACTTCCGGTGCAGTTACTGCATGGCCGAGGAGATGACCTTCCTGCCGCGGGCGCAGGTGCTGACGCTCGAGGAATGCCTGCGTATTGCCGGCACGTTCGTCGATCTCGGGGTGACCAAGGTACGCGTGACCGGCGGCGAACCGCTGGTCCGTCACAACGCGATCTGGTTGCTCGAGCGGATTGCCGGGCTCTCCGGCCTGAAAGAGCTGGTGATCACGACGAACGGTTCGCAACTCGATCGCTTTGCTGCCGCCTTGCGCGCTGCCGGCGTTCGGCGGATAAACGTCAGCCTCGATACTCTGCGTTCCCAGCGTTTTCGGGAGATTACCCGCGTCGGCGATCTCGCCAAAGTGCTACGTGGTCTCGATGCCGCGCAGGCAGCGGGCTTCGAGCGCCTCAAGCTGAACACGGTGATGATGCGCGGCGTCAACGACGATGAACTCATTGACCTCGTGCAGTTCGCCGTCGACCGGGCGATCGACATCGCTTTCATCGAGGAAATGCCGCTCGGCGACATCGGCCACGCCCGGCAATCGACTTACTTCGGCAGTGAGGAAGCGCTGGCGCGTCTGCAGACCCGCTTCGTCCTGCTGCCGTCGACCGAAACGACGGGTGGACCGGCGCGCTATTGGCGGATTCCCGGCACGTCGACGCGCGTCGGCTTCATCGCACCGCACAGCCACAATTTTTGTGACACGTGCAACCGCGTACGCATCACTGCACGCGGCGAACTGTACCCGTGTCTCGGCAACAATGATGCCGGCAAATTGCTGCCACTGTTGCGTGCCTACCCGAGCGACGATGGCCCGCTGCGCGCAGCGATCGTCCGCACGCTCGGCATCAAGGCCAAGGGCCACGACTTCGGCAACCAGATGAGCACGCCGCAGGTGGTACGTTTCATGTCGATGACCGGTGGCTGACCGTTCGCCGGCGCGACCTGTCGCGCCTTATGTCAGCCCGTCATTGAAGCCACTAATTGAAGCCAGCCGCCGATGAGCCTTGCCGCCGAATTCAGTTGCCTCAGTGATCACGACCCCGACTCGCTGTCGGCAGACCAGGCACGCGCCTTCATTCGCCGCCAGTTGACGCCGGTGCGCACCCGGGAGCGCGTGGCGCTGCGCGGCGCTCTCGGGCGGGTGCTCGCCTGCGACCTGCTGGCGCCGTTCAATGTGCCGGGGCACGACAATTCGGCCATGGACGGCTATGCCGTTCGCCATGCGGACGTCGCCAACGGCGGCAACACCCGCTTGCGCGTACTGGGGACCGCCCTGGCCGGGAAAGCCTTTGCCCAGCCCATCGGAGAAGGTGAGTGTGTGCGCATCATGACCGGCGCGCCGCCGCCGGTCGGGGCCGATACGGTGGTGGTCCAGGAAGTCGTTGCACTTGACGGCGATCACATCGTCGTGCCACCCGGGCAACGTCTCGGCCAGCATATCCGGCGTGCCGGTGAAGATCTCGCTGCCGGCAAGCCGGCGCTGGTTGCCGGGCGCTTGCTTCGCCCGGCCGAGATCGGGCTGATCGCTTCGCTCGGTTGTGCCGAGGTCAGCGTCTTCCGGCGCTTGCGTGTCGCGTTCCTGTCCACCGGCGACGAGTTGTGCTCGATCGGCACGCCACTCGGCGAGGGTCGGGTCTATGACAGCAACCGCTACACGATCTTCGGGATGCTCACGCGCATGGGCTGCGAGGTGCTTGATCTGGGCGTCGTCCGCGACGACCCGGCGACGATGGAAGCGGCCTTTCGCGAGGCCGCGGCGGCGGCAGATGTGGTGATCAGCAGCGGCGGCGTTTCGGTTGGCGAGGCCGATTTTGTCAAGGGGCTGATGGCGGAGCTTGGCGAAGTCCTGTTCTGGAAGATCGCCATGAAGCCGGGTCGCCCGATGGCTTTTGGCCGCCTTCGTGTGGATGGTGAGGAGATCTGTGGTGAGCGGGGTGGCGCGGCCTGGCTGTTCGGTTTGCCGGGCAATCCGGTGGCGGTCATGGTCACTTTCTATCAGTTCGTTCGTGAGGCGCTGTACGCGCTGATGGGCGCTGACCCGGTGCCGGTCGTACCCTTGCTGCCGGCGCTGTGCACCGGGGCACTGAAGAAGGTTGCCGGACGGACCGAGTTTCAACGCGGCATTCTCAGCCTGGTGGATGGGCAGTGGCGCGTCCGCCCGGCGGCTGCGCAGGGCTCGGGTGTGCTGCGCTCGATGGCGGATGCCAACTGCTTCATCGTCCTCGAGCATGATCGCGGCAACGTCGCCGCCGGCGACCAGGTCGGGGTACAGTTGTTCGACGGGTTGGTCTGAGCGAGTTCCGGAGCGAGTTCCGCACCGACTGCGCGCCATCCGCGTCGGCGAGAGAGATGCCATGAACGAATTGATGAGCAGGACGATCGCCTATTTCTGGCTGCCCGAGACCAAGTACGTCATTGCGGCCATGCTTGTCTTCGCCCTGCTGTCGCTGCATCAGTTGCCCAACGAACGTCGGCGGGTTCGCAACACGGTGGTGCTGTTCGTGATGTGCCTGGCGGGGCAGTTCGTCGGGGCATTGCTCGAGGCCTTGAGTTACTCTCGTGCTGCGGTGGTGATCCACGAGATTTTCGTCATCGGCTCGGGCTTTGCGCTCTTTCGTCTGTTTGGCCATGTCGTCTTCCGGATCGCCCTGCCGCGGCTCGGCATCGTCGTTGCCCGGATTGCCGAGGACATCATCCTGCTGGTCGTTTACAGTGCCTTCGTCCTGGCACGCCTGCACCTCGTCGGACTGGATCCGTCGAGTCTGCTGACTACCTCGGCGGTGATCACTGCCGTGCTCGCCTTCGCGATGCAGGATACTCTCGGCAATGTCCTGGGCGGGGTGGCACTGCAGCTGGACAACTCGCTGCAGACCGGTGACTGGGTGAGGCTGGACGACCTTACCGGCCGCGTGGTACAGATTCGTTGGCGGCAAACGACCATCCGGACGCGCAACGGCGAAATGGTGATCGTTCCCAACAGCCAGTTGATGCGCGGCAGGTTCACGGTCGTCGGCCGGGAGAGTCGACCGGACTCGCCGTCGCGACGCTGGATCTGGTTCAACGTCACCTATGACTCACCAGCGGCGCTGGTGATTCAGAAGATCGAAAAGGTGATCAGCACGGCCGACATCCCGAATGTGGCGCGCGACCCGGCTCCCTCTTGCGTCCTGATGGAGTTTGGTCCCGGGTACGCGCGCTATGCACTGCGCTACTGGATGCTCGACCCCCAGCCCGACGATCCGACTGATTCCGCCGTACGCGTGCACGTGCTCGCCGCGTTGCAGCGCGCGGGAATGCGTCTGGCCGTGCCGGAACAGTCGGTGCACATGACCAAGGAGAACGAGGCGTATCGGGAATCGCTTCGACAGCGCGAGATCGAGAAGCGCATTGTTGACCTGCGCAAGCTGGAACTCTTTGCCGGCATGCAGGAGGCGGAGCTGCGGACGATCAGCGAGCGCATGGTCTATGCGCCGTTCGCCCAGGGAGCGGTCATTTTCGAGCAGGGCGAGACGGCACACTGGCTCTACGTCCTGGCGTCCGGAGACGTGGAAGTGTTGATCGATTTTCCGGGCTATCCGCGCCAGCATTTCCGCACGATTCACGCCAGCAGCACCTTTGGCGAGCGGGGAGTGATGACCGGCGAGCCACGCGGCGATACGGTCGTCGCCAAGACCGACGTGGTGTGCTACCGCCTGGACCAGGCGACGGTTGAGGAGGTCGTCCGGTCGCGGCCGGAAATTGCCGAGGCAATCGCCCACATTCTCTGGCGCCACGAGGTCGAGGTGCATAGCTTCACCCGCCAATTCACCGACGCTTCCGCCACCTTGCCGTCACCGCCGCGAGGGGGGATGCTCGACAAGATCCGCGGCTTCCTGGGGTTATGACGCGAAGCCGGCGGTCCAGGCCAGGGTGTGTCAGCCGAGAAAGGAGCGGACCGCCGTGACGACTTTCGGCAGCAGATCAGCGGCCAGGCAATCGAAGGTCTGCGGCCGCAAACTGTTGCCGAGCCAGGTGATCTGACGTTTCGCCAACTGGCGGGTGGCGTAGATGCCGAGATCGCGCAGCTCGTGGCGTGGCGCGAGTCCCTGCTGGACTTCCCAGACCTGCCGGTAGCCGACGCAACGCATCGACGGCATTTCGGCACGCAGCGCGTACTTCCGGCGCAGCATCTCGACCTCAACTTCCAGTCCGGCCGCGAGCATGGCGTCGAAACGTTCGGCGATGCGCTGGTGCAGAACGCGGCGCTCGGACGGCAGCAGGCCGAGCGACAGGAAGGCGTAGGCGGGCGCCGGCCTCGCCCCGGCGGCGATCAGCGCCGACAGCGGCCGGCCGGAAACCTGGAAGACTTCGAGCGCGCGCTGGATGCGTTGGGAATCGGTGTTGGGCAGCCGGGCGGCCGTCACCGGGTCGATCTTCGCGAGCTCGGCGTGCAGCGCCGGCCAGCCGCGGGCGGCGGCCTGCCGGTCGATTTCGGCACGGGTTGGCGGGTCGGCTGGCGGCAGGTCGACGAGGCCCTCGACGAGCGCCTTGAAATAAAGCATCGTGCCACCGACGAGCAGGGGGACCTTGCCGCGTGTCGTGATCGCGGCCATCGCTGCCAGTGCATCGGCCCGAAAGCGGGCGGCCGAGTAGGCGTCCGGTGGATCGATCAGGTCGATCAGGTGGTGCGGGAATTCGGCGAGCGTTGCGGCGTCCGGTTTGGCCGTGCCGATGTCCAGGTCACGAAACACCTGCGCTGAATCGACGCTGACCAGTTCGACCGGGAAGCGTCGGGCCAGCTCGATCGCCACAGCGGTCTTGCCGCTGGCGGTCGGCCCCATCAAGAGGATTGCCGGCGGCAGCGGGGCACTGCGCGCCGAGGTGACGCTCATCGCCCGCGCTGGAAGTAGCGGTCGAGCTCGGCCATCGAAAACTGCATCCAGGTCGGGCGACCGTGGTTGCAGTGGTCCGAGCGTTCGGTCTCTTCCATTTGCCGCAGCAGAGCGTTCATTTCGCTGAGCGAGAGCAGGCGCCGCGCGCGCACTGCGCCATGGCAGGCCATGCTGGCGAGAAGTTCGTTGCGGTGCGTCGTCATCAGTTGCGAAATGCCGTGTTCGCGTAGTTCGCCGAGGAGCGAGCGCACCAGTGCCGCGGGGTCGCCGCCGAGCAACAGGGCCGGTACGCTGCGCACCGCCAGTTGTCGCGGGCCCATCGCGGCGACATCGAAGCCAAGCCGCTGCAACGCGACGCTGTGCTCCTCGGCGGCGGCGACATCGAGCGCGTCGGCCATGAACACCGCCGGGATGAGCAGCGGCTGTGTCGCCACCCGCTCACCGTCGAGCGCCTGCTTGAGCCTCTCGTAAAGGATGCGTTCGTGCGCCGCGTGCATGTCCACGACGATCAACCCGTGCGTGTTTTGGGCGAGAATGTAGACGCCCTGCAACTGGGCGAGGGCGTAGCCGAGCGGCGGCGCCCGCCCGTCGTCGCCGGCTGCATTCGACAGTTCTTCCGGCGCCGGCTCAGGCGATTGTGTGGCGTCGACGAAGCTCAGGTAAGTGCCGGCTCTGGCGGGTTCGCCAACGTGCAGCGAA
The DNA here is from genome assembly GCA_017302455.1 of Accumulibacter sp. GTDB lineage: Bacteria > Pseudomonadota > Gammaproteobacteria > Burkholderiales > Rhodocyclaceae > Accumulibacter > Accumulibacter phosphatis. The sequence goes on from JAFLDO010000007.1 coordinate 38,858, forward strand.
CCCTGGAAGGGCGTCCGCCGGCCAAAGGCAACCGGTTCGGCAGCGTGCATGGCGGGCGCTGCCGGCCGCTGCTCCGGCCAGGGCGATACTTGCGTGTTCGGTGTCGGCACTTCGCTGCTCGAGGCCGTGCCCAGCGTCGCCAACGGACTTGCCAGCAGTCGCTGCACGGCATGGAAGACGAACTGGTGCACAGCGCGCGCGTCACGAAAGCGGACTTCCGTCTTTTGCGGGTGCACATTGACATCGACGCCCGCCGGATCGATGTCGAGGAACAGGCAGTAGGCCGGGTAGCGGCTGCCGTGCAGCAGGTCCTGGTAGGCCTGGCGTAGCGCATGCCCGAGCAGTTTGTCGCGGACGAAGCGGCCATTGACGTAGCAGTACTGGGCGTCGCCGCGGGCGCGGGAGTACGCCGGCAGCGCACAGTAGCCGGCGACGCGCAGCGGGCCGGCACTGACGTCGAGGCAGCGCGACTCGGCGAGAAACTCGTCGCCGAGGATGGCGCCGACGCGCACGCGGGAATCGCTGGCGCTGAGGTGCAGCGCGACACGGCCATTGTGCGAGAGGGTGAAGGCAACGCCGGGATGAGCCAGCGCAATGCGCTTGACCGCCTCGGCGCAATGCGCGAACTCGCTGCCCTCAGACTTGAGAAATTTGCGGCGGGCCGGCGTGTTGTAGTAGAGATCGCGCATTTCGACCACCGTGCCGGCCTGCAGGGCCGCCGGCTGAGGGCCCGCGCCCGGCTCGTCAGTGAGCCGCCAGGCGTGTTGTCCGGCAGCCCTGTCGCTGCTCGCCTGCCGGCTGGTCAGCGTGAGGCGTGCGACGGCGGCGACCGAGGCCAGCGCTTCGCCACGAAAACCGAGCGTCCCCACGCGTTCGAGATCGGCGAGCGAGTTGATCTTCGAAGTGGCATGGCGGGTGAGGGCGAGCGCCAGCTCGTCACGCGCCATGCCACCGCCGTCGTCGCTGACGCGCAGCAGCTTGACCCCACCTTCCTCGAGCTGGATCTGGATCGTCGAGCTGCCGGCGTCGAGCGCGTTCTCGAGCAGTTCCTTGAGGACCGACGCCGGACGATCGACGACTTCGCCGGCGGCGATCTGGCTGATCAGAAGATCGGGGAGGAGGGCGATTCTCGGTGTTTGGGGCATGGGCGGATTATACCGGCCCGGCTTCCGGTAGAATCGCGGCTTGCCGACGACCCATGATTCTCTTCAACTCTCGCGACGATGGAATACCTGACCAGCTTTTTCGACATCATTCTTCACCTCGACAAGCATCTGGCGGTGCTCGTGCAGCAGTACGGGCAGTGGATCTATGCCATTCTCTTCGTCATCATCTTCAGCGAGACCGGTTTCGTGGTGACCCCGTTTCTGCCTGGCGACTCGCTGCTCTTCGTCGCCGGTGCGCTGGCGGCGCTCGGCGGCATGGAGATCTTGGTGCTGCTGGCCGTGCTGACCGCCGCGGCGATTCTCGGCAACATGTTGAACTACCAGATCGGCCGCTTGCTGGGGCCCAAGGTCTTCCACTGGGAGCAGTCGCGCTTCTTCAACAAGGCCGCGCTCGAAAAAACGCACGCCTTTTACGAGAAGCACGGCGGCAAGACGCTGGTTCTGTCGCGCTTCCTGCCGCTGTTCCGGACCTTTGCGCCGTTTGTTGCAGGCATTGGTGCGATGACCTACGCGCGTTTCACGTTCTTCAACCTGATTGGCGGAGTCGCCTGGGTCGGCTCGCTGACCCTCGCCGGCTACTGGTTCGGCAACCTGCCGTGGATTCAGAAGAACCTGACGCTGGTGATCGTGGCGATCATCGTCGTTTCGCTGCTGCCGGTGTTCATCGGCTGGTGGCAGCATCGCCGGGCGGCCTGAGGCATGCCCGTCGACGTCCATACTGGCGATGAGTCGCGGGGCGGACGGAGCGCCTGATGCGGGTCGTGATCCTGATCTCCGGACGCGGCAGCAACATGGCCTCGCTGCTCGCGGCCACCGCCAGCGGGGCGCTGCCGGTAGAGATCGTCGGCGTTGTGGCCAACCGTGCCGACGCTCAGGGCCTGGCGACGGCCACTGCCTGCGGGGTGAGCACGCGCGTCGTCGATCATCGACTGTACACGGAGCGCGAGGCGTTTGATGCGGTGCTTGCCGCAACCATCGACGACTTCGCTCCGGATCTCGTCGTGCTCGCCGGATTCATGCGGATTCTCGGTGACTCTTTCGTTCGTCGCTACGCCGGGCGTCTGCTCAACATCCATCCCTCCCTCCTGCCGGCGTTTCCCGGCCTGCACACGCATCGGCGCGCACTGGCCGAGGGGGTGCGGATTCATGGGTGCACCGTGCACTTCGTCACCCCCGATCTCGATCACGGGCCGGTCATCGTTCAGGCGGCGGTGCCGGTGCTTGACGGCGACGACGAGTCGGCGCTGGCCGCGCGCGTGCTGGCTCGGGAGCATCAGATCTTTCCCCTGGCGGTACGCTGGTTTGCCGAGGGTCGCCTGCATTTGAACGACGGGCGCGTGACGCTCGACGCCCCGCAGGATGGTTCCGGCGTACTGATCGCACCGCCACTTGGCGGGGGCTGAGCCCGTCGCCCAATGCCCTTCGTCCTGATCATCGCTTTCGCGGCCTCGCTCGGTATGCATGGCCTGGTGCTGTTTGGTCCGGACGTTGACCTGTCGATTGCCAGCGAGCCGCCGCCGCTGTTGGTTGAACTCCAGCCGCTGGTGAAACCTGTGCCGCCGGTCGAGTTGCCGGCGAAGCCGGCTGCGAAAGCAGTCCCGGCAAAACGTCGGCCGGTCTCACGCAAGTCATCGGCGCCGCCGGCCCGCGCGGCGCTTCTCGACACTGCCGATTCCGCGGCGTTGATTGGCCCGCCAGAGGCGGAGTCCGAGGCCGCAGCGGATCCCGAGGCTCCGGCCGGCTCGCTGGCGGAAGACGCCAGCGACCAGGAAGCGGCAGGGGCGTCGCCTTTGGCGACGCCTTCTCCGGTGGAGTCGCCGTTGCCGGCGAGAGGGATGATTCGTTACCGCGTCGATCGCGGTGATCAGGGTTTTCAGATCGGTACTTCGGTACACGACTGGGAGGTCATCGATGGGGCTTACCGGATTACCGCCGTCACCGAGACGACCGGGCTGATCGCGGTGTTCCGGCCGCTACGCGTAGAACTCGAAAGCCGCGGCCGGATGACCGTTGACGGCCTGGTGCCCGAACGTTTCGTGACTCGCCAGCAGGGGCGCGAGATCGGCGCGGGGACCGAGTTCGACTGGGGGCAGATGCAGTTGCGCATGCCGGGTCGGCCGGTGCAGACTCTGAGCCGCGGCGCACAGGATCTGTTGTCCTTCAACTACCAGCTGGGATTGATCGACAATCTCGCTTCGGGTAGCCAGCTCCCGATCGCCACCGGCAAGAAGTTCGCCGCGTATCGCCTCGAGGTGGTCGGTGACGAGGACATCGAGACTCCCGCCGGGACGTTTCGCTGCCTGCACCTGCGTGTACCGGGAGTGGCGACGACCGAGCTCTGGCTGGCCTACGATCGGCACCTGCTGCCGGTGAAGATCCAGCATACCGATCGCAAGGGAGATGTCTTCGTGCAGGTCGCGACCGCCTTTGAATTGCCTCAGGAACCCTGAACGTGCGCTTCTCTCCCGCTCTTTTCCGTCATGCCGAAGTGCTGCTGTCCGAGCTGCTCCGCTCGGCCTTCCCGGCCGACCTCGTCGTTTCGAATTATTTCCGGCAGCATCGCGAACTTGGCCATGCCGACCGTGGTTTTGTCGCCGAGATCGTCTTCGCGGTGCTCCGCCGCAAACGATCGCTGTCGGCGCGCTGTGCCGATGAGGTCACCTCGCGACGCTTGTTGCTGGCCGCCCTTGCCTGTCTGCAGGGAATGAACCGCCGTGAGTTGGCGGTCGTGCTCAACGAATCGGAAAGCAAATGGCTGGCGCACGCCAAGGCTGTGAAGGTCGATGGCCTGCCGGTAGCGGTACGCCTCGATCTGCCGGACTGGCTCTACGCGCTGTTGACCGAGCAGTTCTCCGCCGAAGAGATCGAGCGCCTGGCTGCCGGCCTCAATCAACCGGCGCCGCTCGACCTGCGCGTCAATTCACTCAAGGCGGGACGGCAGGACGTGCTGGCGCGTCTGCTGGCTGATGGCCTGACGGCCGAAGCGTGCCCCTACTCGCCACTGGGTATCCGTCTGGCTGGCAAGCCGGCCCTGTCCAAATACCGGCTGTTCGTCGATGGCAGTATCGAGGTGCAGGACGAGGGCAGCCAGTTGCTGGGTTTCCTGTTGCAGCCCAGACGCGGCGAAATGGTCGCCGACTTCTGCGCCGGTGCTGGCGGCAAGACCTTGCTGCTTGGTGCGCTGATGCGCTCGCAGGGCCGGCTCTACGCCTTCGACGTCGCCGAGAGGCGGCTGGCCAGGCTGAAGCCGCGTCTGGCACGTTCCGGTCTGTCGAATGTCCATCCGGTGCGCATCGACTCCGAACGCGACATCAAGATCCGGCGCCTGGCCGGCAAGCTGGATCGTGTGCTGGTCGATGCGCCGTGTTCCGGCCTGGGGACCCTGCGCCGCAATCCCGACCTGAAGTGGCGGCAGACGCCAGGCAGCATCGCCGAAATGAGCACCAAGCAGGCCGTCATTCTCGCCGCGGCGGCCACTCTGGTGAAACCTGGCGGACGGCTCGTGTACGCTACCTGCAGCCTGCTCGAGGCCGAGAACGAGGAGGTTGTTCGGAGCTTCCTGGCGGGCCATCCCGAGTTCGTCACGTGCTCGGCTCAGGAAGTCCTCGCCACCCAGGGGATCATGATTGACTGTGGCGAGCGGCTGCGTCTGTTGCCACATCGCCACGGGACGGATGCGTTCTATGCGGCTGTGATGGAGAGAAAATGAGCGAACGGGAGATGTTTGCCTTGCTGATGGAGCTGTGGCGTGATCTGCGCGACCCCGGCTTCCTCTGGCAGGTCATGGCATTGGCGATTTGCCTGCTCTTGGCCTGGGCCTTGTCGCGCTACGGGAGGCAACAGGCGTTCGTGCGTGCGCATGCCGAGCATGGCGCCTTGCGAACCTTCGGCACGGGCAGTCTCAAACGCGTCGCCTTTCCTCTGCTGGCACTGATCTTCGTGCTGATTGTGCGCAAGGCATTCAGGCTCTGGCACTTCGCACCGGTCAGCCTGTTCGACTTGGCGGTGCCGTTGCTCCTCTCCCTGGCGCTGGTACGAGCGGCAATCTACATCCTGCGCCACGCCTTCTCGGGCGGCAGTCTGTTGGCGAGTTCGGAGCGCTTTATCGCCACCGCCATCTGGATCTGCCTGGCGCTCCATATCTCCGGCCTCGCGGATCCGATCGTCGAATTGCTCGAGCAGGTAAGCTTCCATGCGGGCAAGCAGAAGCTCGACTTGTGGACCCTCCTGACCGGCCTGGTGACGGTTTGTGTCACGGTCCTGGTCGCGCTCTGGCTTTCCGGCGAGATCGAGCGCCGCCTGTTGGCGAGCGAGAATCTGGATGCCAACATGCGCGTGGTACTCGGCCGTTTGGTAAAGGCAGTGCTTTCGGTGGTCGCGCTGCTGCTCAGCCTTTCGATCGTCGGCATCGATGTCACAGCACTCTCGGTATTCAGCGGCGCCCTGGCCGTCGGCCTGGGACTTGGTCTGCAGAAGATCGCGAGCAACTACGTCAGCGGCTTCATCATCCTGCTTGACCGTTCGATACGCATCGGCAATGTGGTAGCGGTCGATGCAACGACTTCCGGTGTCGTGACGCAGATCACCGCTCGGTACACTGTCGTGCGAACGCTCGCCGGCACCGAAGTGATCATCCCGAACGAGTATCTGGTGTCGAATATCGTACGCAACGAATCGTTTACCGACTCACGGTTGCGCGTAGCGATCTCGGTTCAGGTTGCCTATGGTACCGACCTCGATTTGGCAATGCGCCTGATGCGCGAGGCGGCGCAGGTGCCGGCGAGAGTGCTCACCGACCCGCCGCCGCAAGCGCTGCTCACCACCTTTGCCGACAGTGGTATAAATCTCGATCTGGGTTTCTGGATTGCGGATCCTCAGCAAGGAACCGGCAGTGTCCGCTCGGAGATCAACATGGCGATCTGGCGGGCGTTTCGCGAACACGACATCGAAATTCCTTTTCCGCAACGCGAGGTGCGCGTCATCGGAGCTTCTCCCGCGACGGCTGGAGCGGCCGTTGCCCCCCCATCCGCGGTGTGATATCTCGGCAGAACCGGCTGCCGACTTGTTCCGAAAGAAGGCGCGCCGGGCTGGGAGCGGACTGCCAGGACCATCTGAGGGGCGGTCGCTCAACAGCGCGCCAACCTTGAACACGGAACCCGAAGAAGCGGCGCGGCTACTGGTCGCGCTCAGGTCCGTCTGTCGGCCTTGTCAAGCCCTGAACTGACGATGCGCCACGAGTACGGCGCCGGAGGCTGCGCACGCCATACCATACGAGAGCACCCGCGGCACCGGCCAACAGTGCCTCGAGCAGCTTCAACTCACCCACAGTGAGCAATTCCCATGCAGCAACGCCGATGAAAATGCCGATGCCTTCGGCCACCGGGAAGCGCACAGGAACTCGAGCCACTGCGATCATTTGCCGCTATGGGCTCTCTGCAGAATGTCGCAGCGGTAACTGCCAGAACACTCCTCATCGTCGTCTCGTTGATCACAGTTTCCGTCCGGGCGAGTTGCGAAGAAGTGCTGTCGCGTCGTGGCCAGAATTCGCTCGCAGTTCCGATTGAATTCGCTCATCTTGTTTCCCTCCATCATTGTTATATATACCAATTCAATGATAGAGGCGAACTGGCCGGGAGTCTTGAGCAGTTGCGTCAGCTTTCGGTGACGCTCTGTGACAGTGGCCAGCGCAGCGTGAAGCGGGCGCCGCCGAGCGGCGATTCGCCGGCGCTGGCAGTACCGCGGTGCTGCGCCAGAACCAGACGCGCGATTGCCAGGCCAAGGCCGTAGCCGCCGGTCGCCCGGTCGCGCGAGCGATCCAGCCGGGTGAAGGCCGAGAAGACGCGTTCGCGCTCGTCCGGCGGAATACCGATTCCGTCATCGTCGACGTGCAGCTCGATCTGGTCGCCGACGAGGGCGGCGCTCACGCGGATGCGTGTCCTGGCGTACCGGATGGCATTGCGCAGTAGATTGGTGACTGCGTACGGCATGCTGCGGCAATCGAGTTCAACACGCTGCGCCGGCGGCAGGGCGGAGGTGTCCACCAGTAACTGAAGATTGCGCCCGAGCAGGCGATTGGCCGCTACCTGCTCCTCGATCCATGGAGCGATGTCCACCGTGCTCAGGTGCAGTTCCGGTTGCTCCCGCTCAAAGCGGGCGTAGGTCAGGCTGGAGTCGATCAGTCCGTCGAGTTCATCGAGGTCGCGCTCCATCATCTGCCACAGACGTTGGCGCTCACATGGCTGTTCGGTCCCGGCGAGCATCTCGAGTGCGAAACGCATACGCGCGATGGGAGTTCGCAACTCGTGCGAGATCGCGCTGGACAGTTCCTTCTGCGTGGCAATCAGCCGCTGGATGCGTTCGGCCATGCCATTGAGTGTTTCCGCGAGAGGGCCAAAGGCACTACTGCGCATCGTTGGCGCGCGCGCTTCGAAGAGTCCCTCGCCGAGCGCTCGTGCGGTCTGGCGCATGGCTTCCAGATCTCGCCAGACCGGATGGACCCAGAGCCAGACGACGATCGCCAGGCACAGACCAATCAAGCTCCAGGTCAGCAGACTGATACGCAAGTCGAGCGGCAGGCCCTTCCGGTACTCGGGATTTCGTTCCGGTGAGATCGGGCCGACCACCAGGATCTGCGGCGTCTGCTTGAGGCGGTGGTAGAGGACGTCGCCCTGGGCGTCGATGGCCAGTTCGCCGTCGTCGAGCTTTTCAGCCTGTCCGGGTGGTAGTTTAAGCGTCCACCGATCAACGATATCCAGCTTGTAGGCAAACTTCCGATCCAGCATCTCGACCGTTTTCGGCCATTCGGAACGTGGCTTGCGGAAGAGTTCGTCTTCAATCAGAACGATGGTGCCGCGCATGAACCGGCTGGTGTACTCGTCGGTGATGCCCTTGACGGCGGTCGAAATGACGAAGTCGGCGAAGATCGCGATGGCCACGAAGGAGCCCATGACCAGCAAGTAGAAGTTGAAGAACAGCCGGGATAGGCTGTAGCGCCCTCGCCACGGCGCCGGCGCGTTGGTTCCGAAGAGGGCCAACAGCCTGCTATTGCCAGTCATGTTTGCTGAACAGGTAGCCCTTGCCGCGGACAGTCTTGATGCGCGTGGGGTTCTCGGGATCGTCACCGAGTTTGCGCCGCAGCCTGGAAATCCGAGCGTCGATCGATCGATCGAGCCCGTCAAAGCCGATGCCGCGCAGTTCCTGCAGCAGATCGTCGCGCGACAGGATGTTCCCGGCGTGGCGAGCGAGCAGCCAGAGTAGATCGAATTCCGCCGTGGTCAGGTCGATGCTGTCGCTGCCGAGATGGCTGCTGCGAGTCGCCTGACTGATGCGGAACCGGCCAAAAGCCAGTTCGGCCGGTTCCTCTGCGTCAGGATTTTCTCCGGTAAAGCCGCTACCGAGGGTTGGCGCGCGGCGCAGCAGAGCCTTGATGCGGGCCAGCAGCAGGCGCGGCTGCACCGGTTTGGCAATGTAGTCGTCGGCGCCGAGTTCCAGGCCGAAGATCTGATCGAAGTCTTCATCGCGCGCCGTGAACATCAGGATCACGCCACCATACTGTCCGCGCACAGCGCGGCAGACCTCGAAGCCGTCCCTGCCGGGAAGCATCACATCGAGAATGACGAGGTCGGGTCGTTCATTGAGAATACGCGCTTCGGCGGTGTCGCCACGCGACTCGACGTCGACGTCGAAGTCGTTCTTGCGCAGGTACTCGGCAGTAAGTTCGGCAAGGCGTTCATCGTCCTCGACCAGGAGAATTCGTGTTTTCATGCTCCTATGATAGCGACTTGTTGCTGCGCGATAAACGTCCTCGGACGCTGAGGTCCATATCGACCGGCCGGACGGACGCAGAACCCCTCGGCCGCAGACGTCGCGCGTCGGTGGGTAGCGGATGGTTCTACCCTATCGCGGGTAGAATTGACAGGGCAGATTCTTCTTGGGATGGCGGCATGGCGATTACTGATTGGCCTGAGGATGAGCGACCGCGCGAGCGCCTGCTGGCACAGGGTGCGGCTTCGCTTTCGGATGGCGAGTTGCTGGCGATCTTTCTGCGCGTCGGCAGCAGGGGCAAGAGCGCGGTCGATCTGGCGCGCGAGTTGCTCGGGCGCTTCGGTGGACTTACCCGCCTGTTCGCCGCCAGCCAGCTCGACTTCTCGGCGGTGCCCGGCATGGGACCGGCAAAATACGCGCAGTTGCAGGCGGTAGTCGAACTGGCGCGGCGGGCGCTGGCCGAGGAAATGAAACACGGGATCGCCTTTGCCTCCCCCGGTGCCGTGCGTGACTACCTGCGGTTGCACCTTGCCGGACTACAGCACGAGGTCTTCTTTGCCTTGTGGCTGGATGCGCAGAACCGCCTGATTGCCTCCGAGGAGCTTTTTCGCGGTACCTTGACGCAGACCAGCGTCTATCCGCGCGAGGTCGTCAAGAAGGCGCTGTACCACAATGCGGCAGCGGTCGTTCTGGCGCACAACCACCCGTCAGGCGTCGCGGAACCCTCGCGCGCCGACGAGCTGCTGACCGCCGACCTCAAGCAGGTGCTGGCGCTGGTCGAGGTCCGCGTGCTCGATCATTTCATCGTGGCGGCACAATCGCCGCCTCTGTCGTTCGCCGAACGAGGCCTCCTCTAGCTGACAGCGAGCAGCCCTGAAGCATGAGTGATCCAGCCCAGCCGCTTCACGTCCTGGCGGTGGGATGCAGGCAATGCCGGTCGGACAGGCGAGCGCAGCAGTCGGGCGGACTTCTGGCAGGATAGGTGGAGCGAGTCGATTCGTGTTCCAGCCGGAGGTGCTGCGGTGCACGCCAACGCGCGTGGGTGCCTCAAGCTGCACGTGGTGGTCCGCGACGAAAGGCGGGAGAGGATCGCTGAACCAGTCAGGACCGTCGTCATCGAAACATCGCGTCACACCTGTTGGACGAAGCCGTTACGTCTTGAAGTCTTGAATTCACGGGCCGGTGGCCGCATAATGATCCTACGGTCGTAATTCCGGCAAACCGGAAGCGTTCTGGACGCGGGTTCGATTCCCGCCACCTCCACCACTGCGGGGGTGTACTGGTTTCGACAGGGTGACAGAAGGCGAGCAGGCGGCCCGAGAGGCGACGGACGTAATCCGCGCAAATCCATAAACGCCAACGATGAGCGTTTCGCACTGGCCGCTTAGGCCTGCTGAGGACGTAGCCGTCCAATAAACAGAAAGGCTATCGGCGGGGGCTTCGGCCCCCGCCGTCATTTGGACGACAGGCGGCTTACACGCTGATGCGGCGAGTTCTGGTTGCTGGTGGTCGGGAACGCGGGGAATTTGTGTGCACTGCCGGGAAGCGGGTGCTTCCGCAAACGGCGCTCGCGATCCCGATGCTGGCCGGGCCGGGAGCCTGCCAGGACTAGATCTCCTGGGTTGTCTCGTCTCTTTGCAGAGCGGGGTAGCCCGTCAACTGCGATTCGATTTCGTTGAAGCTCGAAGGCGGTGCCTGGTTAATGAGTGCGAGGCGCCGGATCAGGCGTTGCTGGGCAAACGCCTGTGACGGGTCCGGTTTTCCCAAGACGTACTCGGATCCACGTTTGGTCATTACCACCATCGCGTTGGACTCGAACCTGTAAGCGGTGATCGGTGACGTCCTGATATGCGACGAAGAGGGGAAGCGTGGATTGCTCCCGTACACGCGCCCTTCGATGCAGAGCAGTACCTCCCCTTCACGGGTACTCAGTTCAAGAGTCTTCCAGCTATTGAGAATATTCATGGTGCTCCTCACTCTGAACACGACGCGACAGCCCGCGCTGTGCCGAAGCCAAAGTCGATTTTACCTGATAAACCGCCTTGGCGCGGTCTTTGCGGCGTTGTCCTGAGGCCGTGGCTCGGGTAGCGGACACGGCGGGCACAGGAGGCGATCGTCATCTGAAACAGAAACCAGTGGCCAGTTGCGACGGCCTTCTCCTCATCCTGCCCGAAATCACGGTATACAGCAACGCAGGAAGCAATATCCATGCCCCATTCTCTGATCGGCATGTTGCAAAGAAAAATCAGAGTGTTATGAACGGTCGGCAGGAGCCTGGAAAGGTGGTCTGTAAATTTCTCCGACACTGCGCAGGCGCGCAGCCGGTTTGCTCGCCGGATTCGCGAAGAGTCCAGCGCGTGGCGGACGTCGGTCTGGCTAGAGCAGGAGATCGAGTTCGGCGGGGCTCAGTGCTTCCACGCGGTGCATTTGCTGTTCGAGGACCGCCAGTGTCGCTTCCGACGCGTCGCGGCCTTTCGCCAGGCGGCGGCGGACGCGGGCGCGCAGTTGTGCCGGCGTGGCCTGTGGCGCGAGGACGGAGAAAGCTAGGCCGGCGTCTTCGGCGAGAGCCCGAAACGCCTGGCGGCGGCAGCGTTCGAGGAAGGCGGCGTCGACGATTACCGACCAGCCGGCGGCAAGCAAGATCTGCGCGAGGGCGTACAGCCGCTGGTAGGTGAGTTCGCTGATGTCTTTGGTGTAGATGCCGCCGTCGAGCGGCGAACCGCTGCCGCTGGCCGGTGCGAGACCGCACAGACGCTTGCGCTCGACGTCCGAGCGCAGGCAGAGCGTCGTTGCCGTGGGATCGCTCAGCAGCATTCGCCGTGCGGCGCGGCTCTTGCCGCAGCCGGCAAGCCCGTGCGTGATGATCAAGCGTGCTGGCTGTGGGCTCACCAGTCGATCGGCGAGCGCGAGGTAGGCGCGTGCCTGGCCGGGATCGTCGCCGGCCTGGGCTGCCCGGATCGCCGCGACCTTGGCGCGGACCAGCGCGCGATAGACGGCGTAGAAGCGCAGCACCGGTGCCGCGTCGTAGTCACCGCTGCAGCTCAGCCATTCGTTGATCAACCAGCCGGCCAGGCCCGGCTGACGCTGGTCGAGCAGGTCGATGTAGGTGAAGGCGAGCTCGCTGGCGACGTCGATCCAGCGCAGATCTTCGCTGAACTCGATGCAGTCGAAGAGCGTCACGCGGCCGTCGATGAGCACGAGATTGCCGAGGTGCAGGTCGCCGTGACACTCGCGGATCCGCCCGCCAGCCTTGCGGGCGACCCAGCTGGGCGCCAGACGCTCGAATTCAGCCTGTGTCCAGGCGGCCAGTCGTGCCAGTCGTTCCTGTTCCTGTTCCGCATCGGTCGGCAACAGCGTTTGCAGTTCGCCGAAGTTCTCGAGGGCCTGCGCCAGTACTTGCGGGGGCTGACCGAAAGCGCTGGCCGGTGACGCGCTTGCGGCCTGCGCGTGGAAGGTCGCGACAGTGGTGGCGAGGTCGGAGATCTGTTGTGGCCGCAGTTCGCCGCGCGCGCAGACATGGTCGAGCCGCCCCGCTTCGGCGAAGCGGCGCATCTTCAGCGCGTATTCAATGATGGTGCCGCTGCCGGCGAACTGTGGTTCGTCAGGACGACCGGTGATCGGCACCACGGTGAGGTAGATGTCGGGCGCAAAGCGACGGTTCAGACGCAACTCGGCCGTGCAGCACGCGTGGCGCTTGTCGAGTGTGCCGTAGTCGAGGAAGGGCAGGGTGAGCGGCTTCTTGATCTTGTAGGCGAACTCGCCGGCCAGCAGCAGCCATGAGGCGTGCGTCTCGACGAGTTCGACCTGAGCCGCCCGATCGGGATAGCGTGCCGGGTCGAGCAGGGCGTCTATCAGCAGTGGGCGTGTCCGGGGCATCGCTCAGGCCCCCCTGGTCTGCCGAATCGACAGCTTGCGCAGTTCTTCGAGCACGCACATCAGCGCCGCACAGGCGATCGCCAGCAGCCAGGTAGTGCCGCCGATCGCGGCGGTGCCGAACAGCCAGTTGCCGGACGGGGTATACAGGATCAAGACGATGACCGCCAGCTCGGCGACGATGCCCAGCCACAGGTAGCCATTGCCGCCGAAGCCGCAGGCAAGCAGGGAGCGGCGCGGATGGCGGCAGAGAAAGACGTTGATCACCTGCATCACGACGATCGTCGCCAGACAGGCGGAGGTCGCCTGCAGGTAGACCGGGTCGAAGCGGTCGAGCAACTGGCCGTAGTGCCAGCCGGCAGCGTCGAGGACGAAGAAGAAGGCAAGCATGGCCGCCGCCGCTTCGAGGACGCCGAGGAACAGGTAGGCGCGCGCGATCAGGCCCCATGACAGGAGCCGCTCGTTGGGCGCCCGCGGCGGCCGCTGCATCACCGCGGGATCGGGCTTCTCGGCGCCGAGCGCCAGCGCCGGCAGCATGTCGGTGCCGAGGTCTACCGCCAGGATCTGGATGATGGTCAGTGGCAGCGGGATGCGGAAGAGGACGAAGGCGAGATAGGGGACAAGCTCGGGAATGTTCGAGCTGAGGATGTAGGTGAGGAACTTGCGGATGTTCTCGAACACGGCGCGCCCCTCCTCGATCGCCGCGACGATGCTGGCGAAGTTGTCGTCGAGCAGGATGAGGTCGGCTGCTTCCTTGGCCACGTCGGTACCGCTGATCCCCATGGCAATGCCGATGTCGGCGGTTTTCAACGCCGGCGCATCATTGACGCCGTCGCCGGTGACGGCAACGATCTCGCCCTTCTTTTTCAGCGCCTCGACGATGCGCATCTTCTGCTCGGCGGCGACGCGGGCGAAGAGGATCTCGGGCGCATCGAGCGCCAGTTGCAATTGCGTTGGCGACATCAGACGCAGTTGCTCGCCATCGACCACCAGCGGCTGCTCGCTCCGGAGCAGGCCGATCTGACGGGCGATCGCGACGCCGGTGCGCGGGTGGTCGCCGGTGACCATGATGATCCGGATGCCGGCGGCATGGCAACGCGCGATCGCGTCCGGAACCTCGGCGCGGGGTGGGTCTTCGAGGCCGATCAGCCCGGCGAGGATCATGTCCTGTTCGTCGCCGGGCGATCCCGCCTCGTCGACGGCGCGATGCGCGAACGCCAGGACACGCAGGCCGGCGCCGGCCATCTCGTCCTGTGCGGCCAGCAGGCGTGTGCGGGCGGCGGGATCGAGCGGTGCCAGGCCGGCGTCGAGGTGGATGAAGCGGCAGCTCGTGAGCACGCTTTCGAGTGCCCCTTTGCAGTAGAGCATGCGTCCGTGCGGCGTTTCGGCGAGCACCGACATGCGCTTGCGATCGGTGTCGAAGGGGATCTCGTCGATGCGGGAAAAGGCGGCCAGGTCGCCGGCGATCTCGCGGCCGATCTCGGCCAGGGCAATCTCCATCGGATCGCCGTGCAGCGCCTGCCGTCCGGCTTCTTCGACCGCCTTCAGGTTGTGACACAGCGCGGCATTGATGAACAGTTGGCGATGCTCCTGCAGCACGTGCGCGCGCGTCGGCAAGTCGCTGCGTGGCATGAAGGCGCCGCCTATCCACAGCCGCTGCACGGACATCCGGTTCTGGGTCAGCGTGCCGGTCTTGTCGCTGCAGATCACGGTCGTCGAACCGAGCGCCTCGACCGCCGGCAGGTGGCGCACCAGCGCGTTGCGCCTGGCCATTCGTTGCGTCGCCATGGCGAGCGACAAGGTCACCGTCGGCAGCAGTCCTTCCGGGACATTGGCGACGATGATGCCGATCGCGAACAGCAGGTTCTCCCAGGCCGGCAGCCCCATTGCCTGACCGGCGAAGAACAGCAGGACGCCCATGCCGGTCGCCAGGCCGGCGACGATGCGCGAAAGACGCGCGATCTCGCGCTGCAGCGGTGAGACCGTTTCGCCAGCGGTCTGCGTCAGGTGGGCGATGCGGCCAAACTCGGTGCGCATGCCGGTGGCGTAGACGACGCCGCGCCCCTGCCCGGAGACGACAGAGGTGCCGGCGAGGACGACGTTCCTGGCCTGCAAGGGCGACTCCTCGCTGCTCGACTCGGCGGTGCGCGCCTTCGCCAGCGACTCGCCGGTGACCGTAGACAGATTGACGCGCAGACCGAAAACCTCGGTCAGCCGGCAGTCGGCCGGAACGAAGTCACCCTCTTCGAGCAGCACGATGTCGCCGGGAACGAGTTCGCTGGCGAGAAGGCCGACGATCTCGCCGGCGCGCAGCGCCTTCACCTTCTGCGGTAGCAATTGGCGCAGCGCCTCGACCGCGCGCTCGGCCTTGTACTCCTGCCAGAACGAGAAGATGCCGTTGATGATGACGACGCCGACGATGGCGACGCCGAGGCGCGCCATTCCCTGGCCGGGGTCGAAGTGCTCGGCGACGAATGCGAGGACGGCGCCGATCCACAGGATGATGGCGAAGAAGTGGGTGAATTCCTGCGCAAAGCGCAGCAGCAGGTGCTGGCGCTCGACTTCTTCGAGATAGTTCGCGCCGTACTCGGCCAGTCGGCGCGCCGCCTCGCTCGCGTCGAGGCCGGCGGCGGAGCTGTTCAGGCTGGCCAGCGCCTGCTCGGCACTCAAGGAATGGATACGCAAGCGCTGAACCTCCTGAACGCAAATCGGGTGTCGAGCGGATCGCGCGACGGCGCGCGGCTGCACGGGGTGACGCTGGACCTCCCGCCGCCGACCCCGGCCAGACCGTCCGACCCGTTGCGCAAGCCGGCGCGGCGAGGTGAGCGAGCCAGCGGTGCGACTCCGACGCTACAGTCTACTCTCGTGCGCCGGGCGAAGCACCTGCCGGCTTGGCGCCTCGCCGAGTCTATTACCGCCACGAATTGACGACCATGGCAGGGGCGCGGATACTGGGTATTCGCGGGGGAGACACCCGGCCAGCCGGTTTGCGAAGATGAGAAGAACGACTCCGGGTTTGCAGCGATCGACGTGGCGTCTGATTGGCCTGCTGTTCAGCATGCCGACGGCGGTCGTCCTCTTCGGCACGGTCTTCATGGTTGCCTCGGAATACCTCGAGGGCAAGCCGATGGGCTTCTGGTCGAGTCTCGAATGGGCCTCGGAGACACTGACCACCACCGGCTACGGGGCCTACGCGCCGTGGAGCCATCCGCTGATGATCGTCTTCGTGATCTTCACAGTTCCAGCGGCTTGCCGCCGCTTTCGTCATTTTCGAGGAGGACATGGAACTGGCCCGTAACCTGCGCACCCGCGGTTACGAGGTCGTATTCGGCAAGCTCGACGAACAGCCGGGCGTCCTGGCCGGGGTCGAGCGCGGTGGTACTGGCCTTGAGCAACGACAGCGAGGGGGTGTTCGCCACGGCCGTGGTGCGCGATCACGCGCCGGAGGTCCCGCTGATCGTGCGCGCCAATCGGGCGCCGAATATCCCGCGCCGGCACGAATTCGCGACCTCTCTGGCCGACGGTCAGCGCGCCTGAACCGCCCTAGCCGTACTGCCGTGCCGCGCCAGGGCTGCCCATCAACCAGCGTTCGGTGGGCGCCTGTTGCGCCAGACGGCGACCAGGGTGGCGAGTTTGTCGCGGTGCGACAGGCGTTCGTCGGAGAGCGCCTCGAGGAAGTCCGATAGGGGCTTCGACTTGACGATCGCGAAACCGGTGAGCAGCGCCGAAGGCACGAACACCAGCACGAAGAAGACGAGCCGGACGCTCAGGGGCTCCTGTGCGGCGTCGATCAGATTCATGCCGAGAAAGCCCGTGCTGATCGTCGCGATCAGCCCGGCGGTGGTGACGACGGTCAGGCGGACCACCGTGTTGGCCTGCCGGCGCAGGCTGTCGCTGTCGAGGTACTGACTCATGTCCTGGATTTCCTCGCGCAACTCGCTGTACACGCGCTCGGTGCCCAGGTGTTCGCGGGTCATGGTGAATAGCGCTCGTGCTTGCGCCTGGTCGGAGATTTCGTAGAACCAGTAGCGATGAGTGAAGCGCAGGAAGACTTCGAGGACCTCGCGGATCGCCCGCTTGAAGCGCTTGACCGATTCGGCATTGCCGATCTCGAGACGGTTGAGCGCCGTCACCAGGCGGTCGGAGAGCATCAACAGGGCCGCCTTGTGAAAATGGGGAATCAGTGCCAGCAGGAAGAACTGGTGGCGAAACTGCCCGAGCAGGCCGTTCTCGAGCCCCGTGAAGTACGCGTCGCGGGCACTGCCGACCATGATGAAGGCGTGACCGCAGGAGAGTAGCCGGGTACCTGGCTGTTCGGCCTGCGGGTGCCAGTAGCGGTCGTAGCAGAAACGCGCTTCGAAACCTTCGAGGTGCTGTTCGGAATAGGGTAGCGAGCCGCTCTTGCCGGGCCCGCTGACCAGCACCAGGCGGGCGAAGTCGCCGCGGCTCAGGCGGCGTGGATCGTCCATCGCCAGGTAGGCGAGCAAGGGCATGCGGTGATACTCGATCTGCCGGTAGCGGACCGGGCCGTCCTCGTCGGAATGGTGCAGGACCAGCGGCCGCAACAGGAATTCCCAGTGGGACGAGATGCACGGTGAACGAAAGCGGCTGACGAAGGAGAGGTACTTGCTGCGCTTCTCGTAATCGGAGACAGCCAGTACCTGGCCGTCCGGCGCCAGCCATTCGGCGCGCCGTAGGCAGTGGCCGCCGCTGCCGTCGTCGTCCCAGTAGGGTGGATAGGCGCGGCCAAAGCGGTAGAGCGTGTCCTGGACCCGCCGCAGGTCGAGATCGTCGGCGGCGATCTCGACGACGAGGATCACGACATCGATGTCGTAGAAGAAATACAAATCCAGATGCACGATGTCGAAGGTCGTCGGCGCGTCGTCTTCCTTGTAGGTCATGCGCACTTGCGCCACGTCCTGCCGGCGGAAGATGCGGATCGGCGAATCACCGTAGTGTGCGTCGGCCTCGCCGCTAGCGCACTCGCCGTAGAGAAAGCGCTGCACGTAGGGCAGGAAGGTGACGAACTCGCTGTAATGACGTTCGTGGAACTGCTCCGGGTCGCCGCAGAACTCGTCGGCCAGTTCCCGCCACGGGTTGTCGGGGGTGGCCTGCTCCAGCAAGTGGTAGTGATGCGCGAAAGGACAGCCTTCGGGAAGCGGCATCAACTGCAGCGGCCACAGCAGAATCTGTCGGAAGTGGCTGACCCGTTGATCGGCGGGGGTTGTCGCAAGGTGCATACGCGGCTCCGGCAAGGTCAGCCGCCGATTTCGGCGAGCAGCCTGGCGATCATCCGCTCGGCCTGATGCAGGTAGCCCGTGCCGAACAGGTTCAGGTGATTGAGGACATGGTAGAGGTTATACAGCATCTTGCGCTGCTCGAAACCGTCGGCCAGCGGCCAGGCCTCGCGGTAGGCGGCGTAGAAGCTGTCGGGGAGACCGCCGAACAGCTCGCTCATCGCCAGATCGGTCTCGCGGTCGCCGAAATAGACCGCCGGGTCGAAGAGTGCCAGGGTGCCCGCCTCGTCGGTTGCGGCATTGCCCGACCACAGGTCGCCATGCAGCAGGCTCGCTGGCGGCTGATGGTCGACGAACAAGGCGGCCAACTGCTCGACCAGCCGCTCGCCGCCGGCGATCAGGCGGCCGTGGTGGCCGTGTTGCTGCGCCAGTCGAAGCTGCGGCAGCAGACGCCGGCGGGCGAAGAAGAACGGCCAGGTCGGGTGCGGCGCATTGCCCTGTGGCGTGCTGCCGATGTAGTTGTCGCGCTGCCAGCCATACTGCGCGCCGCGAATGCGGTGCAGTTCGGCCAGTGCCCGCCCGGCGGCGGCGCCCGCGCTGCGCTCGCGCAAGGCGTGCAGGTTCAGGTATTCGAGCACCAGCCAGGCGTGGTGGCCACTGACGCCATGCCCGACGACGCGCGGCACGCGCAGCGCCGAGCACGCCGCCAGAGCGCTCAGGCCGTCGGCTTCGGCGGCAAACATGTCGGCCAGACCGGCGTCGTTGAGCTTGACGAAGCAGCGGACATCGCCGCAGTCGACGAGCAGCGCGCGCGAGATCGAACCGCCGCCGACCTCGGTGGCCTTGTCGATGCCGGCCGGTTTACCGGCGGCCTTGCCGATCGCCTCGCCGAGTGCCTGGCAAAGCGCGGTGTCCAGGCCCGCCAGCGCCGGCCTCACGCGGATCCTCTTGTCGCTGGTCGCCATCCCCGATGGTCTGGCAAGGTGGTCTGGCAGGGTCGGCGATGTACCCGCCGGTGGGACAGCGCTGCCGTCCGCTGCCGGCCGGGTTTACTCGCGCAGGCGAATGTGCTGTGATAGGTGCGGCTCGCCGGGACGGTCGACCGGCCGCCGGCGAGTCGCGATGGATTTGCTCGTCGGCGTTCTCGCGAAATTCTTCCGCCGCTTGTCGTTTTTCCCATCAATCCATCCCCTTCCAGAACTGGAGATCGAAATCATGAAAACCCGCCTGCTTGTTCTTTCCGCCTTGCTCGCCGTGGCCGTTGCCGCCTGTGGTCAGAAGGAGGATGCCGCCAAAGCCGAGGCCGCGCGGCTCGCCAAGGAGTCTGCGCAGAAAGCCGAAGAGGCCGCCAAGAAGGCCGGCGAGGCCGTCGGGGCCGCTGCCGACGCGACCAAGGAGGCCGTCAAGGATGCAGGCGCCGCCGCCAAGGAAAGCGCCGTGAGCGCCGGCACCGAAGTCAAGGACAAGACCAAGGAGGTCGTTGCGGCGACCAAGGAGGCTGGCAAGGAGATGGTCGTCAAGGCCGCCGATGCCACCAAGGAAGCCGCCGAGAAGACGAAGGAGGCGGTGAGCAAGTAGGCGCCGGCAGGTTTCCGCGGGCAGGACTGCCGGTTCGTCCGGCGCCGCCCGCGTCTTCGTCCCGGCACGCGGCAGCAACGCGCGAAAGGCAGTGCCAGGCCAAGCGCACCGGTGCGCCGCGAACCGCCGTGTCACGGCTGGCGGAAGCGTCGGCTGCAAGCCGACCAACCCCCGGTCGATCTCATGCCGATGGCGCTTCGCGGTTCCCGGCAGGCATGGCGCCATGTGCGCGCACGAAAGGAAAGAACTCACGGTCGGCGCCGAGCATGTGGCGGGTGACCACATCATAGGCGAGGAACTGGAAGACATCGCCGACTCCCTGTTTGCCGGCCCGGTAGTCGTCGAGCAGGCGCCGTGCCTGGGTCACCAGTTGGCGATGCAGGACGACGTGCTCGGCAGCGCCGGGATAGCCGGCAGCGCGAATGACCGCTTCCTCGTCGGCAAAGTGTTGGAGAACATCGGCGGTGAGGGTGTCGACAATCGTGTCCACGCGGCTCGCCTCGCGTTCGCCGAGAATGGCCGACAACAGCTCGTTGGCGTCGGCGAACAGCTGGCGATGGCCGCGATCGACGAGTTCGTTGCCGCATTCGTACGCCGAGTGCCAGACGAGCTGAACGAAGTTGGCAACCACGTATTCCTGCGTATCGGCTGTCGGCGTCTTTTCCGGAGCGATCTGGACCTGATTGCGGCCACCGGTCTTGGCCCGATAAAGCGCCTCGTCGGCACGCTGAAACCACTCTTCCCAGGTGTCTCCGGGGCTGCATTCGGCAGCGCCGATGCTGACGGTAAGCTGCCCGATCAAGGGAAAATCGGCGCTCGCGATCTGCCCGCGCAAGCGTTCGGCAAGCAGCGCCGCCGTCGACCGGCCGGTGTTCGGGCAAACGACGACGAACTCCTCGCCGCCCCAGCGCGCCAGAGCGTCCGTGCCGCGCAAGCGGCTCTGCAGCAGTGCGGTGACGGCCTGTAGAACCTGATCACCGGCACCATGACCATGCTGGTCATTGATCGCCTTGAAGTGATCGATGTCGACGACCAACAGGCTCAGCGGCTGGTCGTATCGGTTCAGGCGGTCCATCTCGCTGCGCACGCATTCCTCAATCCGCCGCCGGTTCCACGCACCGGTCAGTTTGTCGGTGCCGGCTACCTGTTCGAGTTCGACGACGGTCTGCTGCAGTTCCTGATTCGCCTGCCGCAGGCGATCGAGTGTCTGCTGCATGGCCGGGATCTCCGGCGACGGAGTCACTTCGTGGATGATCGAGGCAATCGACTGCAGTTCCTGGTCGGCGCCGAGGACCGGCAGTTTGAGCCACAGGCACTGCCTGATCCTGCAGCCGACCGGGAGTTCGACCTCCTCGTACGCGGCCAGCGCACCGTCGATGATCCTCTGGTCGCAACGGGCGAGCTGTGCGAGAAGGCGGGCCGGCAGGACATCGCTCTCCGATCGCCCAGCGAGACGCGTGGCACCCTGACAGAGCAGTCGTTCCATCTCCCGGTTGGCCAGTCGGTAACGACCATCCAGGCCCTTGACGCCGAAACCGACGCCGGCGCTCGCCGGCATCAACAGCGACAGCAGTCCGGCCATCCGGATGACGCCGCCGTCGGCGAGGGCTCGGGTCAGCGCCTCGTCACTCATCGGGGTAGGGGGTCGGCCTGTTTGCCGGCGGCAGGCTGCGGGCGCGGGGCAAGGATGACCCGGTTGCGGCCCTGCGTCTTGGCCAGGTAGAGAGCCCGGTCGGCTCGGTTGACGAAGTCCGTTGGTGACTCGCCGGCGAGGTAGTCGGCAACGCCGATCGACACCGTGATGTTGCCGATCAGCGGTCCCTCGTCGCCAACCCGTCTGATGCGGCTGGCCGCGACCAGCGCGCGCAGTGCCTCGGCCAGGCCGATGGCGCCACCACGTGGCGTCTGCGGCAGGATCACGGCGAACTCCTCGCCCCCATAGCGCGCCGCCGTGTCCTTGCCCTTGACGTTGGCGCGCAGGATCTGGCCGACGCTGCTCAGCACCCGGTCGCCGAAGACATGTCCGAGGCCGTCGTTGAGCCGCTTGAAATTGTCGAGATCGATCATCAGCAGGCAGGGGCCGGGCATTTCGGGGGTCGCCTGTTCCAGGCAGGTCGTTAAAGCCAGATCGAAGCCCTTGCGGTTGCTGAGCCCGGTCAGCCCGTCGATCAGGGCTTCCTCGCGGGCACGTGCGACTTCCTGGCGGAGCTGCTGGGTCTCCCGCCGGCTTTCCTCCAGGCGCGTCTGCAGTGTGCTGATCGCGTTCTGCATGTTGCGCGTGCCGCGCAGGATGTCGGCAACGCCGCTGGCGACTTCGCCACCGGTGGATACCGGCTCGCTCAGGGTATCGCTCCAGCGCTCGAGCGTACTGCCGAAGCGCGAGGCCTCATGACCGGCCAGCGCGGCCGACTCGGAAACCTGATCCACGAGATTGTCGACGCTGTCGCCGATGCGCAGGGCGGTTGCCGCGTCGAATTCGGAGATATGGCGCGAGTAGAGCGCGTACGTGGTCTGCTCGTCGAGCCGGCCCAGTTCCTTGAGTCGGGCATCGAGATCGGCATTGAGCGCGGAGTTGTTGCCTGCGACATACTCGTACCAGATCGCGTAACTCACCGGATGCAGACCAGCCGCCTGTTGCGTCATCCTCTTGACGGCGAGCCGCAGGTATTCGGCACTCGCTGCGGTGGTATGGCGATATCTCATTGTGTCTTTCCCTCCAGAACCTGCGGACCTTGATCCTCGTCCGTCGGCTTACTCGTTTGACAGCTTACCGCATTGCACAGCCTGCGGCGATACTTCGCGGCAAGTCCCGTCGTTCGCTGGGCAGGCCCGGCGCGCCTGCCATTGCGGCTTCACGGCGGTCCGTCCGGAAAGGCTAAACCACCGTCGGAGCCGAGAATGGCCGCGAAGCGATCGGGCGGCAGTGGCGGTGAAAACAGGAAGCCCTGCTGGATCGGGCAGCGGTTGGCGAGCAGGAAGTCCGCCTGCGCGCGCGTCTCGACGCCCTCGGCGACCACGCGCATGCCGAACTGGTGTCCGAGTTCGATGATCGACAGCGCAATCGCCGCGTCCTTGCCGCCGCGGGTGACATCGGTCACGAAGGCGCGATCGATCTTCAGCTCGTCGAGCGGGAAGCGCTTGAGGTAGCTCAGGGAGGAAAATCCCGTGCCGAAGTCGTCGAGGGACAGCGCGAAGCCCTTCTCGCGCAGGCTGTTCAGGCGGACGATGGTGCGTTCGGCGTCGACCACCAGCAGTGATTCGGTCAGTTCGAGAACCACCTGCTCGGGCGCAATGCCTTCCTGGGCAATGATGGCGGAGCACTTTTCGGCGACTTGCTCTTCCAGGAAGCTGGGGCTGGCCAGGTTGATCGACACGCGAACCGGTGCCAGGCCGGCCTCGGCCCATTGGCGCAGTTGTCGGGCCGCGGCGGCCAGCACCCAGTCGCCAAGGGCGACGATCAAGCCGGCTTCTTCGGCGAGCGGAATGAATTCGCCCGGCCCGAGCAGGCCGCGCCGCGGATGCTGCCAGCGCACCAGCGCTTCGGCGCCGCTCAGCCGGCCGCTGGCGGCATCGACCTTGGGCTGGAAGTGCAGACGCAATTCGTCCTGGGCAATGGCTCGCCGCAGTTCGTTCTCCAGGTGCAGTTTGACGCGGGCGGCGGCGTTCATCTCCTCGTCGAAGAAGCGGTAGGTCGCCGGACCCGAGGCCCTGGCCGCGTAGAGCGCCTGCTCGGCGGCACGAGCCAGCGCCTCGACCGAATCGGCGTCGCGCGGAAAGACGGCGATGCCGATGCTGGCGGTCAGCACGACCTCCCGGTCGTCGATCGACAGTGGCCGGGCGATGGTCTGCAGCAGGCGCTCGGCGATGATCGCCGCATCGCCCGCCGCTCGCACTTCGAGTACCAGCACGGTGAACGCATCGCCGTCGATACGCGCCACGGTTTCGGCGGCACGCATCGAAGGATTCAAGGCCAGCAGATCGGCACCGCGCACCGACGAGCGCAGTCGCTCGGCGAGCGTGCACAGCACCTGGTCGCCGGCGGCGTTGCCAAGCGCGTCGTTGACGCTCTTGAAGTGGTCGATGTCGAGATGCACGATCGCGCAGCTTCCGTGGTTGCGGCGGGCACGTTCGAGTTCGACAGCGGCGACCTGGGCAAACAGCTGTCGGTTGGCCAGACCGGTCAGACCGTCGTGCATCGACAAATGCTCGATGCGTTGCTGCGCCTCGATCCGCTCGCTGATGTCCTGGGTGATGCCTTCGACGCGGACGATCCTGCCGGCCGTATCGCGGACTGCCTGCGCCTGCTCGTAGACCTCACGCAGCTTGCCGTCGGGGCGCTGCATGCCGTAGGTGATCTGGTAGGGCTGGCCGTCGATGAGCAGCGCCCGGCGCGCGCTGGCCACCAGTGCGCGGTCGCTCTCTCGTACGGAGGCCAGGAAGCCGTCCAGCGTCGCCGCACCGGCGAGTTGCCAGTCGCCGCCAAAGAGGCGCAGCATTTCGTCCGAGCAGGCGAAACGCGCTTCCGCCACCGACCACTCCCAACTTCCCATGCGCGCCAGACGCTGCGCGTGCGCCAGCCTCTGCTGACTGTGCTGGACGGCCTGGATCGCCTGCCCGGAGCGCATGCCGTAACGTACCCGCTGCGTCAGCAGCAGCCAGTTGACCGGTTTGTTGATGAAATCGGTGGCGCCCGACCGGTAGGCCAGTTCGATCGACTCGCCGTCGTTGAGGCCGGTGAGCATCAGAATCGGCAACCACTGGCCGCGTTCGTGCTGGCGGATGCGCCGGCTGACCTGGTAACCGTCTACGCCGGGCATCATCACGTCGAGAACGATGAGATCAAACTCTTGCGCGTCGAAAAGACGTACGGCCTGCTCGCCGCAGTCGGCTTCGCTGACTGCGAAACCCGCGTGGCGCAGCGACTCGCTGGCCAGCATGCGGATCATCGCGTCGTCGTCTACGAGCAGCACCCGGCCGCCCCGCTGGTCGTCGTCCACTAGCCACCTCCCTTTCGCTCACTTGCCGCCGCGCGATGGCTCGCCAGTGCCTGGCGGAAGCTGTCGTAGGCGCCGTTCAGCAGATCCAGCCAGTCGTCGGCCGGCGCTTCGCCGCTGCGCAAATGCATCTCGATCTGTCTGGCCTGCTCCGCTAGTGCCAGCGCGCCGACCGTGGCGGCCGACGACTTGAGGGTGTGCGCGGCCCGCTGCATGGTCGGCGCATCGCCCGTGTCGGCGGCCTCGGCAAAGCTCGCAAGCAGCTTGCCGGCGCTGTCCACGAACATCTCGAGCACGCGGTCGGCGAAGCCGGGGTTCGAGCCGTCGGCGACCATCGGCAGCGACTGTACGACGCCTGGATCGAAAAGCATCAGGGTGCGTCGCTCGCCATGCCCGGTGGCGCTGTCGGTCGCCGGCTGACCGGCGGCAGCGCCGGCCTCCGGCTCCGCCGGCGCTTCCAGATAACGCGCGAGGGCCGCCGTGAGCTGTGCCCGGTTGATCGGTTTGGCCAGGTAGTCGTTCATCCCGGCGTTCAGGCACAGCTCGCGGTCGCCGGCGAGCGCGTTGGCGGTGAGCGCAATGATCGGCACTTCGGCACGGCCCGCCGCCCGTTCTTCGGCGCGGATCTGGCGCGTCGCCGCGAAACCGTCCAGCACCGGCATCTGGCAGTCCATCAGGATCACCTGGTAGGAGCCACTGCGCCGGGCGCTGACGGCCTGCTCGCCATCGTGCGCGAAGTCGACCGCGCAGCCCAGGCTCTCGAGGATGGCACCGGAAATCTCGCGGTTGACCTCGTTGTCCTCGACCAGGAGCACCCGTCCGGTCATGCGGCGGCCGTTGGCCGGCTGGGTGTGTGCCGGCGGCGGACCGAGGTGGATCGGGACGCGTTGCCGGAACCAGAAAGTCGAACCGAGGCCTTCCGCGCTTTCGAAGCCGACGTGGCCGTCCATGCGCTGCGCCAGTTCGCGGATGATCACCAGACCAAGGCCGGTGCCGCCGAATTTGCGCGTCGTCGAGTCGTCGGCCTGCGTGAATGGGGCGAACAGCTTCTCGCTGGCGGCGCGCGAGATGCCGACGCCGGTATCGGTGACGGCGTAGCACAACTGGCAGTGGGTTCCGTCGGCAGCCGGCGCCGAGTCGCGGTCGGCGCCGGTGGGTTCCTGGCTCAGGGAAATGAAGATCGATCCGTGCTCGGTGAACTTGACTGCGTTGCTCAGCAGGTTGCTCAGGATCTGCTTGACGCGGTAGGGATCGCCGATCACTACGGGCGGTATGTCGGGCGAGATCACGTCGCCGAGGAGAACGCCTTTTGCCGAGGCCATCTCGACGAAGGGTTGCATCACTTCCTCGACCAGGCGTCGCGGGTCGAAGGGGGTGAGTTCGATGTCGAGCCGGCCGGATTCGATCTTCGACAGGTCGAGGATGTTGTTGAGCAGGTGCAGGAGCGATTCGGCCGACAGGCGCAAGGTTTCGGCGTGCCGCCGCTGCTGCTCGGAAAGGCCGGTGTCGAGGAGCAGGTCGGCCATGCCGATGACGCCGTTCATCGGCGTGCGAATCTCGTGACTCATGTTGGCGAGGAAGCGCGACTTGGCGAGGTTGGCGGTCTCCGCCTGTTCCTTTGCCAACTGCAGTTGTGCCGTGCGTGAGGTGACCTGATCCTCGAGCGTTGCGCGGTGCTCGCGCAGTTGCTCGTCGCGGGCCGCGACCTCGTGCAGCATGCTGTTGAAGCCACGGACCAGTTCGCCGACCTCGTCGCGCCGATCGATGCGCAGCCGCCGGGAATAGTCGCTGTCCTGCGCCACCTGTCGCATGACCGAGGTCAGTTCGATGATCGGCTCCGAGACCGATCGCTGCAGGCGTGTGGCGAGGAGCAGGGCGCCGCCGAAAGCGACGAGCGTGCCGGCGAGGACCCACAGCAGCCGGTGCCAGGTGTCCGTCCACATCGGTCGCAGGTTCGACTGCATACTGAGCGTGCCGATGACTTCCCGCCCCTGGCGGATCGGGTAGTCGATGGTCAGCGAGTCGTCCCAGTAGCCGCCCCTGAATACCGGCTGGCGGCCACCCGGGGCGCTGGTCGCGAGCGCCTCGCCGTTCGCCGGGTAGTGGGCGAACACCTTGCCGTTGGGCAGGGTGATGGCGCCGGCCAGGATCTCCGGCCGCGCGCGCAGCCCGGTCAGCGCCTCGCGTGCCGCGGTGGCGTCGTCGAAAGCGACCGCCGAGGCGCTGCTGGCGGCCAGCACCTCGGCCATGCCGGTCAGCTTGTCGATCTCGCCCTGACGGTTGTCGTCGATCTTCGAAAAGGCAAACAGCAGCGTGCTGATCAGCAGGCCGGCGCCGACCGTGAGGCCGATGATCAGCATCAGCTTGGCCTGCAGCGGCCGATCGGTGAAGCGCATCTCAGTTCTTTCCCTTGAAGTCGGCGAGGTTGCGCGCCAGCTTGAGCAAGTTGGCGCTGGCCTTGAGCTGGGCCTGTTCGAGTGTCTGGCGATTGACCTCGAACTGCAGGCGGCCGTCGCCCTGGACGATACCGATCGCCCCCCCGGCATCGATGAAACCGTCGGCGTCGCTGACCGTCAGCACCGCTTGTCCGGCCAGGCTGCGCAGCAGCAGGGTCAGGCGGCGGGTTTCGGAAGCACCGATGAAAAGCACGTGGCAAGGCCGGGCCTCGTCCACGCTGGCGACCATGTGGACGCTGACCAGCCGGCTCTGCACCGGCCGGTTCTCCAGCGCCGCGAGGGCGCTGGCGAGCGAGTCGCGACCGAGCAGGCAGATCAGCAGCGGCGCGTCGCGCGTCGCAAAGCTGCGCTCGGGCCACTCGATGTAACGCGCGAAGTTTAGCACGAAGGCCGCCTTGGCCTGCGCCTCGCTGAGCACGCCTTGCGCCGCCGCGGGGCCGGCGAGCGCGCCGGCGAGCACCGCCAGCAGGGCCGCCAGGCGCCTGAAGGAACGGTTCACCGACGATGCCTCAGAACTGCCACTTGGCCTTGACGTAGCCGCCGCGCTGCAGCTCGATCGTCTGCGAGGGCAGCAGGCTCGGGATGAATTCGGGATGGCTGTTGTCGAGGAGGTTCTGGCCGACCACCGAGAGTTCGAAATCGCGCGTCGGCCGCCAGGCGTAGCGCAGATCGAGCGTCGTGTAGGCGGGGACGGCAAAGGCCGAGTTGCGGTCGCCAAGCTTGCCGACATAGCGCAGCCAGACGTCGAACTGCTGCCGATGCGGCAAGGACATCGACGAGCGCAGGCTCGCCTGTTGTTGCGGCGAGCTGTCGTTGATCAGGCGGGCGCTGTTCTGCGAGATCGGGTCGTCGTTCTTGGCCTCGGTGGTGAGGCGCAGGGCGCTGTAGCTCGGCTGGATGCGCCACCAGCTCAGCGGGTTCCAGTCCACGGCGATTTCGAAGCCGTGCGTGTGTGCCTTGATGCTGTTGTCGGGGAAGATGTTCTGAATGATCGCCGGCGCTGGCGTGAAGGTCAGTCGCCGGTCGCCAAGACCGGCCGAGCGCAGGTCGTCGTACTGGTTGTAGAAGGCGGTGATGTCGAGCGACAGACTGGTCGAGAAGCGTTGGCGGAAACCGATGTCGTAGGCGATGACGGTTTCCGGCTGCAGATCGCCGGAGGGGACGTTGCGGGTCACGAGCGGCAGCGGCGTTGGGTTGCCGGGCGCGCCGGGGGGCAGAACCGCGACGTCGACCTGGGCATCCAGCTCGGCGCGCGAGGGGATGCGCACGGCGCGCGACACCGAGCCCCAGAGCGTCTGCGTCGGGCTCGGTGTCCACATCAGGCGGACGTTGGGCAAAGGCTCGAAGCCGGCAAAGCTGCTGTTCTCCAGGCGCAGGCCGAGCATCAGCCTTAGCGTCTCCGGCGAGAGCGTGATGTCGTCATAGACGAAGGCGCTCGCCAGGTTGAAGCTGCTGGACTTGGGCGCAATGCTGATGATCCCGCCGGAGTCGATGTGATCGCTCGAGTAGCGGTAGCCCAGACCCCAGATCAAGTCGTGGCGCTCGCCCAGGGGTATGCGGTGCTGGAAATCCACGTCGGCGGTCGTGCGCTGTTCCTGGAAAGCCCCCTGCAGATCCATGGTGCTGTACTCGACGTAAGCCTGCAGGGCCGCGTCGGATCCATCGGCGAGGGTCCATTCGCTGCGCCCGAGGAGGTGTCCGCCCTTGCCGTCCTGGCGGCGCTTGCTGAGGGCGACTCCCTGCGGCGAAGTGGTGTCGGCAACTGTAAACGCGTCGCCGGTCGGTGCCGTATACGCCTGGCCGCTGAGCGTCAGCCGACGATTGGCGGCAGGGCTCCAGTCGCTGCGAAAACCGACACGCGCGGCGCGCGAGTAGTCGTTGCCGGTATGACCATAGGTGTCGACCGCTTCGTCGCGCTTGTAGGCCTTGCCCCAGACGCGGAAATGCCCGTCGGCGGTCTGCCCGCCGTGGCGAAAGGCGCCGAACACCCGCTCCTCGCTGCCCGCACCGGCCACCAGCAGGTTGCCCTGGGTATCGCGGGCACGGCGGGTGATGATGTTGATCACGCCGTTGACGGCATTCGCCCCCCACATCGCGGCGCCTGGTCCGCGGATCACTTCGATGCGATCGATGTCTTCGAGCAGGGTGTCCTCGTATTCCCAGAGGACGCCGGAAAAAAGCGGCGAGTAGATGCTCCGCCCGTCCATCAGCACCAGCAGCTTGTTGCCGAAGCGGTTGTTGAAACCGCGCACGCTGACCGCCCAGCGGTTGTTGGCGAGGCCGGCCACCTCGACTGCCGGCGCGAGGCGCAGGGCCTGGGGAATATTCGTGGCACCCGAACGTTCGATATCCTCGCGGCTGATCACGAACACTGCGGCGGCCACCTCGTGCAGACGTTCTGTCTTGCGCGAGGCGCTCGTCACTTCGACGCCGAGGAGAGCCTCCAGGCTGATGTCGGGCGGGTCCTCACGGTCATCGGCGCTTGCGGGCACGCTGGAGAGGGTCAATGTCAGGGAGAGTGTCAGGCAGGCGAGACTCGAGGGACGCATCGACGGGGTTCCTTTTCTGGTGAGCGCGGCGCCGGTGCCGCACCCCCGGGGAGATCGCGGCGGATTATAGGCCATGGCGCGGCCGGTGCCTGTGCCGCATGTGAATGCTGCGGCGCCAGGAGTCACGGCATCCCTGGAATAACGGCAGCGTGTCGGTGAACTTGAGGACTGTCGCCTGGCGGCGTGTCCGACCGAAGAGCTTGGTCGGCTAGCGCTGCACCGCCCGCAGGGCGCGCCACAACAGGGCGCCGAGCAGTGCTGCGGCAAGTACCAGACTGAGTACCGACGCCAGCCAGAAGCCGGCGACGCCCATCGGCCGGGGGGCGTGCAGGGCCAGCCACCAGCCGCCGAACAGTCCGACTCCCCAGAAGCAGACGACATGCACGCACATCGGCACGAAGGTGACGCGGTAGCCGCGCAGGGCGTGCGCGGCGATCGTCTGGACGGCGTCGAAGATCTGGTAGAAGGCGACGTAGCCGACCAGCGCCAGCGCCACAGCCTGGACCGCCCGATCATCGGTGTAGGCGCCGGTGAGCGGCACGGCGATCGACCACAGCAGCAGTCCGAGCAATGCCGACAGGCCGCCGGCGAGGAGCAGGCCGGCGCCGATGGACAGCTCGGCGCGCCGCCAGTGGCGCGCGCCGGCGGCCTGGCCGACCTGCGCCAGGGTGGCGATGCCGAGTGCCAGCGGCAGCATGTAGCAGATGGCCGCGAGATTGGCGACGATGCGGTGGCCGGCGACGGCAGTCGCGCCGAGCTGGGCGACGAAGAGCGCCATCAGAGTGAAGGAAGAAATTTCGACGAAATGCGAAAATCCCATCGGCAGGCCGAGCTGCAGCAATTCACCGAGGGGTTTGCGGCGCGGCCATTGCCAGGCGGCAAACACCGGCCAGGGCCGCAGCGCGCTGCCGAAGCGCAGGTAGGCGGTGGCACAGACCACCGAGAAGGCGCTGACGACGACGTTCGACACGCCGCAGCCGAGGACGCCGAGCGCGTCGCCGCCCCACTTGCCGGTGACCAGGAGGTAAGCCAGCACGCCGTGCAGCAGGGTGCCGCCAAGGCTGATCAGCAACAGCGGACGCGGGCGGCCGAGGGCGTTGCAGAAGGCATGGAAGGTCCGGTAGAGCAGTATCGCCGGCATCCCCAGCGCGAGCAGTGCGAGGTAGGCGCGCGCCTTCTCCTCGACCAGCGGGTCGATGGTCGACAGGGCGAGCAGCGCGCCCGGGTGACGCAGGAAGCAGGCGCCCGGCAGCGCCAGCAGCAGGGCCAGCCACAGTGCCTGCTGCAGGGCGCCGGGGATTTCCTCGTCGCGGCCCGCACCGTGCAGGTGTGCGACGGTGGGTGCGACGGCCTGGACGATGCCCGCCAGCGCAAAGACGACCGAGATGTAGATGCCACCGCCGACGGCAACCGCCGCCAGATCGTCGGTTCCGTGGTGGCCAAGCAGCACGGTGTCGATGATCATCATTCCCATCGACGACAACTGGGCAAGGAGTATCGGCGTCGCGTGCGCGAGAATCTGGCGGAACTGCTGGGCAAGCATGTGCGCAGGGACGGTGGCGGGCCCTTCAGACTACTCCATTTTGTCCGCGCGCGGGCTGCTGGTCTTCTCTCCGGGCACGTCCGTTCGCGAAATTCGGGTCCGCGCACGGCGCTGCCGGTTGAAAGATGCCCGCACATGTAATAGGGTTTGCCCTTTTGGCCATCAGGGAGACGAACGCCATGGTCGCAGCCAGTCGTGCCACCGCCTACGAACCGATTGAAACCGCCAGCCGCGACGAGATCACCGCGCTCCAGGTCGAACGCCTGCGCTGGTCCTTGCACCAGGCGTATGACAACGTCGACCACTACCGTCGCCGGTTCGATGCCCACGGAGTCCACCCCGATGACCTGAAGACGCTCGACGACCTGCGGAAGTTTCCCTTTGCCACCAAGGACGATCTGCGCCAGAACTACCCCTTCGGAATGTTCGCGGTGCCGCGCGACCAGATCGTGCGGGTGCATGCCTCCTCGGGAACCACCGGCCAGCCGACCGTCGTCGCGTACACGCAGAACGACATCGACATGTGGGCGAGCCTGATGGCGCGCTCGATTCATGCCGCCGGCGGTCGACGCAGCGACATGGTGCATGTCGGCTACGGCTATGGTTTGTTTACCGGCGGCCTGGGCGCGCACTACGGGGCGGAGCGGCTCGGCTGCATGGTCATTCCGATGTCGGGCGGGCAGACGGAAAAGCAGGTGCAGCTGATCGTCGACTTCCAGCCGGACATCATCATGGTGACGCCTTCCTACATGCTCAACCTCGCTGACGAATTCAAGCGGCAGGGCGCCGATCCCGCGTCGACCCGGCTGCGCGTCGGCCTGTTCGGTGCCGAACCGTGGACGCAGCAGATGCGCCTCGAGATCGAGAGCATCTTCGGCATTGACGCCATCGACCTCTACGGACTTTCGGAGGTAATCGGGCCGGGAGTCGCCAGCGAATGCGTCGAAAGCAAGGACGGGCCGGTCATCTGGGAAGATCACTTCTACCCCGAGATCATCGACCCGGCTACCGGCGAGGTACTTGCCGACGGCGAACACGGCGAACTGGTATTTACCTCGCTCTCCAAGGAGGCGCTGCCGATGATCCGTTATCGTACGCGCGACCTGACGCGTCTGCTGCCGCCAACCTCGCGCTCGATGCGGCGGATCGAGAAGATCACTGGCCGCTCGGACGACATGCTGATCATTCGCGGCGTAAATGTTTTCCCGTCGCAGATCGAGGAACTGATCCTCAAGCAGCCGAAGCTGTCGCCGCACTACTTGATCGAGGTTTGGCGGGATGGTCACCTCGATTCGGTCGCCATCGATGTCGAACTCAAACGCGAGTATCGCTACCTGTCGGCGGTCGACAAGGAGTACGTTGGGCACGCGCTGCAGCACCACATCAAGTCCTTCGTCGGCATTTCGACGGAAGTGCGCATCGTCGACATCGGCGGCATCGAACGTTCGCTGGGCAAGGCGCGTCGCGTCATCGACAGGCGCCCGCGGGCGTGAGACGAGAAAAACGGGAGCGACCATCTCCTGCCGGATGGGCGACGGCGCGAGAACAGGCTTGCCAAGCGGTTGGCGGGCGGTCTATGCTGATGGTTTGCTGACGGCGTCGTTGCCTGGTCTTTGCCCGAGGGCCCTCGTTCGCTGGCGACGGTTTGTTCGCGAGTCACTTTCCTTGTTCGAGGTCGCTTGATGAAATCAACATGGTCCCGACCCGGTGCGCTGCTGGCGTCCCTTGTCTTCGCTCTTTCTCCCGCCCTGGCGCAACAGCCGCCACCGACTGCGGGCTCGGCTTCGGCCAGTCCGTCGGCGAAGACCTTCTCGCAACAGGATCTCGACCGGCTGCTGGCGCCGATCGCGCTCTATCCTGATCCGCTACTCGCCCAGATCCTGATGGCATCGACCTATCCGCTGGAGATCGTTGAGGCGGCGCGCTGGGTCAAGGCCAATCCCAAGGTCAGCGGCAAGGCGCTCGAGGATGCCATGGCCAAGCAGTCCTGGGATCCGGCGGTCAAGTCGCTCGCCGTCGTGCCGCAGGTGTTGCAGCAGATGAACGAGAATCTCGACTGGACGCAGAAGCTTGGCGACGCTTTCCTGGCGCAACAGCAGGACGTGATGAATACGGTGCAGGGGCTGCGTGCCAAGGCCGATGCGACCGGAAACCTGAAGTCTACCCCGCAGCAGGTGGTGAAGACCCAGACGCAGGGCAGCCAGACGATCTATGTGGTGGAACCGGCCAAGCCGGACGTGGTGTATGTGCCGACGTACAACCCGACGGTGGTGTACGGCAGTTGGTGGTATCCGGCGCCGCCGTATGCGGTTTACCCGCCGGCCTACGTCTATCCTCCCGGCCTCGCCTTTGCAACGGGTGTGGTGGTCGGTGCGGCGATCTGGGGCGCCTGCAGTTGGGGTTGGGGGCGCAGCAGTGTCGACGTCAACGTCAATCGCTACAACTCGTTCAATCGCACGAATATCAGCAACAGCAACTGGAGTCACAATGTCGATCATCGGCGTGGAGTGGCGTATCGGGATCAGGGCGTTGCCAACCAGTACAACCGTGGCGGCAATGCCCAGGCGGCCAAGTCGCGCGAGGAGTTTCGCGGTCGCGCCGAGGCCGGACGCGCGGACCTCAAGGGAATGGACCGCGGCGAGTTGAACAACCGCGTCAAGGACGCTGAGCGCGGGTCGCGGGACAATCTCGGTGGCCGGGGCGAAGCGGGTCGCGGCGATGCGGGCCGAGGCAATGTAGGGCGCGGTGATGCGGGTCGAGGCGATGTGGGTCGAGGCGATGCAGGGCGCGGCGATGCAGGGCGCGGCGATGCGGGGCGCGGCGATGCGGGGCGCGGCGATGCGGGCCGGGGGGATGCCGGCCGAGCCGAGCCGAAGGGAAAGGATCGGGGCGGCGACGTCAGCAATCGCATGCAGGGCGCTGAGCGAGGGGGTGGCGGCGGCAGCTTCGGCGGTGGCGGTGGGGGAGCACAGAATCGCGGCGCGGCAGCGTCCGATCGGTCGGCTGGCGGCGGCTTCTCTGGCGCCGGTAACGGGGCGTCCACGCGTGAGGCGAGCCAGCGCGGCAGTGCCAGCCGGGCAGATGCGGGTAGTCGGGGTGGGGGTGGCACCAGCTTCGGCGGTGGTGGCAGCCGGGGAGGTGGCGGTGGCGCAAGCTTCGGCGGCGGTGGCGGCCGGGGAGGTGGCGGCGGCGGCTTCGGCGGCGGTGGTGGCGGGCGAGGAGGTGGAGGCGGCCGTGGTGGCCGTTAACCCCGACTGCCGATCACTTTCTGCGGAGAAGAGCACGATGAGACTGAAGAACACGATGAAGACGCTGGCTGTCGCCCTGTTGATTGGGATGGCGCCGGCGATCCATGCCGCACCGCCGTCACCGGCTGTACAAACGATCGTTCACAAGACCTTTGCGACGCCGGAAGACGCCGCCGCGGCGCTCGCTGAAGCCGTTCGCGCGCAGGACGTCCAGGCGCTGCTGGGCGTCGTCGGCCCATCATCGAGAAGCTGGTTGTCGAGTGGCGACACCGTTGCCGATCGCGAGGACTGGCGGAAGTTCCTCGCCGCCTACGACCAGAAGCACAGTGTCAGCAAGGTGACCGACAGCCGGGCAGTCCTGCTCGTCGGCGATGGCGACTGGCCGTTCCCGGCACCCCTCGTACGCCAGGGCGAGACCTGGGCTTTCGACGCGGTTGCCGGCCGCGAGGAGATCATCAACCGGCGTGTCGGCCGCAATGAACTGGATGCGATCCAGACCCTGCTGGCGATCGTCGATGCGCAGCGCGAATATGCGGCCGCTGACCCGGACGGCAATGGATCGCCGGACTACGCCCGGCGCTTCATGTCCAGCGAAGGCACGAAGGACGGCCTCTTCTGGCCCGCTGGGGCGAATGAGCCAGCGAGCCCCCTGGGGCCGCTGGTTGGCGCCGCGACACGCGAGGGTTATAGCCCGAAGGCGCAGCCGGAGGCCTATCACGGCTACCGTTATCGGATGCTGACGGTGCAGGGCAAGGACGCCCCGGGCGGGGCCTACGGGTATCTGGTCAAGGACCGGATGCTCGGTGGTTTTGCCGTCCTGGCCTATCCCGCGAGGTATGGCGTTTCCGGTGTGATGAGCTTCGTCACCAACCATGACGGGATCGTCTACCAGAAGAACCTGGGCAGGAATACCGACGCGTTGGCGGCGAAGATGCAGACCTTCAACCCGGATGCCAGTTGGCGGAAGGTCGAGTAGGATCCATCCCCTTGACCGTGTAGGGGTCCGGCGATATAGTCGATTCCTGCACAGGCGAGTTGATTCGCGTTCTACATGGCTGTTTTTTATGTGGATTGTGACGCGGCGGCGCCACGTTTCGCTGCGCATGCCGTCGGCGCGAGCATTTGGCACGGATCGGAAACGAAGGAGCGAATTGATGGCGAGCCCGCTGGCCAAGACGAGTGCACCAGCAGCCGGCAAGATGCGCCTGGTGCGTGAATTGCTGGGTCCCTACCACCGCTGGCTGGCCCTCATCCTGGCCATGATGCTGGTCGAGACGGCCATGTCGGTCGCATCGCCCTGGCCGCTCAAGATCATTCTCGACAACGTCGTCGGCGACCACAAGCCGGCGGCGTGGCTCGATGCACTGCGCTTCCTCGACCTTGGCGGTGACAAAATGGAACTCGCCGCGGTCGCCGGCGCCGCCGTCGTCGTCATCGCCCTGCTTGGCGCCGTGGCCAGCTATATCGACAATTACTACACCGAGAGCGTCAGTCAGTGGGTGGCGCACGACCTGCGCATGCGTGTTTATGATCACCTGCACCGCCTTTCGCTCGGCTATTACGACACCCACCAGTCCGGCCCTATCCTGTCTACATTGACCGCCGACGTGAAGACGATCCAGGGTTTTGCGTCGTCGGGAACGCTCGGCATCCTGGTAGACCTGCTGACCATCGTCGGCATGGTCGGCATCATGTTCTGGCTCGACTGGGACTTCGCGCTGATTGCCATTGGCGCGACGCCGTTCCTGCTGCTGTTCGTGGCGCGTTTCAACAAGGAGGTGAAGGCGGCCACGCACGAAGTCCGCCGTTACCAGAGCGACATCGTTGCCGTCGTCCAGCAGGGTCTCGAGTCGATGCGCATCGTCAAGGCCTTCGGGCGGCAGGAACTCGAGAAGAGCCAACTCGCCGAGGTCAGCCACGCGACCGTGGATGCGGCGCTGGCGGCGCGACGGGTGAAATCGCTGCTGTCGCCAGCGGTCTCGCTGACGGTGGCGCTGTGCACGGGGTATGTCCTCTGGCGCGGCACCGGACTGGTGCTGGCCGATGTGATGACGCTGGGTGCGCTGACCGTCTTTCTCACTTACCTGTCCAAGTTCTTCAAGCCGGTGCAGGACTTGGCGAAGATGAGCAACACCATTGCCCAGACGGCGGTTGCCATCGAGCGCATCCAGGTCATTCTCGACACCGACGACATCCTGCCCGTGAAGCCGGATGCGCGCGACCCGGGAACGCTGCGCGGTGAAATCTCGTTCGAGAACGTGGCCTTTTCTTATACGCCAGAGTCG
Source organism: Accumulibacter sp. (assembly GCA_017302455.1). Taxonomy (GTDB): domain Bacteria; phylum Pseudomonadota; class Gammaproteobacteria; order Burkholderiales; family Rhodocyclaceae; genus Accumulibacter; species Accumulibacter phosphatis. The sequence continues at coordinate 75,551 of JAFLDO010000007.1, forward strand.
CAGGTACTGACCGATGTCGTCTGTCACATCGCGCCGGGGCAACTGGTGGGCGTCGTCGGTCCCACCGGTGGTGGCAAGTCGACCGTGGTGAGCATGATTCCGCGCTTCTATGACCCGAGCGGCGGCACGGTGCGCATCGATGGCGTCGACGTGCGCGACTTCGACCTGCAGGCCCTGCGGCAGCAGATCGGCTTCGTGCTCCAGGACACGTCCTTGTTCCATGGCACCATCCGCGACAACATAGCGTACGGGCGGCCGGGCGCGACTGATCAGGAAGTCGTCGAGGCAGCGCGGCTGGCCAACGCCGACGAGTTCATCTCGCGCATGGCGCACGGCTACGACACCATGGTCGGCGAGCGCGGCATGACGCTCTCCGGCGGCCAGCGACAGCGCATCGGCATTGCGCGGGCGATCGTCCGCAACGCGCCCATCCTGATTCTCGACGAGCCTACGGCGGCACTCGACACCGAGTCCGAGAAACTGGTGATCGACGCGCTGGAGAAACTGATGAAAGGGCGCACTGTGATTACCATCGCCCACCGCTTGTCGACGATTCGGCATGCCGACAAGATCATCGTTCTCAAGGGCGGCGTCGTCGCCGAGCAGGGTACCCACGATGAACTGTTGCGGCTCGACGGCGTCTATGCCGAGCTATATCGGACCCAGGTCCAACCCGCGGCGCCAGCCAGCGCCTAGCCTTCACCTTACGGGGTTATCTTCGCATGCACCGCTCACTCATTGTTCTGCCTGACGACACCGGTCAGCCCTTGGTCGACGCCATAGCCGCGGCGAAGGAGTCGCTGCGCATCAAGATCTTTCTCTTCTCGGATCCGGCCCTGCTGGCGGCGGTCCTCGCTGCGCAGCACCGCGGGGTCAGGGTGCGGGTGATGCTCAACCCGGCCCGGCGTAGCGGCGAGGCCGAGAATGAGGCGACACGCGAGGTGCTCGAGGGCGCCGGCGTCGAGGTGAAGGACAGCAATCCCGCCTTCGACATCACCCACGAGAAATCGCTGGTCGTCGACGGCGAGACGGCTTTCATCCAGTCGCTCAACTGGGAGACCAGGAATCTCACGGAGACCCGGGACTTCGCCGTCGTCACTTCGCATCGGCATGAGGTGGATGAAATCGTCGAGTGTTTCGACGCCGACTGGAACCGCGACAAGTTCGATCCGGGTGAGGACTCTCATCTCGTGTGGTGCAACATCAACGGCCGCAACCGGGTCGCTCGCTTCATCGATGCCGCCGAGGAATCGCTGTTCCTGCAGAATGAACGCTACCAGGACGAGGTGATCATCGAGCGTTTGGTGCGCGCGTCGCGTCGCGGGGTAAAGCTGCATGTACTTGCCCGACCGGCCCACTTCCTCAAGAAGGGCAAGCTGGTCGAGGGTGTCGAGGGATTGCGCATTCTGCAGGACCTCGGCGCCAAGGTGCACCGCCTCAAGGGCCTCAAGCTGCACGCCAAGCTGATGCTGGCCGACGGCAAGCATGTGATCATCGGCTCGATCAATCTTGCCCCGGGCAGTTTTGACAGCCGTCGTGAACTGGCCATCGAGGTCCATGACGAATCGGTTGTCAAGCGTGTTCAGGGGGTGGTCCGCCAGGACTGGGAGAACTCGCATCCCCTCGATCTCTCGGATGAAGGGCTGCTCAAGGATCTGCAGGAAAACGAACCCGACGTGGCCGAGATGCTGGCTCTCGACGACCACCAAGTGAACCATGGGCATCACGGGCATGGCGGGCACAACGGCCATGATGCTCACAAAGGGCATAACGGGGGCTGAACTTCGTTCCGGCGTTGCGGCGGGCGGTCATCTGGTGCCCTGGATTGGGGGTTTCGGCCATGCGAGCAAGTGATTTTTTCCTCTTGTTGCTGCTCGTCGTAGCCAGCGCGACGGCGCAACCCGTCTACGAGTCGCGCGACAACGCCGGGCCCGTTTTCTCGGATTCACCGAGCACCGGGGCGCGCGAACTGGTGTTGCCGCCGCTTGCTGATCCCGCGCCGCAGCCGCCTCCAGCGAGTTCGTCAGCGCTGCCAGCGCCGCCCGTGGTCGAGCCCTACACCGCGCTCAACATCGTCGCTCCCGACAACGGGGGCACGATCCATTCGAATACCGGCCAGTTTACTGTCCAGGTGTCCATTCAACCCGACCTGCAAAGCCAGCGGGGCGACGCACTTGCCATCAGCCTGGACAGGACGGTACTGCCTACCACCCGCAGCGTCTTGCAGTTCGACATCACGCCGTCGGAATGGCAGGCGGCGGCTGGCGACGATGCCGAGCACCAGCTTGCGGTCGCCGTTGTCGATCGTTCCGGCGCCGTTCTGATGACCTCCGCTCCAGTGCGCTTCTACGTGCACCGCGCCAGCGTGGCGACGCCGCGAAAATAGCAGGTGCTGCGGATCGTCGAACCGGCCACCCGAAGAAAAGCGGGGGCCGGTTGCGCAGACCGCCGATCAGCGGCCGGTGTCTGGAGCCGGCGTCAGGCGCACCGACAACGGTTGCGAAACGTTCAGGTTTACGTCGCGCTGCGGGAACGGGATCGGAATCCCGGCGGCGCCCAGGCGCTTCTCCATGGCATAGCGCAGGTCGCTGTCCACCCGGCGGGAGACCAGGGTCGGCCCCAGTTCGACCCAGAACACGAGCACCAGCAGCAGAGCGCTGTCGGCGAAGTCTTCGAAGAACACCTCCGGTGCCGGGTCTCGCAAGACCTGTCCATGGTCTTTGGCGCAGCCGGCAACGATCTCGGCGGCCTGCTGCACCGGCGACCCATAGGCAACACCGATCCTGATTTCGCGCCGGATGCGAGGGTTGGAATAGGTCCAGTTGACGACCTGGTTCTCGAGAAAGCTGGAGTTCGGTACCAGCGCTTCGACGCCATCGAAGCCCCTCACGGTTGATGCGCGCAGATCGACGGCGGTGACATGGCCGGTCATGCCGCCCAGGGCGATGATGTCGCCGACCCGGATCTTGCGCTCGAAGAGGATGATGATGCCGCTGATCACGTTCTTGATGATCGTCTGGGTTCCGAAGCCGACGCCGATGGCCAGCGCACCGCCCAGGAAGGCGAAGACGGTGAGCGGGATGCGCGCCAGATTGAGGATGAAGATGACCAGGATCACTGCCAGCGAGATCATCGCCCAGCGGCGAATGACGCTGGCCAGTTGCTCGTTGACCTTGAAGCGGCCGACCATGATTCGCTGCAGCCGTGCCGAGAGCAGCGAGAATAGCCAGTAGCCGAAGACGAAGAGCAGCAGCGCGCCAATGCTCTTGCCGACGGTAACGCCGTAGCTGACGGCTACCGTCTTGCCGTCGACGACGGTCGACTCCTCGACGGCAAACATCTCGAAATCCCATATCGCGCGCAGACGCTTGGCTATCTGCATGGCCCCAAGCTGCCAGTTGTCGACGCTTGCGGCCTTGCCCTGGAATCCGAAATCCTGCAGCCAGCGATCCAGTTGGCGCTCGAGGCCCGCCGCCGCCAGATCGACGCGTTGATAGGCCAGTAGACGCTGCTTCAGCGTGTCGAGCCTGGCCGACTCGTCGGCGCTTGCCGCCTCGTCGAGGAAGGTGTCGCTGAGCCGCAGTTCCTGTTCCCTGACCGCCAGCCGTGCCGCTTGCTGCAGTTCGTGGACGAGTTGCTTGCGGCTGAGCAACTCGTCGCGGGTGGTGCTCAGCGAGGTGATCACCGCTTGCCGCGTTGTCGAGTCCTGCGAGCGGAGAGCCACATAGCGTTGCGCCCACGCATCGCCGACAGCCTGAAGCAGCATCTGCAACCAGGACAGGGTCATCAGTTGCACGCGGTCGGTGTCCATTCGCTCGTCGAGCAGTTGCAGGCGTCGGCCGGCGTCAGGGCCGGCGCCGGCCGACGCGACAAACTTGGCCAGGCGTTCGCGCTCGGCCGTGCGCCGGTTGTTATCGCTAACGAGGCGATCCATTTCGGCAGCCATTTTTCCCAGGCTGCCGAGCAATTGGGCCTGCTGCTGTTCGAATTCTTCCTTGCTCAGGCTCTGTTCCGGCACTACGCGGGCCAGCAGACGCTGCATTTCCGTCGTCAGCGCTTGCAGCGCTTTCGCCTCCAGGCGGACTCGATCGACGGCAATGACGATGTTGGCCAGGTCCGCTTCGGCCAGTTGCAGCCGCAGGGCCGTCAACTCGCGGTTGAGCCGCTGCTTCTCCTTCTCGTCCTGGCCCTGGGCGCGCGCGAGCTTGTCGTCGGCCAGTCGGAGTGCTTCGGCGCCGCGCTTCTGTGCTTCCAGCAGCCCCAGTTTTTGCGCCTCGAGTGCTCGCTCGGCCGCGGCCAGGCTGCGTAGGCGTTCGCCTGTGGCATCGTGCGTGTCGCGCAGTGCGTCGACACGCAGTGCCGAGTAGGGCGGCGGGCCGGCGAATTCGGCCAGCAAGGCCTGCTGGTTCGACGTTTCGGGCGGGGACTTGCCTAGTCTATCGAGGTCGTCGAGGAGTTTCAGACGTTCGCTGTAGGCCGCTACCAGACGATCGAAGAGGCGCTTGCGATCCGTGATCGGCAGACCTTGCGGTCCCGGCGGTGGCGTCGTGCCGGTCTCTAGTTGTTCGGCCTCCTGCTGACGACGCGCCTCAGCCAGTTGCGCCTCGGTTGCGGCGCGCGGGTTGGCGGCTTCCGGCGCCGGGGCTGCGGCTTCGGTCTTGGCCTGGCCGCCGATTACGGAGGGAAGCCCGATCTGCCCGTTGACCAGCGGTGCGAAGGTCATCACGAACAGTGCGACGAGGCACTGCCGCTTCATCCTCGGTCATCCCGATGGCAGGGGGAGCTAGCCGCGTGCTGGCTGGTGGCTCCCGCGGGGACAAGTACACGGCGGTCAACGGCCCAATTCGGCCGGGCAAGAATCGATGGTCCCAAGAGCAGGCTTCCTTCAGGCGGTGCAGTCAGTACGGCTAGCGGAGAGCATCCGGAGTTCGCACAAGCATGCCACGAAACGGCCTGTCGGTGTCGCTTGCGCCGGATTCGTCGGGTACGCGCGGGAACATGGCGCGCAGTTCGCCGCCGACACGCATGCTTGGTGGTGCACCATCAGGACGAACGGCGGCTTGCGCAGCTCCACGCGGCGCCGGTCGGCATGGCAACCGCCGGCAGGTCAACGCGTCAGGAGCATCAGCAACAAGAGGTTCGTCACCAGCGAGAGGCCGGCAATGATCCGCCAGGTGAGCAGGGGATTGCGCATCGCCAGCGGTGTCACTGGCGGTCGGTTGAGCGGCCTGCTGGCGCCGCGTTCGAGCGCCAGCAGGAACTCCTCGGCGGTTTCGAAGCGCTGCGCGGGATCCCGGGCGACGGCCTTGAGCAGGACGTTTTCCAGCCAGCCGGGAATGTCGGGGCGGTAGCGCGTCGGTGGGACCGGCTCCCCGAAGCGCGGATGCTGAAAAGGTTCGATCTCGCCGTAGGGATACTTGCGGGTGAGCAGATGGTAGAGCGTCACGCCGGCGGCGTAGAGGTCGTGCGCTGGGCCGGCCTTGTCGCCGGCGAACAGTTCCGGCGCCATGTAGCTTGGCGTCCCCGGGCTGCCCGCCGTCGCTTCGTCCTCCGACAGGCTGAGCGCGACACCGAGATCGAGAATGCGCAGCCGGCCGTCGCGGCCGATGTGGATGTTGGCCGGCTTGATGTCGCGGTGCGCGACGTCGAGGCGATGCAGGGCGGAGAGTCCTTTCATGAGGCGGATGCCGTGCTGGACGGCGTCGGCAACGGTGAAATGGATATCGGCGTCGAGCATGCGCTGCAGGGTGGCGCCCTCGTGCCAGGTTTGCAGGTAGTAGAGGCAACTGCGTCTGTCGGCCGGTACGAGTTGCGCAAAGAAGGGCGAGACGATGCGCCGTGCGCGCCACTCCTCCATGATCAGCGCGCGAATTTCGTCGGCGTCGTCGGCGAGTTCGGGGCGAAGGGTCTTCAGCACCAGTTGCTGGCCGGAAAGCTGGTCGGTGACGCGGTAGAGCAAGGTCGCGCGCGAATCGTGCAGCACCTCGTCGATCAGCAGTCCGTCGAAGTCCTGGCCCGGTTTGAAGCGCGGCGGCAGTGGCAGCCGGGCGATGCCCTCGAGCGAGTCGCGCAGATTCTCCGGCGGCAAGCCGGTTACCCGCAGGACGACGGCGCTGGCGTTGTCCTGGCCGTCGGCAGCCAGAGCCAGGCTGGTCAGCGATGCCGCGGCCTGTTGCGCGTCGGGATGGGCGAGCAGAACCGTGCGCATCCGCCCGCTGCCGAGCGGCCCCCAAACGCCGTCGGAACAGAGCACGAAACAGTCGCCTTGCTGCAACTCGCCATCGACGAAGTCGAGCTGGAAGTGACGGTCGAGGCCGACCGCGCGCGAGAGGACGTTCTTGAGTTCCGGGTGTTCCCAGACGTGATCGCTGGTCAGCCGTGTGCAGACGCCGTCGCGCAGCAGGTACAGGCGCGAATCGCCGACGTGTGCACAGACATAACGGCGGCCGCGCAACACCAGGACGGTGAGTGTCGTCGCCATGCCGGCGAGATCGGGCTGTCGCCCGGCCTCGGCCATGACCCAGCGGTTGAGCGGGACGACGATCTTCTCGAGGGCGTGCGGCACGCTCCAGGTGTCGGGCGTCGCGTAGTAGTCGGAGAGCAGGCCGCGTACCGTGTACTCGGCGGCCTCGCGCCCACCCTTGTGGCCGCCGATACCGTCGGCGACGGCGGCGATCAGTCCCTTGTTGTCGAGCTCCGCCCCCTGCGGCGTGACCATGCCGCAGAAATCCTCGTTGCGTTCACGGGGACCGGTCAGCGAGGAATGTCCGACGTCGACGCTAAGCGGCATGCGGGATTGGCTCCGGAAAGGGAAGGGCGGCAGGTCCCAGTGTACCGTGCCGCCCCGCCTGCTTCAAAAGAAGCTGCGACTCAGATCCTGGCCGCCGTCAGGTGCGCTGCACCCCAGGTTGTCCGCCAGCGGGTCTTGACGCCGGAGAGTCCGGCGAGGGCCAGCAGGGCTAGCGCGGCGAAGATCAGAAAGCCGATCTGATAGCTGCCGGTGATCTGTTTGGCGTAACCGAGCGAGGAGGCGAGGTAGAAGCCGCCGATACCGCCGGCCATGCCGACCAGCCCGGTCATCACGCCGATTTCCTTGCGGAAGCGCTGCGGCACCAACTGGAAGACGGCACCGTTGCCCATGCCCAGTGCCAGCATCGCGCCGACGAAGGCGAGCAGCGCCATCCACGCTGCCGGCAGACCGATGCTGACGATGCCGAGGAAGATGGCTGCCAGTACGTACATTACCGAGAGGCTCTTGATGCCGCCGATGCGGTCGGCGACGTTGCCGCCGATCGGTCGCACCAGCGAGCCGGCGAACACGCAGGCGGCCGTGAAGAAGCCGGCGGTCTTGGCGTCGAGTCCGTACTGGATGTTGAAGTAGATGGTCAGCGATGAGGCGAGGCCGACGAAACCACCAAACGTTACCGAGTAGAAGAACATGAACCACCAGGCGTCGGCGTCCTTGAGCACTTTCAGATACTCGGCGAGCGACTTCGGCGGTGGGCATTCGGGCGCATCCTTGGCGGCGAACAGGTAGAAGACGAAGACCAGGACCAGCGGGATCAGCGCCAGGCCGAAGACGTTGCTCCAGCCGAAGGCGATTGCCAGGCTCGGTGCGATCAGCGCGGCCAGCGCCGTGCCGGAGTTGCCGGCACCGGCGATGCCCAGTGCCGTTCCCTGATGCTCGGGCGGATACCAGCGCGAGGCGAGTGGTAGCGCGACGGCGAACGAGGCGCCGGCGACGCCGAGGAAGACGCCGAGGATCAGCGTCTGTTCGTAGCTGTGGATGCCGAAATACCAGGCGACGAACAGCGAGACCATGACGATCACCTGGCCGATGGCGCCCGCGAGTTTCGGCTTCAGGTGGTCGACCAGGATGCCCATGAAGATGCGCAGGATGGCGCCGGCAAGCACCGGGGTGGCCACCATCATTCCCTTCTGGGCGTGCGTCAGACCGAGATCCTTGGCGATCTGTACGCCCAGCGGCCCCAGCATGACCCAGACCATGAAGGCCAGGTCGAAATACAGAAAAGCGGCCAGCAGTGTCGGCCGGTGTCCGGCCTTCCAGAATTCAGTGTTCATTGTCCTTCTCCTTCCGTTGAGATCAGATTTGCAGAAAAACCATGCCGCTGTCGACGCGGATCGGATAGCGGCGTGCGCAGCCTTCGTCTGGCGCCACCGCCTCTCCGGAGTCGAGACGCAGTTTCCAGCCGTGCAGCGGACAAGTGACCTGGTTGCCATGTACCAGCCCCTGTGACAGCGGTCCGCCCTTGTGCGGGCACTGGTCGCGCAAGGCGAAAACCTCGTTGCCCGAGGTGCGGAAGACGGCGATGTCGCCGCTCGTCGAGCGGACGACGCGAGAGCCCAGTCGCGGGATCTCGTCAAGGGTGCAAATCGATTTCCATTCAGCCATTTCTGTTCTCCAGTCCTTCATACCGAAAGCATTTCGTACTCGTTCTTCTCGACGCCAGCGATGCGCTCGGCCCAGGGATCCTTCGCATCCTTGAGTTCGGCCAGCAGGCGTCCGTAGAGGGCCTTGCGGTTCTCCTCGTCCTCGACGACGCGGTTCCTGGCGTGTTCGAGACCGACGCGTTCGAGGTAATGGCAGGTCCGCTCGAGGTAGAAGCCTTCCTCGCGATAGAGCTGCAGGAAAGCGCCGGCGTACTCCATCACCTCGTCGTCGGTCTTGACCTTGACGAAGAACTGGGCGACCTCGGTCTTGATGCCGCCGTTGCCGCCGACGTACAGTTCGTAGCCCGAATCGACGCCGATCACGCCGACATCCTTGATGCCGGCCTCGGCACAGTTGCGCGGACAACCCGAAACAGCGAGCTTGACCTTGTGCGGCGAGTACATGTCGAACAGCATCTTCTCCAGCTTGACGCCCATGGCCATCGCCAACTGCGTGCCGAAGCGGCAGTGCTCGGCGCCGACGCAGGTCTTGACGGTGCGGATCGACTTGCCGTAGGCGTGACCCGACGGCATGTCGAGATCCCGCCAGACGTTGATCAGATCTTCCTTCTTGATGCCGAGCAGGTCGATCCGCTGGCCGCCGGTGACCTTGATCGTCGGCACCTGGTACTTGTCCGCGACATCCGCGATCCGGCGCAACTCGGCCGAGTTCGTCAGGCCACCCCACATGCGCGGGACGACCGAGTAGGTACCGTCCTTCTGAATGTTGGCGTGCGCGCGCTCGTTGATCAGGCGCGAGCGCGGGTCGTCCCTGGCTTCCATCGGCCAGGTCGAGATCAGGTAGTAGTTGAGCGCCGGGCGGCACTTTTCGCAGCCATCCGGCGTCTGCCACTCGAGGAAGCGCATGATGGCGTCGATGGTCGTCAGGTGCTCGCCGCGAATCGCGTCGCGCACTTCCTGGTGCGAGTAATCGGTGCACCCGCAGACCGGCTTGCGGTTCGACGCCGCCGGCGTGTAGGCGCCGCCGATGGTCGCCGAGAGAATCTGCTCGCAGAGGCCGGAGCACGAGCCGCACGACGACGACGCCTTGGTGTGCTTGCGGATGTCGTCGAGGCTGAACAGACCTTTTTCCTTGATCGCCTTGACGATCGTTCCCTTGCTGACGCCGTTGCAGCCGCAGACTTCGGCGCTGTCGGCCATCGCCGCTGCCTTGCTGTGCCCCTGATGGCCGACGTCGCCGACGTGCGACTGGCCGAACAGCAGGTGATCGCGAATCTCGTGGATGTCCTGGCCATCGCGCAGCAACTGGAAGTACCACGGACCATCGGCGGTGTCGCCATAGAGAACGCCGCCGACGAGCCGGTTGTCCTTGATCACCAGCTTCTTGTACACGCCGGCAGCGGCATCGTTGAGGACGATTTCCTCGGTATCCTTGCTGCCGAAGAAATCGCCGGCGGAAAAGAGGTCGATGCCGGTCACCTTGAGCTTGGTCGAGGTGACCGAGCCGGTGTAGCGGCTGATGCCGTAGTTGGCCAGATGGTTGGCGGCAACCTTGCCCTGTTCGAAGAGTGGCGCGACGAGTCCGTAGGCGATGCCGCGGTGTGCGACGCACTCGCCGACGGCGTAGACCTTCGGATCGTAAGTCTGCAGCGTGTCATTGACGACGATACCGCGGTTGCAGTGGATTCCTGCCGCCTCGGCGAGCGTCGTGTTCGGGCGGATGCCCACCGCCATCACCACGAGGTCCGCCGGGATCTGCGCGCCGTCCTTGAGGCGCAGGGCCGCGACACGCCCACTCTCGCCGGCGATCAGCATTTCGGTCTGCCTGCCGAGCAGGAACTTCAGCCCGCGGTCTTCGAGCGACTTCTGCAGCATGCGGCCGGCGGTCTGGTCGAGCTGACGTTCGAGCAGCCAGTCGGCGAGGTGAATCACCGTCACGTCCATGCCGCGCAGCTTGAGGCCGTTGGCCGCCTCCAGACCGAGCAGGCCACCGCCGATCACTACCGCGTGCCGGTAGCTTTTGGCGGCATCGATCATGCTGTCGGTGTCGTGGATGTCGCGGTAGGAGATGACACCCGGCAGGTTGTTGCCGGGAATCGGCAGGATGAACGGATTCGATCCCGTGGCCAGTAGCAGCCGATCGTAAGGTGCTTCCGTACCGTCCTCGGCGATCACTCGCCGCTGCACGCGGTCGATCTTGCTTACCTTCTTGCCGAGGTGCAGCGTGATGCCGTGCTCCGCGTACCAGCTGTGATCGTTGAGAATGATGTCCTGAATCGTCATCTCGCCGGCGAGAACCGGCGACAGCAGGATGCGGTTGTAGTTGGGGTGCGGCTCGGCGCCGAAAACCGTGATCTCGTATTGGTCGGGGGCGATCTTTAGTAGTTCCTCGAGCGTGCGCACGCCTGCCATGCCGTTGCCGACCATTACCAGTTTCTTCCTGCTCATCTTTGCAGCTCCCTGTGAGGCGTCTCGACAGGTTTTGAAAAGCAAACGGCGTGCCAGGATGAAGAGGCGCTGATTTCACCGGACTTTCGGGCTTCCTTGCGCGCCGCTGATGGTGCGGCGCACAACTTTGGGGCGCTGCGGGAATCTGCGTGGGAGGTTTGGTGCAATCTAGCAGCAGGTGCCGAAAGTGGGCGGTGGCGGATCCGGCAGGCCCGCAAGCGTAGCCTGCGGGTGGCATTGCCTGCGGGCAGCTTGCTGGGTGGCCAGTCGGGTGCTGGGAAAGCGCACGGCTGTCTCATTTCCGGGTTTCGATTGCCGTCCTTTCTTGGCATAATCGGCCCTTCGTGGGGAGTTGGCCGTGGTCGGCGCCCCGTCATGACTTGACCAACCGAATGGGGAGGTGAGAAATGTCCTTGATGGGTTCTGATAAAGCGGCTCGGTTTGCTTTCGCGGCGGCGGCGGCAACGCTGGTGCTGGCAGGTTGTTCGAATATGCAGATGGGTTCGCCGGAGGCGAAGACCGCCGCGACCGGTTCGGCCGGCGGGGCAAATTCGGAAAATGCCAACAAGCAACTGGAGCGATGCAGCAGTTCCCTCGGCACGATAGCCGTCGTCGAGGATACCAATGCCTCGTGGTATGGCATCCTGACCGGTCAGATGCGACTGGGTTCGACAGCCCCGGTGCTCAAGCTGCTGATCCAGCAGTCGAACTGCTTCGTGGTGGTCGACCGGGGCCGGGCCATGAACAACATGATGGGGGAGCGTGCCCTCGAACAGACTGGCGAACTGCGCAAGGGCTCGAAGTTCGGCAAGGGTCAGATGGTGGCGGCGGACTATTCGATGAGCCCCTCCATCACCTTCAGCAACAACAACGCGGGAGGCATGGGCGGTGGCCTCGCTGGCTTCAGCCGCACTGCCGGGATCCTCGGTGCCGTCGCGGCCAGCGTCAATGTCAAGGAGGCCAGCACGCTGCTCACGCTGGTGGACAATCGCTCGGGCGTGCAGCTTGCCGCATCGGAAGGCAGCGCCCGAAACATGGACTTCGGCGCCATGGGCGGTCTGTTCGGTGGTGCGCTGGGTGCGGCGGGCGGCGGCTATGCCAACACGGCGGAAGGCAAGGTGATCGTTGCGGCGTTTACCGATTCGTACAACGGGCTGGTCCGGGCCGTTCGCAACTACCGGGCGCAGGAAGTCAAGGGGGGCCTGGGAACCGGCGGCAACCTGAGTGTTCAGGGGGCGGATGAAGCCCAGGGATCGACGGGCAAGCGCAGAAAATAGGACGCGGATTGCCGCCTCGGTGATTCACCGCGGGGCCGCCATGTGTGGCCCCGTTCGTTTGCAGGTGTGAGGATGGTGATGACGATCTTCGGCATCAAGAACTGCGACACGATGAAGAAGGCGTTCGCCTGGCTCGCCGCCAACGGTGTCGCCTACGACTTCATCGACTACCGGCAAGCGGGTGTGGCGGCAGCGCACTTGCCGGACTGGAACCGGCGTGTCGGCTGGCAGGCGCTGCTCAACACGCGCGGCCTGACCTGGCGAAAGCTTGCCGCAGCAGAACGCGCCGAGGTCGACGAAGCGAGGGCGCTGCAGTTGATGGTGGAGCATCCGAGCCTGATCAAGCGGCCGGTCCTCGACACCGGCAAGGATCTGCTCGTCGGTTTCAGCGTGGCAAGCTATACCTGCCTGGTGGACTGAGGATCGGCATCGTCAGCGCCAGCAGGCGTTAAACCCCACGCCTTGGTCAGCACGCAGCGCGAGGAAACGTCCGATGATCTCGCGCGTCGCCTGCGACATTCTCCGGCCGGCTGACGGATCGTCGTGATCGTGGAAGTGCAGGAGCATCGCGTCGTCGGCGGCGACCGGCGTTCCCGGTGCGGCGGCCAGGAAGACGTGGTGGTCATGGCTCGCCGACTCGTGGTCGAAGAGGAACAGCAGCGATTCGGCGACCAGGCCGGTTTCTTCGGCGAGTTCGCGCGCCGCCGCCTGCAGGCGGGATTCCTGGGGGTCGATGCCGCCGCCAGGCAACAGTACGAGTCCGCCGCGGTTCTCGACGAGCAGGATCCGCCGGTCGATCTCGACGATTACGGTGGCGCGTTGTCGTTTCACGAGGCGCGCTAGACCAGCGCCAGTCCGTTGTTCTCGACCGCGACGAGCGCCTTCGCCTGGTGGAAATCGCGGGCGCGACCGCTGCCGTAGAGGCAGCAGGCGAGCTGGTTGGCGATTGGCAGCGGCAGCGAAACCTCACCGGCGAGGACGCGGCGCATCCAGGCGACCGTCGGCTCCGCCGCGCAGTTCTCGGGCAGTTGCGGCAGGTTCCTCAGGCTGTCGTGCTCGGCTTCGAAGAGAACGTCGCTGACGCCGTCGTGGACGTGCTCGATCAGCGGCCGCCGTTTCGGATTGGCGAAGGGTTCGCCTTCCGTGCCGCGCAGCAGCAGGGCGTGCGCGCCGCCACTGGCGAGCACGGCACGCATGCTGGTGATGTAGTCGGGATGCGTCGCGGCGGCGAGCAGCAGCCCCTGGCCGGCAAAGGGATCAAGCATTTTGACGAGGCTGTGCGCGCTGTTGCGCAGGCCGAGACGATGGCGAAGGGCGAGCTGCCGGTCGAGACCGGGAGAAAGGGTCGGCAAGGGCAGGTAGGCGAGACCGTGGGCATCGACGGCCAGTTGCGCCTGCGCCAGGCTGTTGCTCGGCGGGATGTCCAGCGCCTTGAAGATCTGCTCGCTGGTGACGCGGCCGAAATCGCTGTCCGCCTCGCCGAGACCGTGTACCAGCACCGGCACGCCGAAGCGTTGCAGCAGCAGGGCCAGCAAGGGCGTCAGGTTGGCGCTGCGGCGGGCACCGTTGTAGCTCGGGATGACGACCGGCCGGACTTTGCCGTGCGGGCGCCGCAGCGTGTGCAGACGCGCATTCGCTGCAGCCAGAAAGCCCACCATTTCGTCCACGGTCTCGGTCTTCACGCGCAGGGCAATGACGATGGCGCCGAGTTCGAGGTCGGGTACCTCGCCGTCGAGCATGGCGCCATAGAGTTCCTGCGCTTCGGCCCGCGAAAGGTCACGCGCGCCACTGGCACCGCGTCCGATCTCCCTGATGAATGCCGCGAAATCCATCTTTACTCCTCTGCTGTCGTCAGACGACGGTTTCGTCGGTGCGAGCTGCCTGGCCGGCGACCATTTGCCGCAGCTCGGGCAGACACGACCCACAGAAGGTACCGCATTTCCGCTTTTCCTGCAGCATCGCCAGCGTCGCGCCGGCGGCCAGGTCGGCGGCGATCTGCGCTTCGCTGATATCGGCACAGTTGCAGACGATACGACTTTTCTGCGGCAGCTTTCCCGGCCGGCGGCCGATCGGCGCCACCGCCCAGCGGATCAGAGCGGCGTCGAGCGCGTCGTCGGCCATCACGTCCTTGAGCCACGACTGGGCCTGCGTCTCGCCGGCGAGGCGAACGCCGATCAGGGTGCCGTCCGGGGCGATGGCGCGTTTGCTGACCTGTCGCCGGTGGTCGGCATAGACGATGGCCGCCGCATCGTCGGCGAGGCCGAAGAGTGTGTCGATCTCGTGCAGCCGGCTTTCCGGCAAGGCCTCGCCGTGCGCTGCCCGCAAGACGACCAGTGGTTCGGCGCGTCCGTAGAGCCCAACGCTGGCGAAGGCGAATTCCGGCAGCAGGCGGCGGGCGCGCGCGAGGAGGGCGAGCGGTGCAAGTTCGCCGGTACCGCCCTTGCGCAGAACGACGAGTTGCCAGGGCAGGTCGGCGCGCTCGACGGCGACGGCGGCGTGCTTGAGTTCCGGTTGAAACGAGAAGGGATCGGTCGCCGCCAGGGTCAGCGCGTTTACTCCGGCACTGTTCATGAACTGGCTGCCCCAGTGCATCGGTAGCCAGGCACGGCCCGGCGCCAGCGCCGCGTCGCTGCCGACGCGGACGACGATTTCGCCGCGTTGACTGCCGACCCGCGCCAGATCGCCGGCGGCCAGGCCGCGCCGGCCGAGGTCGCCGGGGTTCATCGACAACAGGGGTTCTTCGTCGAGATTGAACAGGCGGGCCACCGTGCCGGTGCGGCTCATGCCGTGCCACTGGTCGCGCAGCCGGCCGGAGAGCAGGCTGATCGGGCGCGCTGCGTCGGTCGCCTCGGCGGTGGGCCGATGCTCGACCTTGACGAAGCGGGCCCGGCCATTCGCCGTCGCGAAGATCCCGTCTGCATAGAGGCGCTGGCGGCCGCTGGCGGCTCCTTCCGGTAGCGGCCATTGTTGCGGCCCGAGGGAGTCGAGCAGCGAGTAGCTGAGGCCGGTGATGTCGAGATCGCGTCCGCGAGTCGTCTCGCGATGTTCGTTGAAAATGGCCTCGCAGGTGGCGTAGGGAAACAGTGTCTCGGCCAGGGGCTGTTGCAGTACCCGACCGAGGCGGCGGGCGAAGTCGACAACGATCTGCCAGTCGGCACGCGCTTCGCCGGGGCCGGCGATCGCCGGCGTGATATGCGTGATGCAGCGCTCGGAATTGGTCACCGTCCCCTCCTTCTCTCCCCAACTGGTCGCCGGCAGCATCAGATCGGCGAAGGCGGCGGTGTCGGTGTTGGCGTAGGCCTCCTGCAGCACGACGAAGTCGGCCGCCTGCAGGGCGGCGCGCACGGCCGACTGGTCGGGCAGCGATTGCGCGGGGTTGGTGCAGGCGATCCAGACGGCCTTGACTTCGCCGCTCTGCAAGGCGGCGAAGAGGTCGACGGCGGTCTTGCCGGGTCGCTCCGGGACGGCCGGTACGCCCCACAGGCGGGCCACTTCGGCACGGTGCTCGGGATTGGCGAGATCGCGATGCGCAGAGAGCAGGTTGGCCAGACCGCCGACTTCGCGGCCGCCCATGGCGTTCGGCTGGCCGGTCAGCGAGAAGGGTCCGGCGCCGGGGCGGCCGATCTGGCCGGTGGCGAGATGCAGATGGATCAGTGCCGCGTTGTTGTGCGTGCCGTGCGCCGATTGGTTGAGCCCCTGGCAGTAAAGCGACAGGGCGGCCGCGGCGCTGCCGAAGCAGCGTGCCGCGCGCACGATGTCGGCCTCGGCGAGTCCGCAGATTTCGCCGACGATCGCTGGCGGGTAGCCCGCCACAATCTCGGCCAGCGCGGCGAAGCCCTCGGTATGCTTGTCGATGTACTGGCAGTTGACGAGCCCCTCGGCAAGCATGACGTTGAGCAGGCCGTTGTAGAGCGCGATGTCGGTGCCTGGCCTGAGGGCCAGGTGGATGTCGGCGATGGCGGCGGTTTCGCTCCGGCGCGGGTCGACGACGATGATGCGCAGGTCGGGATTGGCGGCACGCGCGTCCTCGATGCGCCGAAAGACGATCGGATGCGCGACTGCCGGGTTGGCACCGGCAATCAGGAGGCAATCGGTCGCAGCGATGTCCTCGTAACAGCAGGGCGGCGCGTCGGCGCCGAGCGTCTGCTTGTAGCCGGCTACCGCTGACGACATGCACAGGCGCGAGTTGGTGTCGACGTTGTTGGTGCCGATGAGACCTTTGGCGAGTTTGTTGAAGACGTAGTAGTCCTCTGTCAGCAACTGCCCCGAGATGTAGAAGGCGACGCTGTCCGGGCCATGCGCGCGGATGATCCCGGCAAAACGCTCGGCGGCGTGGTCGAGCGCGGCGTCCCAGCCGACCCGCCGCCGCGGCTGGCCGCGTTCGCGGCGCAACTCGGGATGGCGCAGGCGGTAGTCGGGAGCCACCGTCAGGTGCAGCGAAGCGCCCTTGGTGCACAGGCGGCCGGCGTTCGCCGGGTGATCGGGGTCACCGCGCACGCCGACGATGTGGCCGCCTTCGGTGTCGATCAGCAACCCGCAGCCGACGCCGCAGTAACAACAGGTGGATTTGACGGACTTGTTCATGATTTCCTCTCGTGATGATGCAAAGCAACAGGCGTGCCATGCCATCAGGCTTGTGGGCCGCCGGCTGGCCGGGCGTGGGCCGGGGGCCGCGCCTCATCGTGGTGCGCGGATGCCTGCGCTTGCCTCACCGCTGGGCGATGGCGCGACAACGTTGGCGTTCTCGCCGGCCGCTCGGGTCCGCTCTGCCTCGCCGCAGGGTGCTGTGCCGCTGCTGTGGCGACAGCGCGCGGTTCGCCACTGGCCAACTTCTGCTGTCGTCAGGCAAGCAATCTGAGCAGTCTGTCATCGAGGGCGTTTTGCTTCTCGCAAGGCCCAGCCACTGTTGGGCTGTAGACGGGGGCAGAAACGTCGTTACGCAGTCTGGCGCCGGGATAGCGCCCCTCTGGAGGTCGCAGGTCGAGCCGGCATCGATTCCCGGCCCGCTGGGGTCGTGTGAGCAATTGGTGAGAAAAGCTCACGCCTGCGCCAAGGGGCATACCTGGCCGGTGCAGCGCAATGAATCGCATCATTGAGCGCACCGTCAACAGCTTGGGGAGAGCAAAAAACTTGAAATTCACCCGCCGCATGGGCTAAAATCGCGGGCTTTCTTCCCAAAACAAATTGGAGCGACAATCATGGCGCGTGTTTGCCAGGTGACGGGCAAAGGCCCGATGGCGGGGAACAATGTTTCCCATGCCAACAATAGAACGAAGCGCCGCTTCCTTCCCAATCTGCAGTATCGCCGCTTCTGGATCGAGGGCGAAAACCGCTGGGTGCGTTTGCGCGTATCGAATGCGGGTTTGCGCACGATTGACAAGAATGGCATTGACGTTGTGCTCGCCGACCTGCGCGCACGCGGTGAGATCTGACGAGGAGAGAAGCCATGCGTGACAAGATCAAGCTCGAGTCGACCGCCGGTACGGGCCACTTCTACACTACGACCAAGAACAAGAAGACAATGCCGGGGAAGATGGAGATCAAGAAGTACGATCCGAAAGCCCGCAAGCACGTGATCTACAAGGAAATCAAGCTTCGTTAGAGCACGCTCGCGAGGGGCTTTGCTGATTCAGGCCAAGAGCCGCGGCGCCAGCTGCGGCTCTTTTTCACTGGCGAAGGCCTTCTCGCCCTTCGCTGACGCAACCGGCAAGTGCAGGCCGATCCCCGTCACCGTGCGGCTTCGAAAAGGCGGCGGGCACGGACGCCCTGCGCGAGAGCTTCCAGTACCATCAGCGAGTCGTCCCAGCCCAGACACGCGTCGGTGACGCTCTTGCCGTACTCGAGCGGCTGGCCCGGGGCGAGATCCTGACGTCCTTCAACCAGGTGCGACTCGATCATCACACCGATGATTCGCTCGTCGCCCGCCGAAAGCTGGCCGGTGACATCCGTAGCGACCTCGATCTGCTGCTTGAAGCGCTTGTTGCTGTTGGCGTGCGAGGCGTCGATCATGAGGCGGGCGGCGAGACCCGCAGCGGCGATTTCGCGGCAGGCGGCGTCGACGTGCGCCGCGTCGTAGTTCGGTTGGGTTCCACCGCGCAGGATGACATGGCAGTCTTCATTGCCGCCGGTGGACACGATGGCTGAGTGGCCTGCCTTGGTTACCGAGAGAAAATGATGCGGTGACTGCGCGGCGCGGATCGCGTCGATGGCGATGCGGATGTTGCCGTCGGTCCCGTTCTTGAAACCGACCGGGCATGACAACCCGGAAGCCAGTTCGCGGTGCACCTGCGACTCGGTAGTGCGTGCCCCGATCGCCCCCCACGAGATCAGATCGGCCGTGTATTGCGGGGTGATGGTATCGAGGAACTCGGTCGCACAGGGCAGCCCCATGTCGTTGATCTCGAGCAGCAATCCGCGGGCCAGACGTAGCCCTTCGTTGATCCGGAAACTGTTGTCCAGACGCGGGTCGTTGATCAGGCCCTTCCAGCCGACCGTCGTGCGTGGCTTCTCGAAATACACACGCATCACGATCAACAGGTCGTTTTCAAAGCGCGGCACTTCCTTCTGCAGGCGCGTGGCGTACTCGACGGCCGAATCGACATCGTGGATCGAGCAGGGGCCAACCACCACCAGCAGACGGTTATCGGCACCATGCAGGATACGGTGGATGTTCTGGCGTGCGTTGTAGGTCGTCAGCGCCGCGCGGACACCCACCGGGAATTCCCGGAAAACATGTGCCGGGGGCACCAGTTCCTTGATCTCCCTGATGCGGACGTCGTCGGTGTTCGGCTTGCTTTGCAAGGTCATGTGGCTTTCTCCGGGCTACCGGCCTGAGCGGACCGGGCGCTCGATTCTAATGGAAATGCGGCGTCGATGGTGCACTGCAGTATCCTTGTGTCGGCCGGAACTCATGCGCGCACGCGTGGCCTGCCAGGTTCGGCGGGCGTCACGACTCCGATTCTGACAGCGCAAAGGCGTCGTTGGCCTGGCGCAGGGTGCATAGGGCTTTGTCGAACTGAAAACTGTTGATCTCAGCCCCCAGGCGGCTTGCCAATGGGCCCAGTACCGGTTCCAGCGAGGCGGCCGATTCGCCCCAGACGTCGCCGGCGCGGGTATCGTCCTCGGCGAGCAGGAACTCCAACTGCGCCAGCACGCCGCGCGCGCGCGTCCGCGCATCGGCAGGCTCGAGCGGCGTCGCGAGCGACGACGCGGCGTCGGCGCCAAGACCGGCGATCGCGGTAGCCAGGGGCACGAGGCAGCCCTCGACGGCTACGATCGCCGCCTCGCGGGCATGCGCAGGTGCCTGCTTCCGAAGGGCAAAGTCCAGCGCCCGCGCCTGCTCGCAGAGCGCTTCCGCACCGATGGTCGCCGCCATTCCCTTGAGCGTATGGGCGATGCGTTGGGCCTCTGCCGTTTCGCCGTCGGCGAGTTGCCGGCGGATTATCGCGCCATCGTCGGCGTGGTTGGCCACGAACATGCGCAGGAGACGGAGATAGAACAGGCGATCGCCGCCGGTCGCCTGCATGCCTGCCTCGGCGTTCAGGCCGACGATTCCCGGCAGTGCCGCCCACGTGCTGTCGAGCCAGGACGGCTGGTCGTCGGTGCTCCTGTCGGCGAGGGAAACGGGTCTCGGCAGCCAGCGCAAGAGCATTTCATGGAGCCGGGACGGATCCACCGGCTTGCTGAGGTGATCGTTCATTCCTGCGGCCAGGCAGCGCTGGCGATCCTCGTCGAAGGCGTTGGCGGTGACCGCGACAATCGGCAGCGTGCTGCGGCCAGGTAGTTGGCGGATGGCGCGGGACGCTTCGAGGCCATCCATCACCGGCATCTGCATGTCCATCAACACCATCGCGTAGCCGCTCTCTCCATCGGCTTCGGCAGCACGCACGCGGTCGACAGCCTGGCGGCCGTCATCGACCACATCCACATGCAGCCCGACGGCCAGCAACAGGTCGCGCGCCACCTGCTGGCTGACGACATCGTCCTCGGCGAGCAGGAGCCGCATTCCCCGGTAGTGGCGGCTGAGCGTCTCGCGGGCCGGGCGGGAGGCCAGCGGCGCGCTCCCGCCCGCAGTCGCCGGGTCGGCATCGCGGGCGGTGAACGCCGGCCGGGCGTTGTCCACCCGTCCGAGCCGGACCGTGGTCCAGAAAGTGCTGCCGACGCCCGGCTCGCTGACGACGCCGACCTCACCGCCCATCATCGCCGCCAGGCGCCGGCAGATGGTGAGGCCGAGGCCGGTGCCGCCATACTTGCGGGTGGTCGATTCGTCGGCTTGCGAAAAGGCGGCAAACAGACGCGCCTGCTGTGCACCTGTCAGGCCGATTCCCCGGTCTTCGACTTCCAGGCGCAAGGTGGCCACCTTGCCTTGCATTTCGATCAGTCGGGCACGCAAGGTGATCTGCCCGTGGTCGGAGAACTTGACCGCGTTGCTGACGAAGTTGAGCAGGATCTGCCCCAGGCGCAGAGGATCCCCGCGCAGCGGGACGGGGATCGCCGGGTCGATGTCCCGGAGCAATTGCAGCCCTTTGGCGCGGCTGCGCTCGCCGAGCATGCTCAAGGTGTGGTCGATGACGCGTAGCAGCGAAAAGTCCGTTTCCTCGAGAGTCAGCCGGCCCACTTCGATCTTCGACAGGTCGAGAATATCGTTCACGATCCCGAGCAGGTGCTGCGCAGCGTCGTTGATCTTGTTCAACTGGGCGCGTTGCTTGGGGTTCGTGATCTCCTGCTGGAGCAGGTGGTTGAGGCCGATGATGGCGTTCATCGGAGTGCGTATCTCGTGACTCATGTTGGCGAGGAAGGCGCTCTTGGAGCGGCTTGCCGCCTCGGCGGCTTCCTTGGCTTCAGCGAGCTCGGCGGTGCGTGACTGGACAAGCTCCTCAAGGTGGTCGCGGTGCTGCGCGAGTTCGTCCGCGGCGCGATTGCGCTCGGCGAGGTCGACATCGATACAGAAGATCTCGGACGGGCGACCCGGAATCTGGACCAGCACATGGCTCGAGAAGACGGCTACGCGTGACCCGTCCTTACGCTGGAGCGACAACTCTGCCGGTGCTGTCGCCACGCCGGTTCGACACATCTCCCGGATGGCCTGCCGAACGTCGTCGCGCATCTCTGCCGGAACGATCAGGTCCAGCAGATTGCGGCCGATGGCTTCTGCTGCCGAATAGCCATAGAGCCTTTCTGCTGCCGGGTTCCAGAAACGTGTCGTTCCGTCTTCGCGGTAACCCTGCAGGGCGATCGAGTCCACGTCATTGAGGAGCCTGCGGAAGCGCTCCTCGGATTCACGCAAGGCATCGGCAGCCAGCTTGCTCTCGGTGATGTCGCGGGCGTAGCCGACGGTGCCGATGACTCTGCCGGCCAGTGCGACGGGTGACTTGTAGGTTTCCAGCCAGCGCTGCTGGCCACCGCTCTCGACAGGCTCCTCGACGCGCCGCGGGCAGCCGCTGGCGAGGACGGCACGGTCGTCGGCGCGATACCTCTCGGCCAGTTCGGGGCTGGCGATATCGACATCGCTCTTGCCGAGGAGCGACTCTGCCGAAGGCTGCGCAAAGACCTCGACGAAACGGGCATTCACCGCCAGGAAGCGGCTCTCCGTGTCCTTCAGCCAGACCATGAACGGAAAGTTGTCGAGCAGCGCGTGCTGGTATTGATCGCGCGCCTCGAGCGCCGCCTCGGCCTCTGCCAGGGCGCGCAGCGGCAGACGCCGCAGCGGGCTCCAGATCAGCCACGCCAGACCGAGACTGCCGAGCAGCACCGGCAGGCCGGTCAAGAACTCGCTGGTCATCGTCCTCTCGATGGTGAGGCGGCCCACCGCCTGACCGGAGGAGTACAGTGCGCGATTGCGGGACAGCGTTGGTCCGTCGCCACGCTGTGGGGAGGCAAGCAGGATCTTGTCGGCCTGGTTTACGACCGTGATTCGGGTGTCCGCTGACTCGTGACGTTCAAGCAGCTTGGCGAGGCGAGGCGCAGACCGATCCCACTGCTGCGGCTCGCTGGCGATGAAGTCCTCGAGAAGCATTGCCTGGAGACGCAGCGACTCGTTGAGATGCTCGCTGACGCTGGTGCGCACCTGCAGCCAATAGATGCCGCTCGGCAGTAGCGCGACAACGATCGCCAGAGTGGCCGCCAAGCGTGTCAGCAAGCTCACCAGCGACCGGTGGATCGGGAACTTCATGGCGTGTCCTTGCCGAGTCCGGGGGTTGGCGGAAGCCGACGCAGGCCAGCCTCAGGTCTCGGGCGAGATCCCGGGAAAGGCATCGGCGTCGGCGTGCCGCGCAGCGATGGCGACGAACTCGTCCTGACGCGCAAAAAAGGCGTCGACCACGTCGGGGTCGAAGTGGGTGCCTCTGCCCTCCCGGATGATGCTGAGTGCCTTTTCCAGGGTGAACGCTCCTTTGTAGACCCGCTGTGCGATCAGCGCGTCGAAGACGTCGGCCAGCGCCATCAGCCGCGCCGAAATCGGGATCGCGTCGCCGGCGAGTCCTTCGGGGTAGCCGGAGCCATCCCATTTCTCGTGGTGGTAGTGGGCGATTTCCTTGGACATGCTGAGGAACTCGATGGGTCGTTCAGCGTCCTGCTCGGCCTGTTCGATCGCCAGGTAGCCCAGCCGGCTGTGAGTCTTCATGATCACCCACTCTTCCGGCGTCAGCCGGCCCGGCTTGAGCAGGATCTCGTCCTTGATGCCGACCTTGCCAATGTCGTGCAAGGGGGCCGACTTGACGAGGACCTCGATGTGGTGTGGCGTCAGGAATGCGGCGAATCTGGGGTGCGAACGCAGTTCCATTGCCAATGCATGCACATAGCCCTGCGTCCGGCGCAGATGATTGCCGGTCTCGGGGTCGCGGATCTCGGCGAGTCGTGCCAAGGCGCGGATACTGACATCCTGAATCTGGAGGTTGTCCGCCATTCGCCGCATGATCTCCTCGCCGAGACTGCGGTTGTGATCGCGCAGCAAGTCGCGTGCGGCCTTCAGTTCAAGATGCGTCCTGACGCGGGCGATGACGATTGCCGGCCTGATCGGCTTGGTGATGTAGTCGACTGCACCGAGGGACAGACCGTGCTCCTCATCGTCGCTGCTGTCGAGGGCGGTAACAAAGATCACCGGAATGTCGGCTGTTGCGACATCGGCACGCAGGCGCCGGATGACCTCATAGCCGTCCATCTCCGGCATCATCACGTCGAGCAGGATGAGGTCGGGTCGAGGTCGGCTCGCCGCTGCCTGCAAGGCGCGCTGCCCGGAATTCACTGCCCGCACCCGATGCAGCGGACTCAGCAGGCCGTTCAGGACCGCAAGATTCTCGGGAGTGTCATCGACGATCAGAATGGTTGCCATGAGGCTCCGCGCGGGGAAACGGCAATCGGCCGCTCAACATTATTACCGCTTCCGATGCAGGCGTCCATCGCGGCGATCCCACCGGCCGGATGCCAGCGTCACGACCGTGTCTTCGGGCGGCTGCTGTGAAGAAATCCGCGTCCTTGGCTGCAAAGCGCCGGATAATGCAGGATGTGCCGCTGCCCGGGGCTGACTGGACGTGCTCGGGTCGGCGGCGCGCTCGGCTACAGTGGGAGTCTGCCTGATCGCCACGGTGACGAGCATCCATGCTGGTAACCTGCATCGGTCAGCCGGTGATGGTTCTGGACTTCCCTTCAACGTCTCCAGGAGATCGAAAATGCGTATTCTGACGACACTCTTGCTTTCCCTCACGGCTCTCGCCGCGCATGCGCAACTGGAGCCCGGCTCCCCGCTTCCGGAACCGAGCACGATGACCCTGCTGGGCGTTGCCGCGGTGGCGGGAATCGCCGCGGCAATTGCGCGCAAACGCCGGAAGTAAGCCCCCTGCGCGGGCTTGGCAGGCAAGCGGGAACGGGCAGGTGTCTGACACCTGCCCGTTTTTCGTCTGTGCCTGTCGGTAGAGATCGCGGGTGCTCCGCAGCGACGGTCAATCGGGCGCTGGTGGGTTGGCGTTGGTCAGCGCAGCACCTGCTTTCAGTTCGATGTTCGCTTCGCTGGTCTCACCGGATTGCACGCTCACCGTCGCACTGCCCTGCAAGGTGCCGCCGTTCGCCTTGACCGTGACCAGGTGGCTGCCCGGATTCAGTGCCGTCAGCAGCACGCTGCCGCTGTCGGTCTTGCGCACGATTCGGTTGTCGAGGTAAACCTCGGCGGGTCCGCTGATCGCCTCGTCGGAGTGGATGCCGACCACCAGGCTTCCGGGGCGGCGATCTTCCTTGTCCTTGTTGATCGTCGCTTGCAGTTCGGCCAGTTGCTCCTTGAACTGCGAGATCCAGGCCTGGAATTCCTGGTCGACGAGATCGCCGACTTGTTCCTGGAAAGCGGTCAACAGTGAAATGGCGGTGGCTTGCTGGTCTTCGCCGAGATGGGTGCTGTTCGCCCTGATACGCCAGACGCCCCACGACAACTGAAACTTCTCCAGCGCCCGCTGCAGTGCCATCTGTGCCGTCATGTAGCGCATCCATGACGAGGAAAAGCCGAAGTAGCGGTCGAAAACCAGCGACGCCGCGGCCAGCGCGATGAGAATGTAACCCCACTGGTTCGCGCCGGAGAGCGCTGGACTCCCGTCGCCGAACAGAGTCGTCCCGGCAACCAGCGGCGCCAGACCACCAAGCACACCGAACAGGATGGCGAGAAAGCGCAGCAGCCTGGACAGACGGCGCGGCCAGATCTTGTTGCGCAGATACCAGTTCGCCGCTTCCACGGCCCGCGTCTCGAGGTCGGCGGCGAGCGCCTGCAGGGCCTCATAATCGCTTTGTTGTCCGCTGGCCGTTGTCTGGTCGACGGACTCGCGCGGTCTGATGTCGCGCGAAGGCGCTGGCGGCTGGCTACTCATGGCATATCCTCCTCAAGGACAGGGTGGTGCGGTGGATGGGCACGATCCCGATCTTCGCTATGGGCCGATACGCCGGTGGCCCGGCGCGCCCAGGGGGAATCGGTTGCTTCATGTCGACCGTCGGCGGGCCAGGCAGTTCGCTGTTCGCGACGGCCTGTTGCGGCAGTATGCAGCGGTAACGCAATGGATGGCCGGCCGCCCGACCCGGGGAAGCGTGGCGTCTCCTGCCGTGCGCTGGCACCGCCAAGGGGCCGCTGCGGCGGCCGGTGGCACGGCGCCGATGCCGTGCTTTCAGCGCCGGCTCCGTGCACGTCGAGCGACTCGGGGCGGCTAGCCCGCGCCCGGCTGCCAGGCGGCCGGAGCCCGTCATGCCGCGTGGCACTGGGGCCCTGGGCGCGAGCGCCGTTGCTCTTAGCCAAATTTCCCCGTATCGATCCAATCCTGCTTGATCAGTGACCACCAGTCGACAGCCAGTCCGTTAAGGACATAGGCGTACGGTAGCCAGCCGTAACCGCCTGCTCCCCAGCCGGTGCCCCACGAATTCCGGATCAGCAGGGCGCCGGTGGTTTCGCTCGCGCCGGCGTTGGCGTTCTTGATCTTCATGGCGTCATCGTAACCGACGGCGACGATCGCATGCCCGCCGACGATCTTCTCACCCGGCGTCGGATAAGGCAGCTTGCCGGTCGTGCCGGCCTGGTTGTACGACTGATACACCGTAAACCCGAACATCGACGGCAGACCCGCGGCGAGGTTGGTCTTGATCCGGCTGAGCAAGGCGGCACGCGTGGTGCCCGGCGGATCGAGTCGATAGTAATTGATGGCCTGGAAGCTCTGGGCAAAGGCGTAGCAGAACGCCGACGGTTCCTG
The DNA here is from genome assembly GCA_017302455.1 of Accumulibacter sp. GTDB lineage: Bacteria > Pseudomonadota > Gammaproteobacteria > Burkholderiales > Rhodocyclaceae > Accumulibacter > Accumulibacter phosphatis. The sequence goes on from JAFLDO010000007.1 coordinate 101,400, forward strand.
GTCGAAAGCCGGCGCGGCCGTGGTGTAGGGCCAGTAGTCCTCAGGGGGTACGCCGAAGAGAACCATCGATTCCATGGTGGTGCGCAGGAACGCACCCGTATCGCCCGTCCACTTGAGCAGGTTTCTGGTCGTCTTGTAGAGGAAGAGGCGGGAGGCGTCGATGTGCTTGCCGAACGCCCGGCGTTCGTAGTACTCGACCAGACCCACGCCGGCGTTGGCTGTGCACGAGCCGAGAGCGCCCTGGTTCTCGATCGGCGAGCACCAGGCGCGCAGATCGGCAGTCGTCGCCAGGGTCGCTGGAATCGCCGCGGCGTTCGCTTTGGCCAGCAAGCCCTTGATGGATTCCTTCTGTCCCAGTGCCTTGAGCTTGGGCGCGACGACGTCATCGTCTGCCTTGTAGTCCCGCAGGCTCGGATAGTCCGGCAGCCAGCCCATGCGGAAAGTTTCGTTTGACTCTGCCATGATGGTTTCCCCTTGTAGCGATATTGACTTGTACCGACCGATCAGCCTCTTTGCCGACGAGGCACCAGATCGGTCGCTCGTGTTGCAGGCCATTGCCTGCCTTGCGTCATTACGATTCGATCACCTCCTTCTCGGGAGTTGGTTGCCAGTCGGCTGCCGGCCCCTGGGACGGGCTGCCGGTCCGGCTGCTTATTTCGCATGGATCCTGGCCGTCGCCGTAAACACCTCGACGATCGACGAATCTCCTTCCCACGTGCGCCAGAGCCTGAGCCGCAGTTGCACCACGCCGGCCTTCTCGGCCATGAAAAGGAAGCTGCGCAGGCCGCCGCCGCCAAGCCCGGCAGAGGCGGGCGCAAAGTCCGAATCCTGCTCGACCAGCGCGTCATTGCCGCCTTCCCGCGTCCACGCAAAACCCGTCGTGGGAGATTCCTCGAGGCGGACAAGCAGTCTCTCGCCGACCCGAAGGTCGACCGTGCTGCCGCTATCGGCGCGTGTCAATATCGTCTCGGTCACGGAATGTCCTTTCGTCATCTCGGCAAGCTTGCCCGGCGCGGTCTCGGCGGCGGCGCTGCCCGGACCGCTTGCGAGTGCCGCACACAGCAGCATAGCAAGCCACCGCGACGAGGACGCCCGCAAGGGCGCCGCCAGCGAATGCTTCGTGATGTTCACCGGCCTGGCCAGGCGGTAAGACGCACCAGCAACCGGAACGGCGTATTCGTCGCATGCATCATGCTCTGTCCGATGGGTAAGCCACGCATCTGCTCGTCGCAACAGCGGCGTGGCGCTTGCGGAAGAAAGGCTCGGCGAGCGCTGGCGGCGGTGCCGGTTCAGCAGTCGGTCGCCGACAAGAACGTCTTTATATGAACACTATAGTAGCCGGGCTGAGGAAGTTCAACCCGCCGCCGCCTGACAGCCGTTGCCGCCGCCGCGGCGATCGCCGCCTCGCGCCTTGACCACGCCCGGCGGCCACGGCATGCTGATGCGGCGGCAGACCGCTGCCGGCCGGGCGAGCGCAGAAAGCTGCGAGGAGAGGCGGTATGTTCAATCGACTTGCATGGGGGAGGGCGATGCCCAAACGACATCCGGAGCCACCCGAACGACTGGGCAAGGCGCACGAGCCAGCCTTGCGCCATGTCGGCAATCCGCGCAGCGGCAGCGCTCTTGGAGCCACCGCGCTGGCACTCGCAAGTGCACGCGGCGTGCGCTGACGTGTCGGCGATGAACACAGAGGTCGAGCGCAAGCGGCTGGCCGGGGTGCCGGTGCTGCTCGTGCGACCGGTCGCGGCACGCGGGCCCTTGCCGACGGTGCTGTGGTTTCACGGACTGGCCGCCGACAAGGAAGTGCACCTTCCCGAACTGCATCGCTTCGCGGCGACGGGGCTGCTCGCCGTCGGCGTCGATGCCGTTGGTCACGGAGAGCGGCGCCTGAGCGATTTCGAGCAGCAGTTCGCGCGACCGCCCGAGGACAGTATGCCGCTGTTCAAGTCGCTGGTCGCCCGCACGGTCGACGAAGTGCCGGCACTGATCGATACGCTGATCGCGGGTGGTCTTGCCGATGGCGGGCGGATCGCTGTCGCCGGCGTGTCGATGGGCGGCTGCATCGTTTATGGGGCGGTGCCCAGCGATCGCCGCCTGTGCGCTGCCGTGGCGCTGATGGGGTCGCCCGAACGCACGCAGCCGGGGCCCCACACACTCGCCGATGAGCGCTTCTTCCCGACGGCGCTGCTCTCGATCACCGCCGAACGGGACAGCATCGTACCGCCGGCGGCGGCAGAGGCGCTGCACGAACGCCTTGCGCCACGCTACGCCAGTGCCCCCGATCGCCTGTGCCAGCAAACGATCGCCGGCGCACCGCATTTCATGAGCGTCGAAGACTGGGAGTGCGCCGTCGCCGAGGCTTGCGCGTGGCTGGCTCGCTTCGTCCTGTGAACGTCAGGGCGCAAAGGCGCGGGCGCTGCCCGACGACATGCACCGGGGCAGCGGTCGTTCCTCAGACGCGCTCGATGATCATCGCCACACCCTGGCCGACACCGACACAGAGCGTGCATAGCGCGTAGCGGCCCGCACGGCGGTGCAGTTCCCACAGGGCCGTGGTCACGAGACGCGCGCCGCTCATGCCTAGCGGATGGCCGACGGCGATCGCGCCACCATTCGGGTTGACTCGTTCGGCATCGTCCGCGATCGACAGTTCGCGCAGTACGGCCAGGCATTGCGCGGCAAAGGCTTCGTTGATTTCGATGACATCCATCTGGTCCAGCGTCAGGCCCGTTCTGGCGAGAACCTTGCGCACCGCGGCAGCCGGGCCGATGCCCATGATGCGCGGCGGGACGCCAGCGCTGGCCATGGCCAGGATACGGGCGCGTGGGGTCAGGGCATGTTGCGCCGCCGCGGCTTCACTGGCGACGAGCAGCGCGCAGGCGCCATCGTTGACGCCCGACGAATTGCCCGCGGTGACGGGGAATTCCGGGCCGTTGATGCCGGTACGCCGGGCCAGACTGGCCAGCGTCACTGCCGGGCGCGGGTGTTCGTCGGTGTCGAAGAGGCGCGGGCTGCCTGCGCCGTCGGTCAGGCGTACGGGGACGATCTCGTCGGCAAAGCGGCCGGCCGCCTGTGCCTTCGCCCAGCGTTCTTGCGAGCGCAGCGCGAAGGCGTCCTGATCGGCGCGGGCGATGGCGAAGTCGGCGGCGACGTTGTCGGCCGTCTGCGCCATCGAATGCGTGCCATGCAGTCTGTCCATGAGCGGGTTGACGAAGCGCCAGCCGATCGTCGTGTCGAAAATCGCGGCATGGCGCGAGAAGGCGCTGTCGGCCTTGGCGAGCACGAATGGCGCGCGCGACATGCTCTCGACGCCACCGGCAATCATCAGCTCACCCTCGCCGGCCTTGATCGAGCGGGCCGCCAGGCCGATCGCGTCCATTCCCGAGGCACACAGGCGGTTGACGGTCGTTGCCGGCACGTCCACCGGCAGGCCAGCCAGAAGGGCCGCCATGCGCGCGACGTTGCGGTTGTCCTCGCCGGCCTGATTCGCGCAGCCGTAGAACACCTCGTCAACCGCCGACCAGTCAACCCCGGGGTGGCGATCGACCAGTGCGCGGATCGGCAGTGCGGCAAGATCGTCGGTGCGCACCCCGGCGAGCGAGCCGCCGTAGCGACCGATGGGCGTGCGCAGGGCGTCGCAGATATAGGCCTCGCTCATGCGCTGAACTCCGCGCTGCGCCTCATTGCGGGTTGCCTTCGAACTCGTTGGCGGCTGTGCCGGCAGAGTCGGGATCACGCTCCTCGGCCTCGAGACCGGCGATGACTTCGCCGGCGATGCGGTACGACTTGCCGCGAAAGAGGGCGACGACCTTGCCGCTCGCGTTGCGAATGGTCGTGTCGTACACGCCGGTGCGTCCGGCCAGTGATCGTTCCTCGCACTCGGCTGCGAGCGTTTCGCCTTCGCGGGCCGGCGTCAGGAAGTCGATATGGCAGGCGGAGGCGACCGTGTTGCGGTTGTAGCTGTTGCAGGCGTAGGCGAAGGCAGAGTCGGCGAGAGTGAAGAGATAGCCGCCGTGACAGATGTGGTGGCCGTTGACCATGTCCGGCCGTACGACCATCGTCAGGCGCGAGTAGCCGGGACGGACGGCGATCAGACGCAGGCCGATCAGCTTGCTCGCCGCATCGCGGCTGTACATCGCTTCGGCAGTGCGGGCGGCGAGCAAGGCCGCGCCGGTCGGCTCGGCCACAGGGGTGGGGGCGTCAGACATGGAACTTCTTTCCCGAAAAAACCTTGCGGGCGAGCAGGGGCGAAGCGCGGTAGCGGTCTTCGCCATAGCTCGTGGCCAGGTTGGTGAGTACGCTGTGGACCAGAGGCAGGCCGATCCGCTCGCCCCAGGCCAGCGGCCCGAGCGGGTAGTTGGTGCCGAGGCGCATCGCCTGATCGACGGCGGCGGCAGTGCAGACATTCTGGTAGACCGCATCGGCAGCCTCGTTGGCCAGCATGCACACCGTACGCATCAGCGCCAGGCCGGGCACGTCGGCCAGCCGCGAGACGGTGAAGCCGGCGGCCTGCAGGAGCCCAACCGCAGCGGTGGCCGCCGCCGCATGGCATTGCTCGGCGGTGGCAATGGCCAGGCGCGTGGCGCTGCCGTAGTCGAGCGCCAGGTCGACGAGCACGGTGTTGGCGACACCGCTGCGCGCGCCGCGTTCGCTGGCCGAGCGGCCGTCGGTCAGATAGATCGCCGCGCCGCCGGCCTCGGCAAGGCGTCCGTCCGGTGATGCCGGAGCGTGCTGAAACGTCAGGCCACGGACTTGCAGCCGCTCGCTCAGCGCGCTTGCCAGCGGACAGTTGCCGAAGATGTGCAGCGAGCAGGGTATCGGCTGCGGCTCGAGGTTGCCGGCCTGCGGCATGGTCGCCGCCGGCGCGTGCGGATAGAAGCCGCGCCCACTCTTGCGGCCGAGAAAACCGGCGGCGACCATCTCCTGCTGGATCGGCGACGGCGCGTAACGCGGATCGTTGAAGAAGGCGCTCCACACCGACCGGCTGACCGCCAGGTTGACGTCGAGGCCGATCAGGTCCATCAGTTCGAAAGGACCCATGCGGAAGCCGCCGGCGTTGCGAAACACCGCATCGAGCGTCGCGCAGTCGGCGGCGCCCTCGTTGAGCAGGCGCAGGGCTTCGCCGTAATAGGGACGGGCGACCCGATTGACGATGAAGCCGGGTGTCGAACGCGCCCTGACCGGCGACTTTCCCCAGGCCAGCGCGGTCGCATGGAGGGTGTCGGCCACCAGCGCTTCAGTCGCCAGGCCGCTGATCACTTCGACCAGCGTCATCTGCGGGACTGGATTGAAAAAGTGCATTCCGGCGAGCCGGCCCGGCGCGCTCAGCGCCGCAGCGATCGCCGTCACCGAGATAGACGAGGTGTTGGTCGCCAGCAGGCAGGCGGGCGACACGATGGCTTCGAGCGTGCGGAACAGTTGCTGCTTGGCGACGAGGTCTTCGACGATCGCCTCGATCAGCAAGCCGCTGGCGGCGAGTTCGTCCAGACGCGCCGCGGGGATCAGGCGGGCCCGCGCCGCCTGGGCGGCACCGGCGTCGATCCTTCCCTTTTCGGCCAGCCTGTCGAAGCTGGCGCCGATGCGGGCGATCGCCTGCTCGACAGCCCCGCTACTGGCGTCATACAGCAGCACCCGATGTCCGGCAGCGGCCGCCACCTGCGCGATGCCGCTGCCCATGGCGCCGGCGCCGACGATGGCGACAGGCGTGTCGCTGGCGAGCGCCTGGCCCATGTGGCCTACTCGCCGGTGAAGTTCGGCGCCCGCCGGGTCATGAACGCCGTGACGCCCTCACGATAGTCGTGTGAGTGGCCGAGTTCCTGCATCAGGTCGCGCTCGAGGTCGAGCTGGGTCTCGAGGCTGTTGGTGATCCCCGCGCGCATCGCCTCGCGCGTGCGCACCAGGGCCCGGGTGGGGGCGCCAGCCAGTTGTGCGGCCAGGCGATTGACGGTCGGCATCAGTTCCGCGTCGTCGACGCAGTCCCAGATCAGACCCCAGGCCGCTGCCTTCTCTGCCGGCAGTTTGTCGGCGAGCAGCGCCAGGCCGAGGGCTCGCGCCATGCCGACACGCTGCGGCAGGAACCAGGTGCCGCCGGTGTCGGGAATCAGGCCGATCTTGCTGAACGCCTGCAGGAAACTTGCCGAACGCGCGGCAATCACGATGTCGCAGGCGAGGGCCAGGCTGGCGCCGGCGCCGGCGGCGATGCCATTGACGGCGCACAACGTCGGTACGCGCAGGTTCTGCAGGCGCAGCACGAGCGGCTTGTAGTTGTTCTCGATGGTGACCCCGATGTCGGGCGGCGAATCGCCGATGGCGACCGAACGATCGTTGAGGTCCTGGCCGGCGCAAAAGCCGCGGCCAGCACCGCTGAGCACCAGGGCGCGGACGCTGCGATCGGCGTCGAGCGCCGCCAGGGCCAGGCGGATTTCGGCGTGCATTTCTTCGGTGAAGCTGTTCAGGCGCTCCGGGCGGTTGAGCGTCAGCCGGGCGATGCCGGCCTCGACAACATAGGTAATCGTGCTGAAGGTCATGGCTGGGGCCTCAGAGGTGATAGCGGCGCTGGACGACGCGGAAGCGACTGGCGACAAAGGCGGCATCGGCATACGACGCGTTCGCCGCCGGGTTGCCGCCAGTGCCATGATAGTCCGAGAAGGCTGCCGACTGGTTCACGAAGACGCCGCTCGTCAGGTTGATCGACAGCGCCACCTGGGATCGCCAAGTGGCCGCCGTCATCGCCTCGATGACCTCCTCCGAGGTCGAGTAGACGCCGACGGTGAGCGCGCCCTGTTCGATGACCACTCGCTCGGAGAGGGCGATCGCCGCCGCCGTGTCGGCGACCTTGACGAGAAAACCGATCGGCCCGAAACGCTCTTCCATCCACGCCGCTTCGTCCTCGGCCTGGCAGGCGATGAGGACCGGTGTGCGCACCTCGGCGTCTGGAAAGTCAGGGTGCTCGACCTTGCGGGTCGCCAGGATCACCTTGCCGAGCGAGCCGCCGCTGGCGGCTTCGATGCGCCGCAGGGTGTCTGGCGATTGCACGGCGCCAAGTACGGCAAGAGCGACCTCGGGTTTGCCGAGTAGCGCCTCGATGGCCTGGGCAAGGTCGCCGGCGACGTCGTCGAAGGTCTTGTGGCCCTGATCGGTTGCGATGCCGGCGGCGGGTATGAAAAGCACTTGCGAAGTGGTGCACATCTGTCCCGAGTAGAGCGAGAGCGTGAACGCCAGGTTGCGCAGCATCGCCGCGTAGGCATCCGTCGAATCGATGACGATGTTGTTGACGCCGGCCAGTTCGGCATAGATCTGGGCCTGGCGACAGTTGGCGAGGAGCCAGTTGCCGAAGGCCTTGCCGCCGGTGAAGTCGATCGACCTGACGGCAGGGTGCTGCGCCAGATTGCGGGTGTCTGCACCGTCGGCAAACGCCGCCAGGGTCACCAGATTGGCACCGATGCCGTTCTCGACCAGCACTTCGCGGATGATCCGGATGCTCATCGCCACCGGCAGGATGGCGTTGGGATGGGGTTTGACGATCACCGCGTTGCCGGTTGCCAGCGCCGCGAACAGCCCCGGGTAGGTGTTCCAGGTCGGGAAGGTGCCACAGCCGATGACCAGTGCGATACCACGGCCGACGATCTCGAAGTGCTTGCGCAGCACCAGCGGCGGGTTCTTGCCTTGTGGCTTTTCCCAGATCGCTTCGCGCGGCACGCAGTTCTGCTCGCGCCAGGCCTGGGCGACGGCTTCGAGGGCGCGATCCTGGGCGTGTGGCGCGCCGGCCTGGAAAGCCATCATCCAGCCCTGACCGGTGGTCATCATCACCGCGTGGGCCAGTTCGAAGCTGCGCTGGTTGAGTCGTTCGATGATTTCCAGGCAGATGGCGGTGCGGCCCGCGGCACCTATCTTCTGCCACTCGATCATCGCCCGGCTGCCGGCGTCGATCAGCGCACGCGCATCGCATACCGGATAGCTGACCTTGAGCCGCGGCCCGTAGGGCGAGCGCTCGCTGTCCATCCAGCCGGTCTGGCCGGGCTGATCGAGAGCGAACTGCTGGCCAAGGCAGCTTTCGCAGGCGCGCTTGCCGTCGTCCATCGCCGTTTCACCGTAGACCTTGGGGCTGGGCATTTCCGCATACGCGGCCCAGTATCCACGACTGGCGATCGCATCGACGGCTGCTTCGAGGGTGGGGCGGTGCTTTTCGAAAAGGCTTTGCGACATGCAGTTCTCCTGGAGAGGCCGTGACGGGGCCGTTGACGCCGGCTGGTGCTTACCCTGAAACGTTACAAACGATGCCAAAGCATGTCAATAGCTGTATCGGTCTTCGAGAATTTGGCAGTCATGGTTCTATCCAGATGGGACTGATATGATACGATTCCTGTTGACGATTCATTGCATAAGGTAACATGTTCAGCGAGCCGGAGGCAGGCCGGCGAGCCCATCCAATCGACGCCGACCAGAGGAGATCAGCATGACCGCAGAGAGAGCGCGCTTTGCCGACACCATGGAACTGCCGCCGCCGACCGAACAGCCCAACGTCTACCCGCTGTCGTGGCAAGCGAACACCCGGAAGATGGAAGAGGTGTGGGCGGCGGCCCAGCGCGAGTACTGGGATCCGGCCAAGCTGCCCTGGGATACCTTCGATCCCGACAGCTACAGCTGGGAGGAGCGCGAGGCAATGGCGTACTGGTGGACGCTGCTCTCCGTCTTCGATGCCTCGGCGCCACCGGTATTTGCCACGGCGATGATCAAGACCTACGAGGCGCACGAGGAAGCGCCGGTGCGCAACTGCTTCTTCTCGGTGACTCGTGACGAGCACAACCACGAGATGATGTGCGGCATGGCGATCACCCGCCTGCTCGGTCATCCCGACCCGCTGAGCCATCAGCCGAAGAGCGAACTGGGCAAGCGCCTGCAGAAGAACGCCGCCTGGCTGTACTTCAATGGCGGGCGTTACTGGGAGGGTTACAAGAAGGCCGTTCCGCGCTACTCGCTGGCCGTCCTGTTCAGTTCCTTTCTGATGGGCGAGATTGCCGCGGCGACGATCTTCAAGCAGATGTACGACAACTCGCGCGAAGCGGTCTTCAAGGAAGGTTTCCGCCACATCGGTCGCGACGAGGGCCGGCACATGGCGATATGCATGGCCCTGATGCAGAGGGATTACCCGCGCCTGGCCGAGGAGGACAAGCAGGTGGTTACCCGGCAGATTCGCGCCGGCTACCTCTTCCTGTCGGCGGTACTGTTCGAGCCACCGATGGATTTCTGGGACCTGCCGGCCGACTTCATCGCCAATCAGCGCGAAGGGGAGGAGGTCTGCCGCATGGCCGGCTTCGGTGTTCCGACGTATGACATGAAGCTGCAGAACTGGAAGAACGCGATGCTCAATCTGAAAAGCGTGCTCGACCGGTACGGCATCGAGTTTCCGGCGATCCCCGAAGTCGGGATCACCGGTCGCGAGATCAGCGAGATCGAGATGGCAGACATCATTCCCGTTTTTTGAATCGCGGCCGCTCCGGCATTCGCTCCCCGCGGTCGCAAGCGCCGCAAGAACCCCCTCTGGAGGCAAGCTGATGAGCCGCATCGTCCTTCATCCCTCGGGAAAATCCGTCGATTGCAGCGCTGGCGATACCGTGCTGGCGGCGCTCGAGGCCGCCGGCTATGCTCTGCCGAACAACTGTCGCGCCGGTGCCTGCGGGGAATGCAAGGTTAAGGTTCGCCGTGGCGAATTCGATCAGGGTGTGGTCCTCGACATGGCGCTGTCGCCGGCCGAACGCGGCGCCGGCTTCGGCCTGATGTGCATGGCCAAGCCGGTTTCCGACGAGCTGGTGATCGAATGGGGGAGCGAGGACGCCAGGCCGAAGCTTTTTCCACCGCGCGAGAACGCCCTCTTCGTCGTCGTCGGCAAGAGCCTGTGTGCCACGCGTATCGCCGAGCTGCGCCTGCGTCCGGTTGGTCCGGTCCTCCGCTACTGGCCTGGCCAGTACGTCACGCTCGGTGACGAGCGGGCGGCTATCCCGTATCGCGCGTACTCGATTGCCAACGCGCCGCGCCCCGATGGCGAGATCGTGCTGCAGGTGGCGCGGTCGGACGCGGGTGCCACCAGCATCTGGCTGCATGACATCCTCGGTGTCGGCGACGAGGTCCGGCTGAACGGTGCCTACGGCACTTTCGTCGGCGATCCGACGGTCGATACGCCGGTGCTCTGTCTCGCCGCCGGTACCGGTCTGGCACCCGTTCTGGCTCTCGCCGAGGCGGCCCTGCGGCGCGGCTTCAGGAAGCCGGTGACCTTTCTCGTCTCGGCCCGCAGCGCCGACGAGGTCTACGCGCGCGGCATGCTGTCGTGGTGGCATGCCAAGCACCGCAACTTCAGCTACCAGGTGACGCTGACACGCGAGGAGAAGGCGGGGTATCTGCACGGGCGGGTCGAGGTCGTCCTGCCGACGCTGTTTGCCGACCTCTCGAAGCACAGCGTGTTTGCTGCCGGTAGTCCCGGCTTCGTCGACGCCTGCGTGGCGACGGTAAAGAGGCTCGGCGCCAGCGATCATCTGATCCATAGCGAAGGCTTCCACCACCAGCAGGGTGCTGGCGGCGAGCCGGCCGCGTCCTCCTTGCGCGGTGGCTGATCACGCATCGTCCGCTGGCTCGCCGGGCGGCAGGCGCTGCCGCATGCCCTCGCGCGCCGTTTCGACGGCCAGCGAGCGTGGCGACGAGTGCCGATGAACGAGCCCATCCGCGCCCGCATCGCGAGCTTCTGCGCCCAGAAACGGGTGCTCGCGGGTTCGCTGATCATCTCCCTCTTCGGCGACATGGTCCTGCCGCGCGGTGGCCGGATCTGGATGGGCAGCCTGATTCGCCTGCTCGAACCCCTGGGGCTCAACGAACGCCTGGCGCGCACGGCGGTGTTCCGCCTGGCCAGGGACCAGTGGTTGTGCTCCGCAGCGCACGGCCGGCGCAGCGACTATCTGCTGACACCCACCGGGCAGCGACGTTGCGAGGAAGCGGCCAGGCAGATCTACGCGGCCCGTGGACCGGACTGGGATCGGCGTTGGCGACTGCTTCTCGTCCTCGCGCCGCTCGCGCAGAAGGACCGCGACGGCCTGCGTCGCGCGCTTTTCTGGCAGGGGTTTGGTGCCCTGGGCGAGCAGTGCTTCGTCCATCCCGGCGTGAACTTGTCGGTGGTGCTCGACACGCTGGCGGCCGAGGGCAAGGGCCGCTGGCTGGCTGATCTCCTGCCGCTGGTTGCCGCCGACGCGAGCCTGGCCGGCATGGCCGGTAATGCCGATCTGGTTGCCCGTGCCTGGGATCTGCGCGGGCTGGCGCGCGCCTATGGCGATTTTGTCGCCCTCTACGCGCCTGTCCTCGCAGACCTGCGCGCCGAGCGGCAGGTCGCCATCGACGACGAAGAGGCTTGTCTGCTGCGCCTTTTGCTGATTCACGATTACCGTCGCCTCCTGCTGCGCGATCCCGAACTGCCCGAAGTGCTGCTGCCCGTCGACTGGCCAGGCGAACAGGCGCGCGTGCTCTGCAAGGAACTCTACCGTCGTCTGTTGGCGCCGTCCGAGCGCCACCTCGACCGTCTCCTGTGTACCGCCGACGGTCGATCCCCGACGTTCTCGCCAGCTTTCCTGGCCCGCTTTCAGCCTGACGATCCGCTGCCGATCCCCGAGCGCCGATCCATGCGATGAGCGGCGTCGACGGCTCGCTGCCGCCGACGCGCTGGCGTCCGGCATGGGGCTTTCCGTAGAATGGTGGGCAATTCGGCATCCAGGCGACGCCCGTCTTCCGGCGGCGGCGCGGCCTTTCCTCGAGGAGCATGCGCATGAGCAGTCCCCGTGTTTACGCCATCGACGGCCTTGTTCCGGTCATCGATCCGAGCGCCTATGTGCATCCCTCGGCGGTCCTGATCGGCGACGTGATCGTCGGACCGGGCTGTTATGTCGGCCCCTGCGCCAGCCTGCGCGGCGATTTCGGTCGCCTGATCCTCGGGCGCGGCGCCAATGTGCAGGACACCTGCGTCATGCACGGCTTTCCCGGCACCGACACGGTGATCGAGGAGGATGGCCACATCGGCCACGGCGCGGTGCTGCACGGCTGCCGGATCGGCCGCAACGCGCTGGTCGGCATGAACGCGGTGATCATGGACAACGCCGTACTTGGCGAGTCGTCGATCGTCGCCGCGTGCGCCTTCGTCAAGGCCGGGCTGGAAATACCGCCGCGTTCGCTGGTCGCCGGGGTTCCTGCCAAGATCATCCGGACGCTCAGCGAGCAGGAGATGACCTGGAAGATCGAGGGAACGCTCACCTACCAGAACCTCACTCGCCGCTCGCTGGCGACGCTGGTCGAAACGACGGCGCTGGCTGCCGTCGAGCCGGACCGCAAGCGTCTGGAACTGCCGGGCGTGTTGCCGCTGATCGAACTCAGGAGGCAGTCGTCGGGCAGCGCCTAGGACGGCGCCACGGTAGCGCCAGGGCAGGGGCGAGAATGGCCGCGCGATTGCGGGTGCAGAGCAGTCGCGCGGGCGTGACGATCGCCACACCTCGGCCAGATGTGGGACACTCCGCGTGGCGCGCGGCGCTGCAGATTCCCGGAGAGAGTGAATGACGAAAAGAGCACTATGGCTACTGGTTGCCTGGCTGGTCGCAGCCCAGGCCTTCGCACGCGCACCCCAGGGTGCCGACATGGCGCTGCTCGCGCCCTTGCCGCAGCAGACACAGTCCGCGCTGTGGTCTGCGCAGGTCCTCTCGCGCTACCACTACCGCGCCGCGCCACTTGACGATGCCATGTCGGAGAGGATTTTCGCCAACTACGTCGAGGCGCTGGATGGGGAGAAGAACTTCTTCCTGCAATCCGACATCGACCGTTTCGCCGGTGCCCGTACGAAGCTTGACGATGCGATTCTCGAGCAGGACCTGAGCATACCGTTTGCCCTCTTCAACCTGCAGCGCCAGCGCCTGGCCGAGCGGGTCGCCTATGCCCGCGAACTCCTCAAGCAAAAGCCCGACTTCACCGTCAAGGAAGGCTACCCCTTGTCGCGCAAGAAAGCTCCCTGGGCGAAGAACGAAGACGAGATCCGGGATCTGTGGCGCAAACGCGTGAAGAATGACTGGCTGCGGCTGAAGCTGGCCGGCAAGGACGACGCGGCGATTCGCGCGACGCTCGACAAGCGCTACGAGAACTACCTGACGCGCAACGTCAGGATGAAGAGCGAGGACGCTTTCCAGGTCTTCATGAACGCCTACTCGACGGCCATGGACCCGCATACCAGCTACCTCGGGCCGCGTGCGGCGGAAGATTTCGACATCTCGATGCGGCTTTCGCTGGTCGGCATCGGTGCCGTGCTGCAGGAACGCGACGAGTACACGACCATCCGCGAGCTCGTGCCGGGCGGTCCGGCCGCCTTGTCGGGAAGGCTCAAGGTCGGCGACAGGATCATCGGCGTCGGGCAGGGTGCGCGGGCTTCGGTCACCGACGTGCTCGGCTGGCGTATCGACGATGTCGTGGCGCTGATTCGTGGCGAAAAGGACACCACCGTGCTCCTCTCCGTTCTCCCCGCCGATGCCGGCCCGGACGGCCGGCCGACCTTGATCTCGCTGACCCGTGCGAAGATCAACATCGCCGCGCAAGCGGCCAAGAAGTCGATCATCGAGGCCCGGGACGGCACGACGAAGCGCCGGATTGGCGTCATCTCGCTGCCCACCTTCTATGAGGATTTCGACGCCCGGCGCAAAGGCGACGCAAATTACAAGAGTGCCACCCGCGACGTCGCGCGTCTGCTGGCCGAACTGAAGAAGGAGAACGTCGATGGCGTCGTCCTCGACTTGCGCGACAATGGCGGCGGCTCGCTGAGCGAAGCCGTCGACCTGACCGGACTCTTCATCGACACCGGGCCAGTGGTGCAGCAACGCAACGCTCAAGGCCAGGTGCGCATCGAGAAGGACGTGCACAGCGGTTTCGCGTGGACCGGTCCGCTGGCGGTGCTGATCAATCGCCGTTCGGCATCGGCATCGGAGATCGTCGCCGCGGCCATTCAGGACTACGGTCGTGGTCTGGTCATCGGCGAGACGAGTTACGGCAAGGGCACCGTGCAGGCCATGGTCGACCTGAACCAGATCGCCAAGGAAGAGAAGGCGCGACTCGGCGAGTTGAAGATGACGATCGCCCAGTTCTTCCGCGTCAATGGCGGCACCACGCAACTACGCGGAGTCAGCCCCGACATCGCCTTGCCGAGCATGACCGACCCGGAGGAGTTCGGCGAGTCCAGTTCGGAGAATGCGCTGCCCTGGACGCAGATCAGGGCGGCCGACTTCGCGCCGGCGGGTCGCGTGAGCGCGTTGCTGCCGGCGCTGCGCGCCCGGCATGAGGTGCGCGTGGCCAAGGACAGGGATTTTCAATACCTGCTCGAAGATGTCGCCGAGTTCAACGCCCTGCGCAAGAAGAACGAAATCTCGCTCAACGAGGCGGAGCGTCGCGCCGAGCGTGACAGGCAGGAGGCAAGACAGAAATTGCGTGCCGGCAAGAACGAAGCCGGCGTTCGCAAAGCGTCCCGTCAGGACGATGGCCTGCTCGCCAGCGAACGCGCCCTGAGCGCCGATCTGGCGGAAGAGAAGGAGAACAAGAAGGCCAAGGACGTGCTGTTGATCGAGAGCGCCAACATTCTCAGCGACGAGATCGGCCTGCTGAAGGCGGACACCCGCCTGTCGGCACAGGTGCTGCCCGCAGCGAACGCGGCGGCGACGCGCACGCGCTGAGCTTCAGAGCCAGCCTTCCACCTTGGCGCGGGTCGGCACGCCGCCGGCATGCACCACGCGTCCGTCGATCACCACACCGGGTGTGGACATCACGCCATAGCTCATGATGTCGGGCAGGTCTTCGACCTTCTCGATCGAGATGTCCACGCCCTTCTCCTTCGCCACCGATTCGACGAGGGCGACCGTGGCGCGGCAGTTGGCACAGCCGGTGCCGAGGACCTTGATGCTTTTCATGGCGTTTTCCTTCGCAGGGTCAAGAAATCGTTGCTCGCCGCCAGTGCGGCCCGGGCTTCAAAGCAGCCAGTTGAACACGTAGCCGACCAGCAGAATGCCGGTGGCGACGACGCCGGCGAAGGTCGCGATCAGGGTCGGCTTGAGCGCTTTGCGGAGGATGATCATTTCCGGTGCCGACAGACCGATCACCGCCATCATGAAGGCGAGGACAGTACCCAGCGCCGCCCCCTTGCCGATCAGGGCCTCGACGATCGGAATGATTCCCGCGGCGTTGGTATACATCGGTACCCCGAGCAGAACCGCGGCCGGCACCGCCCACCAGACATCGCGGCCCATGAACGAGGCCATGAAGTCCTCCGGCACATAGCCGTGGATTCCCGCACCCAGGGCAATCCCGCCCAGCACGTAGGGCCACACCTTGCCGACGATCTCGCGCACGTGCGCGGCGCCAGCCTGCAGACGCTCCAGCCAGGAAATCTGCTCACCGGCGGTTTGTGCCACCTGTCCGGCGAGGATCTTCTGCACCCAGTCCTCGAGGAAACGCTCCATCTTCAGCTTGCCGATCACCAGGCCGGCGACGATGGCCACCAGCAGCCCCAGGCCGAGGTAAAGCGCGGCCACCTTCCAGCCGAACATGCCGAAAAGCAGTACCAGCGCGATTTCATTGACCATCGGCGCCGAGATCAGGAAGGACAAAGTCACGCCGAGCGGCACACCAGCCGAGAGAAAGCCGATGAACAGGGGCACCGCCGAGCACGAGCAGAACGGCGTGACGATGCCCAGGGTGGCCGCCAGCACATTGCCGATGCCCTCGCGTCGGCCGGAAAGCAGCGCCCGCGTGCGCTCCGGCGAAAAGAAGGTCTGGATGACGCCCATCACGAAAACGATGCCGGTGAGGAGCAGCAGCACCTTGGGGGTATCGTAGAAGAAGAAGTGGACGGCCTCGCCGAAAGCCGTCGCGCGGGAAAGGCCCAGGGCGCCGACCAGCGCATCGGCAAAGGCGGCGAGCTGGCTGTAGGCGGCCACCCAGAGGGCGCCGCCAAGGACAAGGCCGACCAGCCAGGTGGTGAGCCTGGAACTGGCGCTCCTGTCGATCGCCGAAAGATTCATGCTTTGACTCCAAATGCGTGTGGCACTGTGTTTGACGATGGTCGCGAGGATCCTGGCTTCTGCTTCAGGAGACGATGGAAGGGTGAAAACGACGCACTTTTCCGCGGAGGGAGATACTCGCCACGCCTGTCCGGCAGAATCCACGCCTCGCGCCGTCAGTCGGCCTGCGGGTGAACGGCGTGATCCGCACTTCTCGTCGCCCATGATACGCTTGTCGGATTATCGATTGGAGCCGCCAGGAATGAACCGTCCGTCATCTGCCTGCTGTCTGTTGGCCCTGCTGCTGGGCCTTGCCTCCACTCCGACGCTGGCGCAAGCCGGCAAGGATTTGTCCTGGGAGTACAAAGACTGGCATTCGTCCACCGAGAGCAGTGGCAAGGGTAAGAAAACCTGCCAGGCGTCAACCGGCGGCGACGGCGACGACTTCCTGGTCGTCTCGGCAACGCCGGGCGGCGACATCTCGATTTACTACCGGGAACAGACCTATCGCGGCACCAAGCCGGCCCTGGCAAAAACCGACGCGATTTCGTTCAGACTGGACGACAAGAAACAATCGGTATTCGCCGACGCGCTGGTGACACTCGACGTTGACGCCGAGGGAATCCCCATCGCCATCGCTGGCCTGCCGAGCGGCGACTCGCCGGCAATGGTCGCCGCGATGCGCTCCGCCACCAGCGTGACGGTGTGGCGGGAAAACCCGCGAACGCGCAAGGCGGCGGCGGTGCACAAGTTCTCGCTGGCCGGCTTCACCGCCAACTTTCTCAAGCTGGCGGAGTGGTGCGGATTCGACCCGAACCGGCTGAAGACACCGTGAGGCCGGAGGGAGTGAGAAGGTGAAGGGCGCAACCGATGCGTGACCAGCCGACGCGGGAAGCAGGGCTTTTCCGGTAATGGGTACCGCTGGGCCATGATGTCTGGTTGGCGCCGCATGGGGACCGTCGATCGAGCGTCCACCAGGGGCGCGGTGCTGACCGCTGGCGGGACGGTCGGTTCAACGATGGCCGGTCGGACCGTTGCCGCTACTTCCCGTTGTTGATGCCTCAAGCTGGCGAAGGATCTCTTTCGAGCAAATGCGGTGACGGCTGACGACCATCGGCAGACGAGGGCGACTTTTCCCCGAAGCCGACCTTGACTGCGGGCGATCAACCTTGAGGGGGCATTCGGCTGGGGATGCCAGTTCTCTCGCCTGAGGGACCGTCACGCTTGGGAAAGCTGTCAGTGGGTGTAGCATGGTGTCGGTCGGCAACCGGCCATCTGCGGTCATTAGACATGCCACCTCAAGTCTATCCTGACGGTCTGCACCCAGCGGGACAGCAGTCACCCTCGTCGCATTGGTTTTATTTCCCGTTCTTGGCTCCGTTTCAGTGGTGGTCGCGTGCCGGAGCGAGCCCCAGCCGAACTAGCGCCAGCACCTTTTCTTCTCCTAAGACACGCAAACTGGAGTCTCCTGCTCTTTCATGAACGCCTGGCTTGCGCGCGGGGTTGGGAAGCTGATTAGCAATGAAACGCAGCCACGCCAACCTGGTGAGGTACCCGAAGCCCATTCTGTCCCCATCTCACCACGGAGGACCGTGTTATGGTGTCTCAGGAGCCGCCGGTGGGCCGCCCCCGTGACGTTGCACTCGGTGGCTGACGATCATTGCGGATCAGGCCTTTTCTTGCACCGATTCCATTGCTGGCATAAGATTTGGTTGTCATGTCATCCCGATTTCTTCCAAGCGTGTCCGTCTGCCTGCTCCGGGCGATTGTCATCGCGGCACTCTGCCTTTGCAGTGCCAAGGCGCAACAGGAACCACCGCAACCGGGGCTGTTTGAAATGCTCGGCAAGCTCCTTCAGCCCCGACAGCAAGCCGCGGCTGACACGACCGAGGAAGCCAGGGCCGCGACGCCGGGATCCCAAGGCGAGTCAGCGGAAAAGCAGGCGGTAGGCGTTGGCCAGTCGGGCAAGCGGCTTGCGCTGGTGATTGGCAACGACGCCTACCAGAACGTCAGCAAACTGGAAAAGGCCGGCAGCGACGCAACGACCATGGCGCGCGAACTCAAGGCGGCCGGGTTCGAAGTACTGCTGCACCGCAATCTCAACTACCGTGGCATGGTCAAGGCGATCGAAACCCTCTCGAACAGCATCACCGGGGGTGACCAGGTCGTGGTGTTCTTTGCCGGACACGGCGTGCAGATCAAGACCGGCAGCTACCTGTTACCCATTGATATAGAAGCCAGCAGCGAAAGTGAAGTCGAGAAGACCGCCTACGGGCTGGCCGACCTGACGGACAAGCTCAGCGAAGCCAGGGCGTCCTTCGCGCTGGTGATCGTCGACGCCTGCCGCGACAACCCGCTTAAATCCCGGGGCCGCAGCGTCGGCAGCACGCGCGGACTGGGCCCGATCGAACCGCCAAAGGGCCAAATGGTGGTTTACTCCGCCAGCAAAGGCCAGCAGGCACTGGACCGTCTGAGTGACCGCGACAGCAACCCCAACGGTGTCTTTACCCGGGAATTCGTCGCCCGGATGAAGCGACGCGGCATGCGCATCGAAGATCTGGTGCGGGAAGTCCAGGATGCCGTCGAAGAGCTGGCGCGCACGGTCAGCCACGAGCAGAGACCGGCGCTGTACAACGAAGCGCGGGGCAATTTCTACTTCTATGGGCCGACCACGGTGCAGGTCGCGCCGCAAGTCAGCGGGGCTGCTGCCCCGGCGAGAACGCCAGCCGAGATTGAAGACAGCTACTGGAACACGATCAAGGATGACCGTGATAGCGTTGGCTTCGAGGAATACCTCAAGCAATACCCGAAAGGCCGCTACGCCGGCCAGGCGCGAGCCACCTTGAACAGACTCAAGGCCGAGGCCCGCCGCTCCGCCGCAACCGCCGCTGTGCCCACACCGGCGCTCCCGCCGGTCATTGACGACCCCGAAACCCTGTTCTGGAACGAAGTGAAAGCCAGCGGCGCCAGGGAGTACCTCGACGCCTACCTCAGGCAGTACCCCAGGGGCAAGTATCTCGCGCTGGCGAAGATCGAACTGAAGCAGCTCGACGACCGCGACCGCGAGCAGCGACTCAGGGAGGGGGCGGAGAAACAGCAGGCGGCGGAACGCGAACGGCAGGAAGCGCAACGCACCGAACAGACTGCGTGGGACGAAGCCAAGGTCGCCGCCAGCGTCGCCGCTCATGGCGCCTACCTGGAGCGCTACCCCAGGGGGCGCTACGTGGCGCTGGCACAAGCCGCGCAGCAGAAACTGCAACGCGAAGCGGGCGAGCGGGAGAAACAGGAAGCGGCGAAGCGGCGGCGGGAGCAGGTTGAAGCCGTCCAGCGCGATGATGCCGTGCAATGGAGGCGCATGTTCGAGACAGAGGGCGAGGAAGGGGTGCGGTCTTATCTTGACAAACACCCGACCAAGATCGACGAACTCAAGACGTTGGCCCGTAGGGGAAACGCCGATGCCCAGGCGGACTTGGCACGGATGTACGTTGAAGGATGGGGTGTACCGAAAGATGATTCCGATGGGCTGCGATGGGCGCGCAGCGCGGCCGATCAAGGAAACAGTCGAGGACAAAACACTCTCGGGTACGCCTATTTCAACGGTATTGGCGTAGCCAAGGATGAGGTGGAGGCGGTTAAATGGTATCGGAAGGCGGCCGAGCAGGGAAATGCTAGGGGGCAATTGAATCTCGGGTACGCCTATTTCAAGGGTATCGGCGTAGCCAAGAATGAGGTGGAGGCGGTTAAATGGTATCGGAAGGCGGCCGAGCAGGGAGATGCTACGGGGCAATTGAAACTCGGGGTCGCGTATAAGACAGGTACCGGCGTAGCCAAGAATGAGGTAGAGGCGGTCAAGTGGTCTCGAAAGGCGGCGGAGCAGGGAAATGCTGACGGGCAATGGTTCTTAGGTTACGCCTATTTCCACGGTATCGGCCTTGCCAAGGATGAGGTGGAGGCGGTCAAGTGGTTTCGAAAGGCGGCGGAGCAGGGCCACCAAACCGCAATAGACAGGCTCCGAGCGATCTCACGGTGACGCGGACTTCGATAAACAGAAGCGCAGCGGCAGCTGCTTTGCTTGTTGACCTCTTCAACGACGAAAACCGAAGGGAAGGCGTCGCTGATATCAATGACCGCGCAGTCGGCAAAGCGGTCTTGGCTATGTGAATGGCAACAGGCGGTTTTGGGTCGCTTACCGTCAGAAAACCACAAGAAGGGAGTGGCCGCTGATGCTCTGGACGGGCCGCCCAGACGCGCGTCGGCCGAGGCCGAGCGCCAACGGCCCGATCAGACCGAGACCAGTCGTTCAGGGTCATGAGGCCACTCGCAGCCACGGACCCGTTGCCGCCATTCAGCCTTCATGCGATCTGCCGTTCCCCGCCCAGGCCCAACGCCGCTCGAGAGCGATGCGGCGGAGCGAGTTGTCGGTTCGCCTAGAACGGCGTGTTCCTTGCCGCCTTGAACTTGGCCGATACGTTGCCGGCGAGCTCGATATTGTCCGGGTCAAGGATCATCACCGGTGCCCCAGGCTGGAAGTTGAACTTGGCGAGGTCCATCCAGATCACGTTGGGCGTTGTGGTCAGTTCGAAGAAATAGCGACGGTTCGTGAGGTCGATCGCGGTGCGGTACTCCGTGTTGTACAGGGTGCCCGGCGCATTGTTCGGCGCGCCGAAAGGTACTGAGGCATTGCGGGCGATGGCAAGGATTCCCGCGATGGCCTCGCGCTCGGATCTGGGCTCGGGCAGCATTTGCAGGTAGTAGGCCGAGCGGACGAAGCGGTCGCGCGGGTCGACGTTGCCCGGCAGTGGTGTCTGGCGCGTCGCGTTGGTGAAGTCATAGCGAGCCAGATTGGCCAACTGTTCGTCATAGGTCGGATCGTTGGTCATCACGCGATACTGGCGACCATGATGTACCACCGGCTTGCCGCCAATGTATTCGATGATCGCCGATTCGCCGGCGGCGTCCTCGATGGCGAGGTGGACAGTCGCCTTGACGCCGTGCACGGCCACCATCACCGGCTGTATGCCCTTCATCAACTCCAGCGCTTCGCCAACGCTCGCCGCGTTGTCGAGCAGGTACTGGCCCCAGAGTCCGGCGTGCACCCCGAGCTTGCTCGTGTCGCGCGGACCGAAATCGGTTGCGTTCAGATAGAGCATGTGGATCGCGAAGCCTCTTTCATTCACACCGTCGGCCGTGCCGACGCCGTAGATGGTCGTGACCACACTGCCATGTTTGGAGGTCCAGCGTGCGGGGTTGTTACGTCCCGCGATATCTGGAACTCTTCAACCCGAGCCATTCGAGGTTGAGATGATGGCAAAGTCCCACGCTGACGCCGGAAGAAGAGGTTCCGGCGTCAGCGTGGGACGAGAGGGCTAGAAGGG
>JAFLDO010000070.1 GCA_017302455.1 Accumulibacter sp.
ATACTTCAATTTCCACATACACCTCCTTCGTAATCATCGGCGCCCAAAAAAATCGCCGATCTTCTCAGTTCGGTGTATCAACTTTCAATCGTTGCGCTGTATCAATTTACTTCCGTTGCTGACATCCCAGACACCGCACTGCAAACCGCGTGTGATCTACGACTTCTTCGGGATTGCCGAGAGCACCGGACAGAGCAAATCCAGGGAAATCCGGGAAGCTCTCGGGATGGGCTCCTTCTCGCCAGATTGGACGCTGCCGAGTCGCCTCACCAAGAATCCCCTGATGTGGATGCTGAAGGTCAATGGTCTCCTGGTGGACATTCGTCGTGCGCCGTTGGGGTTGCAGCGGATGGCCTTCGAGAAAGGTCTGATTCCGTTCATTCCCGCCGAGCAGCCGGAACAGGAGGGATGAGCTGAACACGGATGCGGTCCCGGAGACAAATTGCCCCGCGTCCATCCAGAGGCATCGCTCCGCGCCCGAAATCAGCCCTTGCTGAGCAGCCGCCGTCCGGATCCCGATCATCGAGTTCGGCTCGGCCGACTCACGAGTCTTCATCGCGCCAGCGGCGCTCATGGCTTCGCTCGGCCATCTGCGGAACGCAAGTGCGGATGCCGTGGCGGACCTGGGGCAGCCGAACAAGGTTGGCCAGGCGTCCAGTGGGTTCGAGAAGTACCTTTTTCAGGCGTTTGCTTGCGTGCTGGTGGGTCTAGACGGCAAGTGCGAACCCGGTAGCGCCAATGCTCATTGCGCTAGTCGAGACGCAGGAGTCGGTCGGATGGGGGTGGATGGTGAGTGGCGGCAGCCGGCCATCAAGAGCCATTCGACAGCAAAACCTATCGGGCCGGTTCAGACTGGTTGCTGACGTTCGGTTTTCACGACTGACCGTCGGAACTCGTTGCCGACACCCACAGTCGCATTCCGCAGCTGGCCGAGAAAGCTACGCACATAACCATCTTTGACTCCATGACGATCCCGTCCATTAGGGTCCATGCGAATTTTTGTGCCAACGAGAGATGTGGGTTCGCCGCGACGCTTATGGAAAGTGCTTCTTTGAGTGGGCTTCGATGACCCCCTCTATACGAGCCAGTATCGGATCGAATTTCTCGAAATTGATTTTAGCGATATTTGGCCGCACTATCTTTGCTGCGAAGTCCGCCTTACCGTACTCTTTGTTTTTATCAAACGTTGTATCGTCCGCATTGAACGTCTTTCCGTCAATCTTCTTTGCGAGCAGGCTCGGCTCGAAAAAATCCTCGATCGAGCTATTGTCACCGGGCTTATCAATTGGTGTAAAAACGACGTAGACATTTTCGGCAAGGTGATAAAAATCGTCCATCCCGTTAACCGTCGTTTTTTTTCCGTTGTACTGCTTTATCAGACTATAAAAGACCTGACCACCTGAGTCATTATCGAGCAACAAGATTAGCGGCTTCGGATTCACAGGCGCTTGAGTCTTCTTGACTGACTTGATGTACTCAGTGATGAAGCGCCTAACCACTGGCGCTCCACCAGACAAATCCAAGATTCGTTGCGAAGTGTACGAATAATTGAAGAATCGAACTTTGAATTCGGATTTGCCCGCAGCGTTTGTAGAAACCAAGTTTGGATGCGCTGTGGCAAGGCGTCGAATCGCACCGCGAAGGTACACGCTATCGGTCTTTCCCTCGCAAAGAATAATAGGTAGCGAATTCGCCCAGAAGTCTCTGTGCATAAGAAATCGCTTGTACACCTTACCTATCGCAGACTGCTGTACATTGGGTACTTCCTGGTTTTTTCTGTGGCATAAATCGATCCAGTCAATAAAGCCGAACATGCCTTGAAGGTGGGTGATGCTGCCATCTATTTTCGTGGGCACAAGCTTCCCCAATACATCAGCCTTCGTCTTGGTAAGCTGGAATTTTCCCGTTGTTACCAATTGGTGAGTCATTGCCCGAGTCAACCGCCGGTATTCCGGACGTGTATTTATGCGGCGATTGACAACAAGTCCCGTCACTTCTTGGCGTGAGTTGCGGTACTGCATTCGGGTTTTCTTAGGATTGAGCTGAAAGCCACTCTTCTCAATTATTTTGGAGAGTACCGCACCCGCCACCCAGGAATGATCAGCATTCGACAACGCTATCATGGATGGGAAGATGCGTTCGTTGGTCGAGAAGGTCAAATCATCTGCATAGCGCGAGTAGCTGCACCCATGTCTATGCGCGAGCTGAGCTAGACGAACGTCGAGTATCTGGCCTATCAAGTTCGAGATTACCGGCGAGCATGGACTCCCCTGAGGCAGCTTCCCATCATGGCAGGCAATTGCTGCAAGGACTTTTGCAGCACTTTCCGTCAGGGCAAAATCTTTGTTCTTTACAAAAAACCCATACACGCGCCCGAAGTTTATGGAGTCGAAGAAGTCCTTTATGTCGACGTTGAAAACAAAGCGCCTTCCACGGTGAACCGAGGCGTTCGTAACAATCGATGCGTCTCTACGAAAGCCGTGAGATATTGGCTTTGTAATCTTCTTTTGATCATTGATCTCGTCCCAACAGCTTTGAAGACCGTCCGACAATCGGCGTTGAAGCAGTTTGAGTTCGGGACGCGGCGCGGAAATACTACGGACTCCGCCGGACTTCTTTGGCACGGTGAATGTCGTGTAGTTGAGTGGCATCTTATAAATGACGTACGAGAGGGACTTGGGCTTATACCCAAGAAGGCATGCAACGTCATGGAGCGACTTTGCGCTCTTAAGATTTGTTAAGAAAAACATCGGTCTGGAGGATGGGGCGCGTTAGGCACTCTTAAGCACTACTATGGACCACATCAGCGGGCCATCTAACGGATATCAGGCGGCAAAGCCCCTGACTTTGTTGTCACATGCCGCGAATCAACGGCAAAAACTCTGCCCAACGGCCCCACTTTAAGTGTAACACGTAAAGATGAACCTTTACTCCAAGAGGGGAAGAGATGTCCGTTGTTTTCCGATGGAAATGACAGCTATCGCTGCATTGCTGTCGTACGGGCTGAAAATTTCAGGGTTTAGTCCGTTTCCTGTGGAACGCGCAAGAAGCAGGCGAAGGGAGGGGCGGGCAAATGGGTGAGTTTCCCGGCGATGAGGTAAGCCATGGCGATGAAGTTTTCGACGCGGCGATAGCCGCGGGCGCGAGCGCGTGCCTCCTGAAGGGCTCGATTCATCGCTTCGACACGGCCGTTGTGTTTACCGACCTGGAAGCCGTTGAGTACGCCAGGAAGGTGCTTGGTGATGGTTCTGGCGAGGCGCTTGAAGGGTTCCAGTTGGCAACGACTGGCCCAACTGAGCCAACGCTTGAGCAAGGGCCTGGCTTGGTCAGGTGTCTTGGCGGCGATGTCGATCGCGCGCAACGCCTGCTTGATCCGCCAGGCCCGTGCGGTCTTGAGGTTGGTGCGCTGCAGCCAGTGCATGGTCTGGGTTTGCTTGACGGTCCAGTCAGCCGGTTTCTTGTGCAGGCTCCAGCGAGTGCCCTTGAGTTCGGGTTCGCTTTTGACCTCGGCACGTCGCACCTCGTCCAGGGCCGTGCTGCTGAGGGCGACCACGTGAAAGCGGTCGAAACAGACCTCGGCCAGAGGGAAGTGCTCGGCGGCGCCCGTTTGGAAGGAAGCGCTCATGTCCGTGCTGACATGGGTGATCGCGGTCGGTTGGCCACCATGTTCGATAAGGTCGCTGGCGAACTTACCCAGGGTGGCCTTGTCCCGACCCGGCGTGGCAAACAGCAGACGTTGTGCGTCGAGATCATAAAAAACAGCGATGTACGTCTGGCCGCGCCGACTAGCGGTCTCATCGACGCCGATCGCGAGAACCCCGGCATGACTTTGCTGGGCGCGTGCTTGGCCGACATGATGGTCGATCACGCGCCACAGTCTGCGGCTGCCCACGCGCAGCAGTCGGCCGGCCGCCAGCACCGACATGGTCGGCGCCAGCATCAGCGTCAAGGCCTCAAACAGCAGCGTGAAGTGACTCCCTTCGCGCGCCCAGGGCACGGGAATTTGCGTCACCTTGCCGCAACCGGCACAGGCCACTCGCGGCACCTCGGTATGCAGGTGGGCTTCGTACTGGAAGAAATCCAGATGGCGCCACGAGCGCGCCAAGCGGTCGTGCAGCGGCTGCGCGCTCGCACCACAGGCCGGACAGGCATGAATGGTGGCGCCAAATCGTACCTGGAAGTCGATTCGTCCGGCCTCTGGCTGAAAGGTGACTTGCTCTACTTGCCAAGGAGCAACAAGGCCCAGAGCCTGGGTGAACAGCGTTTCAATCATGAGGAACCGGTCGCGAGAGGAAAGGCCGCTATTGTCCTCCATGCCGAGGGCGGCAGACTGCCTCCCTCGGCCTGGAGGAAGCGTAAGCGAGGGGGTGGTGATGTCAAGGGTTCGGCTGCGCCCGGACTGCGTCCGCCCTTGACATCACCACCCCCTCAAACCCGCAACGCCACTGCCCATTCCACACGAAACGACATAGACCCGGGGAAAGGCGGTGCAACAATCAAAAACGTGCGGGCGCTGGTTTCGACCATCTATGGCCGCGCGATCGAATGGGGCCATGCAACGACGAACCCGGTAACGGGAATCAGAACACGTGCCAAGGTGAAGCGCGACCGCTTTCTACAGGCCGATGAATTGCCCCGTTTCTTTCAATCGGTGGCGGAAGAGCCGAACGAAACGCTACGGGATTACATCCCCTTGGCGCTGCTGACCGGCGCACGACGGTCAAACCTGCTGGCGATGCGCTGGGCAGAAATCAACCTGGCTGATTCCGTCTGGCGGATTCCCGACCCCAAGAATGGCACCCCGCAGAACGTGACCCTATCGCCTGAAGCCGTGACCATCTTGCAGGCACGAAAAGAAGCTGCCAAGCTTGGCGCTGTGTTCGTCTTCCCTGGCACCGGCGCAAGCGGGCATATCGAGGAACCGAAGAAGGCGGTTATTCGCATCATGGCGCGGGCGGGTATCCCCTACGGCCGAAACGACCCGGACGGTGTAACCTTGCACGATCTGCGGCGCACCCTGGGAAGCTGGCAAGCCAAGACCGGCGCATCTCTCGCCATAATCGGCAACAGCCTGAACCACAAGAGCCAACAGGCGATGGCGATCTATGCCCGGCCTGACCTTGACCCGGTGCGGGCATCCGTCAACACGGCAACCGCGGCGATGATGGAAGCTGGCGGCATGAAACAGAAGCTGGCAGTGGTGCCACTGTTGAGGCGGGCCGGTGCAACAAGGAAAAGCCCATGAAATGCCTTATCTGCCGAAACGGCGAAACCCGATCCGGCGCGGTGACTGTTCCACTCGAACGCGGCGGCATGACGATTGTTTTCCGGGAAGTGCCGGCGCAGGTGTGCGAGAACTGCGGCGAAGCCTTCCATGACGAGGCCGTGACCGCTTCCTTGTTGCAGCAGGCCGAACAGGCGGCGCTGGCCGGCGTGGAAATCGACGTGCGGCGCTTCGCGGTGGCGGCATGATCCTGCACGCCACGGAAGTAACCTCGCTGTCGGGCTATCGCCTGTTCCTGCGCTTCAACAACGGCACGGCGGGAGAGGAGAGCCTGGCCAACGAGCTTGATGGCGAAGTATTCGAGCCGCTGCGAGCCCCGGCGCTGTTCGCTACGGCAAGCCAGCATCCGGTAATGCGCACGGTGGCATGGGCCAACGGCGCGGACGTTGCCCCTAAACTCCTGCTCGAACCGATGAAGACGCAGCAGGGCAACCGGGCCGCATGATGACCTGACATAAGGAACGAACGATGGAAACGACGCTATACCAGTCGGACTACTACACCTGGGCACGCCAGCAAGCCGACATGCTGCGTGAGGGACGCTTTGATGACCTTGACGCGGCGCACTTGATTGAGGAGCTAGAAGCAATGGGGGCAAGCGAACGGCGCGAACTGACGAACAGGTTGACGGTTTTGCTGATGCATCTGCTGAAGTGGCAATTTCAACCAGCGAGGCGCGGCGCGGCATGGTCGCTGACCATCCGCGTGCAGCGCATGGATATTTCCGATCTGCTCAACGACGAGCCGGGCCTGACGCCGGAAGTTCCGCAAGCGTTAGAGAAAGCCTATCGCAAGGCGCGGCTGCTGGCGGCGAACGAAACAGGTATGGACGAAACGACGTTCCCTAAGCAATCGCCATACTCGATAGAGCAAACGATGGCGGATGATTTTCTGCCCGAAGGCAATTGAGAGAACCAGAGTCTTGCCGCGCCTATCTGACGGCTGATCCCCGAGAGAGAAAACCGGGAAACCTTGCCCGGCTGGCGCGGCATTCTGAACCAGGGGCAAAGCGTGAGAGGGGCGCTATGAAATCTTGGTACAACAAGAACGACCGCGAGCACCTGGGCGCATATCACGCCCATTACACGTCGTTGTTGACACCAGCCCGCGACAGGTTCTTATTCGAGCGCTGGCCGCAGGGTTGAGCCTTCTCCGGGGCGTCGATGCCAGAGACGCCAATATTGTGCTGTTCGCGGTTGGCGTCGAGGACGGTGATGGTGTCGCCGTCGGCGTGGGTGAAGAGGGAGGAGCAGCAGAGGGAGAAGCAGATGTCACGGATACATGCTTCGGTCCCATCTCATCTTGAGAAGCAGCCACGAGACGCTTGTGAGCATCCATCAAGGAAGCTTTCGGTGAACACCCCGAAGACGTTCTTGCATCCGCCAAGGCCGCCGTAGAGAGCTTCGGTTGGTTGAATGAGATCCTCGTCAGCGTCAAACGAGGGGCGGAGGGCGGCAACGCCTCGCCGCGCGTCGTCAAGCGCGCTGCTGCTGGGGCTTACCTCGCTGCCGACACGGAGAACTGCTTCGGAATCCAGCACGAAAGCATGTTGCACAAGCTGCAGGAGGTCGGGATTCTTCCGCCAGATCGAAGGCCGCTCGATTGAGGCCAACCCAGACCCGGCCGCGCGCCGGGTTTTTCTGTGATGCGATGGCGGCGAGGAGTGCCAAGCAACCGACTTGGCTACGGCAAATGTAACCCCGGCGTAACCCCGCAAAAAAGCCCCGGCTTTTGACCGAGGCTAAGTACTTGTTTCCTTGGTGGTGATGGGTGGAATTGAACCACCGACCTATGGGTTATGAATCCATCGCTCTAACCAACTGAGCTACATCACCCCTGGGGCGCCGATTATAGGGCTCCCGGTCGTTTCGGGTCAAGCTGGAGTCCGGGCCTTCGTTTGATCGAGACCGCCGGCGCGCGGCGCATGCCGCGGGCAAGGGGCGCCGACGGGGATTCCAGCGGCAGCCACAGGCAACTCACATCAGCACGATGTCGTATTGCTCCTGCGAGTAGCTCGGTTCGGCCTGCAGGGAGATCGGCTTGCCGATGAAGTCGGAGAGCATCGCCAGGCCCTGCGATTCCTCGTCGAGGAAGCGGTCGATGACTGCCTGGCTGCCGAGCACGCGATACTCACGGGCATCGAACTGGCGTGCTTCGCGCAGCAACTCGCGCAGGATCTCGTAGCACACGGTGCGTGCCGTGCGCACCTCGCCGCGGCCACCGCAGGTCGGGCATTCCTCGCAGAGGACGTGCGCCAGCGATTCGCGCGTCCGTTTGCGCGTCATCTCGACCAGACCGAGGGCCGTGAAACCATTGACGGTCAGGCGCGTATGGTCGCGTGCCAGCGCCTTGTTGAACTCGCTGAGCACTGCCATCCGGTGCTCCTCGTTCTCCATGTCGATGAAGTCGATGATGATGATGCCGCCGAGGTTGCGCAGGCGCAGCTGGCGGGCGATCGTCTGTGCGGCCTCGAGGTTGGTCTTGAAGATCGTGTCGTCGAAGTTGCGGACGCCGACAAAGCCGCCGGTATTGACGTCGATCGTCGTCATTGCCTCGGTCTGATCGATGATCAGGTAGCCGCCGGACTTGAGGTCGACACGCCGGGCGAGGGCTTTCTGGATCTCGTCCTCGACGCCGTGCAGGTCGAAGAGAGGCCGTTCGCCGATGTAGTGTTCGAGCAGAGGCGCCACCGTCGGCGTGTACTCGCCGGCAAAGGCCGTCAGCTTCTGGAAGTTCTCGCGCGAGTCGATGACGATGCGGGCGGTCTCCGGGTTGACGAAGTCGCGCAGCACGCGCTGCGCCAGAGAGAGCTCCTGATAGAGCAGGGAGGGCGGTGCGGCAGTCGTCGACTGCGCCTGGATATCGCGCCAGATCTTGCGCAGGAACTCGATGTCCTTGGCCAGTTCGGCTTCTGTCGCATTCTCTGCCATCGTGCGCACGATGAAGCCGCCTTTTTCGTCGCTGGGTACCAGGCGGTGCAGCTTTTCGCGCAGCGCCTCGCGCTCGGATTCCCGCTCGATGCGCTGCGAGATGCCGATGTGATTGTCCTGCGGCAGGTAGACGAGCATGCGCCCGGCGATCGACACCTGGGTTGACAGCCGCGCGCCCTTGCTGCCCATGGGATCCTTGATCACCTGCACGAGAATGCTCTGTCCCTCGAAAAGCAGGCGCTCGATCGGCCGCAGGGGTTCGTCGTTCGAGCGTGGTTCACGGATGTCCGCCACGTGCAGGAAGGCGGTACGGTCGAGGCCGATGTCGATGAAGGCCGACTGCATTCCCGGCAGGATGCGGACGATGCGCCCGACGTAGACATTGCCGACGAAGCCTCGACTGGCGCTGCGTTCGATATGCAGTTCCTGCACGACGCCCTGGTGCGTGACGGCGACGCGCGTTTCCTGCGGCGTAAAGTTGATCAGGATCTCTTCGGACATGGTGGGGCGATCTGGAGAATGGGGTTGGGAATGGGGTTGGAAATGGGGTTAAAATCCAGGGTTGCCACATTCTACCCTGTCAGGCGCTTTCCCCGGATGCCTCAAACCGTCGCGCTGGTCCCTCCCGAGTTGCTGGCGCCCGCCGGTTCGCTGGCCATGTTGCGAACGGCCCTCGCCTTCGGTGCCGACGCGGTCTATGCCGGGCAGCCGCGTTACAGCCTGCGCGTACGCAACAACGACTTCGGCAACCTGCAGGCGCTGGCCAGCGCCATCAACGAGGCGCACGGCGCCGGCAGGAAGCTCTACGTGGTCAGCAACGTCCTGCCCCACAACAGCAAGGTTCGCAGCTATCTGGACGACATGGCGCCGGTGGTGGCGCTCGCCCCGGACGCGTTGATCATGGCCGACCCCGGGCTGATCGACCTGGTTCGCGAGACGTGGCCGGAACTGCCCGTCCACCTTTCCGTCCAGGCCAACACCGTCAACTTCGCGGGCGTGCGTTTCTGGCGCAAGCTGGGCATTCGGCGGATCATCCTGTCGCGCGAACTGTCGCTCGACGAGGTCGCCGAAATCCGCCAGGAGTGCCCGGACATCGAACTCGAGGTCTTCGTGCACGGCGCGCTGTGCATCGCTTACTCGGGGCGCTGCCTGCTCTCCGGCTACTTCAACCACCGCGATCCGAACCAGGGCACCTGCACCAACTCGTGTCGCTGGGACTACAAGCTGACGGCCGGCGTGGCGGACGCGACGGGTGACGTGGGCGCTTGCCGATCGCCGGCAGCGGGCGCCGCCGACGGTACTTGGTTACTCGAGGAAAAGGAACGCCCGGGCGAATTGATGCCCATCGATGAGGATGAACACGGCACCTACATCATGAACTCGAAGGATCTGCGCGCCGTTGAACATGTCCGGCGCCTGACCGAGATCGGCGTCGATTCACTGAAGATCGAGGGGCGTACCAAGTCGCCCTACTACGTGGCGCGCACGGTTCAGGTCTATCGGCGGGCCATCGATGACGCGGCCGCCGGGCGTCCCTTCGATCCCAGTCTGCTTGGCGAACTCGAAGGCCTGGCCAATCGCGGCTACACCGACGGCTTCTACCAGCGGCACCACGAGCACGAAAGGCAGAACTACCTGCGCGGCCATTCGCAATCGGGGCGCAGCCTCTACGTCGGCGATGTGCTCGACTGGGATGCCGAGCGCCTGCTCGCTCTGATCGACGTCAAGAACCGTTTTTCGGTCGGCGATCGGCTGGAGATCATTCATCCCACGGGTAACCGCGAATTGTCCGTCGAGCGGATACAGAGTCTGCTCGGGGCCGACATTCGTGTCGCTCCCGGCAACGGCCATCGGGTATGGATTCCGCTGCCGGCCGGGTTGCCGGGGGCCATGCTGGCACGCTTCCTCTGATCCGGCCGCGCCAGGATGAGCCGCCCGCACCTTTTCGTTGATATCTCGGCGCATGGTTTCGGCCATCTCGCGCAGGTGGCGCCAGTCCTCAACGCTTTGACCGAACGCCTGCCGGCACTGCGTCTGACGATCCGCAGCGGGCTGCCGACCGCCAAGCTGCAGACGCGCATCGCGGCAGCCTTCACGCACCTGATCGGCAGCAGCGATTTCGGCTATGTCATGCATGATGCCGTCAGCCTCGACCTGCCGGCGACGGCGCTGGCCTATCGCCGGCAGCACGCCGACTGGCCGGCCCAGGTCGAGCGCGACGCGCGTGTGATCGCCGGCCTGCGGCCCGATCTGGTGTTCAGCGATGTCGCCTATCTGCCGCTGGCGGCTGCCGCACTGGTGGGCATCCCGTCGGTGGCGATGTGCTCGCTCAACTGGGCCGATCTGTTCGCCCATTTCTTTGCCGGCGAGAGCTGGGCGGCCGAGATTCACGGGCAGATGCTGGCCGCCTACCACAGCGTCGAAAGCTTCCTGCGCCTGACACCCGGCATGGGGATGCCTGAGCTGCGACGATTGCGCAGCATCGCCCCGGTGGCTGCACTCGGCAACGATTGTCGTGAGGCCTTGCGTCGGCAAGTGGGCTGTGCCACCGGCGAGCGACTGGTTCTGATCGCATTCGGTGGCGTCAGCAAGGCGCTGCCGATTGCCGACTGGCCACCCCTTGCCGGCGTGCGCTGGCTGATCCCGCAGGACTGGCAGCTCGAGCACCCGTCGGTCGTCAGCTTCGAAGGGCTTGGTCGGCCCTTTACCGATCTGCTGGCTTCAGTTGACGCGGTGATCACCAAGCCCGGCTACGGCACCTTCGCCGAGGCCGCCTGTAATGGCACGCCGGTTCTTTATCTGCGGCGGTCCGACTGGCCGGAACAGGATGCGCTGCTCGACTGGCTGAATGGCCATGCGCGATGTCGGGAGGTCAGCGAGGCCGACCTGCTCGACGGGTGCCTGCACGCCGCGCTGGAGGCCCTGTGGCGGCAGCCGGCTCGGCCGGTGCCCCGGCCGTCTGGCGCCGAGGAAGCCGCGGCCGCCCTGTTACCCTGGTTGGCGGGCCGCGGCGCTTAGCTGCTTGCGGCCGTGCTGCCGACGGGCTCGCCGCTCGGCGCGCCGAGCATGCGCTCGACGTAGCGGGCAATCAGGTCGATCTCCAGGTTGACGCGGCTGCCCGGTTGCAGCCGTCCGAGTGTCGTCGCGTCGAGCGTATGGGGAATCAGGTTGATGCTGAAGGCGGCGCCGTCGACCGAGTTGGTGGTCAGGCTGACGCCATCGACGGTGATCGAGCCCTTGCGCGCGATATACCTGGCGAGCGCTGCCGGCGCGCGGATTTCGAGCAGACGATTGTCGCCGACCGGATCGAAACGCAGTACCTCGCCGACACCGTCGACGTGTCCGGAGACGAGGTGGCCGCCGAGGCGATCGGCCAGACGCAGCGCCTTCTCGAGGTTGACCGGTCCGGGCGTCGCCAGACCCACGGTGCAGGCCAGCGATTCGGGCGAGACATCAACGCAGAAACTGTTGTCGCGCCGATCAACGACGGTCAGGCAGACGCCGTTGCAGGCGATCGAATCGCCCAGGTTGACGTCGTCGAGTGCGAGTCTGCCGGCGTCGATGGTCAGGCGGACGGTGCCCGCGCCGTCGTCGCGGGCGGTGATGCAGGTGATCTGGCCAAGAGCGGCGATGATTCCCGAGAACATGGTGACAGCCTCGTGCAAGGGGTTGAGGGGCGGCTTTCGGTGTGCGGTGGCCGACGGCGTCAGGCCGGTGTCTGGCGATCGGCAGCGCCATCGCCGACTTTCGGCGCGACGCTGTCGATCTCGTGGGGAACCTCGTTGATCCACGCCTCGAGCAGGGTATAGCCGACCGCCAGGATGACCGGGCCGACGAAGAGGCCGACCAGCCCGAAGGCGAGCATGCCGCCGATGACGCCGGCGAGAATCAGCAGCAGGGGCAGGTCGGCTCCCTGCTTGATCAGGACCGGCCGCAGGAAGTTGTCCATGGTGCCGACGAAGATGGCCCAGATCAGCAAGAAGGTTCCCCAGCCGGTGTGGTCGCCCCAGTACAACCAGACGACCGCCGGGACCAGCACCAGCCCCGGTCCGAGCTGGGCGATGCAGAACATGAACATCACTGCCGTGAGGACCGGGGCGAAGGGCACGCCGGCGATGGCCAGACCAATGCCGCCGAGAATCGACTGGACGAGCGCCGTCACGCCGACGCCGAGCGCCACGGCGCGTGCCGCCTGGCCGGCCAGGATGACGGCACCTTCGCCGCGTTCGCCGCTCAGCCGATAGCCGAAACGCCGCACGCCGGCAGCCGCCTTCTCGCCCGAGGCATAGAGGACGGCACAGAGGGCGACGGTGAGCAGGAACTGTACGAAGACCAGCCCGAAGCTGCCGATCTCGCTGACGAACCAGCGCGTCAGATTGGCGGCATAGGGCGCCACCTTGGCGGCAAGCTCGGTGCCGCCCGTGGTGGCGGTCTGCTGCCAAATCTGTTCGAGCCGCCAGCCGACGAAGGGCACGTCGGCAACCCAGGCGGGTGGCGACTGTACATGCAGGCTGCTCAGTGACTTGGCCCATTCGGTAATCTCGTCGGCGTTGCCG
The DNA here is from genome assembly GCA_017302455.1 of Accumulibacter sp. Taxonomy (GTDB): domain Bacteria; phylum Pseudomonadota; class Gammaproteobacteria; order Burkholderiales; family Rhodocyclaceae; genus Accumulibacter; species Accumulibacter phosphatis. The sequence goes on from JAFLDO010000070.1 coordinate 12,771, forward strand.
ACGATGGTGGCGATGGCCACCGACAGCGGCACCACCAGTATCAGCAGCACCAGGAAGGTCATCAGGATCACTGCCGGCCAGCGGCGGTTGCCGAAGCGTCGCTGCGCCCGCAGCATCAACGGCCAGGTGGCGACGACGACCATCGTTGCCCAGATCAAGGCCGGCAGGAAGGGGCGCAGGATCCACAGCGACGCGGCGATCAGCACGCAGAGGAAAAGCACCGCCAGGGTCGGGCGGGCCATCTCGAAGGGTTTTTCCACGGGGTTCATGGTCCGGTCATCCAGTTTCGCTGTGCCGCTGGCCGATGCACGCGGTGGGCGTCTTTCGCCGTCGACCGGACGTGCTGGCCAGCAGGTGGAGCGAGTGAAGCAGGTGGCGTACGGATGGCATGGTAGCCTAATTCGACTCCCTGATGTCTGTTCCCTGGCGCGCGTCGATCAGCCGAGCGGCAGCTCCCACCCAGCCCCGGCGCCCGGTGCGACGCATGCCAGACAGTCACCGGCGGGCGGGGCTTTTCGGAATAGAATGCCGCGCATGCGTTTGCCAACCATCATCCGGTCGGGGGTCGCCGGCAGCCGCCGGCCTGTGCACCGGCTGTCCACCCGGGAGCGCGCCTGGCGATGAACCACGCACTCCTGTTCTCGGTCTTCATCGTTGCTTCATGCGGGCTGGCGTACGAGCTGATCGCCGGAGCGCTGGCCAGCTACCTGCTCGGCGACTCGGTGACCCAGTTCTCGACCGTGATCGGCACCTACCTGTTCGCGATGGGAATCGGCTCGTGGTTGTCGCGCTACGTCGAACGCCATCTGGTGGCGCGCTTCATCCAGGTCGAGTTGATGGTCGGCGTCCTTGGCGGCTTTTCGGCGGCCGCGTTGTTCTTCATCTTCGTCTGGTCGCCGGCGCCCTTCAAGCTTGCCCTCTACCTGGCCGTGGCCGGCGTCGGCGTTCTCGTCGGGCTGGAGATCCCGCTGATCATGCGCATCATGAAGCGCGATCTGGCGTTCAAGGATCTCGTCTCGCAAGTGCTGACCTTCGACTACCTCGGCGCGCTCGCCGTCTCAATCCTCTTTCCCTTGCTGCTCGTGCCGCATCTGGGCCTGGTGCGTAGCGGCCTGCTTTTCGGTTTGCTCAACGTGATCGTTGCTCTATGGGCCTGGTGGTTGTTCCGCGCCCAGTTGCAGCCATTCGGCCGACTGCGCGCACAGGGGGCTGCGGCCCTGCTGTCGCTGCTCGTGGCCTTCGCCGCTGCCGGCGAGCTGACCTCGCTGGCCGAGGCGCAGCTCTACGCCGACGAGATCGTCCACGCCGAGAGCACGCCCTACCAGCGCATCGTCGTCACGCGCTGGAAGAACGACTTGCGTCTGCATCTGAACAACAACCTGCAGTTCAGTTCGCGCGACGAGTATCGCTACCACGAGGCGCTGGTGCATCCGGGACTGGCGACGCTGCCGAATGCGCGGCGCGTGCTGGTGCTCGGCGGCGGCGACGGGCTGGCGGTGCGCGAGATTCTCAAGTACCCGCAGATCGAGTCGGTGACGCTGGTCGACCTCGACCCGGCAATGACCCGCCTGTTCGCCAGCGCGCCGCCACTGCGCAAGCTCAACCAGGACGCGCTCCTGTCGCCCAAGGTCAGGGTCGTCAACGCCGACGCTCTGCAATGGCTGGAGGAAAACGACGAGACCTTCGATTTCGTCGTCGTCGACTTTCCCGATCCCTCGAACTTCTCGCTCGGCAAACTCTACAGCGCCGCGTTCTACCGCCTGCTCGACAAGCACCTCAACGGCGAGGCGCTGGCAGTCATCCAGTCGACCTCGCCGCTCTATGCTCGACAGTCGTTCTGGTGCGTCGTCACGACGCTCGAGAGCGTCGGCTTGGTGGCGACCCCCTACCACGCGCTGGTGCCGTCTTTCGGCGAATGGGGCTTCGTCCTGGCCGGTCGCCGCGCCTATCGGCCACCGACGTCCTACGCCGTCGACACGCGTTTCCTGACCCCCGAAGCGACGCCGGGACTGTTCGTCTTTCCCGGTGACATGGCGCGCGTCGACGCCGAGGTGAATCAACTGAACAATCAGGTGCTGGTGCGTTACTTCGAGCACGAGTGGCGGCAGGTGATCCGCTAGCGCCATGGACCGGCGCGATTTCCTGGTTTCCCTGGCCGCGGCAGCCGGCGCTGCCTCGCTCGCCGGCTGCCGCGGCGGACCGCCACCGCTGCCGCCGGGGGAACTGCTCGGGACTTCGCTCGCTCTCGGCCACCGCCTGCAGTCGGCGGGTTTCGCGCCGCCAAGCGAGAGTCGCAAGGTGCCGGTGGTCATCGTCGGCGCCGGCGTCGCCGGCCTCGCCGCCGGCTGGAAACTCGCGCGCGCGGGCTTTTCCGACTTCCTGCTGGTCGAACTCGAAAACGAGGCGGGCGGCAATTCGCGCGCCGGGCGCAATGCCGTCAGCGCCTACCCCTGGGGCGCGCACTACCTGCCGCTGCCGAACCGCGAGGCGCTTGCCGTGCGCGAACTCCTCGCCGAACTCGGCGTGCTGCTGGGCGACCCGCGCGCGCCGCGGCCGGTCTACGACGAGCGCTACCTCTGTGCGACGCCGCAGGAGCGGCTCTATCGCAACGGCCGCTGGCAGGAAGGCCTGCTGCCGCAGACCGGCGTCAGCACCGCCGAACGCGGCCAGTACCAGCGTTTTGCCGATCTGATCGAAGGCTTCAAACGGCGCCGCGACGACGCGGGGCGCGCTGCCTTTGCGCTGCCGATGGCCCTGTCGAGCCGCGCGCTCGACCTGCTGGCGCTCGACCGGATCAGCATGCGCGACTGGCTGCTCGCGCAGGGCCTCGATTCGCCACAGCTGCACTGGTACGTCAATTACGCCTGCCGCGACGACTATGGCACCGCCAGCGCGGCGGTCTCCGCCTGGGCCGGCATCCATTACTTCGCCTGCCGCACCGGCGAGGCGCAGAACGCGGGCAACGAAACCGTGCTGACCGCGCCCGAGGGCAATGCCTGGCTGGTCAGCGGCATGCTGCGCTCGATCAGCGCCCACGCCGGCGAGCGGTTGCTGAGCGGCGCGCTGGCCTTTCGCGTCGCCGGCGGCGAGCGCGGCGCTGGAACCGGTCCACTCGCCGTCGATCTGTGGCTGGCGAGCGAGCAGCGAACGTTGCGCCTGCTTGCCGACCAGGTGATCTGGGCGGCGCCGCTTTTCCTCGTTCCGCACGTCTTCGCCGGCCACGCCGCGCTCAAGGCCGCCGCGGCCAGCTACAGCTACGCGCCGTGGCTGGTCGCCAACCTGACGCTGTCGCGCTTCCCCGACGAACGTGCCGGCGCGCCGCCCGCCTGGGACAACGTCCTCTACGACAGCGCCGGTCTTGGCTACGTCGTCGCCACCCACCAGCAGATGCGCCTGTGGCGCCAGGCCACCGTCCTCACTTTCTACCGGACGTTCGACGCGCTGAGTCCGCAAGATGGCCGCGCGGCCTTGCGCGACACGCCGCGCGCGGTCTGGGCCGAGCAGATCCTCGCCGAACTCGAACGCCCGCACGCCAACATCCGCCAGGTGACGACCCACCTGGACGTCTTCCGCAACGGTCACGCGATGGCTCGCCCGTTGCCCGGCCTGATCTGGGGCGAGCCCAGGCAGCGCTTCGCCGTGGACGGCGAGCGCCTGCGTTTTGCGCACGCCGATGTCAGCGGCTTCTCGTTGTTCGAGGAGGCGCAATACCGCGGCGTCCTCGCCGCCGAGCGTACGCTGCGCCGGCTCGGGGTGCGTTTCAGTTCGTCGCTGGGGTGAGCGGGGGCGGGAGGAGGGGGAATTTGTCGTCGCCCAGGGCGGGCAATCCGATGCGGGTCAGCCTGGTGCGGCGAGTCGTTTGAGGAGCAGAAGGATTTCGGCGGCGGCGTTGTAGCTGAGCGCCGGGTCGCGCGCGTTGGCCCACACCGGGGAGGCCCAGCGCTTCCGTGCCTCACCCAGCCGCTTGAGCAGCGCGTCGTCAGCCCACCGTCGCCGCAGGGTGCGACAACGTCCATGGGGTTGAGCGACGCATCAGCCGAAGTGCCGACTCGGGCATCGTCCGTCGAGCGTACTCCTGTCTGTCCACGGTAGAATATGGTCCGTCTGGTCAGAATAGGGGCGGCATCATGAACACATGGCAAATGCAGGAGGCTAAAGCTCGCCTGTCGGAGGTGGTCAAACTGGCCGAGAGCGAAGGACCGCAGGACATCACGGTGCACGGGCGGTCGGTGGCGGTCGTCGTTTCGCGAGCGACCTTCGAGCGCCTGTCGGGCAGCGGACGATCGCTCGTCGAGTTCATGCGCCAGTCACCGCTGCATGGTCTCGAAGAGCTTGACTTCGAACGTGACCGGAGCGTTACGCGGGATCTGACGCTGTGAGCTACCTGCTCGATACCAACATCCTCTCGGAGCTGCGCCGCAAGGCACCGAATGCCGGCGTCGTCGAATGGTGCTCGCGGCGTCCGGCGTCCACCTTGTTCCTCAGCGTGTTGACGCTGGGCGAACTGCGCAAGGGCGTCGAGAGCCTCACCGCCTCGGATCGGCGGGCCGCCCTACTCGACTGGCTCGAGGTCGAACTGCCGACCTTCTTCAGCGGCCGCATTCTGCCCATCGACAGCCAGGTCGCGGATTGCTGGGGACGGCTGATGGTCGCGGCAGGCCGCCCAATCCCGGCGATCGATAGTCTGATCGGAGCGACGGCGGTGCGGCATAGCCTTCGCCTCGTCACGCGCAACGTACGCGATTTCGCCGACCTCGGACTGGAGGTGATCAACCCCTGGAGCGAGTGAGACGGGCGCGAGAGCGGACGCCCGAGCGTTTTCCGCCGCCCACACCGGGTGCTGGCGCTTCGTCGCCCTCGAAGGCGCGTACGAGTTCGCTGCGCGCTTCATCACGGCGGATCCGGGTAGCTGAAAAACGACTCGATCAGCTCGGCCAGCTTTTCCGGCCTGTCGTGCTGCACGTTGTGTCCGCAATCGCTGATGTGCGCGATGCTGGCGTTGGCGAAGCAGTCCATGCGCCGTTGCAGTTCGCCGGGATCCTTGGCAAAGCGCTGCATTACGTAACCCTCGTCGGCCGTTACCAGCAGAACGGGTGCCGTCAGCGCGCGCCAGCAGGCCATGACTTCCTCGATCCGGTAGAGGTGAGGCGAGGGGACCTTGTGCCAGGGGTCGCAGGCGACGGCAAAGCGGCCGTCAGGCAGTTGGCTGGCGCAGTGTGTCGCCAGAAACGTGGCGCGCTCGGGGAGCAGGCGCGCGTTGAACTGCCGCAGTCGCGCGGCCAGTTGCTCGCGGCTGGCATAGGCGCGCAGTTGCGGCGTCGCGCGCGTGTGGTCCAGCCAGTCGCGGATGCGTGCCGGCGCTTCGTGCGCCTCGTTGGGCAGGAGGCCGAGGAAATCCACCATCAGCAGGCCGGCAATTCGCTCGGGCCGGGCGCCGCCGTAGATGCTGGCGACGGCGCCGCCCATGCTGTGGCCGACGATGCGTGCCGGCACGCCGGCGCTGTAGCGGTCGAGCAGTGCGTCGAGGTCGGCGTAGTAGTCGGCGAACCAATAGCGGCGGTTCAGCCACTGGCTCCGTCCGTAGCCTCGCCAGTCGGGGGCGAGCACGTGCCACGTGTGCCTGAGCGCATCGACGGTGAACTGGAAGCTGGCCGATGAATCCATCCAGCCGTGCAGCATCAGCAGTCGTGGCGCGTCGGCCGGCCCCCAGTGGCGGACGTTGTAGACCAGACCGTTGATCGGCACCTGCTCGCAGTGGGAGGGCGTCAGTAGTGTCTGCATGTCGTGGCTCAGGCAATGGTGGCGGCGATGCCGACTATTTCCGGGCCACCATGAGAAAGACGGGAAACTCGGTCTGGCCGGGACTCGCCGGCTTCGACATGTGGAAGACGGTCGAGAAAGCGACGTCGCGAAATCCGGCGCGCTCGGCCATGTGCGCAAGCGTCTGACGGTCGAAGCCCTGGTGCCCGGTGAATTCGGGACCATGAAAGCATCCGTCCTCGGCATCGAGGTCGGCAACGCAAAGATAGCCAGGCGCAGCCATCAACGCAAAGAGATCGCGCAGGAGTTGCGCGGTGTCCTCGATGTGGTGAAACGTCATCAGGGAACAGACGACATCATACCGCTCGACCGGCAAGGGGTCGCTGACGAGGTCGAGTTTCGTCGCGCGCAGGTTGCTCGCGCCGGAGGCCGCGATCTTTTCATCCAGGGTGGCGAGCATCCCCGCAGAGCTGTCAGCCAGGGTGATCTGGCCGAGGTACGGCTGCAAGGCAAAGCCCAGCAACCCCGTTCCACAACCGTATTCCAGCCCCCGCATCTGGAGGCTCAACGGTACGCGCTCCTGGATCGCCGCGGCGACGGCCAGCGCGCGCGCCACCTTCACAGGGTCGGCGTCCCAGGTGGCGGCGCGATCGTCAAACTGGTTGCCTGAGTGCGGGTTCATGACCGGGCCTCCTGTGCGCGTGCTTCGCTATCGATCAAGTTGACTTCGCTCATGGTGTCGCTCCCTCGGTGACTTCCCAAATGGCACGAGTTTGTGCCAATTCGACGGATCCTTCAACGAGGAGAAGTGGACTCAGAAGCGGACTCAGACGGATCTTCCTCTAGCCAGTAGACGCAACTACGCTTTAAGTATCGGGTTTTGTTAAAGAAAAAGCCAGTGCCGCAAAAGCGGCGGCTGCCTACACGGCGCGCTTTTCGGCTTTGGCCTTGAGCGGGAAGGAAAGGCCGATGGCGTCGAGGATTTTGGCCTGTTGATCGTCCGGGCGTGGCAGATGCGTGTGACGCT
>JAFLDO010000071.1 GCA_017302455.1 Accumulibacter sp.
CGGTAGCAGGTAGTCGGTCTTACGGTCGGTGACGATGAAGTGGGACATGCCGGCCCTCGGTTGCTTCAAAAGGCATGATTATAGCATATCCGGTGGGGAGCAAGCCGAAAGTCCGACAGGCTGCTAGGGATTGGATTGCTCGGCGGATTGCTCGCGCGCCGTCGGCGTAGCTAGGCCCTTTTCCTGTCGGGTAGTAAAGGGCGGCTCAGGTAGCCGCCCTTTCTGTTTCTGCTGACCGGCCCGCCGGGCGAAGCCAGTGGTCCGGCCCGCCGTGACGGGCTGCGCGGGCGCTGGTCAGGCACGACGTGCCGCCGCTTGATCCAGGGCCGCAAATGTGTAAAGCTCCCCTCGATCATCAACCGTTCAGAGTGAGTGTTTCGACATGGCTACCACAGCATTGGCCTTGGTCGGGCTGGTTGTCGCCATCCTGACGCCGCTTGCCGCCGCGCAATCGTCGCCCGAAACCTGGTCGCTGACGGGGCTCACGGCGCAGTCCGTGCCGGCGATATGGATGCGCGACGACAACGATTTCGTTCGTCGCTCTCCGCCCGATGGCGAGGGCTTCCTCGAGATCCAGGGGCGGCTGAGCGTGCAGCCGGGCGGCCGCCTGGACCCGGTGGCGCTGCCGGAGATCCGGGCAAGAATCTCCGGGTCGACTCCGGGAGCCAAGCCGCAGAGCGCGGTCGCCGTCGGTGTGAGCATTGCGATGTGCCGCTACCTGTCTCCCGAGACGCGCGTGCGCGAGGTGTCGCGAATGGCCGTGGGCAAGGACGGTGGTCTCGGGGTGTCAAGAGACAGTGCCAGCGCTCCGCTGAAACTCACCCTCGAAGGCCCGACTGTCGATCTGTGTATTGCCTTTGCCGGACCGGCCAGGGCCGGTGACATCGTCTCGCTCGAATTCGGCGGGCGCGCTTTCACCGTGTCCTTGCCCGAGCCGCCGAAGCCGGTGGTCAGTTTCGCCAAGACCGACGCCGAGAAGGGGCTGGATTTCGGCCTGCCATCGGCGCGCACGGCTGCGCTCGTGGGGCTCTCGCTGCTCGTGCTGGGCGTCGGGGCGTTTGCGTTCTGGCGATGGCGGGGGCGGCGGGCCTCGGTGCCGGCAAAACCCGCCGAGTCGTCGGGCGAACCTGAACGCGAATCCGACGCTGCTGCCGAGCACGCGGCTGCACCCGAAGGACCAGGCGCCGAGCTTGCTGAACCGGGCCGCGTCTGCCCTGAACACTGCCGAACCAGTTTCGTGCGTGTCGGCACCAACGTCGGAGCGGGGAAGACCGATTTCGAAGCCGCCCTGCGCGTCCTCCAGGCCGAGCAGTTTGCGGAAGCCGACGCGCTGCTCGACGCGGCGATCACGAAGGGGCTGCCCGCGACCTTTGAATGTGGGGCCTGGTCGCTGCGCGGGCAGGCTGCCGTCTCCCGCGGCGAGATTCCGCTGGCCATCACCTACTTTCTGAAGGCGCTCGCCGGGCCGGAAGTGACCAGCCAGGCAGCACTGCCGGCCGCCATGCATCTGGCCGTGATCTACGACGGGCTCGGCTTGCGTGCCGACGCGCAGCGGATGGAGGCCGTCGCCAAGACGGTCAATAGCGCGGGAATCACGCTCGATCCGGAGGCGATCAAGCGCATGCAACGGCACACGCAGGCGTATCGCAAGGCGCTGCGAGCGGCCCGGCCGACCGGACTCAAGGCCTTGCTGGGGCGAGTCTTTCATCGCCCACGAGCGACTTCGGCGCTCTGAACGTCGGCGCGTTCGCCGGCACGTTCGCCGTAATGGCGGCGTCTGGCTGTCTGCCGCCGCCGCGCCCGCTGGCCGCCTCCACGTTCTTGCCGGGCGGCCCGTAGCGGCTGCCGATGACCGAAGCGGACTGTCGGGATTGCCGTCAGGTCAGACTATAATGCGAGCTTTTTTCCCACTATCGAGGATCGACATGCGCTTACTGAAAACTCTCCCGGCCGCGTTGGCGCTGGCTCTTGCGGGCCCGGCTTCGTTCACGGCGCTTGCCGCGCCGACCGATATCGAGCTGTCGCATCAGCTTGACGAAGAACGTGCCGAGCGGCTCGAGAAGCTCATCGAACGTTTCAATACGGGGCAGAAGGACTACCAGGTCAAGCTGGTGCGCCGTGTCCAGGGCGACGCGCCCAAGGACCTCAATCTGGTGACACGCGAGGAGCAGGCCAAGTTCGTTGCCGCGCGCGCACGTTTTGTCCCCCTGCACCAGGTGATGAAGGACGCCAAGGAGCCCTTCGATGGCAGCAAGCTGGCCCCCGAACTGCGTGTCGGCCTGGGCGATGCCAAGGGCAATCTGTTCGCGCTGCCGATCGCCTTGTCGACGCCGGTCCTCTACATCAACAAGGAAGCTTTCCGCAAGGCCGGTCTTGACCCCGAGAAGCCGCCGAAGACCTGGGCCGAGGCGCAGAAGGCGGCCGACAAGCTGTTCGACGCCGGCAGCACCTGCCCATACACCACGACCTGGCCAGCCTGGGTGCATATCGACAACCTGAGTGCATGGAATGGTGTCGAGGTGGCCGACAGCAAGGGCAAGCTGAATTTCAATGGCCTGGTCCAGGTCAAGCACACGGCCATGATGACGACCTGGGCGAAGGCGAGGTTCTTCACGTACTTCGGTCGGCGCGATGAAGCCGACCGGCGTTTCGCCGCCGGCGACTGCGGCATGCTGACCAGCTCGTCGTCGCTGTTTGCCGCGCTGCCGGAGGCGCGCAAGGCACAGACCGGGGTTTCTCCGCTGCCCTACCACGACGACGTGCAGGGCACGCCGCAGCAGACGCTCGCCGCCGGTTCGTCACTGTGGGTTGGCGCCGGCCAGAAGCCGGCCGAGTACAAGGCCGTCGCGAGCTTCGTCAGCTTCCTGTTGAAGCCCGAAATCCAGGTCGAACTGACTGCGGCGGGAGGTTTCCTGCCGATGACCGCCGCCTCGCGCGCGGCGGCAGAGAGCAAACTGCTGAAGGGCGACGTCGTCGCTCTCAATGTGGCGGAGCGCGAATTGCAGGGGCCGGCTGCCCTGCGCGCGATACGCGTGTCGGAGATCGAGCCCGTGCGGATCATCGTCGAGGAGGAACTGGAAGCCGCCTGGTCGGGGAAGACGCCGGCCAAGCAGGCGCTAGATACCGCCGTGCAGCGCGGCAATGCGGTGATGCCGGCGGCACTCAAGGCGTCTTTGGTGAAGTGATTCATCGGCGGCTGGGCTGGCCCCTGCCGCGCGTCTTCGCGCATCGCGGCGGCGGTGCGCTGGCGCCGGAGAACACGCTCGCCGGCCTGCGCATCGCCGCCCGGCTGGGCTTGCGGGCGGTGGAGTTCGACGTGATGCTGTCGGCGGACGGTTCGCCGTGGCTGATTCACGACGAGGCGCTAGAGCGCACGAGCAACGGCGTCGGCCGGGTCTGCGCAACTACCGATGGCGACTTGCGTGTCCTCGACGCCGGTGCCCGCCGGCACCCGGCGTTCGCCGGCGAGCCGCTGCCGACGCTCGCGGCGGCAGCCCGTCTCTGTCAACAACTGGGCCTGCGGGCCAACGTCGAGATCAAGCCGGCAGCCGGTTTCGAAAGATTGACCGGCGATGTCGTCGCGCGCGAGGTCCGCCAACTCTGGGCGGGCGCCGATCTGCCGCTGGTCTCGTCATTTTCGGAGTCGGCGCTCGCGGCCGCGCGCGCTGCCGCCCCCGAACTGCCGCTCGGCTGTCTCTACGAGTGTCCGCCAGCGGACTGGCTGGCGCGCGTAGGCGCGCTTGGCGCGCTGACGCTCCACTGCGCCGTGAGCAGCGTGGACGACGACTTGCTGCGCACGGCGCACGCGGCCGCCATCCCGCTCCTCTGCTACACGGTCAACGATCCGCTCGCCGCGATAGCGCTCTTCCAGCGGGGCGTCGCTGCCGTGTTCAGCGACCGCATCGACTGCCTTGGCGAGGCGGATCTTGGGCTACGCCCGGCGGGCTAACCCAACCTACGGGTGCCCACGCTCGCCAGCCTTATCACGCCATTGCCCCGTAGCGCCGTAGCCCGGATGCAGCGCCAGCGAAATCCGGGACCCACGCGCACCCCGCTCCCAAAGCCATCCCCCCAAGGACATTCCCCGGTCGGAAATCCGACTTTCACGTTAGAATCGCAGCTCCTTGAACGAGCCCCGTGCGGGCACCGATGACGATGAAAAGCATGCCGATGAAAAGCGCCGAAATCCGCGACAAGTTCCTCAAGTTCTTCGAATCGAAAGGTCACCAGATCGTCGCCTCGAGTTCCCTCGTGCCGCATGCCGATCCGACGCTGTTGTTCACCAACGCCGGCATGAACCAGTTCAAGGACGTCTTCCTGGGTTTCGACAAGCGCCCGTACCTGCGTGCAACGACGTCGCAGAAGTGTGTGCGTGCCGGCGGCAAGCACAACGACCTCGAAAACGTCGGCTATACCGCACGCCACCATACGTTTTTCGAGATGCTCGGCAATTTCTCGTTCGGCGACTACTTCAAGCTCGACGCGATCCGCTACGCCTGGGAATTGCTCGTCGACGTCTACGGGCTACCGCCTGATCGCCTCTGGGTCACCGTGTACGCCGAGGATGACGAAGCCTACGACATCTGGACGCGGGAGATCGGCGTTCCAGCCGAGCGGGTCGAGCGCATCGGCGACAACAAGGGCGCCCGCTACGCTTCCGACAACTTCTGGATGATGGGCGATACCGGTCCCTGTGGTCCGTGCACGGAGATCTTCTACGATCACGGCGAGGGCATCCCCGGTGGGCCGCCGGGGTCGCCCGACGAGGAAGGCGACCGCTACATCGAGATCTGGAACAACGTCTTCATGCAGTTCAACCGCGACGAAGCCGGTGTGATGCACCCGCTGCCGAAGCCGTCGGTGGATACCGGCATGGGGCTCGAGCGCACGGCGGCGGTCCTCCAGCACGTGCATAGCAACTACGAGATCGACCTGTTCGTCCGGCTGATCGCCGCGGCGGCGCGCGAGACCGCGTCGGCCGAACTCGACAGCCCGTCGCTGCGTGTGCTTGCCGATCACATCCGCGCCTGTGCGTTCCTGATTGCCGACGGCGTGATACCGGGCAACGAGGGCCGTGGCTACGTCCTGCGGCGCATCATCCGACGCGCCATCCGGCATGGCTACAAGCTCGGTGCGCGGGCGGCTTTCTTCCACCGGCTGGTGCCCGATCTCGTCGCCGAAATGGGTTCGGCGTATCCCGAGCTGGTCAGCCAGCAGGCGCGTGTTACCGACGTCCTGCGCCAGGAAGAGGTGCGCTTCTTCGAAACCATCGAGCATGGCATGAGCATCCTCGAGGGCGAACTCGCGAGCCTGCCGGGTCAGGGCGTCTTCAACGGCACCACGGCGTTCAAGCTGCACGACACCTTCGGCTTCCCGCTCGACCTGACGGCGGATGTCTGCCGCGAGCGCGGGGTGAGCGTCGACGTCGCCGCTTTCGACGCGGCCATGGCCCAGCAGAAGGAGCAGGCGCGTGCTGCCGGCAAGTTCCGGATGGCGACTGCGCTCGACTACAGCGGTCCGCCGACGACCTTCCACGGTTACGAGAGGCTCGATGTCACCGGCAAGGTGCTGGCGCTCTACCGTGACGGCAGCCCGGTCGATGAACTCAGCGAAGGCGACATCGGAGTCGTCGTTCTCGACGAGACGCCGTTCTACGCCGAGTCCGGCGGCCAGGTCGGCGATCGCGGCGTGCTGCAGACGGCAGGCGGTATTTTCGCGGTCGAGGATACGCAGAAGATTCAGGCCGCGGTGTTCGGCCACCATGGCGTCGTCAGAACCGGCGTGCTGCGTGTCGACGACGGCGTCGCCGCGAAAGTCGACGTACTCGCCCGCGCACGCACCGTGCGCAACCACTCGGCGACGCATCTGATGCACAAGGCCCTGCGCGAGGTGCTCGGCGGGCATGTCCAGCAGAAAGGCTCCTTGGTCGATCCGGAAAAGACGCGCTTCGACTTCGCGCACAACGCGCCGCTGAGCGCTGACGAGATTCGCCACGTCGAGGTGATCGTCAATAACGAGATTCTCGCCAACGCCGCTACCGACGCCCGCATCATGCCGATCGAGGAAGCACAGCGGTCGGGCGCGATGATGCTGTTCGGCGAGAAGTATGGCGACGAGGTGCGCGTGCTGACGATCGGCTCGTCCAAGGAGTTGTGTGGTGGCGTACACGTCAGGCGCAGCGGCGATATCGGCCTGTTCAAGATCCTTGCCGAAACCGGCGTCGCCGCTGGTGTCCGGCGCGTCGAGGCGGTGACCGGCGACAATGCTCTGGCCCTCGTCCAGCAGCAGCAGGCGCTGCTCGCCGAGGCCGCGGCGGCTGTCAAGGCGCCAGTTTCCGAGGTCCCGGCGAAGCTCGCGCAGGTGCTCGACAACGTCCGCTCGCTGGAGAAGGAACTCGCTCGCCTCAAGGCCAGGCTGGCCTCGGCGCAAGGCGACGATCTGCTCGCGCAAGCGGTCGAGGTCAAGGGCGCGCGCGTCCTCGCCGCGGTCATGGACGGTGCCGACGTCAACGCGCTGCGCTCGACGATCGACAAGCTGCGCGACAAGCTGAAGAGCGCTGCTGTCGTGCTGGCCTCGACGGCCGACGGCAAGGTGACGCTGATCGCCGGCGTTACGGGCGACCTGACTGGCAAGGTCAAGGCCGGCGAACTGGTCAACATGGTTGCCCGGCAGGTCGGCGGCAAAGGTGGCGGCCGCCCGGACATGGCCCAGGCCGGCGGCAGCGATGCCGCGAACCTGCCGGCAGCACTCGCCTCGGTGCGCGCCTGGGTCGAGCAGCGGCTTTGATCGATCCGCAAGGCGAAGAAGACCGACGCGATCTCGTCACCGCCCGGGTCAGCGCGCAGGGCGTTATCCAGCCGGTTGCCGCGGCAAGGTCGGCTCAGCCTGCGCTCATCCTCCCCACGGAACCCTTCGATGCAGCATTTCGCGAGTGACAACTACGCCGGCATCTGCCCGGAAGCGCTGGCGGCCCTGCTCGCCGCCAATGATGGACACGTCCGCTCGTATGGCGACGACGAATGGACGCTGCAGGCGGCTGATCGCCTGCGCGAGCTCTTCGAGACCGACTGCGACGTCTATTTCGTCTTCAACGGCACGGCCGCCAATTCGCTCGCGCTCGCCGCGCTCTGCCAGTCGTACCACAGCGTCATCTGTCACCATCTGGCGCACGTGGAGACCGACGAATGCGGCGCCCCGGAGTTCTTCTCGAATGGCGCCAAGCTGCTGGCCGTGGGTGGCGAGCAAGGCAAGCTGACGCCGGCGGCGATCGTCGAAGCCGTTAGCCGGCGCAGCGACATCCACCATCCAAAGCCGAAGGTGGTGACGCTGACGCAAGCGACGGAAGTGGGTACGGTGTACCGCCCGGACGAATTGCGAGCCCTTGCCGACGCGGCGCACGAACGGGGCCTGCGCGTTCACATGGATGGCGCCCGCTTCGCCAATGCGGTCGCCGGACTCGGCCTGAGCCCGGCCGAAATGACCTGGCGGGCAGGTGTCGATGTGCTGTGCTTCGGCGGCACCAAGATGGGCTTGCCGGTCGGCGAGGCGGTCGTCTTCTTCGACCGTCGGCTGGCCGAGGACTTTTCCTATCGCTGCAAACAGGCGGGCCAACTGGCCTCGAAGATGCGCTTCCTGTCGGCACCGTGGCTGGGGATTCTCGAAAACGGCACCTGGTTGCGGCACGCGGCGCACGCCAACGCCATGGCGCGGCGCCTGGCCGCGGGAGTGGCGGAAGTCGCCGGCCTGCCGGCGCTTTTCCCGGTCGATGCCAACGGTGTCTTCGTGCGTCTACCGGGTCGGATCGAGGAAGGGCTGCGCGAGCGTGGCTGGTTGTTCTACAACTTCATCGGTGCCGGCGGAGCACGTTTCATGTGCGGCTGGGACACGGCGCCGGAGACCGTCGATCGCCTCGTTGGCGACGTTCGCGAGCTGGCGCGCGAGTCGTGACCAGTCACTGGCAGTTCTGTCCGCGCTGCGGCTCAGCGCTCGTCGAAAGCGAACTGGCCGGCAGACAGCGCTTGCGTTGCGGCGCCGCTTGCGGTTTTGTCCACTGGGACAATCCGGCGCCCGTACTGGCCGCGCTCGTCGAATACGATGGACGGATCGTCCTGGCGCGCAACTACGCCTGGGCGGCGGGGGCTTTCGGCCTGATCACCGGCTTTCTGGAGCGTGACGAGGATCCGGCGGCTGGCGTCGCGCGCGAGGTCCGGGAGGAACTCGGCCTCGATGCCGTCGCCGTGACGCTGATCGGTGTCTATCCGTTCGCCCGCAAGCATGAGGTGATCATTGCCTATCATGTCCTTGCTTGCGGCGAGATCCGCCTCAACGAGGAACTCGCCGAGTTTCGGCTGATCGCGCCGGAAAAGCTCAAAGCCTGGGATTTCGGCACCGGTCTGGCGGTCAGCGACTGGCTGGCTCGCCGCGCTGGGGCGTGACGCTGTCGGCGCGGGCCACTCGCGCAAGCTCGCGGGCGGCGCTCATTGACACGGGAGTGCGCGCCAGCGCCCAGACCTGTCGGGATATTTGACACCCCGACTTGCCTCAGCTCTTTGGGAAGCGGCCAAGACACTGCTAAATAACAACAAGTTTCTTATGGCATGAAAAGTGCTGTGTCGTGGAAGTCGGTGGCCGACCTCGTCTAGGAGTGTCATCTACCCCAGTTCGCCCTGCATGGATATTTCGGGCGGAAGTCGCCGCGAAGTGAGGTTCCCTGTTTCGCCGGCGCTGCTGGGCCTTGGCCTCGCCGGTATCGGTCTCACCCGTCGGCGCAGCCAGACGGCCTGACCGGTCTTGCGCATTCTGAAGTAAAAGGGGAGGAGTGGAGGAGGCGGCACCTTCGGGTGCCGCCTTTTTCTATGGTCGGGCTCCCGCCGCTGACTGGCCGCCTTCCAGCACCGCCAGCAGTTCGGCACAACTGCGCGGTCGCTGCTCCCTCGACAGCAGGCCGCGCGCCGTCAGCCCATGCTGCAGGGGAATGACCGCCGGCAACGGCAGACCCTGCGCCGACAACTCGCCGGCGTACTCCGCGAGATGCACGGCGTCGAGAGAGGCCGTGCAACTGCCGGCGCGCATCAGGTGGATCTGGTCGGCCCAGCGGTACGCGAAGTCGATGTCGTGCGTGGCCAACAGAAGCGTGATGCCGCGCGCGTGCAGTCCATCGAGCACCGCCAGCAGCTCTTCCTGCATGCGGTAGTCGAGGCCGGCCATCGGTTCGTCGAGCACCAGCAGTTCGGGTTCCATGGCCAGTACGCCGGCTATGCAGACGCGCTTCTTCTGGCCAAAGCTCAGGTGGTGTACAGCCTTGTCGGCAAAGGCTGACATGCCAACGGCGTGCAGCGCCGCTGCCACCCGGTCGCGTACCGTCGTGCTGTCCAGGCCAAGGTTGCAGGGACCGAAGGAAACGTCCTCCAGAACGCTGGCGGAAAACAACTGGCGGTCGGGGTTCTGGAAGACCATGCCGACCTTGCTGCGCAAGCGACGCAATCCGCCGCGGCTGTAATCGATGGCCTGCCCGGCGTAGCGGACCGCGCCGGCCTGTGGTCGCAGCAGCCCGTTGGTGTGTTGGAAGACGGTGGTCTTGCCCGAACCGTTGGCGCCGATCAAAGCATTGCGGCTGCCGCGCATGATCGACAGCGAACAGTCGGCGAGCCCGACGCTGCCATCGGGGTAAGAGAAACCGACCTGCTCGAGGGCGAGCAGCGCTTCCGTCGTCCGGCCAGCGATCGCCAACGTCATCGAAGTCCAAGCGCCAAAGCAATCAGGCCGCTGCCGGCCGTGGCTGCAATGCCGACGGCGCGCGCCGTTTGCTCGAAATGCGGCTCCATGAAACGCAGCGGCCCATCGTTGTTGCGTGCCTGTGCGGCGACATGCAGGGCGTGCGCGCGCTCCCAGACCTGCAGCGTGAGATTCGCCGCCAGTCCGCCGAGCGAGCGCATGGCGAGACGTGGCGTCGCATAGCCGAGGCGCGCCGACTGTGCCGTCAGGGTGTCATGAACCGCCTCCGAGAAAACGAACAGCATGCGGTAGCAGAGCACCATGATCTCGAGCAGGGTTTCCGGTGCTTTCAGGCGGCGGAGGAGGGCGACCAGGTCGATCAGCGGTGTCGTCAGGGCCAGGAAGAGCAGGGCGGCCAGCGCCGCGAGCGAACGTGCGCCGACCGCCGCCAGTTTGCCGAGACCGTCCGGCGCGAACTGGAGGCCGATGGCCCCGGTCGCGGCGTTCAGGTCGAGCGAAAAGGCCAGCGAGATACAGCCGAGAGCGAGAAAGGCCAGCGCCGGCAGGGCCACCCGCAGGTAGTGGCCGGGGGAGACGCCGGCGCCGGCGATGGTCGAGAGCGCAACCAGGGCGGCGACGAGGAGGGCTGTTTCCGGCCTGGCCGCGGCAAACGCGGCGACGAAGCCGCACAGCGAGAACAGGCCCTTGGCCGCCGGAGCCGCCTTGCGCCAGCGGTTGGCGTAGGCGCATTGTTCGATCAGCACGCTCTGTCGCCGGCGTCCGCCTCCTGGCGCTTTCCGGCTTCGCGCCGCATCTTCTCGCGGGTCACCGAAACGCCGAGATAATAGCCGATGAAGCCGGCTCCGAGGGCGGCCTGCAAGGCGAACAGGAGCGACGCCACTTCACCGCTGGCGGGTTCCATCAGCGGCTCGAACCACGGCTGGTAGCTGGGGGCGATCTGGCCGATCAGCGCCATGGCCTTGTCGTCGGCGCCGGTGAAGATCTCGATCGGCTTGCCGTCCGCGCCCGCCTCGGGCCTTTGCACCTGACACAGCGGCAGGGCGGTGAGCAGCACGACGGCGACTAGGAGCAAGAGGTTCTGATGGCGTTTCACGCGCGCACCTCGCTGCTGCCGATGACCTTCATGTCCTGCAGTTCGCGCGGGTTGAAACGCGCCAGGGCATTGAAGATGACGACCGTCAACAGACCCTCGCTGATGGCCAGCGGGATCTGGGTGATCGCGAAAATGCCCGCGAACTTGACGAAGGAGGCGGCGAAGCCGCCGACCGGGTCAGGGAAAGCCCAGGCCAGTTGCAGCGAGGTGGTCACGTAGGTCAGCAGGTCGGCCAGACTGGCGGCGAGGAAGACGCTGACGGCAAACGAGCACTTCAGGCCACGCGCCAGGCGGAAGACGGCAGCGGCGGCAAACGGGCCGACGATCGCCATCGAGAACAGGTTGGCGCCGAGAGTGGTGAGTCCGCCATGGGCGAGGAGCAGTGCCTGGAAGAGGAGCACGACGGCACCGATGGGCGCCATGATGACCGGGCCGAAGAGGATCGCGCCGAGCCCGGTGCCGGTCGGGTGCGAGCAACTGCCGGTCACCGAGGGTAGTTTGAGTGCCGATAGAACGAAGGCGAAAGCCGCCGCCACACCGAGCAGCATGCGTTGCTCGGGCTGCTCGTGGACCCTTTGCCTGACGGCGCGCAGGCCGTAGATGACGAAGGGTGCCGACGCCAGCGTCCAGCCGACGGCATGTTCGATGGGCAAGAAGCCTTCCATGATGTGCATGACCATCCTCCTCTGCGCGAAAGGCAGGAAGCACCATCGTGAGGCGAGGATCGGAAGACGGACCGCCTGCAAAGCAACCGCTGCGGCTGATCAACGGAACCGTTCCCGTCACCCCGGGGATTGGCACTGCCTGTGGTTCAGGCCGGTCTTCTGGCTCGCCTTCCTTCTCCTTTGCCGACCTTCCCGCGTCAATCACGCAGTGGCATGAGGCAAACTCGTCGGGCATACAGCAGCGGGGGCTGCGCCGGACTGGCACGATTCGTGGAATCGTACGGTCACCGGCTTCCCGTTTCACCTGCCGCACGGTTGTGCGGCATGGCACCTGAACCAAGCGAAGTATACGTGAAGCGCGTGCCAGGCCCAAGCGTTCGCGCGAATGTTCGCGGATGTCGAGGCGACGCGCGGCGCCGGCGATTCAGCCGGGGAGGGTGCGCAGACTTGGGTATACTGTCGCCCTTGCCGTACCTGACCCCGGCATGGCGCCGCCGCACGTTGGTGATGTATCTGCGGCGGTGGCCTGCCATGCTGATATCGTTCTCGTCACAGGAAACAAAAATGAAGAAGAAAACTGCAGTTCTGTCGATCGTCCTGTTGTCCGCTGCGCTGCTCGCAGCCTGCGGCAAGAAGGAGAATCCTGCTGAAGGCAAAGCGGCGACAGTGCCGGCGCCGGTTGCCGCCATTGTCGTCGGTCTGGACGACAACTTTCCGCCGATGGGCTTCCGCGACGAAAAGAACACGCTCGTCGGCTTCGACATCGATCTGGCCGGCGAGGCCGGCAAGCGGCTCGGCGCTGAAGTGAAGTTCAAGCCGATCGACTGGAATGCCAAGGAAGCCGAGCTGAACAGCAAGCGCGTCGACGTGCTGTGGAACGGTCTGACGATCACCGAGGCGCGCAAGGAGAAGATCCTGTTCACCACGCCCTATCTGGAAAACCGCCAGATCATCGTCGTCACCGACAAGTCGCCGGTCAAGACCAAGGCCGACCTCGCCGGCAAGGTGGTCGGCGTGCAGGACGGCAGCAGCGCCATCGAGGCTGTCGAGAAGGACGCGGCCACGGCCAAGTCACTCAAGGAACTCAAGAAGTTCGGCGACAACGTCACCGCACTGATGGATCTGGGAGCTGGTCGACTCGATGCGCTGGTCGTCGACGAGGTCGTCGGCCGCTACTACACGACCAAGAAGCCCGGTGAGTACCGTGTTCTCGACGAGAACTTCGGCACCGAGGACTACGGCGTCGGCACCCGCAAGGACGACACCGAACTGATGGCGAAACTGCAGAAAACGCTCGACGAGATGAAGAAGGATGGTTCGGCCGCCGCCATTTCGACTAAGTGGTTCGGCAAGGACATCATCAAGAAGTAACGGTGCATGGACTATGTGATCGAGATCATGGCCCCCCTGATCGAGGGTACGGGGGTCACGCTGCAGGTTTTTCTCATCAGCTTCGTCCTCGCCGTACCGCTCGGTCTGGTCCTGGCCCTCGTCAGGATTTCGCGCTTCGTCGTGCTGAGCGGCCTGGTCAATGGCTACATCTGGCTGATGCGTGGCACGCCGCTGATGCTGCAGATGCTGTTCATCTATTTTGCGTTGCCCTTCGTGCCGGTGATCGGCGTCCGCCTGCCGGACTTTCCGGCGGCCATCGTCGCCTTCGTGCTCAACTACGCGGCGTACTTTGCCGAGATCTTTCGCGCCGGCATCCAGTCGATTGATCGGGGCCAGTACGAAGGTGCGCGTGTCCTCGGGCTCAGCTATCCGCAAACGATGCGGCGCATCGTCCTGCCGCAAGTGCTCAAGCGCATCCTGCCGCCGATGAGCAACGAGACGATCACCCTGGTCAAGGACACGTCACTGATCTACGTGCTGGCGATGAACGACCTGCTGCGCGCCGCGCGCGGAATCGTCCAGCGTGACTTCACGACGACGCCCTTTGTTGTCGCCGCGGCTTTCTACCTGGTGATGACGCTGGTCCTGACGCTGGGCTTCCAGCATCTGGAGAGGAAGTATGCCGTCTACGATGGCTAGCCCGATGATCCATGCGCGCGATGTGCACAAGCGCTTCGCCGCCGTCGAAGTGCTCAAGGGCGTTTCGCTGGCGGTTGGCAAGGGCGAGGTGGTTGCCGTCATCGGCCCGTCGGGATCGGGCAAGAGCACCTTCCTGCGTTGCCTCAACCATCTCGAGACGATCAACCGCGGCAGCATCGACATCGAGGGCGAAACGCTGGTCGCCACCGGTGCCGATGGCGTTTGCCGCTATTCGCCCGACGCCGATATCCGGCGCATCTGCCGCAAAATGGGAATGGTCTTTCAGCACTTCAACCTGTTTCCGCATCTGACGGTACTGCAGAACATCATCGAGGCGCCGATCACCGTCAAGGGCTTGCGGCGTGACGAGATCCTCCCGAAAGCCGAGACGCTGCTGCGCAAGGTGGGCCTGCTCGACAAGCAGGCGAGTTATCCCTCGCGGCTCTCCGGCGGCCAGAAGCAGCGCGTCGCCATCGCGCGGGCACTGGCCATGGAGCCGGACATCATGCTGTTCGACGAGCCAACCTCGGCGCTCGACCCGGAACTCACCGGCGAAGTGCTGCGCACCATCCGCGAACTGGCCGAAGAGCACATGACGATGCTGGTGGTGACGCACGAAATGGCCTTTGCCCGCGAAGTGGCGAGCCGCGTCGTCTTCATGGATGGGGGCGAGATCCTCGAGGCGCGTTCGGCAAAGGAATTGTTTGCCGCCCCCGAACACCCGCGTACGCGCGCGTTCCTCGAGAACATGTTGTAGCGGGCACCCAGCCACGTCCGCCGATGTCTGGCCGGGGGCGGTCTGAGGTAGCGCCCATTGGCCGCGCGGCGCCGCGAGCAGCGGTCTCCCCCGCACGCCAGCGGCGCCCACTTCACGGCGCGTACAGGCGCGCCAGCAACTTGTCGAAGGCAGACCGGCGGTCGGGCGGCGTCGGCAGCACGATCCCCTGCTGTTGCAGGACGGTGATCAACTTGTCCGGTGTGACACCCGATTCGCCGACGATTTCCACGTGGCCGGCTGCTACCTCGACATCGGTCGTGTCGGGTGCCTCGGTGACCGGCGGATAACGCTGTTCGGCAAGGCTGAAGATGTAGTCGTCCTTGAGGCACTGGCCTGCCGCATCGCGACGGCGACACGTGTTGCGTTCGTCGGTGACCACCTTCAGATGGCTGCGCACCTGCGGCGCAAGCTGCCCGGGTTGGCGGATGAACGCCGACGCGTGCGTGATTTCGTACCAGTTGTCGCCACTGATCAGCCAGCACGCCAGGTCGTTGAGTCCCAGTGTTGCCAGGCGTAGTGCGGTGACGGCGCACATCCGGGCCGAGGCGATGCCGGCGAAAGGCGCCGACACGGTCACCAGCCGCAGGTCGAGGTCGGGCTTGCGCACCGGGTCCGGTCGGTCGGCGACCAGCGCCTTGCGGGCGATCAGCCCCCCCATGCTGTGACCGATGACCGTGATCTGCGGCGTCTCCAGGTGCCCGGCAAGCTGGTCGACGGTACGTGCCAACTGGCCGGAACTGAGCATCAGGCTGTCGCGGTCGTCGTAACCGAAACAGACGGTCTGCTGGCCATGGAAGGCAAGGACCTCGGCCAGCGAGCGGAAGCGGCCGGCGGAACCCCTGCAGCCATGTACCAGGACATTCACGGGCTGGTCCGGGGACAGGTAGAGCGTGCGGTCGGCAGCATCATGGCACGGACCCAGTCCGGGGACCTTGACGGCCACATGCGCCGCCGGCAGGCGGCCGGGGTCGGACAGACTGTCGCCGGCCAGGGGAGGGCTTGCAGCGCAGCCGGCGAGTGCCGCGGCAGCCATCAGCGGGAAGACGCTCTTCACCCTTTTCCTTATTCGCGAGAAGGTCATGCGATGATCGACGATTCGCGCCTGCGCGGTCAAGTACCAGCTTGCTGCCGAGGACAACAGCGGCTGAGCGAACACGGCCGCGTGTCCGTCGACAGGCCGGTCGCTCAGGAAGTCGCGAGCTTTTCGCGCAAGTCCTCGATGCGCCGGCGATTGACGCCAAAATCCTTGCGCCCGAGGCGCGATGCCGAGCGCACCTGGATCACGCCACTGCTCGCATCGAACCAGAACTCGACGTCGTCGACGAACTTCATGAATCGCGTTTCACAGCGCACGTAGAGATAGTCGGAACGGCTGTCGACAATGCTGACGCCCGGCTGCGCCTGCAGCAGGGCCTGCAGCCTGGCCATCGTCGTGGACGCATCGCCCCGCACGGCCAGCGGCGCGATATGGGCCTGCTCGCGCTGCGCATGGCCAGCCCACAGCAGTGCCTGGCTGCTCACACTGTTGGGAGTTTCCGACGGTGGTTTGAGCTTGCCTGCGCGCACTCCAAGGTCGCCCGGGGGCGAGCCGCGGAGCAGACCGACCTGCCCGGCGAGCAAGGCCAGCACGGCGATCGTCACGACGCCAATACCGATCCACCTGACGATCTGCATCCCATGCCTCCTTTGGCGATTGCACAACGAAACGAGCATGGAGTAGATGATAGGCCGAAAAGGCGGTGCCACGTGTTCCGCCGCAAGGGGCTTCGGTTCGGCGGTCAGTTTCGACGACAACGCAGCCGGCCGGCAATTATTGCCGCCCGGGGGACGCGCAAAGCGGCAAGCGCCTACGCGGTTTCGCCCCAGTCGCTGCTGCCGGCGCCCGCCAGGGTATGGCCCGGATGTTGCTTCCAGTTCTCGGGAGCCGCCGACCGTGCGGCGACCGCCAGACAACCCTGTGCCGGAGGCACGCCATGTCCCCATTCTCGGTTCTTTCCCTTGCCGGCAACCTGTTCGGCCTGGCATCAGCCACCTGGAAGGCCGCCGTGCCGGCCGAGGCCGACAGTTTTCAGGCGCTGCTCGCGGAACGCTTGCGCGGCTCGCCCGAGGATGCGACGACGGCACTGTTCGGCCAATCCGGGGCTGGTGGCCTGCCGTTCGCCGGCACACCCGGGGGCGCGGCGAGTCCGCTGCTCGCGCGGCTGGGCACCGGCGGAGGCGTTGCCGGGCTGTCGTCGCTCGGGCGCAACCTCAGCCTGGCCGATCCGGAATCCGGCTACCGCATGATGAGCAGGATCAACCAGCGTGACGTCACGTATCGGGCGCAGTTCGCCGAGCTCAGCGCGATGCAGGCGGCGGTGGCGACAATGCAGCAAGCCGGCAAGACACTCGGCGAAATTGACGCTGCCAGCGACGCCGGCAGCGACGGCGCCACGCTCAGGGCCAAGCTGCAGGCCTTCGCCAGCCGGTACAACGAATGGATCGGCCGCTTCGCCGGGAGCGTCGAGCAGGGCGGCGTGCTGGATGGGACGCAGGCCGCCGAAGTATCGCTCTACGAGCTCGAAAAGAGTGTCGAGAACCCCTTCAACGGCGCCATGCGTGGTCTGCACGGGCTGCGCGACCTGGGCTTCACCATTGACCAGACGAGCAATCTCGCCCATTTCGACCCGGCGACCTTCGACGCCGCCTTCCAGAGAAACCGGCAGGGCGTGCTCGACACCATCGGCGAATTCAGCGCCAGCTTCGCCAAGTCGGCCAGCTTGCTCAACGCCAGCGACAACTTCATTCCTCGTCAACTGAACAATCTTGACGGCGCCATCGACT
The DNA here is from genome assembly GCA_017302455.1 of Accumulibacter sp. GTDB lineage: Bacteria > Pseudomonadota > Gammaproteobacteria > Burkholderiales > Rhodocyclaceae > Accumulibacter > Accumulibacter phosphatis. Next base: position 17,126 of record JAFLDO010000071.1, read on the forward strand.
ACCTCGCCGACAACCTGTCGTCGCTGCGCAGCGAGTTCGGGCGAGGCGACCCGGCCAAGCCAACGCCGCAGATCGCCCGCGCGCTTGCCGCCTACCAGCAATTGCCCAAGGCCTGAAGGCACATCGGCAACACGCAGACGGGGTGGCGATGAGCGTCCGGCCAAGTGAGGCCCGCGGGCCGGCGGACCCTTGCGCGGGCAGGCGAGGCGTTTGGAGGCAGGGCGCATGAGCCGGTCCGTGGGTATCGCCACCGTCACCCTCAACCCGGCCATCGACCAGAGTGTGGCGATTCCCGGTTTCGCCGCCGGGCGCCTCAACCGCGTTGTTGCGGAGCACTGCGACCCCGGCGGCAAGGGCGTGAACGTCGCGTCCTTCCTTGCCGACCTGCATTTTCGCGTCGCCGCTGCCGGTCTGCTCGGCCGTGACAACGCCGGGGCCTTCGAGCAACTCCTCTCTGACAAGGCGATCACCGACGCCTTCGTGCGCGTCCCCGGGAAGACCCGGGTCAATGTCAAGATCATCGACGAGACGGCGCCGGGGGTCACCGAGATCAACTTCCCCGGCCCGGTCGCTACCCCAGGGTGCCTCGCGGAACTGGCGCGGATGATTGACGCACTGCTCGCCGATCACGACTGCTTCGTGCTCTCCGGCAGCGTCCCCGCCGGCGTTCCTGTCGCTTTCTATGCCGACCTGATCCGTGGCCTCAAGGCGGCGGGCAAGCGCGTGTTGCTCGACAGCAGTGGCGACCCGCTTCGCCACGGCATCGCCGCCGGGCCTTGGGCGATCAAGCCGAACCTTGCCGAGCTGGAGGAACTGGTGGGTACGTCGCTTCTTGACGAGGCGGCGGTGATCAGCGCGGCGCGCCAGTTACTGGCTGCCGGAGTGGGCTGCGTGGTGGTGTCGATGGGTCAGGCGGGTGCGCTGTTCGTCACCGGCGATGAATGCCTGCAAGCCATCCCGCCCGAGGTCGAGGTCAGGAGCACGGTCGGCGCCGGCGACGCCATGGTCGCGGGCTTCGTCGCCGGCAGTTTGCGCGGCTGGACATTGGCCGACAGTGCGCGCCTGGCGACCGCCAGCGCCGTCGGCGCACTGACGCAGATTGGCCGGCGCCTGCCGCCGACACCGGTCGTCGAGTCGCTCATGGCACAAGTCTTGGTACTCCAGGTCGTCGATCTGGCCAGTCGTCGGCTGTTGGCAAGGTAGGCACCAAGGTGCACCCTCCGGGTTCGCAGGGCGTGACCCGTGGGGCAGTTGTCTCGCAGCACCTGGGCACGGGCACTGCCGGCGCCTAGCGGTCAGGCCTGAGCACCACCACCGCCAGCGGTGGCAAGGTCATCTCGATCGAATACGGCTGCGACTGCCAGCGGATGTCGGCGGCTGTCAACGGGCCGTCGTTACGCACGTCGCTGCCGTCGTACGGCGCGGCGTCGCTGTTCAGGACTTCGCGGTAAGTCGTCAGCATGGGGACGCCGAGGCGATAGCCTCGCCGCACCAGCGGCGTGAAGTTGGCGACGACGAGCAGGCAGTCCTGCCAATTCCTGGCACGCCGAATGTAGGAGATGACGCTGTGCTCCCAGTCGCTGGCGTCGATCCACTCGAAGCCCGGTCGCTCGCAATCCTGTTCGTGGAGCGCCGGTTCGCCGACATAGAACCGGTTCAGGTCGGCGACCCAGTTTTGTAGCCGCCGATGCGGTTCAGCGCCGTGCGGCGCGCCGCCTGGCTCGATGAGGTGCCAGTCGAGGCTGCGATCCTCGCTCCACTCGCGCCATTGCCCGAAGTCCTGGCCCATGAAGAGCAGCTTCTTGCCCGGATGCGTCCACATGAACCCATAGTAGAGGCGCAGGTTGGCGAACTTCTGCCAGAGGTCGCCGGGCATCTTGTCGAGCATTGCCTTCTTCAGGTGGACGACTTCGTCGTGCGAGATCGGCAGGACGAAGTTCTCGTTGAAGGCGTACATCAGGCCAAAAGTCAGCTTCTGGTGGTGGTACTTGCGATGGATCGGATCGTGGGCGATAT